>CAYZEV010000017.1:0-47815 GCA_964477865.1 uncultured Methanomassiliicoccaceae archaeon | reverse complement strand
TTGAGGCGCAGGCCCCGGGCGACGCTCTTATGGGCGAGGATGTTCGCGGCGATCTGCAGGTCTTCCAGCCGCCCGTTGGTGCAGGTGCCGATGAACACCTGGTCCAGCTCGGTGCCGGCCACCTTGTCGACGTCGACGACATTGTCGACCTCGTGGGGCTTGGCGATCTGGGGCGGCAGGTCGGTGAGGTCCTCACGGATCACCCGTTCGTAGATCGCGGACCCCGAGGCCTCCACGCCCTTGAACGGCGCGTTGGTCCTCTGCCGGACGTACTCACGGACCTTGCCGTCGCAGGGCATCAGGCCGACCTTGGCGCCGACCTCGACGACCATGTTGGAGATCGTCATCCGGGCGTCCACCGAGAGATTATCGATGACCGAGCCGTAGATCTCCAGGGCCTTATAGGTGGCCCCTCGGGAGGTCAGGGTCTTGCACATGTGCAGGATGACATCCTTGGAATAGGTACCGGACTGCAGCGATCCGTCATAGACGAACTTGATGGTGTGGGGCACCCGGAACCAGGTCTGGCCGGTCACCAGGGCGGCCGCCAGGTCGGTCGAGCCGACACCGGTGGCGAAGACGTTCAACGCCCCGTAGGTGCAGGTGTGCGAATCGCCGCCGATCACCACGTTGCCGGGGAGCACGTGACCGCGCTCCGGCAGCAGCTGGTGGCAGACGCCCTCGCCGACGTCGTAGATCAGCGAGCCCTGCTTGTCGGCGAACTCCCGCATCTCCTTGTGGATGTTGGACACCGATTCCATGGGGGACGGCGAGTTGTGGTCGATGACGATGGCGTACTTCTTGGGATTGGCGATGACCTGGGCCTGCATCTGCTTGAAGGCCTTGATCGTCAACCCGGTGGTCCCATCCTGGGACATCATGAAGTCGACTGGTACGATGCAAATGTCGCCGGCGGATACTTCTTTGCCAGCGTGCGCTGATAGAATCTTCTCGGATATCGTTCCCATCTTAGTTCACCTTGCTTGAAGAGGAGCGGGGCTCTCCCCGTCCTTGTAATCCTGGTATATATACACTAGCTCGTTCTCGGAAAGCGATCGCTTGAGCGACACCGAGGTGGCCCGGACGATCTCCAGGATGGCGCCGGCCGACGTCTCATCGAGCTCGATCCCCTTGGCCTGCAATATCTGCTTGATGGTGCTCCGTCCGGAGTGCTTCCCGACGATGATCTTGCGGGACATGCCCACCTCCTCGGGAGAATAGGGCTCGTAGTTGGAGAGGAACTTCATGACGCCGTCGGTGTGGATCCCGGCCTCGTGGGCGAAGCAGTTCTGACCCACTATGGGCTTCCAGGCGGGGATCTCCCTGCTGGACGCGCGGGCCACGTACTCGGCCACCTCCCGCAATCGGCGGGTCTCGATGCCGGTGTCGATCTTGAGCAGGTGCTTGGAGGCCATGACGACCTCCTCCAGCGGCGAGTTGCCGGTGCGCTCCCCGATGCCCATCACGGTGGTGCTCAGGAACGTCGCCCCGGCCTGCACACCCGCCACGGCGTTGGCCGTGGCCATGCCGAAGTCGTTGTGGGTGTGCATCTCTATGGGGATGTTGACCTTGTCGATGATGTCCTTGATAGCGTCATACATGGCGGACGGCGTCATGATGCCCAGGGTATCGCAGTAGCGGACCCGGTCGGCGCCGGCCTCCTTGGCGGTCCTGGCGAACTGGAGCATGAACTCCGGGTCGGCCCGGGAGGCGTCCTCCGCGTTTACGGAGATGTACAGGCCGTGGGACTTGGCGAACTCGACCGATTCCATGATCCGGTCCAGGACCCACTGGCGGGTCTTCATGAGCTTGTGCTCGATGTGGATGTCCGAGGAGGACATGGAGATGGCCACCGAGTCGACGTCGCAGTCAATGCTGTGCGAGATGTCCTCTACCGAGGCCCTGTTCCACCCTAGGATGGATGCATCCAGTCCCAGGTGAGCGATGCGCTTTATGGCGACCTTCTCATCGCCGCCCATCGCCGGGATGCCCGCTTCTATCTGCTGGACACCGATCTCGTCTAACAGCTTGGCTATGCGCACCTTTTCCAGGTTGGCGAACACTATCCCTGCTGCCTGCTCCCCATCCCTCAGGGTGGTGTCACAGACGATCAGCTTGCTCTTGGCTAGCTTAGCAAGGACTTTCTCCTTATCCTTCATCTTTCAATCCCTTTCCTATCTGACGACGGTCCCGCGCCCATGCGTATGACCCATTATGCACTCGGGATGACCGCTTCGTACCACGACCGGCTATTTATCGAAAGCGTATGTCCGGGGAACAGGGAATCGTGTCCAATGTCCCACTCGGAACAAGTGCAAATGTCTAGCAGGTCCTTGGCCTTGCCCTACATCGCGCAGAGCCTTGGGGCGGAACCTAACCTAATCACAGGTTTTATACTAAATTCTTTTGTTATTTAGAACGAAGATGAGCTGGCCATGGTCGAAAAATGATTAGGATGAGAATCGTACGAACATAATGCGAATCTAATCCTACGGTAATCGCATTAACCGCCTCAGGGCGGCAGACGGAACCGCAGCAGCGCGGCGATACCGCCTATGGACTCGAGCTTCATCCCCGCCTCGAATCTCTCGCTGACCACGACCACCTTGCCACGGGAGTTCTCGACCCGGGACATCAGCGGCCCCACCTTGTTCTGCCGGACCACGCTGTCCAGCACCACCAGGGTGTCCACCGCGCCCATAGCGACCGCTTTCTCTACCTCGGCCGGCCCATAGGCCACCGCGCCGTCCTTGGCTATCTCCGTTAGCACATCCTCCACCACCTTGGTCTCCACCGCGGCCCGGCTGTCCTGGACGATCTCGGTGCCCAGGCCCTCCTTCATCAGCTCGTGGACCCCGGCCATCCCGGCCTGCCCGGTGTGATAGATGGAAACATGGGCGAACAGTTCCGGCTCCTTCTCCTTGCCCATGGTGACGAGCGCCTCCTTGGCGAAGCCGGGACCGAGGACGACTATCGGTATGCCCGGTTCGGCGGACTGCTTGACCTTCTGGATGATATCCTCGAAGTAGTTGCGGTCCTCCTTCTGCTCGTACATCTTGCCGGAGGATGGGGCATAGATGCGGGCGATCTCCTGCATCCCGAACTGGCGGGCCATGGCGATGACCGCCTCATCGTTCTCCAGGGCGACGAACAGGATCTTGGGCTTCTTGGAATCCTCCACCGACCTCCTGACCCGGTCCAGGACCGCGCCGCTCCAGTGGGCCTTGCGGATGGTCAACGTATCGCTCTCGCCCAGGTTGAGGGTATGATAAGAACCGACGTCCTGCTGCCCCTCCACGATAACGCCGTGGACCCGGAGCCGACTCTCCGTTTCGGCGAATTCCACCTTCTCGGCCCGGACCCCCAATGTCATGCGCTTCTTCTCGCCCCGCTCGGCGCGCAGCTTGTCGGTCTTGGACTCGTCCCGGCGATAGGTGGAGGAGATGATGATATCCCCTACCGCGATGATGTTGTACAGGTGCCAAAGATCGTCGAGAGTCTCCACCTGGACCTTGATCTCTCCCGCCTGTCGGTCTTGGTGGAGGACACGCATGCTAGGATACCAGGGTGTGGAATTATTTAGGACTATCCATCGCCCTCAACCCAGGAAAATGACCACACCTATGAGAGATAGCTCCGTATCTTCTCATTCTGCAGGTTCGCGATATCCTTGATCAGGTCGCCCATATCGATGGTCTCGGTCGGAGACCCTATGGTAATCTGGCAAATGATGTTCCTCTGCTGGAAGGTCAGGACCCCATATTCATACTCAAGCAGAGTGGAATGAAAGCTCAGACCGACCAAGCTGGAGTTGGTCCCGATGCCGGGGTCGGACCTAACTATATGAGATAAATTCGCCGTCTGGGAACTATTTAGCGAATGTTCAAACCGTGGCATGAGTCCGAAGTCATGAAAAATGTCGCATTATGGGTTGTGGAGAACTGGTAGATACAGTGGCATATTGGCACCCTAGGACTCACGCTTGTAGTGATCGGTCTGTTCCTGGTGCTCCGGACCCGCGGCATCGGTCGACCAATAGGAAAGATCCCCCTTGGTCTGATGATGAGTGGGGCGGTGATGTGTTTGATCGGACTCCTTATCGCCAGCCTGCTCGGCAATCCGGACATCAGGCCGATGGCCCTGACCGACCCTATGGAAGTCTTCAGATTCTGGAACATTGGATCCGCCCTCGCCGGCCTAGGACAGGCCTTTTTCCTCATCGGCCTAGTGGTCTTTCTTAGAAAGTCGGTTTCAGGACGGCCAGCCACTATTGGGTGAACAATGGCGCACCATTAATGTCTCAGCGAGGACATTATTATGGCGCTCCACTCATACGATTATGCCAAACCTTAAGTACAACACTCCTATTTTGCAAAATCTCGATGGTAAAGCAGTGCCACCTCATCCTCGAGAACGGGACCATAGCTGAGGGCACTGGCTTTGGTTTTGAGAAGACGGTGTACGGCGAGGTCGTGTTCAACACCGGCATGTGCGGTTATCAGGAGAGCCTGACCGACCCTTCCTACAAAGGCCAGATTCTTATTATGTCCCACCCGATCATCGGAAATTACGGTGTTAATTCCAAATTCTCAGAATCTCCTGCGGTCCAAGTGTCCGGCTATGTGGTGAGGGAGGCTTGTCGGGAGCCGTCCACCGTGTACGGCAACGATACCTTGGACGCTTTGCTCAAGAGGAACAAGGTGCCCGGGATCTCCGAGCTCGACACCCGCGCCCTCATCATCGCCATCCGGGAAAGGGGCGTGCTGCGCGGCGCGATCACCTTCGACGAGGAGCCGGAGGCGGTCGTGGAAAGGTTGCAGAAGATGCGCTATCCCTCCGACTCCAACCTTGTGGCGGACGTCAGTATCAAAAAGATCATTCGCTACGAAAAGCCTGGCGCCAAGAAGATCGGCCTCATCGACTGCGGGGTCAAGTCCAACATCGTCAACGAGCTGAAGAAGCGCTTCAGCGTGGTGCAGGTGCCCTACGACACCCCGGCCTCGTTCCTGCGCAATGAGGAGATCGACGGGCTGTTCCTGTCGAACGGCCCCGGAGACCCGGCCCACCCGGACATCCAGGCCACTACCATCCGGACGATCAGGGACCTCAAGGAGGAGATGCCGATCATGGGCATCTGCCTGGGGAACCAGCTGCTGGCCCTGGCCTTCGGCGGCAAGACCTATAAGATGAAGTTCGGCCACCGGGGGGTCAACCAGCCGGTGAAGCACAACGGCCGGGTGTACATCACCTCCCAGAACCATGGCTATGTCGTCGACCCGCTATCCCTGGACGGCACCGGCTTCGTGGTCGACCATGTCAACGTCAACGACGGAACGGTGGACGGGATGAAGCACAAGGAACTGCCCATATTCTCCGTGCAGTATCATCCAGAGGCTTCGGCCGGACCCAAGGACACCACCTTCCTGTTCGACGACTATGTCAAGGTCCTGGAGGCGCGGAAATGAAGCGGACCGATCTCAAGAAGATCATGGTCATAGGCTCCGGACCGATCATCATCGGTCAGGCCGCGGAGTTCGACTTCTCCGGTTCTCAGGCCTGCCGCTCGTTGCGGGAGGAAGGGTACACCACCGTGCTGGTGAACTCCAACCCGGCCACTATCCAGACGGACGTGGAGATGGCGGACATCGTCTACATCGAACCCCTCAACGCGGAGACGGTCGCCCGCATCGCCGAGAAGGAGAAGGTCGATGGGATCCTTTCCGGCATGGGAGGGCAGACCGCCCTTAACATCTGCTCCGAGCTGGCCGAGAACGGCACCCTGGACCGCCTGGGCATCAAGCTGCTGGGGACCCAGCCCAAGGCCATCGCCCTGTCGGAGGACCGGGAACTGTTCCGGGAAATGATGATCCAGATCGGGGAACCGATCCCCAAGAGCAAGACCGTCCACACCGTGGAAGAGGCCAAGGAAGCGGCCCGGGAGCTGGGCAAGTATCCCGTCCTGGTGCGGCCGGCCTACACCCTCGGCGGGACCGGCGGAGGCATCGCCCACAACGAGGAAGAGCTGATCAACATCACCGGCCGGGGGCTGATCTACTCGCGCATCCACCAGGTGCTGATCGAGGAGAGCGTGCTCGGCTGGAAGGAGTTCGAGTACGAGGTGATGAGGGACGGGCAGGACAACTGCGTCATCATCTGCAACATGGAGAACTTCGACGCCATGGGCATCCATACCGGCGAATCGATCGTCATCGCCCCCACCCAGACCCTCAGCGACGAGGACCACCAGCGGCTTCGCAACGCCACCATCAAGACCATCCGGGCCCTCGGCATCGAGGGCGGTTGCAACATCCAGTTCGCTCTGGACCCCGTTACCAAGGAGTACCGGGTCATCGAGGTGAATCCCCGGGTGTCCCGCTCGTCCGCGCTGGCGTCCAAGGCGACGGGCTATCCCATCGCCCGGGTGGCGGCCAAGATCGCCGTCGGCTACACCCTCGACGAGATCCCGAACCGCATCACTGGCAAGACCTTCGCCGCGTTCGAGCCCTCCCTGGACTACATCGTCATGAAGATCCCCCGCTGGCCCTTCGATAAGTTCCGTATGGTGGACCGCACCCTGGGAACCCAGATGAAGAGCACCGGGGAAGTGATGGCCATCGGACGTACCATCGAGGAGGGACTGCTGAAGGCGATCCGCTCCCTGGAGATCGAGCAGGAATACCTGGAACCGCTGAACTGGACCGATGAGGAACTTCTCGAGGAGATGACCAATGCCACCGACCAGCGCCTGTTCGCCATCGCCGAGGCGTTGAGGCGGGGGGCGAGCATCGAGATGGTCGCCGACGTCACCAAGTGGGACGCCTTCTTCGTTCACAAGGTCAAGAACATCATGGACATGGAGGCGATGCTCAAGACGGGCAAGGACCTCGACCCCGCCCTGGTCAAGAAGGCCAAGCGCATGGGCTTCTCCGATGACGCCATTTCTTCGTTGACCGGCGTTCCCACCGGATCGGTCCGGTCGAGGCGCAAGGGCCTGGGAATCCTGCCGACCTACAAGATGGTCGACACCTGCGCCGCGGAGTTCAAGGCCGAGACGCCCTACTTCTACTCGACCTACGAGAAGGAGAACGAGGCCCTTCCGTCCCCGAAGAAGAAGGTCGTCATCGTGGGGAGCGGACCGATCCGCATCGGGCAGGGCATCGAGTTCGACTACGCCTGCGTGCACGGCGTGATGGCCCTCCAGGAGGAGGGCGTGGACGCCATCATCATCAACAACAACCCGGAGACGGTGTCCACCGATTACGACATCTCCGACCGCCTGTACTTCGAGCCGCTGACCCTGGAGGACGTGCTCAACATCATCGAGAACGAGGACGCCGATGGGGTCATCCTGCAGTTCGGAGGGCAGACCGCCATCAACCTGGCCATGCCGGTCCTGAAGGCCCTGGAGGGCAAGAAGACCAAGGTCCTGGGCACATCGCCCATCGACGTGGACGTGGCCGAGAACCGTAAGCTGTTCTCGGCGCTCATGGACGAGCTGGGGGTCCTGCAGCCCCGGTCCGGCACCGGCCATTCGTTCGAGGAGGTCCGGGACATCGCCACGACCATCGGCTACCCCGTGCTGGTACGGCCATCCTATGTCATCGGCGGCCGGGCCATGGTGATCATCTACAGCGAGGAAGAGCTGAGGGATTACGTGGCCACCGCGGTGAAGGTGTCGAAGGCGCACCCCATCCTGGTCGACAAGTACCTGTCCCACGCCATCGAGGTCGATGTGGACGTCGTGGCCGACGGCACCGATACCTTCATCGGCGGCATCCTCGAGCACATCGAGGAAGCGGGCGTCCACTCCGGCGACGCGACCATGTCCATGCCCCCGCAGACCCTGTCTCCCGAGGTCATGGCCAAGATCGTGGACATTTCCCAGAGGGTCGCCATGGCGCTGCACATTAAGGGTTTGATGAACCTGCAGCTCGCGGTCAAGGGCACCGACGTCTACATGATCGAGGCGAACCCCCGGGCGTCCCGGACCGTTCCCTTCGTCTCCAAGGCCATAGGCATCCCCCTGGCCAAGATCGCCACCAAGGTGATGCTCGGTCGGACCCTCAAGGAGCTGGGCTGCGTCGGCGTGGCCAAGTACGACCACGTGGCGGTGAAGGCGTCGGTGTTCCCGTTCCTGAAGCTCCCGGGGGTCGATTCCATCCTCGGACCGGAGATGCGCTCCACCGGGGAGGTCATGGGCATCGCCCATGAGTTCGACGCCGCTTGCTACAAGGCGCTCATCTCCGCCGGTCTCAAACTGCCCAGCAAGGGCGGGGTGTACATCACCGTCAGCGACGAGGACAAACCGAACATCCTGGAGACGGCCCGCCAGCTCCGGGAGATGGGCTTCAAGCTCTTCGCCACCAAGGGCACCTCCACGTTCCTGAGGGAGAAGGGGCTGCCCATGACCACCGTCTACACCATCTCCCAGAAGATGGACCCGGACGCTCTGGGCCTGATGCGGAGGGGAGACATCAACCTCATCATCAACACCCCCAGCGAGGCCTCGGGCACGAGGCGGGACGGGTACATGATGCGCCGGCTGGCCGTCGAGCTGGAGATACCGTTCCTGACCACAGTGCAAGGGGCCCGGGCCACCGTGGCGGCCATGAAGCGCGCCCGGCTCGGTCCGCTGGACGTCACGGACTTGGGCTCGTACTAGGCGCAGGTCTCATCTCCGAGCCCGCGGTGAGCAGGATGCCCGCGAGCACCATCGCCCCGCCGATGGCCACGCCCAGCGAGGGCGTCTCCGAGAGCAGCAGGAAAGCCAGGATGCTCGCTCCCACCGGCTCCCCCAGCATGGACACGCTCACGAACGCCGCCGGCAGGTACCGGAGCGACCAGTTGAGGATGGTGTGCCCGAAGATGGTGGACACTATGGCCAGGGCGAAGAAGATGGCGAACTCCTCGGCCGGGTAGGGCCACAGCGGGGCGTTGGAGCCAAGGGCGACCAGGAACAGGACCGCCGCGGCGGTGCTGTAGAGAAGGAAGGCGTAGGTGATCACCCCGACGCTCTGCCTCAACACCCGGCCGCCGAGCAGATAGACGGCCGCGGCCAGCATGCCCACGAGCGCCAGCAGATCGCCGTAGATCGCACCACCGGAGAGATCGGCCGAGGAGATTACCAGCACCCCGATGAGGCCGACCGCGATACCCACCCCGGAGTGGCGGGGACGCTCCTTCAGGTAGATGTATCCCAGCACGCCGACCACGATGGGGTGACAGGTCACCAGGATGGTGGCGGAGGTGATGGTCGTCTCCTTCAGCGCGGCATTGAAGGCCAGGAAGTGCAGGGCCAGCACCATCCCGATGCCCAGGATCAGCCACCAGTGCCTCCGTTCCAGGAGGACGACCTCTTCCCGGTTCTTGCGCATCAACACGAACGGGAGCAGGATGAGGGCGGCGAACAACATGCGGTAGGCCGCGATGACCACCGGCGGGGCGTCGCTCCACCGGATGAAGATGGAAGCGAACGATATGGCGGTGATGGCCACGGCCACGCCGAAGTACTGCCGGTCCTGCTCCATCTTTACCAGGCGACCACGCTCAGTGGATGAGGATGCTCTTCACGCCACGACAGTTCTTGATGCGGGGGATGAGCTCGGGGGGGACCTCGCTCTCAGTGATGACATAGAGCCTCGGCTCCTCGCTCAGCTCGGGGTCGTCCACCAGGGCCTGGCGGACGCTGATGCCCGCCTCGGCGATCACTCCGGTCACGTCGGCCAGGATGCCCGGGACGTGGGCGTCGGTAGGTATGATCTCGATACAGCTCCAACCCATGACCGGAGCGACCTCCTTCAGCATGGTGGTGGGGAGCAGGGCCGCGAACACCATCCTCAGCTCCTCCTCCTTCTCGATGGTCTCCACCGCCGAGCGGACGATCCGGCGGTCCACGTTGACCGCCCGGGCGATGGCCAGGTCACCGATCTCCACGTCCCCGCTGTACACCCTCCCTTCCTTGATCCGAAGCCCGTTGGTAAGCAGAAGTTTGGCCACCTTGCCTTGAGAAGGGTAGCGGCCGAAGTACTTGGAAAGGGAGAACCACATGCTCGTCGAATCGGCACCGCCGTTATTAGAGTTTCCGAAGTGTGCATCGGACCGCAGAAAGGTCCATCAGCATCAACAATTTCTATTGTCCATTCCGTATCCCTACGATATCCGCAGCTGCCTGGACAGTTATCTGGGCCAAAAAATGAAGAAAAAAGTATATACGTGCTAGATATTGTCTAGCACTCGAGGCGAAGTAATGTCAGGAAAAAGCATCCGCATGGAGCGGATCATAGACCGCAACTCCGGCCGGGCCGTCATTGTGCCCGTGGACCATGGCATCTCCATGGGGCCGATCGAAGGGCTAGTGGACATGAAGACCACCATCGACAAGGTGTCCCAGGGAGGGGCCACCGCCGTCGTCATGCACAAGGGCGTGGTCCCTTATGGTCACCGCTCCTTCGGCCGGGACATCGGGCTCATTCTTCATCTCTCGGCCTCCACCTCGCTCTCCCCGGACCCTAACTCCAAGGTGCTGGTCACCACGGTGGAGGAGGCCATCAAGATGGGCGCGGACGCCGTTTCCATCCATGTCAACATCGGCGCGGAGACGGAGCCGTACATGCTCCATGACTTCGGGCAGGTATCAAGGGAATGCAACGAGTGGGGCATACCCCTCCTGGTCATGATCTACCCCCGCGGAAAGGACATGAACAGCTACGATGTCGACCTTATCAAGCAGTGCGCCCGGGCCGGGATGGAACTGGGAGCGGACATCGTCAAGACCTCCTACAGCGGCGACATCGATTCGTTCCGCGAAGTGGTTAAGGGCGCCATCATCCCGGTGCTCATCGCCGGCGGGCCGAAGATGTCCTCCGACCGGGACCTGTTGCAGATGGTCAAGGATTCCATCGAGGCGGGAGGCATGGGAGTAAGTATCGGTAGGAACATATTCCAGCACCGCAACGTCACCGGGATCACCAAGGCGATGACCGAGATCGTGCTTCATGATGCCGAGGTCGACGAGGCGTTGAAGCTGCTCGAGTGATAGCATGTCCGCCAAGATGATCTGGGTCCGGGCCGATCTGCCCGAGGGGTACGAGGACCGTAAGAAGATGGTCTCCTCTGCCCTCGAGGCCGGCCTGGTGACCATCGTGCTCCGTGAAGAGGACCAGGGACTGAAGCGTCTGGGAAGGTTCGAGGCCATCACCATCAAGGGTACGGACCTCTACTCCGGGGAGGAGAAGATCGGCACGATGCTCAAGATCTCCAGTCCCGCTGACCTCAAGAAGGCGTCAGGGCTGAAGGACAAGGTGAACAACATCGTCATCACCGCCCGCGACTGGAAGGTGATCCCGCTGGAGAACCTCATCGCGGAGTTCCAGGGCTCGGAGACCAAGATACTGGCATCGGCGTCCGATCCCGAAGAGGCGAAGCTGTTCCTGGAGACCATGGAGAAGGGCGCCGACGGCGTGGTCATAGAGGCGAAGGACCCGTCCGCCCTGCGCCATTTCTCCAGCCTGGACGGTCAGGGGCCGGGGAGGCTCGACCTCCTGCCGGTCACCGTGACCAGGATAGCGCCCCTCACCGTGGGCGACCGGGTCTGCGTGGACACCTGCTCCCTGCTCCGGGTGGGCGAGGGCATGCTGGTCGGTTCCCAGTCCTCCTGCCTCTTCCTGATCGGCTCGGAGAGCATGGAATCCGAGTACGTGGCCTCCCGCCCCTTCCGGGTGAACGCCGGGGCGGTGCACTCTTACGTGATGACCGCCTCCGGCCGGACCAAATACCTGTCCGAGGTGCGGGGCGGGGACGAGGTGCTGGCCGTGGACAAGGACGGCGCGACCAGAAAGGTCGTGGTGGGCCGCTCCAAGATCGAGCGACGGCCGCTCCTCCTGATCGAGGTGGAGGAGAAAGGAAGAAGATACAGTACCATCCTACAGAACGCGGAGACGATAAGAATGGTCACCCCGGATGGTCCAGTATCGGTATCCGACCTCAAGACCGGCCAGAAGGTATTGGTCCGGCTCGAGGAAGGAGGAAGGCATTTCGGTCACATCATCAATGAGACGATAATGGAGATCTGATGCAGGTCTGCGTTTCCCTCGTAGAGGGGGGAGTGAAGGAGGCCGTGGCCGCAGGGGTCAGGGCCCAGGAGCTGGGAGCGGACCTGATCGAGGTGAGGTTCGACGGGATGGAGAAGCTGCCCGAGGACCTCTCTCCGTTCAGGAAACTGACCGTGCCCCGGATTGCGACGCTGCGGACCCGGGACCAGGGCGGCGCTTCGGACCATAGCGACGAGGAGCGGGCGCGATTCTTCGGACGGGCCGACCGTATCGGCTTCGAATTCGTCGATATCGAGCTTTCCTCGCCCCTATCCTCCCGCCTGGGCCGAGAGCTTAGGAACGCGCGCATCATCTGCTCCCATCATGATCTGACTGGAACTCCTTCGCTAGCGGCCCTCATCGATGCTCTGGTCTCAGCCTCATCAAGGGGGGACCTGGCCAAGGTGGCCGTCAAAATATCTACGGTGACCGATCTTTCCCGGCTGGTCCAGGCGGCGAAGCTGTTCGCCGCTACCGGGGAGAGGCATATCCTTATCGGCATGGGGGAACTGGGCGCGGTGACCAGGGTGCTCGGTAAGAGCTTTGGCAACGAGTTCACCTATGCCTCTCTGGAGCCGGGGAAGGAGTCGGCCCCCGGGCAGCTGGACATCGCCACGCTCAAGGCGCTGGGCGACCAGCCGATGATCACCGGACTGACCGGAAACCCGCTCGGCCACTCCCTCTCCCCGGCGCTCCATGACCTCGCTTTCAAGGAACTGAAGGTCCCGGGGCGCTATCTCCCGTTCCCGGCCACCGATGACGAACTGGGCGATCTCATGGACCTGGTCCGCGAGCTGAAGATCAGGGGGCTCAACGTCACCATACCGCACAAGGAAAAGGTGATGAGACACCTCGATGAGATCGATCCGCTGGCCAAGCGGGTCGGAGCGGTGAACGTCATCGTCAACGAGAAGGGGAAGCTGATCGGCCATAACACCGACGTCACCGGCCTGGAGAAGGCCCTGCTGACGGCGGGAGCGGACCCCAAGGGCAAGAGCGTCCTGGTCATCGGGGCGGGCGGGGCGGCCCGGGCCTGCTGCGCCGTTCTGGAACGGAGGGGGGCCCAGATCTGGGTAACTAACCGGACGCCCACCCGGGCCCAGGAGGTGGCCAGGGTCTTCTCGGCCCGGGTGGCCTCCCACACCGATGCTCCCAAGATGGACTTCGATATGCTCATCAACTGCACCCCACTGGGCATGGAAGGTTTTCCCGGTGAGCTGCCCATCGATCCCCAGGTCTTCCGGGCCGGGCAATGGGTCGTGGACCTGATCTATAATCCGGAAAAGACCCCTTTCCTTGCGGAAGCCGAAGCCCGGGGGGCCAAGACCCTCTCGGGAATGGAAATGTTAATCTATCAAGCCACGGATGCTTTTGAGACCTGGACCGGCCTTAGGCCTCCGTACGAGGTAATGGCCGCCGGCGCAAGGAACGGATGATGATGAAGGGTACGGGAACCAGCCACGGGGCCGCCACCATAGTGAGCGCCTTCGCCAGCGGCAAGGGTGCAGCCTTCGGCATCGATCTGTCAACCACCGCCGAGGTCGAGCTTACCGAGGGGGACGGTATCGAGGTCACGATCGAAGGCTTTTCTCAGGAGAGCACCAAGTTGGCCGAGAACTGCGTGCGGGCCGTCCTGGAACTGCAGGTTCCCGGCCAGCGCTACCACGCTCGGGTCACCACCCGCTCGTCCATACCCGTCTCCCGGGGCCTGAAGAGCAGCAGCGCGGCGGCCAATGCCATCATCTTTGCCACGCTCGACGCGCTGGGGGCCGAGATGGACGAGGTCCAGGCCATCCGGTTGGGCACCCGGGCCGCCATCGAGGCCGGTGTCTCGGTGACCGGGGCCTTCGACGACGCCTGCGCCTGCTGGTTCGGCGGCGTGGTCCTCACCGACAATCGGTCCGAACAGATCCTGGCCCGCGACCAGATGCCCCCCTACCTGAAGGTCCTGGTGCACGTGCCCGACTTCCAGGTCCGCAAGGGCTCCCTGCCCCTGGAACGGATCGCGGCGGTACGGGGCATCGTCGACCTGGCGTTCCAGCAGGCCCTGCTGGCCGACTATGATCGGGCGCTGACCCTCAACGGCCTCTGCTATTCCGCAGCCCTGGGGCTGGACCAGGAGGTCGCGTTGAGAGCGCTGCAGAACGGCGCGTTGGCCGCCGGACTGACCGGCAGCGGGCCGGCCACGGTCATGCTGGTGGTCGAAGACAAGGTTCGGGAGTTCGTCGAGGCCATGAAGGACTACGAGCTGCTGATCGTCGACTTGTACAACGGGGGGAAGAAGGAATGAAACTACTGGTCAGACCATCGGCGGTCCAGGGGACCATCACCGCACCGCCCTCGAAGAGCTACACCCACCGGGCCATCGTGCTCGCTTCCCTGGCCCACGGAGATTCCCGACTAAAGGGGCCGCTGCTGAGCGGCGATACCCTGGCCACCCTGAAGGGGATGGAGCAGTTCGGGGCCATCGTGAAAAGGGAGGGCGGGGACCTCATCGTCCGGGGCGGCAAGCTCAAAGCGCCCACCGGCCCGATAGACTGCGCCAATTCCGGGACCACCATCCGGCTGCTCTCCGGCATCGCCTCGCTGTTGCCTTATAACGTGACCCTGACCGGCGACGAGTCGCTGCAGGCCAGGCCGATGAAGCCCCTGCTGAACGCCCTGACCGAGCTAGGGGTTCGGGCCGTATCACAGCGCGGCGACGGGAATGCTCCGATCATCATCCGGGGGCCTAACAAGGGACGGTGGGCCCATATCAAGGGGGACATCAGCTCGCAGTTCATCTCCTCGCTGCTGATCTCCTCGGCCCTCAAGGACCTGGACACCGAGATCGTCATCACCACGCCCCTTAAGTCAAAGCCCTATGTGGAGATCACCAGGGACATGATGGCCCTGTTCGGGACCATCAGCACCGAGACCAAGAACGGTTATCGCGTCCTGGGCGGCCAAAGGTACCGGCCCAAGGACTATACGATTCCGGGCGACTACTCCTCGGCGGCGTTCCCCCTGGTGGCGGCCGCCCTCACCGGTAAGGTGACCGTGAGCGGGCTCGATCCGAAGGACCGGCAGGGTGACCGCATCGTGCTCGACGTCCTGGACAAGTTCGGAGCGCGGGTCTCCTGGTCCGGGAACAGCGTCACCGTCGAGAAGGGAGAGCTGAGCGGCGCGGACGTCGACGTCGGCGATTCGCCGGACGCGTTCCCCATCCTGGCCGTCCTGGCGTCCCAGTCCAAGGGCGAGACCCGGCTGACCAACGGGGCCCACCTGCGTTTCAAGGAGAGCGACCGCATCGCCGCCACCGTGGCGTTCCTCAAGCTCATGGGGGCGGACATCGAGGAGCGCGAGGACGGTTGCGTTATAAAGGGGCCGACCAAGCTCAAGGCCAGGACCATCAATCCCTCGGGAGACCACCGCATGCTGATGGCCGCCGCGGTGGCCGGCCTGGTCGCGGACGGCGTCACCGTCATCACCGATGGCGACTGTTACCGCATCTCCTACCCCCAGTTCATGGCCGACCTCAGGACCCTGGGAGCGGGCGCGGAGGAGTCGGGTTGAACACCATCGGCAGGAGGCTCTGCCTCACCATCTTCGGCTCCAGCCATGGGCCGGGCATCGGTTGCGTATTGGACGGCGTGCCGGCCGGCTTCGAGATCGACCGGGACGACATACAACGGGAACTGGACCTTCGGCGGCCGTCGGGAGCGCTGGGAACGCCCCGGGCCGAGGAGGACCAGGTGGAGATCCTCGCCGGGGTCAAGGACGGCCGCAGCACCGGAGCGCCCGTCGTACTGTTCATCGCCAACAAGGATACCGACTCGTCGAAGTACGACCAGTTCAAGGTCGCCCCGCGCCCCGGGCATGCGGACCTGACCGCCATGAGGAAGTACGGCGGGTCCCATGATCTCAGGGGAGGAGGCCAGTTCTCCGGCCGCATGACCGCGCCGATCGTCGCGGCCGGCGCGGTGGCCAAGGAGATCCTCCGGTCCCTCAATATCCAGATCGCCGCCTATACTCAGACCCTAGGGCGCATCGAGGACTCCGAGGAACGGACGTTCAAGGAGGTCCGCCGGCAGGCCAGGGACAATCCGGTACGGGCCGCGGACCCGGCCATCGCCCTGGACATGATCACCGCGATAATGGAAGCGAAGCAGGAAGGGGACAGCGTCGGAGGGATCGTCCGCTGCCTGAGCCTGGGCCTTCCCATCGGAGTGGGCGAGCCGTTCTTCGATTCACTGGAGGGCGAGCTGGCCAAGATGATGTTCGCCATCCCGGGGGTCAAGGGGATCGAGTTCGGAGCGGGATTCAAGGCCGCGTCCCTGAAGGGCTCCGAGCACAACGATTCGTTCCAGGTGAGGGACGGCGAGATCGAGACGGTGACCAACAACGCCGGCGGCGTCCTGGGCGGACTATCGAACGGCATGCCTCTGGACTTCAGGGTAGCTTTCAAGCCTACTGCGTCGATATCCCTCGAGCAGAAGACCATCGACCTGGAGCGGATGGAGGACACCACCATCAAGGTCGAAGGAAGGCACGACCCGTGCATAGTGCCCCGGGCCGTAGTAGTGGTGGAGGCGGCCGCCGCGCTGGTACTGGCCGACCTGTGCCTCAGGGGTGATTTCATTGCGTGAGGACATCGACAACATTAGAAAAAGGATCGAGAAGATCGATTACGAGATCCTGAGGATGATGGCCAACCGAACGGCCGCGGCAGTGGAGATGGGACAGATGAAGGCCTCTGAATCGCTACCCCTCCGGGCCCCTTCGGTGGAAGAGAAGGTCATCGGCCGTTATGTCGAACGGGCCAGGGAGTTCGGCATGTCGGCCGAATCGGCCCGCCAGATCGCGGTCCTCCTTATCCGCGAGTCGATCGAGCAGCAGGGCAAGATCCCCCGCCCGCAGCTCTCCAAGCGCATGCTCATCGTCGGCGGCAGCGGCCGCATGGGCACATGGCTGTGCCGTTTCTTCGCCTCCCGGGGCCACCGCATCCGGGTCTACGATCAGGGGGAGAATCCCAATTTCCCGTCGGAGAAGGACCTTGAACGGGGCGTACGGGATGCTGAGGTCATCATATTGGCGACCCCCATATCGGCGACGCCCGCATTGCTGAAGCAGGTATTGTCCTATGAGCCGAAGGGGCTGGTGTTCGACATCGCCTCCATCAAGACGCCGCTGATCGAGACCCTAGAGGACGGGGCCGGCCGAGAGTACAAGGTGTGCTCGATACACCCCATGTTCGGACCGGACACCGCATCGATCATCGACCGCAATGTGGTCGTCTGCAACAGCGGATCGGCCGACGCGGTGGAGCAAGCGAGGGGTCTCTTCGATGGGGCGAACATCATCGAAATGGATGTCGAGGAGCACGATGTCCTCATGGCCTATGTGCTGGGACTGAGCCACGCCGTGAACATCGCCTTCTTTGAGGCGTTGCGGCAGAGCGGTAAGAGCTATGGCGACCTGAATAGCGCGGCCTCGACCACCTTCCGCCGGCAGGTCGAGACGTCCCGGGACGTCGCCTCGGAGAACGCTCAGCTCTACTATGAGATACAGCATCTGAACCCCCACAACCAGGACGCGCTGTCGTACCTGCAGCGGGCCGTGAGCGACCTCAAGGACGCCGCGGCCAAGGGGGACCGGGAGGCCTTCGAGCGCATGATGGCCGAAGGCAAGGAATACTTTGGAGGAAAGTAGATGGCAAAGGTGAAGGTCGCCGTACTTGGCGCCACGGGGATGATAGGGCAACGGTTCGTACAGCTGCTGGAAGACCACCCTCAGTTCGAGATGGCCGGTCTGTATGCCTCGGAAAGGTCCGAGGGCAAGAGGCTGGGGGACACTCTGAGGATCCGGGACCACGAGTTCGCGGAAGAGATTCTGGACATGAGGATAGAGCAGCTCGACGTGGCCAAGATCGCCAAGGGCAGCCGCGTGGCGTTCTCCGGCCTGCCCACCGATATCGCCGGGGACTTCGAGAGCCAGTTGGCGAAGAGCGGCGTGGCCGTCTTCTCCAATGCCGCCCCCCACCGCATGGACGCCGATGTGCCTCTCCTTATCCCCGAGTGCAACGCGCCCCACCTGGACGCGGTCAGGAAGCAGGGGACCTTCAAGGACGGCGGATACATCGTCACCAACGCCAATTGCTCCACAACCGGCATCGCCCTGCCTCTGAAAGCGATCGATGACGCCTTCGGGTTGAAGTTCGTCGTCGTGTCCACGTACCAGGCGGTCTCCGGGGCCGGGTATCCGGGGGTCCCCTCGCTGGACATCCTCGGCAATGTCGTGCCGTACATCAAGAACGAAGAGGAGAAGATGGAGGAAGAGCTGTCCAAGATCCTCGGCCGGATCAAGGGCGGAAGGTTCGCCTACCACCCGGTGGAGGTCTACGCCAGCTGCGCCCGCGTGCCGGTCATCGACGGTCACCTGGAATCGATCGTGCTGCGTACCGAGAAGGACGCCTCGGTCGACCAGATGGTGAAGGTCCTGGAGACGTTCGAGGCCGAACCGCAGAAGCTCAAGCTGCCCACCGCGCCCACGCGGCCGGTCATCGTCAGGAAGGAGGAGAACCGCCCCCAGCCGGCGATCGATGTGAACGCCGGCGAGCCGGCCAGGGCCATGGGCATGAGCTCCGTGGTCGGCCGGGTTCGCAAGAAGGACGATCATTTCAAGATGTTCGTGCTCTCCCACAACACCATCCGGGGTGGCGCGGGGGGATCGGTATTGAACGCTGAGCTAGCGCTTGCCAAGAAACTTCTAAGGTGAGAAATTGAAGAGGACCTACGAGGAGATCAACGCCAAGATCGAGAAGGGCGACGCGGTCATCATGACCGCGGAGGAGGCCATCCGACTGGTGGAAAGCCAGGGTATCGAGAAGGCCACCAAGGAGGTGGACGTAGTAACTACGGGCACCTTCGGCGCCATGTGTTCCTCGGGAGCGTTCATCAATTTCGGCCATGCCGAGCCGCCCATCCGCATGAGCAAGGTGTGGCTGAACGACGTGCCTGCCTACACCGGACTGGCGGCCGTGGACGCCTATATCGGCGCCACCGAACAGAAGGAAGGCGACGGCCAGGACTATGGCGGCGCCCATGTCATTGAGTCGCTGATACGGGGCGAGGCCATCCATCTGAGGGCCACCGCCCATGGCACCGACTGCTATCCGCGCAAGGACATCGACACCTACATCTCGCTGAAATCGGTGAACCAGGCGTACATGTACAACCCCCGCAACATGTACCAGAACTACGGCGTGGCGACGAACTCCTCGGAGAAGGCCCTGTTCACCTACATGGGGAAACTGCTGCCCCATTACGGCAACGCCACCTATTGCAGCGCCGGGCAGCTGTCCCCGCTGCTGAAGGACCCCAAGCTGCGGACCATCGGCATCGGCACCAGGATCTTCCTGGGCGGAGGCATCGGCTACGTGGCATGGGAGGGGACCCAGTTCAAGACCAACGTGCCGTACCACAACGACGTGCCGGCGTCCTCGGCCCGTTCCCTGGCCGTCATCGGCGACCTTCGGGGCATGAGCGAAGAGTTCGTGCGGGCGCTCAACTTCCACGGTTACGGCCTATCGTTGGGCGTGGGCATCGGCGTACCGATCCCCATACTGGACGAGGACCTCATGAGGACCTCGACCATCACCGACGACAAGATCTTCGCCCCCATGCTCGACTATGCCATCCAATCCAGGAACCGCAAGCCGATCATGGAGGTGAGCTACGCCCAACTGAAGAGCGGGACGGTGGACCTTTTCGGCAAGAAGGTCCGCACCTCCTCGCTGTCGTCATATTACAAGGCGAGGGTCATCGCCGATCGCCTCAAGAAGATGATACAGGATAAGGAGTTCCTGTTGACCCAGCCGGTCGCTCCCATGCCCTCGGAACGGGTGCAGAGACCGCTGGACGTCTGCTCGAAGGAGGAGGTGCTGTAGATGGCCAAGCGCAAGTTCAACCTGTACTTCACCCCGGAACTGGTGAACGAATCGATCACCTACGTCCTGGTCAAGGACTTCGACCTCAAGTTCAATATCCTGAGGGCGGAGATCATGGAGAAGGGCGGAGTGCTGCTCATCGAGGTCGACGGCAAGCCGGCCCAGATCACCAAGGGCGTGGCCTATCTTCAATCGAAGGGGGTCGAGGTCAAGGAGCTAAATGAGTTCGTGACCAAGGATGAGGCCCGCTGCACCAACTGCGGCATGTGCGTCTCCATCTGCCCGGCCGACGCCATAGAGATGGACCGGAAGGAGTGGAAGGTCATCTTCCACCTCGACAAGTGCATCGCCTGCGGGCTGTGCGTACGCTCCTGCCCCCCCGAGGCCATGAAGCTGCAGGCATGATCCGGAAGCATTTCGAGATCGGGGAGACGGCGGCCACCATCATCGCCGATCGGGAGTTCGTCCCGGTGGGAGAGGATTCGATCTTCCGTGCCCGCGAGGTGATCCAGGCGTTCATTCGGCGGGATCCCCTGTTCCAGGTGACCCTGGAACCCTATCCTGCCCCCGACGATGCGCCGCCCATCATCCATCGGATGTGCGAAGCGACGTCACGGGCGGGGGTCGGCCCGATGGCCAGCGTGGCGGGGGCGATAGCTGAGAGGGCGGTCGAGGACATGCGGTCCGCCGGCGCGGTCCAGGCCATTGTGGACAATGGGGGGGACATCGCCCTGCTGCTCGACCACGAGGTCAACGTGGGCCTGTACGCCGGCGACAAGGTCAAGGGGCTGGGATTCACCTGCCAACCCCGGAAGGACATCTTCGGCATCTGCACCTCCTCGGCCACCATCGGCCCCTCCATATCGTTCGGGGCATCGGACGCGGCGACGGTCATCTCCGCTAACGTGACGTTGGCGGACGCCTGCGCCACCCGGCTGGGGAACCTGCTCACGTCGGGCGATGACGCGGTGATGAGCAGGGCGCTGGCCGATGTGTGCTCGATCCCCGGCGTGGAAGGAGCGCTGGGGGTGGTGGGAGAGAAGATCGCCCTGAAGGGACGGTTGCCGCGATTGGTGAAGATGGACGTGCCCCCGGCCAAGGTAGCGAAGATCGAGCTGCCGCGACCTTGAACGGGCCCCGCGCCTCCTCTCGCATCACCAATCCTCTGAGCACGGCGGCCCTTCGGGAGAGATTATTAGCGACCCCTGCTCCAATGGCACCATAGAACACCATGAACGAACAACATCTCGGGGACGTCGAATCGATCAAGAGGATATTGATACCGACCGATGGCAGCGAGAACGCGAAAGCGGCAGTGTCCAGGGGCCTGGAGCTGGCCAAGCTATTGGGAGCCCAGGTGACCGCGCTGAACGTGGTCGACCTATCCGCGTTCATCGGGTACGGTGATGCCCTGTCCCTGCCCAATCTGCTCCCCATACTGAAGAGGGAAGGGCAGGACATCGTGGAGCAGGTGCGGCAGGAAGGCGAGAGGCGGGGTGTCCAGGTTAACACCATGGTGGAGACGGGCACCCCCTCCCATAAGATCGTGGACATCTCCAAGGACCATGACCTCATCGTCATGGGCTCCCTGGGTCGCACCGGTATGTCCCACCTGTTGCTCGGCAGCGTGGCGGAGCGGGTCGTCCGCCATGCGACCTGTCCGGTCCTGATCGTCAGGAACTCGCCGGAGAAGTGACCCAGGACAGGGAAGGACGATCGAGATCGTGCGGGCGGCGGTCCCTTGATCGCCTCCGCTCCCCCAAATACTAGCATCAGGACTTGGAATCACTCGCCGGACTGGACCGTTCGACCTCGACTGAGGGAATGACGGGGGCGCTCCGCCAGTTGACCAAATCGAAGAATGCCTGCCAGGGATATGGGACATAAAATGGTCATTGTTAATATTGCTGTAATTATATTCCAAATATCATAATTGATACTGTAGTGAAGTGCATTCATAATCATCGACACTGTTTTTTCAACGCTTGAGCGCCCCTACGATACATGCCCTCTACATCGACGATGAGCCGGTCCTGCTCGAGATCACCAAGGTCTTCCTGGAGCTGGACGGAGGCATAGAGGTAACGGTCATGGAGAACGCGGTCGAAGCGCTCACGTCCTTAAGATCCCGGGCCTTCGACGTGATCGTGTCCGATTACCAGATGCCGGCCATGGATGGGGTCGCCCTGCTCAAGGCTCTGAAGGCCGCTGGAGACACCACCCCATTCATCCTCTTCACCGGCAAGGGGTGGGAGGAGGTGGCCATCGAGGCGATCAACAACGGCGCGGACTTCTATCTCCAGAAGGGCGGGGACCCCAAGGTCCGGTTCCGGGAGCTGCGCAACGCCATCGTCAAGCTGGCCCAGAAGAGGGCGACGGAGAAGGCGTTGCAGGAGAGCGAGCGCAATTACCGCGAGCTGGTCGAATGTTCGAACCACATCATCTTGAGGATCGATGCCTAAGGCCGGTTCCGGGCCACCTCCTTGGGATACCGTCCCCTTCAGGCCGAGAAGGCCTCGGGATAAAACGATAGATTGATGAAAAAGGAACGCCTGGCGGGTGACGGCGATCGGTTTTGCGGGGATGGTTCAAGGTTCTAGTGGTATTGGTAGTGGTCGGTGCGCTCTTGCTGGCCGGCACCTATGCCTACGGCAAGCTGAAGAAAGGGCCGACCCCCGGTGAACAGGGACCGGACGGCACATCTCCGCTGGTCAAGGTCAACGAGAGCGCGGTCAGCATCTACCTCGGGGTCCTCGATCCCGTGCCCTCGCTGAACGACCTCACCGTGAGGATCTACGCTCCCGGGCTGGGCCATGTGGACCGCACGTTGGCCTCATCCCCGACCGGGATCTTCCTGTCGGACGACCTGTTCCCCGGAGTGGACCTGGCGTACCATGACCTGAACAATGACAGCGCCGCCAGCAACGGGGACTATTTCAGCGTGATCTCGGAGAACGGCCCGCTCAAGCAGGGCATCTGGCATGCCGAGGTCCGTTATCCCGGCCATGTATCGGGCAACGTATCCTTCCACATCCACGTCCTTCCGCCCGGGGTGCCGGGCATCGACGAGAACGCCGAGGTCGTCTTCATCGACGTCGGCCAGGGGGACGCCGAGCTGATCAGGACCTCCGACGGGAAGAACGTCCTGATCGACGCTGGACCGCCCGGGACGGCGGATGATCTGCTGTCCGACCTGAGCAATCGGTCCGTGACCGTCCTCGACGCGCTCATCGTCACCCATCCCGACGCCGATCATCTGGGCGGGGCGGACGATGTGCTCCGAGCGCTGGAGGTCCGCAGCGTGTACCATCCCGGGCTGGCCAAGAACACCTCGGCGTACCAACGGTTCATCGATGCGGCCCTGGACGAGGATTGCCCGATATACACCAGCAGCGACGTGCGTCCCGGCGATTACCTGGACCTGAGCGTCACCGAGGACTTCCGGGTCCTTTCGATCAACGCGTCCGATGAAGCGAACGATGCCAGCATCGTGCTTAGGATGACCGCCCAGAGCCGCTCGTTCCTGTTCACCGGGGACATCGGTTTCGAGGTGGAGAACGCCCTATGCGCGACGTTCCTGGAAGAGCTGGATGTGGACGTGCTCAAGGTGGGCCACCATGGCTCGGCATCCTCCTCTTCGGCCTCCTTCCTGAGCGCCGTTTCGCCGTCGATAGCGGTCATCGAGGTCGGGGCGGGGAACACCTACGGGCACCCTACTAGCATTACCCTGGCCCGCCTGAACGATGCTCACGCCATCATCATCCGCACGGACCTGGTCGGCGATCACGCCGAGCGGTCGCAGGGCGGCGTGGTCCGTTGATCAGTGCTTGTTATGGTGCTTTAAGAGGTTGATGCACTTCTTCGAACCCCGCGCCACCTTTTCGTCGCGGCAACGGACCTTGAAATGGCAGCTGAAGCACCGGGTGTGCCACTTGAGCATGTCGCCTCCCTCATCTTTGTCGGTCATAATGTTTCGTTCCCTCCACAAATAGAGCGTGAGGGTATGGCCTTCGGGTGATTTGAACTAACCCGCCCATATTATGACGCCCTTGACGTTCATGTAGTGACTCCACCATGGACAAGCGGGACAGGTTCTTCTACGGGCTGAGCATCGCCGGAGCGCTGGCCATACTCAGCTCGACCATGGCCAAGAACCCGGTGCTCGCTCCGTTCGCCCGCAGCCTGGGCGCCGACACCGCCTTGTTAGGTCTGGTGGCGGCCGTGTCCACCTTGCCGGGCATATTGGTCTCCCTACCGGCCGGCTCCATCTCCGATGTCCTGGGCCGCCAGAAGGTGATGTACTCGGCGGCGGTGGTCTTCGCCACCGCCCCCTTCCTCTACCTGTTCGTGACCGATCCGGGCGAGCTCATGGCCGTCCGCTTCTATCACGGGTTCGCCACCGCCATCTTTGGCACGGTGGCCAGCGCGGCCATCGTGGACAATTTCCCGGACCTTAAGGCCGCCAAGCTGTCCGTCTACTCCTCGGCGACGATCATCGGCCGCAGCCTGGCCCCGTTCCTGGGCGGAGCGGTCATCGTGCTCACCAACTTCAATTATCGCGATGTCTACTGGGCGGTGGCCCTGGCCGGCGTATCGGCACTGATCGCCATCGTGGCCGTCTACCGCGGCGGGTCGGACACCAGGAGGAAAGGGCCGAAGAACGCGCCGGTCCGTGAACAACTGCGTTCCATCGTCACCGATCGGAAGGTCCTGGTGGCCTCGTCCATGGAGGCGACCCAGTATCTTGCCTACGGAGCTTTTGAGGTATTCTCCATCGATTACGCGCTGAACTCGGGACTGGAGCCGATCTGGTGGGCCTTGATCGGAGGGGGCCAGCTGCTCACGGTCATCCTGACCAAACCGATGATCGGGAGGCTGTCCGACCGCCATGGGCGGCACCGGTTCATCATCGCCGGTCTGCTGGCCTGCGCCGTCGCGGTATTATTGTTCCCCCTGACCATCGAGCCGGTCCTGTTAGTGGTCCTGTCGGCCCTGTTCGGGTTGGGCTTCTCGTCGGTCACCTCGTCGACCCAGGCGTTGGTCTCGGACCTGTGCACCCGGTCCGGTTCGGGCAGCTCGATGGGGTTCCTGCACACGGTCATGGACATCGGGCAGTTCGCCGGACCCATCCTCGCCGCCCTCATAATCGGCAATGCCCTATGGTACCTCGGTGGTTTCTGGTTCCTGGCGGTGGTGCTGGTCCTCGGAGCGGCGGGGTTCGCCTGGACCTTCCGACCGGCCCCCCCGACTTACGAATAGAACGAACAGGGGCTTGCGCCCTTTCTCTGCCAGACATCAATATTTTGCCATTGCGGCATTCATATCAGGCGGTTCGCCAGACCTTGAATGCCATCCAAGGCGGTGCTGCCCTTCAGGGTGACCGAGTACATCCTTCGGCGCGGGTTGTTCTTGATGCATCCCGCTTCCATCAGGACCCTGAGATGGAACTGCAGGTGCCCGGTCTTGAGGTCGAGCGCCTTGCTCATATCCGAGAAGCATTGCTCCTGATGCACCAGAAGCTTCAGTATCTCCAGCCTCCAGTGGTTCGCCAGCATGGCCACAAGGTCGGCCACTTCCTCGCTGGTCGGCTCCTCCTTCTCCACGGCCCAATGGTTCGTCAACCGTCCATTGGCGGTCAGCCTCGAGAACGAGGTCTCCGGCTGGATGTAGTTACGGAACTTGAGGTTGTCCGAGATGGAGAACAGCGCCTTGATCTGGTGCAAGGTGTCCAGCGTGTACCGGGAGCAGCGCTTGTCCGTGCACATCGAATCATTATAGGTCAGCTGAGCCTCGGCGTCCTCAAGGACCATGAGAGCGCTGTGCATGTCATCTCTCTGGAACGCCGCCAGCACCCCCTTTCTCGTGCGTTCGAAGCTCCCCATGCACTCCTCTTTATTGATGCATGCGGAGAACTCGCTCATCGCCTCCATGCTCGAGTCGAACAACGTCTTGCTGTGACGCCCGAAGATGGTCTGGATCTGCTCATAGAAGGCGGTCTTGAAGTCGTCATACCTCACCCGGTCCAAGGTATCATTGAACGCCTCCATGTTCCTGCGCAGCTCGTCCAGCTTGGTCAATACGGTCTCGTTTTCCATCTCTGCCCGATGGTCAGAATGCAAGTGCTGATTATTTGACCATGACGAAAAGACCATCCGGATATCCGATGCCCGATCTAGAACGCCTTCAACCCGTCGGTCAGCGCCTTTCTGGCGGCCGGGTTGGTCAGGTTGCCGAAGATGACGCTGCGGGCGGTCGAATTGACCATCATGATCCGCAGGAACTCCAGGAGGCCCTCGCCGCTCTTCCATGACCCGATGAACGATCCGTAGCCTTCGTTCACCAGGGCCTCCAGCTCCTCCTTGGAGGCGTGCTCCGGGTAGTATTCGTACACCCGGTGGTTGGTGGTCCAGTCGCTCTCGGTGATGATCCCCTTTGCCTCCATCTCCCCCCATAGAGGGGTGCCTGGCAGGTAGTCCAGGATGTTGTACTGCACCCCATGGGGGCGCATGGACTCGGCGAAGCTGATGGTGGCCCTCATCTCATCCTTTGTCTCCACTGGCGCTCCGATGATGTACGATGTGATGACCAGCATGCCGGCCTTTTTGGCATTGGCCACCGCCTCGGCCGTCCGGTCGGGGGTCTGCTTCTTATTGTAATATTGGAGCACCTGGGGGGATGCGGATTCGGCGCCAAAGTAGATGACGTTGAACCCGGCGGCCTTCATCGTTCTGAGGAAGGGGAGCTGGGCATGGCTGGTCCGCCCCTCGCAATAGAACTTCATCCTTATGCCGCGCTCGTTGATGAGCCGGCAGATCTCCTCGACCCGGGAGACCTTGTGGGTGAAGTTGTCATCGATGAACACGCATTCCCGATAGCCCTTCTTGTACAGCATCTCCAGCTCGTCGACCACGTTCTCGGCGCTGCGGTACCTCCACCGGCGCTCCGAGAATGCGGCGCACGAGCAGTACGAACAGGTGAACGGGCACCCCCGGGAAGTGGAGATGGTGGTGAACTTCCCGAAGGTGAGCGGGATGCCTTGGAAGTAGTAACCGTATTGCAGGTCGCCAAGCAGTTCGCGTTCCGGGAAGTCCAATGAATCGAGGTCCTCGATCAGGGACAACGGATTCTCATGCCACCCCCCGCCCGCCCGGCGGAAGGTGATGCCTTCCACGTCCACCGGTTCGCTGCCCTTCTCGATGTGATCCAGGAGCTTGGGGAACGCCCTCTCCGCTTCTCCCTTGATTATGTAATCGACGAACGGATAGGCCTGGAGGATCTCCTTCGGCGCGAAGGTGGCATGGTAGCCGCCCAGGACGATGGTCATGTCGGGCAGAAGTTCATGGACGTCCTTCAGCGCGTCCATCGTAGCGGTGAAGGTGTGGGTGGAGCAGTTCATGCCGAGGACGTCCGGCCGTTCCTTGACCACCCGCTCCACCAGCTGCTCCCTGGTATAGTTCCGGCAGAACGCGTCCAGGACGATGACCTCGTCTCCGCGGGCCTTCCTCACGCTGCCCGCAATATAAAGAAGTCCGAGGGGTGGCCACATTTCCGTGGTCTTCCATGGAGGAGTCGCCAGTATGATCCTCAAATTCAGTCCAGGGGTGCGGTTATGACACTGGCCCAATAATAATATTTCCGTGAAAGCAAGACCCCGGGGGCGGAGGCCCTTTGAAATGATATACTGGAGCGGTCCGATAAAAGGCCATATGTTATTTATGGGGACAGGTTATCACCTTGTGCGACTTTAGCAGGGTGAATGGATGTCAATCAAGCTGGCCGTGCCCAACAAAGGACGACTGAACGAGCGATCTCTCGAGATCCTCAAACAGGCTGGCCTAGAGATCGAGGATGGAGGCGAAAGGAAGCTCTATGCCACCATCAAGAATGGCGACATCTCGGTCATGTTCCTCCGAGCCCAGGACATCGTGAGGTTCGTGCATAAGGGGGCGGTGGACATGGGCATCACCGGCTACGACCTCGTCCTCGAATCCGGACTGGACGTGCACAAGCTCCTGGACATGCAGTTCGGCCGGTGCCGGCTGTCGGTGGCGGTACCGGAAGGTCGAGGGATGGACACCGTCGCGGACATCCCGGACGGATCGATCGTGGCGACCTCGTTCCCCAACATGGCCCACCAGTTCTTCGAGAAGAACGGCAAGAAGGTCGAGGTGACCACCATCTCCGGCGCGGCCGAGGTGACGCCCCACCTGGGCGTGGCCAACCTCATCGTGGACCTGGTATCCAGCGGGAGCACCCTCAAGACCAACCACCTGAAGGAGATCGCCATCATCGCCGAGTCCCAGGCGGTCATGATCACCTCCAAGGAGGCCATGCGCGCCAAGAAGGAGGAGATGGAGGAGCTGGCCGCGGCGGTGAAGAGCGTCATCGATGCGGAGGGCAAGCGCTATCTGATGGCCGATGTCACGGTCGCCTCCCTGGACGAGATACGCCGGTTCCTGCCGGGCATCGCCGGTCCAACGGTCATGAACATCGTAGGTCGCTCGGACGTGGTCGCCATCCACGTGGTGGTGGACAAGTCCAAGATCTACGAATCGGTGAACAAGCTCAAGCGGCTGGGAGCGACGGGCATCCTGATCGTCCCCATCGACCGCATGGTGCCGTAGAGGTGATGGCATGAAGGACAACTGGGTCCGCAAGACCGTCCGGGACATTCCCCTGTACTACAATCCGAAGATCAAGGCCGTCCGCATGGACACCTCCACCAATGTGCTCGGCCCCAACACGGTGATGAAGGACGTGCTGACCGGATGCATGGATCTGGACCTCAACCAGTATCCCACACCCTATTCCGACGGCCTGCGGCAGGCGCTGGCCGAACGCTACGGGCTGCAGGCCGACAACTTCGTGGTCGGGAACGGTTCGGACGAGGACCTCGACATCATCTTCAAAACGTTCCTAGAGCCGGGAGAGATGGTGGTGGCGCCGTACCCTTCGTACGTGCTCCACGGCTTCTTCGTGAAGATCAACTGCGGCAGCTTCGTCACCGTGGACCTGAGACCGGGCTTCCAGCTCGATCCCGACGCGCTGCTGAAGGCCCAGGGAAAGATCATCATCCTGTGCACCCCCAACAACCCGACGGCCAACATCTTCGACCACCGGGATGTGGAGAGGGTCGTCACCGAGCATGACGGCCCGGTCATCGTCGACGAGGCCTATGGGGAGTTCGCCAGCGATTCGTTCATGTCCAGGGTAGATGAGTTCGACAACCTCATCGTCACCCGCACGTTCTCCAAGGCCTATGGGCTGGCGGGCCTGAGGGTCGGGTACATGGCCTCGAACCTCAAGATGGCCGACCAGATGCAGCGGGTCAAGATCCCCTATTCCCTGAACCGGATCAGCGAGATGGCCGCTATAGCGGCCCTCAAGAACCCCCAGTACGTCGACCGGGCCATCGACCAGGTGCGCCGGGAAAGGGACCGCCTGTCCAGCGGCCTCGAGGCGCTGGGCTTCCGGACCTATCCTTCGGAGAGCAACTTCATCCTGTTCAAGAGCGCTAAACCCTCGGCCGAGCTGGTGGCCCGTCTGGCCGCCAAGGGCGTGCTGATCCGGGACTTTGGCAAACTGCGGATGCTGGAGGATTGCGTGCGCACCACCATCGGCACGGCCGACCTCAACGACCTCCTCCTTTCCAAGCTGAAGGAGGTGTTGGAAGAATGGTGAACATCCGGCGTTCGGTCAAGTACCCGGAGGAGAACGATTCCTATCGCATCGGCCAGCGCCCCCGGGTCCGGGTCGCCATCGCCGACTACGGCGTGGGCAACCTGCACTCCATCAGGAAGGCGCTGGAGCTGGCGGGGGCGAACCCGGTCATCGAGTCCAACATGCGCAACCTCATGAGCGCCGAGGTCATCGTGTTCCCGGGGGTCGGCGCGTTCGACAGCGCCATGGAGAAGTTGCTCCCGTACAAGGACATCATCGTCGACCGCCTCGCGGCCGGAACGCCCTGCCTGGGCATCTGCATCGGCGCACAGATCCTGTTCGAGGGGAGCGCGGAAGGGAAGGGTCCGGGCCTGGGGTTCATAAAGGGGCCAGTGGTCCAGCTCAAGGCCGAACGGATCCCCCACATGGGCTGGAACGAGGTGCGGTCCCAGAGCATCGAGTTCGAGGGCGTTCCCTCGCCATACTTCTACTTCGCCCATTCCTATCACGGCCAACCGGTGGAGGACGTGACCATCGCCACCACCGATTACTTCGGGGAGTTTCCCTCCGCGTTCAGAAAGAAGAATGTCATCGGAGTGCAATTCCACCCGGAAAAGAGCAGCGCTTCAGGGGCCGCGTTCCTGAAGAACTTCGTAAAATTCATCGAGGCCAAACTATGATCGTACTTCCAGCAGTGGACATAATGGACGGCAAGGTCGTGCAACTCGTTGGCGGCCGGCCGGGAACGGAAAAGATATCCTTGCCCAATCCTCGCGAGGTGGCCTTGGCCTGGGAGGCCAAGGGAGCCCCGGCCCTGCATGTGGTCGATCTCAATGCCGCCCTGGGGCGGGGCGACAACTTCGAGGCCATCACCTCGATCATGTCTAAAGTAAAGGTGCCCATCCAGGTAGGCGGCGGGATACGAACGACCGAAGCGGCCGAGACCCTGCTTAACCTGGGAGCGGCGAGGGTCGTCGTCGGCACCCGGGCCATCACCGACCCGGAGTGGTTCGCCGACCTGGCCCGGTCCAACTACAACAAGATAATCCTGGCCCTGGACACCCGGGACGGGAAGATCCAGATGAGGGGTTGGAAGGAATCGTCGGAGAAGAAGCTGCGGGATGTCCTGCAGGCCACCGAAGGACTGCCGCTGGCGAGCGTGCTCCACACCAACGTCAACGTCGAAGGCAAGGCCGCGGGCATCGACATCGAGGAAACGAAGAACTTCCTGGACCTGTGCCCCCACCCCGTGATCGTGTCCGGAGGCATCACCACCATGAACGACCTAGTCACCCTGGAGAACATCGGGGTGGGGTCGACCATCGTCGGCCTGGCCCTTTACACGGAGACGATCCGTACTGAACAAGTATGGGGGAAGAGGCTATGAGGGAAGCGAAGCTCACCCGGAAGACCAGGGAGACGAACATCTCGCTCAACCTGTATCTGGACGGCGGCGGGAAGGCTTCCGTCACCGTTGACGACCAATTCCTCCGGCATATGCTGGAGACCATGACCAAGTACGCCGCTTTCGACCTCACCCTCGAGGCCGAGGGGGACAACCAGCACCACCTGGTGGAGGACGTGGCCATCGCGCTGGGAACCGCCTTCCGTCAGGCGCTGGGAGACCGACCGGTGGAGCGCATCGCCTCGTCCCTGGTCCCCATGGACGACGCCCTGGTGACCGCGGCGGTGGACATCATCGACCGGCCCTATTGCGACGCCGACTGCCCCGACCTGCTGTACTCGCACTTCTTCCGCTCCTTCGCCATGTCCTCGGGGATCACCCTGCACATCATCATCGAAAGGGGACTGGACGACCACCATGTGGTGGAAGCCTCGTTCAAGGCCCTGGGCCTGGCGCTGCGCCGGGCGGTGGTCCCCCGGGAGAACGTGCTGAGCACCAAGGATGCGGTAAATTTCAGGAGAGGTTAGGTTGCTGACCAAGCGCATCATACCATGCCTGGACGTGACCGAGGGCAAGGTCGTCAAGGGCGTGAAGTTCCAGAACCTCACCGGGGTCGGGTATCCGCCCGAGCTCGCCGAGGCCTACGAGAAACAGGGGGCCGACGAGATCGTGTTCCTTGACATCACCGCCTCGCTGGAAGCGAGGAAGACCTTACTGGAGGCGGTGGAGAGGACCGCCGAGCGCATGTTCGTGCCCCTGACCGTGGGCGGCGGAGTACGCTCCAAGGAGGACATGCGGCTGGCCCTCAATGCCGGCGCCGACAAGGTGTCGGTGAACACCGCCGCCGTCCACGACCCCATGCTGATCAGTGCCTGCGCCGAGGACTTCGGAACTCAGTGCGTGGTAGTGGCCATCGATGCCAAGCGGGAAGGGCGCAAGTGGAAGGTGTACACCCACGGCGGCCACCAGCGCACCGAGCTGGACGCGGCCGACTGGGCCTATGAGGTGGAGGACCGGGGGACCGGGGAGATCCTGCTCACCAGCATGGACGCGGACGGCACCACCCCCGGCCATCACCTACCCCTGACCCAGCTGGTGGCCGATTCGGTCAACATCCCGGTCATCGCCTCGGGCGGCTGCGGCAATCCCGAGCACATATTCCAGGTGTTCGACCGGACCAATGCCTCGGCGGCCCTGGCCGCCTCCATCTTCCACTACGGCACCTACACCGTGGGCGATGTCAAGAAGTATCTGGCGGACCGGGGGCTGAAGGTCCGATGACCCTGCCGTTCAAGTTCAACGCCGACGGCCTCATGCCAGTCATCGTGCAGGATGCCGCCACCAATGAGGTGCTGATGATGGCCTGGACCAACGAGGAAGCGTACGATCTCATGCTCAAGACGGGCAAGACCCACTTCTGGTCCCGCTCCCGCCAGAAGCTTTGGATGAAGGGCGAGGAGTCGGGCCACTTCCAGGACATCGTCAGCATCCAGACCGACTGCGACGCCGATACGCTACTGGTCCGGGTCAGGCAGACCGGCAACGCCTGCCACCTGGAGCGGCCGTCCTGTTTCGGGGAGGCCCTTCACGGCGACCTGGAGAACACCGCCGCCATCCTGCCCGAGCTGAAGCGGATCATCAGGGACCGGAAGGAGCACCCTCAAGAGGGAAGCTACACCAACCAGCTGCTCAGCAACGAGGACAAGGTGCTCAAGAAGGTGGTGGAGGAAGCGGCCGAGCTGGCCATCGCCGGCAAGGGCAAGGACCACCAGGGACAGGTCTGGGAGGCCGCCGATCTGATCTACCACCAGATGGTCCTGTTCGAGTATCTCGACCTACCGATGGAGGAAGTGTTCAAGAAGCTGTCGGAAAGGCACCGGGGGGTTAGAAAATGAGGATAGACCTTCACACGCACACGCTGATGAGCGACGGGGAACTTCTGCCGATCGAGCTGGCCCGGCGGGCCGCGGTCATGAAGCACGAGGCATTGGCGATCACCGATCATGCCGACCCCAGCAACATCGACCGGATCATCAAGGAGACCAAGCGGGACGTGCCGCTGGCCCTGGAATGGGACCTCGATCTTCTGGTGGGCGTGGAACTGACCCACATCCCGGCCCGCAAGCTGGACGCCGTGGTCAAGATGGCCAAGAAGGCCGGGGCGGACATCATCGTCATTCACGGCGAAACGATCTCCGAGCCCGTGGAGAAGGGCACCAATCACGCCGCCGTCAACAACCCGGACGTCAACATCCTGGCCCATCCCGGCTTCATCACCATGGAGGACGCCCAGGCCGCCGCCGATAACGGCGTCGTACTGGAGATCACCTCCCGGCCGTCCCACTCCATGACCAACGGGCACGTCATCCGGATGGCCCGCAAGGTCGACGCCAAGATGGTCGTCAACAGCGACGCCCACGGGCCGTACGACCTCATCACCGAGGAGCGGGCCCTGCAGATCGCCATGGGCGCCGGCCTGACCAAGGACGAGGCCGAGCTGTGCGTCCACCGCATGCCCAAGGACATCATCCGGAGGCTCCGACAGGGATGAAAGTGCTCAAGTTCGGCGGCTCCTCGCTCAAGGACGGGGTGAGCATGATCAGCGTCGGGGAGATCATCGCCTCCGATGCCGAGGAGAAGGTCATCGTGGTGTCGGCCATACAGGGCATCACCGATTCGCTCCTGAACTTCATGTCCACGGTGAGGAAGGAGCAGGAGGTCCAGCAGTTCATCAGGGACCTGCGGGACCGTCACCTCAAGATCCTCGCCGATGTCGCCGGCAGCATGGACGTCAAGCAGACCGCGGTCAGCCAGCTATCGGAACAGCTGGTCCGCCTGGAACGCATCCTCTATGGCATCATCTATCTCGAGGAGCTGACCCCCCGCACCAAGGACCTGGTCCAATCGTTCGGCGAACGGATGAGCGTCATCGTCATGTCGGCGATGCTCCAGGAGATGGGCGTCAACGCCGTGCCGGTGAACGCCGATGAGCTGGGGGTCATCACCGACGGGACCTTCGGTTCCGCCACCGTGGAGATGGAACAGACCCGCACCAACGTGGCCCCGAAGATCCAGGAGATGTTCAAACGGCAGGAGATGCCGGTGGTGACCGGGTTCTTCGGCAAGACCCACGAGGGGTTCATCACCCTGCTGGGCCGGAACGGTACCGACTACAGCGCCAGCGTCATCGCTCACGCCATCGACGCCGACACCCTGGAGATCTGGAAGGACGTCGACGGGTTCATGTCGGCCGATCCCAAGGTCGTTCCCGAGGCCGTCCCCATCGACCACCTTTCCTATGAGGAGGCCGCGGAACTGTCGTACTTCGGAGCGAAGGTCCTTCATCCCCGGACGGTGGAGCCGGCCCGGGCCAGGGGGATCACCATCCGCATGAAGAACGTGTTCAAGCCCTCCTACCAGGGGACGGCCATCGTGCCCAAAGGGGTCGAGGGCGATAAGATCGTCAAGTCCATCAGCTGCATGGCCAACATGGCCACGGTGAAGGTCTACGGCGCCGGGCTGGGCTCCAAATCGGGGGTCATGTCCGAGATCTCCGTCCTCCTGTCGGACGCGGGGATCAACGTCTATTCGGCGGCCACCTCCCAGACCTGCATCTCCCTGCTCATCGAGGAGCGGGACCTCCGGCACGCCGAGAAGATAGTGGCGGAGGCGAAGAAGGGCGTGGTCGACCGCATCGAGCTGGTGAAGGACGTGGCGCTCCTGTGCCTGGTGGGCGAGGGCCTGGGAATGAAGGAGGGCATCGCCGGGCGGGTGTTCACCACCGTGGCCAGGAACGGGACCAACATCGGCCTCATCTCCGCCGGCGCGTCGACGGTGGCCCTGACCTTCACGGTCAAGCGCAAGGACCTGGAGAAGACCACCAGGACCCTCCACAAGGAGTTCTTCGAGGCCTGATATGATCCGGGTCGCCTTCCAGGGAGTGAGGGGCGCCTTCAGCGAAGACGCCATCTACCAGTTCTTCGGCGAGGGGACCGAGGCGATCGCCTGCCCCGACTTCGAGTCGGTGTTCCGGGCGGTGGATTCCGGCAACGCCTCGCACGGCATGGTGCCGGTGGAGAACTCGCTGGAGGGCAGCGTCACCCAGGTCAATGATCTCCTGCTGGAGAACGACCTGAACGTGGTCGGCGAGGCCCTGGTCGCGGTGAACCACTGCCTGATCGTCCGCCCCGAAGCGCACCTGGACGATATACATCGGGTCTATTCCCATCCCCAGGCCCTGGGACAGTGCCGCACCTTCCTTTCCAAGCATCCCCAATGGGAGAAGGTCCCCGCCTTCGATACCGCCGGCTCGGTGAGCATGATCGCCGACCGGGGGCTCAGGGAGGAAGCGGCCATCGCCTCGAAGCGGGCCGCCGCGGTCTACGGCATGAAGGTGCTGCTCGAGGGCATCCAGAACCGTCAGGACAACTTCACCCGGTTCTTCGTCATCCAGAAACTGGCATCCCTGCTGCCCGAGGGGGACAAGACCTCCATCGCCTTCGCCGCCCGCAACATCCCCGGGGCCCTGTACACGGCGCTGGGAGCGTTCGCGTCGAGGGACGTGAACATGACCAAGCTGGAATCCCGCCCCCGCAAGGACCGGCCGTGGGAGTATGTTTTCTTCGTCGATCTGGACGGGCATGTGGACGACCGGGCCGTGGCCGACTCCCTCACCGACCTGGTGCGAAAGGCCTCCTTCGTCAAGGTGCTCGGAACGTACTACCGGGCCAAGCAATGAGAACAGGAAAACGGCACGGAGCCTGGGAATCCGGTCAATGGTCGATCGATCCTGTTCGACCGCCGAGCTATCCGTTCTGGTCCAGGACCTCGGAGATCTTCCTGAGCCCCTCGGCCAGCTCCTGACCCGGGCAGGAGAAGGTCGCCCGGATCGTTCCCGGCGCGCCCCACAATCTTCCGGGGCCGACCGCGGCCCCCTCCTTCAGGAGGACCTCGCTGAACTCCAGATCGTCCGTTCCCTCGGGCAGGCATAGCGATGCCATGAGCCCCCCGTCGGGAAGACGGCAGACGATGCGTTTCTCGCCCTCCAGCCACCCCTTCAGGATCGGCAGGTTCGTCCTGGCCCGTTCCAGGACCCGCTCCCTGAACCACTCCCGCCGTTTGACCGCCTCCGCTGCGAAGAGGCAGGAATGGACCGGCAGCCGGTAGTTCAGATACATGCGGGCCATCTCGACATTCTGGGCCACCTCCTTCGGACCGATCAGCCAGCCCAGACGCAGTCCCCGCAGGCCGTTCAGCTTGGTAACGCTGGAGACCGAGACGCCGTTCTCCCCGAGCTCGTAGGCACTCTTCGGCACTTCCTGATAGGCCATCTCGCGGTAGACCTCATCGCAGAGGACCAGCGCATCGTACTTCCCGGCCTCTTCGATGATCGAGGCGAGCTCGTCGGTCCGCAGCGCCGATGCCGAGGGGTTGTGCAGGTTGGTCAGGGCGACGGCCCTGGCCCCCGCCCCCAGGAAGCGGCGTAGTTGACCCCTGTCGGGCCGGAAGCCAGCGCTAGCGGGACGGTCCAGCGTGCGCCCGTCGCAGATCAGCTGCGCCTGCCTGCGGATGGGCATGCAGGTGGTGTTCTCCACCGCCACCCGGTCCCGGGCGCTGAGCGGGTGCAAGAAGAACCGGACATCGGCCTCCTGCGCGTCGAGGGGGAGGGCGATCATGTCGTCATCCACCCGGTAGGCGCGGCGCAGCTCCTCCCTCAGGCGAGCCTCGGCCCCGGCCTCATCGTTCGATCCCTTGAAACGGACGTCCTTCCACTCCGGTTCATTGAACGGCGCCGGCGCCCCGCTGCTGTCCAGCGATATCCGGGCACCCATCGCATCGCAGTGGAGGGCCCATTCCTCCAGCGGGTCCTTGGTTAAACGCATCAACGTCCCCGGATGGTCTCCCCGAGCGTTCGGAACTCCCCGGCCCAGTAGATGAGCGCCCGCTCCCGGTCATAGTTCTCGACCGTCTGCGCGCACATCACCTCGCCGATGAACCAGGTGTGGTCCCCGGTGTCGAACACCTGGACCTTCTTGCATTCCAGGTTCACCAGGCATTCACCGATGATGGGGGTGCCGATCTTCTTGGACGGGACCGCCGTCAGTCCGGTCTCCTCGAACTTGTCAAAGTCCTTGCCGGACTTCTCGCCGCAGAATATGGTCTCCTCGACCAGCTCCTTGGACGGGATGTTGATGCTGAAATCGGGAGAGCGATGGAGCAGCTCATGGCTGTAGCGGGAAGGCGAGACGCCGATGCCCACCAGAGGGGGATTGAACGAGAATACATGGACCAACGCGATGGTGATGATGTTCTTCTCTTCCTTGCCAACGACCGCCAATACCACGGGGAAGGCGGGGAAGGTCCTGATACCCCGGACCGGGTTCATCTCTGTTTTCGCTGCCATGCTCTTCAGGACTTGGATATTGGGCCGCAATAAAAAAGCCTCGCTTCCATCGTTCGTCGACGAGGACATCAATTATATTTATAATGGGGAAATATCCAAGCCCCATGGCACCCCGAATCGGAATCATTGGTGGGACCGGCGTATATGATCCTGATATGTTCGACCTCACGGAAAAGGTCACCATGTCCACACCCTATGGGGCGCCGTCCGATGCCATCCAGGTCGGGAAGATCGGCGAGGTGGAGGTCGCCTTCCTCTCGCGCCACGGCGGCGGCCATATCTATCCTCCTCACAAGGTGAACTATCGGGCCAACATCTGGGCGCTCAAACAGCTGGGCGTGGAGAGGATCATCTCTCCCTGCGCGGTCGGCTCATTGAAGGAAGAGTACAAACCGGGAGAGCTGGTGATCGTCGACCAGTTCATCGACTTCACCAAGCGCCGGGACCTCACCTTCTATGACGGGGCCAAGACCGTCCATATCTCGGTGGCCGATCCGTTCTGCTCGGAGCTGAACGCGCTGTTCGCCAAGGAGGCGAAGCGGCTACGGCTACCGCATCATGTCGGCGGCACCTACATCTGCATCGAGGGACCGAGATTCTCCACCCGGGCCGAGTCCAGGATGTTCCGGCAATTCGCCGACATCATCGGGATGACCCTCGTGCCGGAGTGCCAGCTGGCAAGAGAGATGGACATGTGCTACACCTCCCTGGCCACCATCACCGACTATGATGTGTGGGCCGAGGAAGCGGTGGACGTGGCCACCGTGCTCAGGGTCATGGCCGACAACGTGGAGAAGGTCCGCAGGCTCATCTCCGCCACCCTGCCCAAGATACCGGAGGCGAGGAAGAAGTGCTCCTGCCCCCATACCTTGAAGGATGCGGGCATCTAGGAACCGACCTCGCCCTGCGAGAGGGTCATCAGGACCGGGGGCCCATCACCATCATCGGCCAAGGGTCGAAGGGCGCCAAGCTGAAGCTCGTCCCCTTGGGAGGCGATCGCGTGGGGACCGTCCTGGACAAGGACCGAGAGGTTTGCTCTACTCGCCGAGGACCTTGCGGTAGGCCGGGCCGTCCAGGAGCTTGTCGGCGGCGGAAGGGTCATCCATCCTGATGACCACGAACCATCCCTTCTCGTACGGCGATTCGTTGATCAGCTGGGTCTGGTTCTCCAGCTCGGAGTTCGCTTCCACCACCTCGCCGCTCACGGGGGCGTACACGGAGGCAACGGTCTTGACGCTCTCCACCTGCCCAAGAACGTCCCCGCGCTGGCATTTCTTCCCGACCTTGGGCAGTTCCACGAACACGATCTCGGTCAGCTCCTTCTGGGCGTGATCGGTGATGCCCATGCGGGCGTTGCCGTCTTCGACCTTGACCCACTCGTGATCGACCGTGTACCTCAGCCCGTCCTTGACCACGCTCTTGTCAGCCATGCTCTCTCTCCGTATGCAGGTCCATCTAGTACCAACAATATATTGCTTGTTGGAGAAAAGACTAATAACTCGCTGCCGTTGGAATGATGCCATGAGGATCACCGTCCACGGCATCGTCCAGGGAGTGGGTTTCCGCCCCACCGTTCACCGCATCGCTTCGGCGATGGGGCTGCACGGCTCGGTGCAGAACAACGGCTCCAACGTGGTGATCGTTGTCGATCGGGACGGCGAGGAGTTCGTCCGCCGCCTCAGGGCCGAGCTGCCGCCGCTGGCGCGGCTCGATTCGGTCGAGCTGGCCGAGAGCAAGGACGAGATCGGGGTCGGTTTCCGGATCATCCCGTCCTCGGCCGGACAGAAGGGCGTGGGCATCCCCAACGACGTGGCGGTATGCGACGATTGTCTCCGGGAGCTGTTCGATCCCGCCGATAGGAGATATCTCTACCCGTTCACGAACTGTACGAACTGCGGGGCGCGTTTCACGGTCATCGCCGACCTGCCCTACGATCGGGAGAAGACCTCCATGCAGGATTTCCCCATGGACCCCGATTGCCGGAACGAATATGCGGACCCGACCGACCGGCGGTTCCACCATCAGACCATCTCCTGTCCCCATTGCGGCCCGTCCTATTATCTGTTGGACGCCCGGGGCAATCATGTCGACGGCCCCGACCCCATCGCCAAGTTCGCCGACCTCCTGCATGGCGGTTCTATCGGGGTGGCCAAGAGCTGGGGCGGGATGCACATCTGTTCCACGCTTCCGACCCTGCCCCGATTGAGGAACTGGTACCATCGCCAGGAGAAGCCGTTCGCCATCATGGTCCGGGACATGGACGCGGCCCGGCGCTACGGTCTGCCGACCCCGTTCGAGGAGAAGTTGCTGGCCTCCTCCCACCGGCCGGTGGTGCTGGTCCGGAAGAGCGAGCTGCCGGTCAATGATATCATCTCCCCGGGCCTGGACACCGTCGGCATGTTCCTGCCGTACTCGGGCATGCACCACCTCCTGTTCAGGAACATGAAGGAGGACGCCCTGGTCATGACCTCGGCCAACCTGCCGGGGGAGCCGATGGTGCTCCGGGACTCCGACGCCCTCGACCTGAAGGTCGAGGCCTATCTGATGCACGACCGGGAGATCATCAACCGGTGCGATGACTCGGTCCTGCGGACCTATCGCGAGCATACCTACTTCATCCGCCGCTCCCGGGGGCACATCCCCTCGTCGATCGACATCCCTCTGAAAGGTCAGGCCATCGGCCTGGGAGCGCAGGAGAACCTGTGCGGGGCGGTGGCCCAGGACGGCCGCATGTTCACCACCCAGTACATCGGGGAGGGCGACTCCCTGCGGGTGATCGAGTTCCTGGGATCGTCCATCGAATACCTACGGACCCTGCTGGGGGTGGGAAAAGTGCAGGCGGTGGGCATCGACCTACACCCGGGCTACACCAACCGGAAACTGGGGAAGAAGCTGGCCATCGCCTCGGGCGCCATGCTTGTCGAGGTGCAGCATCACTGGGCCCACGCCGCCGCCCTCATGCTCGAGTCAGGCCAGGACGAGATGGTCGCCCTGACCCTGGACGGCACCGGGTACGGCAGCGATGGTCAGGCCTGGGGCGGCGAGGTGCTGAGGGCCGACCTGGACTCGTTCGACCGGGTCGCCCATCTGCAGGGCATCCCCCTGCTGGGCGGAGAGATGGCCGTGCGGGACCCCCGTCGCCTGGTGTTCGCCCTGGATGAGATGGCCGGAAGGCCGGGCGGATACTTCAGCGACAAGGAGGCGGGGGTGCTCCGAAAGCTCATGACCAGCAGCCCGATGACCACCAGCTTCGGCCGCATCCTGGACGCGCTGTCCTGCCACTACGATGTCTGCCGCAAGCGCACCTACGATGGTGAGCCGGCCATGAAGCTCGAGCCCGTCCTGGGACGCGGCCGGAGCCTGCCCGGGCTGACCGCCGAGAGGAGGAACGGCATCGTTCAGACCGTGCCATTGTTCCAACAGCTGCGCGAGATGAGCGGCTCCCGGGAGGACCTGGCCCTCACCTACGTGGCCGCGCTGCTCGAGTCGCTGGTGGAAGCCGCCGCCGAGGAGGCCGATAGTAGGGGGCTGAAGGCAGTGGGGCTCACCGGCGGCGTCTCGTACAATGGCATGATATCATCTCTGGTCCAGGACATGGTCGAGGCCCGGGATTTGAAGTTCATCTGCCCGGACCGCCTGCCCAACGGGGACGGCGGCATCTCGAGCGGGCAGTGCGCCATCGCTCTGAAAAAGGTTCAATAGGTCCAGGGTCCGGGGTGTTGGCGCCTCATGCCCCACCCATAGATCCCTCGCATCGTTCTCACTGAGCCATATGGTGTTTGATCTCCAATGATCGGAAGGTCGATTCGCAAACGATGCTCTTTGAGAGCCTTCGATTCTCCTCCAGCCCCATCCTCATCCCCAGCACCCAGACCCCGCTGCGCTTTTCCGGCAGATACTCTCGGGGAAAGGCCCTCAGGCCGCTTTCATCCTCATACTTGGCCAAATAGCTCCAGCACCGTTCGAACCAGGGATGCTCCCGGGCCCTCCTGGACCTGCTCAGAAGGGAAAGCAACAGCAGCATCCTCCCGAGCTCCGGTCCGGAGACCGGGACCTTGGGATAACCGGGAAGATGAACGCTCCATCCCATCATGTAATAATTGTGACCGTGGCGGACCACCCCATAGCCGGGCCTAAGGCGCTGGTATTCCGGTGAGAGGATGAAGCCGATAATGGTCTCGACCTTCGATCGGAGGATCGGGTCGTCCATGATCGACCGGGTGTGCATGAGGGCGTTCAGATCGTGTATCCATGGCAATTTCAGATCCTCATCTGGATATAGTTCGGGGTTCAGTAGGGGAGAACCCTTGAAGGCCTTTGGAAAGCCAGGAAATCTGTCGGTGGGCACGTACACATCGTTCAGGTCCCCCCTCTTGGCAAATTCAAAGAGGGTTTCCAAGCGCCTCTCGGTCCAGCACCTGACCGGCTCCTCGTCCCCATAGCCGGTCATGGCCAGGAAGGATGCGACCAGCGTACGGTGGAATACCGGAAGGTAACCGTTTATCGGCCTATCATGTTGGTCATCCATCCAGCTCAGGAACGGCCGGGTCCTTCGATCCAGCTCGGGCATGCCCTTCCGGAACCCGAACTCGTACAGTTTCCCCATGACGTTCTCGTACGTTCCAGGTTTTGCTCCATGAAGTCCGCTCCTGCCGCAGTCGGCGCCTAAGCTCCCCAGCCATCGTCTGACAAGCCCGTTCTTCATGCGTTCACGGTCGATAGATACGAGGGCCGTCGGTTCCGGAAGGATCTCGCTGGCGATGCGATATCTTATGATCGCGCCCGCCTGTTCCATCAGCCATCCGGAACTCCTAATGAGATCGGCCATATTGGACCCCTTGGCAGATGGGCGGGCGATGACATCAATTTGACTAAGAACCCGATGGGCCCATGGCCGCTCAGGTCATGATCAGAAATGAAAAACATCCTTATCGCATGGATGACGGGTTCTGAAAAAAGTTAGGTTAAGAAAGGGTTTTAAGGATTTACCGGGTGCCGTCCACCAGCAGGGGCAGGGGCTTCTCGAACCACTTGTGCGAGCCCAGGTCCTTGACGCTCTTGCCCATGCAGGCGCCTTCCTTGGGCGATGGGGCGATGGCCCACTTCTCGTCCTCCCTCTGGAGCCACAGGGTGGCGCCGGGGAAGCCCTTCTCGGGGACCCACTTCTCGGCCACGATCCGCTCTTCGTCCTCATCCTGGTACTCGGAGAGAACGTTGGCGACCGCGGTCACGACCTCGTGGACCTCGCTCCTCTCGTCCTGGACGAACTGCATGTCCAGAAGGAAATCGTATAGTTGCCTCAGGCGGACCCCGTCCTGGACCCGGAACGGGCCCCTGCGGATGTCCTCCAGCAGACTCTGGGTCGAGGAACCCAGGGCCTGGTATTTCCTTGCCAGCGCCAGAAACTCTTCGAAAGTTATGTTCATCATTTTTCTCCATCCCTTGTTGTGCTTTCGCAATGGTCATTTCGGCAACATTCTTTAACTATCTTCGGACCTGGTTATCAAGTTCGAAATCAATGGATTACGAACGGGCGTATATGATTCGAATGTGAATAATTTATAAAAAACCACGGAATATGTTGGTATTATCAAACCGTATTATTTCTGGGGGCCGGTAGGGCGGGATATTTCTAAGAATCGTGACAAGGGGATACGCCGCCCCGCCGGCCCTTACCAGTGCTTTCTTCTAATACGTATATGACGAACAGGGGGCTAAACGCCATCTTGTTCGTTATCCACATCCGGACGCATGATCATCGCCTTTCCCAGCTCCCTCTTGACCAATTTACCATCTCCATCGTAGTAGGAGGTGATGGTCCGGGAGGCCCGGGAAGGGTCTGTGACCGGTCGTCCAAAAGGGTCGAACATCTCGACGACTTTCTTCAGCTCCGCTCCTTCCGCCAATCCGTATCCCTTGTCCTTATTCCGTATGTTGTGGGGAATATAAATCATATCCTTCGGTTTTCCTTGGTCAGTAGATCCAACAACAATGCGGCCTTGCTCCTTTCTACGTCCTGGGAGGCGAACAACGGGGTCACTATCCCTTTCGATGCAAGCGCGCGAAGCCGTTCGACGGATGGATCGTCCTTCGGCTCGCTGAGAAAGCGCTCCCGGAACTGAGAGCACCTTGATGCATCATGGCCGTACCACTTATGCAGACCATAGGGGGCGATTCCCTACATCACCTATCGACCGCTGCTCGCTCTTTGCCCGTTCCTATCGGCCAAAGCCTTTCCACAAGCTCCCGGGTGCCATCCTTCGACGAGGGCGCCTTGTATATCCTCCTCCTCATCCGAAGCACATTACGTTGTGCTATCTTCGGGCTGTTCCTTTTTCCGGCCCTTCCGGTTTCAAAATGATTAATGCATAGCTCTAGAAAGCATCCAATTGGTACCGAAACTATATTAGCCAGACGTCATATCTGGTGTCGAAACGATAGTGAAGGAGGGGGGAAATTAATGAACACTCTCATCATTCTCTTGGATGGGGCGGCCGACGATAAGATCCCGGAATTAGGCGGGATGACCCCCCTGGAATCCTTCGAGAAGAAGTTCATAGATAATGTGGCGTCCCACGGTGAGTTCGGTTGGACCGACGGCGCGCAGTATACCCACCTCTTTCTTCTAGAGTTCTTGACCGGCAAGAGCCTTAATGTCCCCCGGGGGCTGGTGGAGGCCATCGGACTTGGGGTTCCAGTGGAGCCGAACCAGATCGCCTATAGATTCTCCCCCGTTCGGATGGGAGATAACAATATCGAATGGCTTTACCGCGTTTCCAGGGAGATGCATGCCGAGCTGCAGGATTCCATGATCCGTAACCTTGACGTGCTGGGGGACCTGAACCCCCGCCTATACTTCTATGAGGACGGCCGCGGCGTAATGACCGTGGAGACGGACCACATCCAGGGATTCCCGAGCCCGCCCAATCCGGTGCTCAACAAGGTCGTCCAGTTTGGCGAGTTCGATCGCTACATCAACCGCATGGCCAAAGAGATGAACGGCATGACCATCCTCCCGTGGGGCGGCGGTTCCATCAACGATGCCGGCAAGAATCGTCCGGTGGCCCCGGCCAAGAACATGGTCATGGTGTCCAAGAGCCCCTCGGCGTTGGGCGTCGGAGGCCTGCTGAACATCCACCGCGAGGTCGTTGACAATATGTGGAGCGGATTCCAGGAATCGTTCCGCCTGCTACAGTCATCCAATGTGTTCATGCATGTCGAGGAGACCGACGATATCTCCCACCGCCGGGCGCCGGACCAGAAGGTCGCCCTGCTCAAGGAGGTCGACGAACTGCTCATGGAGAACCTGGACCGGATGATTGGGCATCGTGTGGCGTTCATCATAGACCATGGGACCTCATCCCTTACTGGTCAGCACATCCGCATGAACGTGCCCTTCGCCGTGGCCGAGGTCACCGAGCCGAGCAAGCCCACCGTACGGTTCTGCGAGAATGCGACGAACTATCGTCCCCTGACCCAGTTGTTCGATCACCTGGTGAAATGAAAAGATAAGACGAGGGGTCAACGATCGGCATGTCGAGGCCCTAGAGACGGCCGATCATCGTTCATCACCACGGCGATCGGGGGCTGCCCATTGCCCATCCTTCGGTCTGGATCTCCCCCCTACACCCCGTACCTCTCAACTACATTCATCGGCGTGGAAAGCGATGGTACGTTGTCCAGATCGCCGTTCTCATGATTTTATGAGCGGACGTTACCCTAGCAATAAATTAATAGGCCCTAATGCTTCCAGTTGGATGTATTATCCAACTGATGGGAACTGGAGCTGAACAAAATGTCGTTCAAAGTACCGGAAGATATCATCGTCTGTTTGGAGGATGAACTGGCCAGGAAGTTCCTGGAGCGGATCTGGGGCAGGGATCCGACCTATGCGTGCGTCATCGGGAACACCGAGACGGCCAAGATATCGGGAATCTCCGCCGCAGGGGCCAATCCGGATTTCACCGACTATACCCCGGCCGCGGACATGGAGCTCCTGTTCTACGGGAAGTGCAAGTGCATCGAGGGCGTGCCGGTGACGCCGGATGGCATTCCGACCCCCGGGCTGATCACCATGTCGGCGATCAAGCTGGCCTCGATGCCCATCTTCGTCGTCAACGGCGGGGTGAGGGTCCGCCCCCACGTCCCGTACTTCGAGGTCGACGGCACCCCGGGGGAGGACATCCGCACCGGCCGGGCGGTCAAGGACCCCGAGAAATGCTTCGACCGGGCCGTCCTGGCCGGCAGGAACCTGGCCAAGGTGAGCGACTACCTGGTGGTCGGCGAGTCCATCGCCGGAGGGACCACCACTGCCCTGGGCGTCCTCATGGCCCTGGGCTATGACGCGGCGGGCAAGATATCCAGCAGCTTCCCCACCAACCCCCACGACCTGAAGAACAGAGTGGTCGAGGAGGGGCTCAAGGCGAGCGGCATGAGCCGGGAAGCGTTCAAGAACGACCCCATGGCGGCCATCGAAGCGGTGGGCGATCCCATGATGGCAGCGGCGGCCGGACTGGTGGTCGGAGCGGCCGAGTCGATCCCGGTCCTGATGGCCGGCGGCACCCAGATGGCCGCGGTACTTGCCATCGTTAAGGGAATGGACAGCTCGGTGCTGGAGAACGTGGCCATCGGGACGACCCGGTGGATCTCCAAGGACACCACCTCGGACATCCGGTATCTGGTATCGAAGATCGGCAAGGTGCCGGTGCTGGCTGCCAACCTGAACTTCTCCCTGTCCCGCTATGACGGCCTGAAGATCTACGAGACCGGACTGGTGAAGGAGGGCGTGGGCGCGGGCGGCTCGGCCATAGCGGCCATCGCCAAGAGCGAGGGCAGGATCACCGCCCATGCCATGCTCGATGAGATCGAAAAGAACTACGCCCGCCTGGTCTCCCGGCGCTGAACTTTTTTCTGGACCTTCCGTCCCCTCCTTAATGGACGGAGGGTCCCCGCGCCTCACACCCAGCCCGTGGGCGACCACGGGCCTACCATCGATTCACCTCAGAACAAGTAGGCCACCGAGGGCGCTCCTTCTCCATGCCCATGGCCATTTTCCGCTGCATAAGGGTCCAATCTATTTTCACCACGCGGTTTGCACGTCGGTCATGACCTCTTGGCTGGCCTCTTGGCAGAGGTCGAAGGGAACGAGGTGAAAGGATATGGTCAAACCGTTCAAAGGAGTCATCAATATCGATGTCCGGGATTCCGTCCCCGATTGGGGACCCTATGAGCAAAAGAGCGCACCGGAGGGTTCGCCCAACGTATTGTTCATCGTTTGGGATGATGTGGGCTTCGGAGCCATGGAACCATTTGGAGGAGTGATCGAGACCCCTACCATGAAGCGGTTGACCGATGCCGGGCTCCGATACAGCCAGTTCCATACCACGGCGCTGTGCTCGCCCACCCGGGCCTGCCTCTTGACCGGCCGAAATCACACCACCGTGGGCATGGCCGCGATCACTGAGGCGACCACCGGGTTCCCGGGCTCCAATGGCCGGATACCCCAGGAAACGGCCAACCTGGCGGAGATACTGGTAGAACGAGGGTACAACACCTACGCCGTCGGCAAATGGCACCTGACACCCGAGGAGGAAGGGAATCAGGCATCCTCGAAGAGGAACTGGCCCACCGACCGGGGCTTCGAACGGTTCTATGGGTTCATGGGCGGAGAGACCAACCAATGGTATCCCGACCTAGTGTATGACAATCACATGATTGACCCCCCGGCCACCCCCGAGGAAGGGTACCATCTCAGCAAGGACCTCACGGACCAGGCCATCATGATGATCCAGGACTCCAAGCAGATCGCTCCGGATAAGCCGTTCTTCATGTACTTCTGTCCGGGATGCGCCCACGCCCCTCACCATGTCTTCAAGGAGTGGGCGGACAAGTACAAGGGGAAGTTCGACGAGGGCTATGAGGAATACCGCGAAGCGACCCTGGAGAGGCAGAAGAAGATGGGGCTGCTGCCTAAGGACACCGAGCTTACTCCCATCAACCCGCTGATAAACGAGAAGGGACCAGAAGGTCAGGACTGGCCCGAGCTGGACACCGTTCGGCCGTGGGCCGAGCTCTCGGAGGAGGAGAAGAGGCTGTTCGTCCGCATGGCCGAGGTCTACGCCGGTTTCGTGAGCTACACGGACCAGGAGATCGGGCGCCTAATCGACTACCTCGAGTCGTCGGGCCAGCTGGACAACACCATCATCATAACCTTGTCCGATAACGGTGCCAGCGGGGAGGGAGGTCCCAATGGTTCGGTGAACGAGAACCTGTTCTTCAACGGCATCCCTGACGACATCAAGGCCAACCTCAAGTTGGTCGATGAGCTCGGA
>CAYZEV010000016.1:0-50922 GCA_964477865.1 uncultured Methanomassiliicoccaceae archaeon | reverse complement strand
AGTAGAGGATAATCTGGGCGATGCCGCGCTCATCGAGCAATTGCTCTGCGACGGTCGCGAGAAATTTGAGGTCACCGTGGTCGCCAGGCTCTCGGAGGCTCGGGACGTGGTGTTCCGCCGATATATGGACGTGATCCTCCTGGACCTGGGGCTTCCCGACGCCCGGGGCCTGGACACGCTTACCCGGGCGCTGGAGTTCTCCGCGGAGGTGCCCATCGTCGTGCTGACCGGCAGCAAGGCCGAGACCCTGGGCGTCGAGGCGGCGAGAATGGGCGCGCAGGACTATCTGGTGAAGGGGGAGGCTACCGCCGACACCATCGAGAGGTCCATCCTCTATGCGGTGGAGCGGAAGAAGGCCCAGGAGTCGATCAAGAACGCCTTGCAGAGCTACGCCGACCTGGTGCGGGAGATACCTTCCGGGTTGCTCACGTTCCAATACGAATGGCCGGGAAAGCTTTCCCTGTTGTCCTGGAACCCCCAGGGGGAGGAGATGCTCGACCGTGGCCAGGGCCTTATGGCGGGCATGGAGCTGGACGACCTATGGCCGTTGAACGAGATGGCCCGGAAGGACCTGCTGGACGTCGTTCAGGGCGGCGAACCTTTCATCATGAAAGGGGCCAGGTTCGATAGGGGCGGAGAGGTGGTGTCCATGGACCTCAGGGCGTTCCGCATACCTTGCCAGAGGCTTTGTGTCTCCCTGGACGACGTCACCGACCGGGTCAAGGAGGAGGAGCTGAGGATAAAGGCCTATCAACAGATCAATCTGAACATCGAGCACTTCGCCTCCCTCATAGATGAGATTAGGAATCCCAATTCGGTGATCATCGGAGTGGCCGAGGGGCTGGACAACAAAGCGTCCCGTTGCATCCTGACCCAGGCCGAGAGGATCGAGAGCATCATCAATCGCCTGGACGAGCAGTGGATCGCTTCGGAGAACATCCGTCATTTCCTCCGTCGCACGATAAGCATGCCGCCGTTCCCATAAATAGCCGGTTTTCAGCCCCCTGGGGGTCATGTTTATATGCTGTCCAGTCATGCTTCGGGCGTGGCCGGAAGGTTCTGCAGTTGTGGCTGCTTGCTCATTCCCGAAACGGACCGGTGTCCGCAATGCGGACGGGTCGAAAGAGGGGAAAAGAGAACGGCAGGCCGCATGGTCGCCCCGGTGAGGAAGGTCGTTCCGGAGGAAAAGATAGAGGAAGGCCGCCCGCCCCTGTTCCCCTACCGCCCGAGGGCCTCTCAGATCGAGATCGTCAGGGCGGTCCAGGAAGCGATGGACCAGGGGAAGCACCTGGTCATGGAATCGGGCACCGGGACGGGGAAGACGGTGTGCTCCCTGGTGGGGGCCCTTCAGCATGCCAAGGCCCGCCGGAAGAAGGTCCTCTATCTCACCAGGACCATATCCCAGAGTGACCAGATAATGAAGGAGCTTCGCTCCATATCCCGTCGACAGAAGGTCAGCGGGCTGCCGCTGCTGGGCCGGAGGAAGTCCTGCCTCCTGATGCGCACCCTGGCCGAGTTCGAGGATATCCCGCCCCATGCCCTGGCCAAGCTGTGCGAGGAACGTAAATCGCGCACCCTGGCCAAGGAGAAGGGCGGCTGCCCCCATTTCGCTGACTTCCTGGCCATCGGCGAGGTCAGTTTCCTCCAGTATAGCGCGCAAGAGCTGCCCACGGCCGAGGAGTTCGACCGTTACTGCGAGAAGCAGGGCGCCTGCCCCTATGAAGCGCGCAAAGCCCTCCTGCCCCTTGTCGACGTGGTCGTGGTGCCGTACGTCCAGCTGCTATCCAAGGAGATCCGCTCCCAGCTGTTCGATCGCATGAAGCTCACCATGGACGACTTTGTCCTGGTGGTCGACGAGGCCCACAACCTGATCGATGCTGCCCGGGACCAGGAGAGCTTCGACATCACCGTCCATGATGTCGAGGCCGCCGAGACGGAGGCCACGGACATGGGCAACCCCCGCCTGATCACCGGCGTGGACCACGGTCTGCTGTGCTCGACCCTGCGCAGCATCATCGAGGAAGCGGTGCGGGAGCAGGTGCCCCGGGGCTCGTTCGAAGCGAAGCTGGGGCGGCGGTTCCTGGAGGGCCGGCTGAGGGGCGAGCTGGAACTGGATGACGAGGAACTTCGCTCCATGTGCGCCAACATGGTCAACCTGGGGGAGCAGCATGTGGAGGAGATGATGGAGGCCGGCAAGGAGCCGACCTCCCCCACCCTGAAGCTGGGCTCGCTGTTGGAAGAGTGGTTCTCCGCCGAGGATTCCCGATTCGTCAAGCTGATCTCCTCCGACGACGGCGGCCGGCTGAAGGCCTGTTGTCTGGACCCCCAGGAGACCACCCTGTTCCTGCGGGAGGTCAAGGGAGCGGTCCACATGTCCGGTACGCTGCAGCCGCTGAAACAGTACGCCGATGTCCTGGACCTGCCGGCCGACCGCGATATGCGGGTGTTCCCCTCGCCGTTCCCGCCGGAGAACCGTCTCGTCCTCTACGCCGAGGACGTCTGTGCTGGCCAACGGGAGATGCGGGAGGACCCCTCGATGAAATCGAGGATCGAGGACCACATCATCAGATTGTGCCAGGCCACCGACCGCAACACCATGGTGTTCTTCCGTTCCTACGAGATGGTCCGTCAAATGCGGCCGCGCATCGAGGGACAGGTGGACCGGCAGCTGTATTGGGAGGAGTCGGGATCGTCCCGCCGGACCGCCTCCAGCATCCAGGCGTTCAAGAAGGGCCGGGACGCGGTCTTCTTCACGGTCATGGGGGGCAAGGTCGCTGAGGGGCTGGACTTCCCGGGCCAGGAGCTGGACGTGGCCATCGTGGTGGGTCTCCCGTACCCCCCGCCCTCGCTGCTCCTGGACGAGCTCAAGCAACGTTACGACCGCAAGTACGGCCCAGGGCGGGGGTGGGAGTATGCGTCGGCGGTGCCGGCGGTCCGCAAGGTCCAGCAGGCCGTGGGCCGCCTGATCCGCACCGAAACGGACCGAGGGGTGGCCGTCATCCTCGATTCGCGCATAGCCCGATACAAGGAGCAGCTGGACGCCCGGCCCTCCGCCGACCCGGTCAAGGACATGGTGGGATTCCTGGGTTGGAGCAAGCGGTTCTGAACGCTAGCAACAGGCTCTAGAGCGAGCATGCCTCTGGCCAAGCAGGTACAGGACCAGGTCGACCACCCCCACGCGGGTCCGGCGGCCCTTCACCTTGTCCAGCTCGGCCAGCCAGCTGCCGTCGTTCCTGCATTCGTTACGTATGTAATGATTGAGCTCCATGCGGGTCATGGGAACAAGGAACCATCGACCCCGATATACCATTTCTACCGCCCTGGGGCGGGCGTCTCTGTTCTAGGACGGGGCGATGGTACAGAAACGAATAAATATACGATTGTCATCAGTGGATTTGGTGTGACGGCCAGAGCGGCGGGGATACACCCGGTCCCATTCGAACCCGGCAGTTAAGCCCGCCAACGTTCCACATTGTACTGCGGTGCGCGAGCCCGCGGGAACTGTGGAGCGCTGTCAGCCACTTTTATTATTCTCATTTCTTCAATTCCCGCTCGATCAAGGTGATCGTCAGGGAAGTCCTCGTCCTGAGGGCATTTTGTAGCGCCCTGTCGACATCTCGTATGATCACTGTGTCTTCGAGCGGATGGCAGCGTCCTCAGATACCTTCCCGGATCGGCCCTTTGGGTCGTTGCCGGTCGATCACCGGCGCTTGCCCGACCGCAGGTAGATGAATCCTAAGCCCCCCAGGAACAGAGCGGCCCCAAGGCCCATGATCCAAGCCCAGTCCGGCCCTGCCGGCCGGGGATCCACATAGAATGTGTCCGAGGTCTGGGCCCAATTGCCCGATAGGTCCTGGGCCTTGACGATCAGATGGTGGACCCCGTCGCTCAAATTGACCAAAGATATAGATCCGGACCAGGCATCGATCGGCTGGAACGGGGCTCCGTCAAGAGAGATCTGGACCGCTTGGACCCCGGTCACCGTGTCACGGGCATCGAAACGGATCGTTATGTCGCGCGAGGCATAGGTACGGCCCGGTTCCGGGAAGGTCACCATGGGCCCCTGAAGGTCGACCTTGACCGTTTCGTTTAGAGCGACCTCGGCATTGCCGGCCCTGTCCACCGAGTAGACCCAGACCTGGTGGTTCCCATCGTCGGGCAGTAGCACGCTCGAGCCATTGAACCGCGTCCAGGCACCGTCGTCCACCCGATAGGACGTGGAATCCACTCCCGAGCCGGGATCGTCGGCGCTGAGGGTGAAGGATACCGCTGCGGCGTAAGCGCCCGTTGCCGGTGGGGCCCGGTCAAGTGCGATGGTCGTAGATGGTGGGAGGGAATCGATCACGGTGGAGGCATCGGCCTCGTCGTGGCGGGGTTCCTCACTGCCACTAACGTCAACCCCCTGGGTGAAGAACTCATATTTGCCATCCGCCGCCGCGGTGAAGATGATGGGGCTGGTGCTGAACCCTCCTTCGGGTCCCGATCCCGTCGTGTATCTCGACCAAGCCCCGGTCTCGCCCTGACGGTAGAAAAGATTGGTGTAGGCGATGGGATTCGTCGGCGAGTTCACCATGAAGCCGACCGGGAATGAACGATTGCCCACAAGGGGGGCCAGAGCATCAACGCTGGTTATCACCGGGATGGTAGGAGAAGGATCGCTGCCCACGACCGAGATATCGTCGAGATAGACCCCTTCCTGCATGCCGCCATTGACGACCTTGGTCCCATCGAGGCCAAAGGCTCCCTCCGCATCCCCTCCGCTGGGGGCATTATGGCCAGATACGAACTCGAAGCCGACCATGGTGGCCCGATTGGGAACGCTGACGCTCACCTGGGTCCACGTCCGGGCCTTGGCCTGGGCACTGGTGTCGGTCCACAGCACGTGCTTGACCAGGTGGGCACCTCCTCCGGTGTAATAGATGGCATTGAGGAAATCATAGCCCACTGATTCGTTCGTGTCCGGTTGGCGGGCATCGGAACTGCCGGTCGAGGAATAGAACCAGAAGGTCATGGTGATGGTGCCGTAGGCGGACCCCCCGACGATGGCCTTTCTCATGATCGAATCCTGGTCGGTGTCATACCGCATGGTCCATTCCGTCTGAGGGGTGGTTCCGGGAAGGGCGGTGATGTTCACGTTCCAGGGCTGGGTCTGGGCCGTACCTCCATCGGGCATGACCAGGGCGGCCAGATAGTGACTGTTGAACCCGTTCCGGGCGCAGTAAATGGAACGGTCCGATCCATGGGTCTGATGCATGGTCCTGCACCAGTAGTCCTCTCCCGATGCGGCGTTATCGTCGAACCGCTCCCATTGCACGTTCCATTCTTCGAAGGTGCTTTCCTCCGCCGTTTCCGATATGAACGTGAAAGTATGGGGCGGATCGGCCGCCTGGACCGTCTTCGGGACCAGGGTCAGGACCAAGCAAAGGCATAACAAGGAGGAGAGAGCGACCATTTGTCGATTACTTACCACAAAGGGGATTTCAAGTCACCGGCCAGTAAATATAAGTTACCTTTTTTTCAAATTTCTCGATACAGCTCGCCGTTTTCCAAGCCCTCCGCCGGCCGACGGCGGATCGGATAGATAGGGGGTTCGAACCTTTCCTTTATGACATCGGGCGGACCTACCATCATTCAAAGGGGGATCGATGAGGATGAAGATCGAACTGTTCAGCACCGATTGCGTGAAATGCAAGAGACTGGAGTTCAGCCTGCATCAGGCCCTTTCCGAGGCGGACATCGATGCGGATCTGTTCAAGGTCTCGGACATCAAGGAGATGGAGAAGCGAGGATTGAGGACGGTCCCTGCCATGGCCATAGATGGGGAGATCATCTTCGCCGGTATCGTTCCGCCGGTGAGCGAGCTCAGGAAGCTGCTGCTCGAAAGGGCCCGGCCCTGAACCCACACCCTCCGTAAGGTTGATCGCGGTCGGACCGGGATCACGGCCCAGGTCATGATCGCGGTTTCGACAACGGATCGGTCCGCGTAAAAAAGTGCATTGATAAGCTCGGTCCTTTCAGAACCCTTCCATCCCTTATGGGCATACCAGTGATGTTCTGTTCGGTCACCAACACTAATATACCAGGTGCTAAAAACTCCCAATGGGTGCATTAGGTGCAAACTCAAACTATTGGAGAGATGGAACAACGCGTCAGAATGTCCGATGGCTTTGACCTATTTTACAGAAGATGGCCCGCCGTGGGATCGATAGAGCGAGCGGTGATCTTCCTACATGGTATCGAGGTTCATTCAGGAGCTTTCAGGTTCATGGGGCCCGAGCTGGCCAATGACCATAGTGAAGTATACGGTTTCGATCGTAGAGGATTTGGCAACTCTAAGGAACGGGACCTGCCAAGGGGCGATGTTCACAATTTCGATCGGCACCTCGAGGACATCAACGAGTTCGTGGACATGGTGCGTCAGAACCATCCTGGAAAAAAGGTGTTCCTTTTCGGCCATAGCCTCGGCAGTGCTTACTCCCTATGGTATGCGGCCACCCACTCCGAGAAGATCGATGGCGTGATCGCTTCTTCACCTCCGCTGGAAACAGGGTTCAAGTTGCCATTCCGGGACACGGTCAAACTTGTTCTTTCCCCCGCCTACCATCATCATTCTATGTACAACCTGATCGACGAATGGCCGCAGGCATTCAGGGATAGCGAGGAGTACAAGCTCATAACGGGAGATGAGCTGTGCACAAAGGAATTCGGCCTGGGATATCTTTTTGATGCTCAGACCAAGCTGTCGAATAAGATGCCCCACCATGCGTCTAAAATTGAAAAGCCGGTGCTTTTACTGCATGGTGATTCAGATATCATCGCCCTTCCAAAAAGCTCAGAGAATATTAGGGAAAAACTCGCGTCCGAGGACAAGGCCCTATACACCTTCGCCAACGCGGACCATTGGCTCTACCAGAGCATCATTCCGAGGATGGGCGCTAAATACGATCTGGAGAAGAAGAGAACCGTCTCGGCCGTGCCCAGGGATTGGCTGAAGTTGCATTAGAACGGGATGCGGAATAGCCCGTCCGGTCCGATCGTCAGCGGCATACCAAAACCTCTTCCGATCATTGTCAATGCATCGCCTTGGCCGCCGCGGCCCCTACCATCTCTCATTGGTATTGGCCCGCGCCCTACCGATTCAGCCGTTCGAAAACCCATCGTCAAGGCAGATTGTGAAAAAGTGGGGCGGACCCAGTGGTCCGCCCGTTCGGATCGAAGGGGGCTTGATCAGCCCTTGTTCTTGATCAACATGACCTCGATGATGTTGACCGCTTTGTCCTCGGAGATGCCCAGGCCCACCTGGATCTTGGTGAGAATGTCCTTCTCCTGCTTCGCGATCTCACCATCGGCCAGCGCTAGGTCGGCGGCCACGGCGAACGCGGTCTCCCTCATGTCCTGGGCAAGCCCCTCCTTCGCCATTGTGACCAATGCATCGAGCCCCTGCTTCCTGATGATACCGACGAGCTTGTTCAATATGGCCCCCATCTGGTTGCCATTGTAGCCCGCGTAGAGCTTCATGCGCACCAGCCCGACGATCAGGCCCTGCGCTTCCTCTTCGGTGATGACGCCATCGGCGGCCACTGTTGCCAGCGCGATCGCGGCGAATGATTCTTCCTTGGTCAGCTTGGCCGGCTCTGCGTCCTTGGCACCCTTTACCCTGTCGAATAGTCCCATATGTTTCCCTCCTTGGAATTTTGGTCCATTGGGATGGACCCCGCTCTCCTCCCCCATATGATGTGGAGCGGACGAGCAGACGCAATGATTCCCTTTTCTTCAATAAAGGTTTCGATGATATTCTGCTTCCACCAATCGATCAAATGACCCGTCGCAGGATCGCCCTGTATGTTTTGAGGCAGGTCAATTACATCTTGTGATGCGAGTCCAGAGGCCACAAATGCGATGGGGAAAGGTTAAGTAATAATGGCTGGGACCAAAAAAGAGGATTTGGAGTTGTAAAGATGATGAGACGTCGAGAGGCAATGAAGGAGCGGCCTGCCGCTCCCCCACAAGCCGGTCAGCCCACTGCCCCAGCAGGTCCAGCACCGATGGGGGGCCCGCAGCGCTATACGATGCGGGAGCAAATGTTCTCCATTGGGGATGATTTCTTCATTCAGAACGGGGCGGGTCAAAGGGTTTTCCGGATCGATGGGAAAGCTCTTCGGATACGCAGCACCCTTAAGTTCGAGGACATGCAGGGGCGGGAGGTTGCTGCAATCCAGGAACGGAAGGCGGCCATCAAGGACACGATGACCATAGAACGGAACGGTCAGCCCTATGCCACGATCAAGAAGGCAATGATAACTCCCGTTCGGGAGAAGTTCACCCTCAGCATACCAGGGGGAGATATAGAGATCAAGGGCAATATCGCGGACCACGAGTATACGTTCGAGCGGAACGGACGCAATGTGGCCGAGGTGAGCAAGCGTTGGGTGCGGATGAGGGATACCTACACCGTTGACGTCCATCCAGGCGAGGATGACGTAATAATCCTGGCCGCGGCGGTGGCCATCGACAATATGGAGCACTCCTGAGCTCTCTATATTCCCAAGGCGCGGTGGCCTCCCCTAGTGGGTCGGTCAGTTTACTATCTCCGGGCCCCGCCCTTTTCTCTTTTTCAGCAGGATTTCTTGGTCCGAGGTCATTGCTCCTGAGATCTGATTCGAATACCTGATGGCGGTCAAAGATACATTGTTAAAAGAAAAAAAAGTAGAGAGAGCTTAAGGTGCTTAGGAAATCGAAAACCACCATAACGAACGATCCATTGCCCATAGTAATAGCCGACCCGGTGCAGATGATGTAACTTTGCAGAACCTCATCGCCAATGCCATCAAATTCCGACGACCCCCTGCGCGTTATAGAATCAATATCTCAGCGAAGGGCAGCAGAACCGAGTGGGCATTCTCCGTGGCCGACAACGGCATCGGCCTGGCCATATCGAAGAAGATCGTCGAGTGCCATGAGCGCCTGCAGCCACAAACATGGTAAATGTATTAGTACCGGCCGTTCCACAAAGACGTAGGGTCTCTGAATGGAACCAGCATGGAGGATTAAGAGATGAGATCAGCGCAGGAAAAACATTTGGAACAAGATCCTTTGAGAGTGGCGAGCAATGTCGCTGGCCTCCTTATGGAGAACGACCGAGTGCGCGTGATCGATGGCCATTTAAAAGTTGGCGATAAGGCAGCGATGCATTCCCATCCTGATCACGTCGTGTATGTAGTGAAAGGAGGGAAGGCCCAATTCAGCTATCCTTCTGGAAAAGTAGAGGCCATAAATCTGGAAACGGGTAAGGCGATCTTCATGGAAGCCCAATCACACGAGATAACGAACGTCGGTGATAATGACATAGAATTCGTGGTGGTCGAGCTTAAGTGAACAACCAAACCTCCTCATTGCCATATCAATTACAATTCCTAGATTAGAATAAGGGTGAACCAATCGGGACTCGCACCCTTGCCCAGATAGTAAGTCTACGTCCAAGTCAAGAATGGGCTTCCCGGAAAAACTTCTTTTTTTTATTCTTTCTTTTTATGATGTGATAATGAACAAGATGATAACGACTGGGCGATCAAGAAACATCGTCACAAATCTTGATGTGAAGCCATGTGATGGATGCGATATGAATCTGACCAACGAGAACTATGTCATCTTGATCAGCACCAAGACATTTACCGAGTACTATTACCGAGATAAGAGCGGTTGGTTTAAGGTGAGCGCGCGCGGCAGAAAGTTCCGTGCGACTGCCGAGCAAGTCTTGAATCATGTCCTGCCCGCGCTAGCCGGCATCAAGCCAAATGTGACCATTAAGGTGGAGCATTACGAGGACCCGGAGACGCGAATCCTTGAAGGACGGCATGTGTAAGAACCGATTGAGAACGCATTCCAGAGCAAGCTGACCACGGTCCTGCCCGATCTGCTCCGGGTCTAATCTCAAGAAATTGATATAAATAGAAATTGTGAGGAGTGGACCGAACGGGATATTGAACCGCCAACCGACTGGCTCAAGCATTGCGATTAAGTTAGATTATAGATCGAGGTGGTTAAGAACGGGGGTCTGAGCCCCTCGGTGCCTCTTTGTTAGCATATATTTTCATTATGCGGTCGACCAAGGCCTGGATGTAGACAGGAACGATGATCGCACAGGGGATTCCTAGAGCGACCACAAATATCGGCGTAGCCTCGGGGCTCACGCTCGCCCCAAGGACCCCGAACAGCATGAGGAAGTAGATGTGGAAGAGGTAGATCGAATAGGTTGACGGACTGACTTTTTCGACCACCCTGGCGATTAAGCCAGTAGCATATCTCTTGAACATGTTGACGAAGAAGATGGAGACGGAGACGCCGATCACGCCGATTAGGGCGAGCCCGATTATAGGGATCAGGGAGGGTGGGAGCAGCTCACCTACCGACCCCAGCATGCCCCCGCCTGAGGCATACATGAGGGACAGGGCGACCCCGGAAGCCAGGCAGACCTTCAGAACCGTGGCCCCCCTGATCGCCGACATGTTCGTTCCCCTTCCGAGGAGAATCCCGGCGATGAAGATCCAGTAGTAGATATACACCTGGTTGAGCCCCACCGCACCGGTGATGAGAGAGATAGCGACCAGGAGTGCGAAGATGACCAAGGCGACGAGGAAGAGGGACCTGGTGAAACCTAACCTCACCCTCTCGGCCAAGTAGATCAGTACGGGGAAGAAGATGTAGAAAATCACAATGACGCTGACGAACCAGAGAAGACCAAGGTAGGGTACCAGCTTAGGGTAGAATAGGGCCTGCAGACCGCTTATCGTGAGCAGTTGCTGCAGGGCGGTGAAGTCAGCCAGCGTGAAGAGGTTCTTCACCGAATGCCCGGAAGATATGATGATCGTGGCGACAATCAGCGCTACCCAATAGAGCGGGTATATTCTGACAAAACGCTTCCGAAGGAACATCAGGACGTCGCCAGGGCGGTCGAAAGTTGGCTTCTTGAGCATCAGGGAGTACCCGGAGGTGAAGAAGAATATGCTTAGGCCGGTGACGCCGGTCCAAACGCTCAACGTCAACAGCCAGCCCACACTGGCGAAGGCCGGAACCATCTCGAGCACATGGGCGACCACAATCGCCAGGATCGCCATCGCCTTCAAGATGTCGAGCTCAACGAGCCGGTTGAATCCCATTAAGCGCTCCTCATAATGGTGTTCCAACAACCTAACGATAAATTATTGGTAGAATAAGGAGAGCCTTTTAATTCCTCAGATTTTCCAATTCTAGTTACTCATCTGGATGGAGAAAGGAGGAGGGGGGGTAAAAGCCATACCTCTTTTATTGAGCTTTCATCTTTGCCGGAAAGGTATCAAAACCCCTCAGTATTTGCCATTAATGGGGGCCTTTCCCTCAATGAATGGCACTATCTCCCCTAGAAAGTGACGAGCCGTTGTCCCGCCTTCCTTCTTGACCACGTAGTTATGCCTCGACCTAGTCCACCGCCTTAGGGTCCTAGATGGCCAGGTCCTCATAGGCGGTGCATTGGCAGACCAGGGGCGAACGACTATCGCACTCCTCGCGGCCGCATGACAAGCACAGACCTTTCTTCACAAGATAGTGCTTGAGCGGCGTATTGACCTTCATCGGGTCGGGTGCTTTGTCCTCTTTCATCAGTTATTCATCTCCGGGTTGTCTAGAGCGATTTGAATCCATGCGACCCTGGCTGACATTATGGACACAAAGATGAAACCCCATGGTAAGATTCTCTACCATGATTTCCGCCTGGGCCACGATGGATATAGTTAGGAGTGGACCGATCGGGATTTTAAACCGCCAAACTGACTGGCTAACTCCCAATTTGCACCGTCCTCGGTACAAAGCGCTTGTTCGAGGCTATGAAAAATAATCAACCATTTTTCCTATTTTTATTTTTATCCAAACAATTGCTCTTAGTATGCTAGAGCTCGTGTCATAGATGATAATTGCAGACATCAGTTTACGGAAAGTAACTAGGGAAAAGCCCCACAATAATTGAAGCAAGGGCCTGAAGAAAGGAGGGTCCTTTCCAGGTATCGATTTCCAGGTTTCCAAGGAACCATCTGGGTGAAATAAAAGGAAGGGAGTAAATCCCACCATCCTTTTTGATTGCTTATCACTGACGGAAAGGTGTTACTCATTTTCGGCAGTGCCTTATAGTCATCGACCATTGTTATCTCGTGGAAAAATGAAAGAATACTGCGAAGTGTGTAAGAAAGAAGTGGAGTTGATGAGTCATCTTTGTCCCGACTGTGGAAGAAACCTATTCACAAGGAAACACAAGGTCCACTATGGGCATGTTAACTCTTCAAAGATGTATAGCCCTAAAAAATAATAGAACAAATCGATCAAGAGTAAAAAATCGCCTAGCGCGCCCATCGTTGTCGCACGTACCATATATCCATTCTGCGGCGCTCGCATTTTCCCTAAACCATGATCTCTTTGAAGGCGACCCTATCTTTTGCTCATGACCGCAAGCGGGGCATGGGACTGTCTTTCTGATTCCCCTTATGGGTGAGATGGGCATGTATCGGAAGTGGATTTGGCAAAATTAAGCGGTTTTCGTGGTGTGGTTGCCGAAGCGCATACTTCGGTCGACAGTCACCATATTAGGAGAAAGGAGACTATTCGGGTACCAATCTATTAATCCTGATCTGTTGTTTTCACAGATTCCCATGAGCGACATGAAAAAGAAAAAGAAGGGAGCGAATGATCCGCCCGTGAACAACAATAGATCAGATCGCAGTGGTTCGAAAACCTCATCCGCAACTACAACCCCGGCCAGCAGTTCAAACCAGAAAAAAGGATCGAAAGGCAAGAAGTAGTTGAAACATATTCATCCGGTGAGATTTCCTATAAATGGAAATTTTCATCGGATCGGCATTTTACATGCTTCGGTAAAACCTGAAGAGCCTTAACATTGACAATGACATCACATCTAGGAGGGGGGGCATCATTTTTCTATTTCGTGTAACCTCAAAATGAGCGGTGTGGGGGCAGAAAGCAGAATCGAAAAATGTCCCTTGGCATTTTCGAGTTTGAATGAAGGTGGACCGATCGGGATTTTGAACCACCAAACCGACTGGCTCACCCCTACTTTGTACCGTCCTCGGTACAAAGCTATTGTTCGAAGCTTTGAAAAATAAACCAAACCCTTTTCATTTTTATTTTATCTTGAGCTTGTCCACCTGGAGCGAAATCACCGAGGCCAGCGAGATGAAAAAGAATCCCACCGTCAGGAAGGCCAGTATCCCTTGGACAATAGGGTCCACCGTGTGGATAGTAACAAAGGTTCCTAATTCAGGTTGGTAGGGATTATAATAATTGGTTATGGCGTATGTTCCGTTAATGGACCAAATGGTTAGACTGGCCAATAATGCGGTCAGCAAACACACAAGGATTGTAGCTCTCTTCTTGGACACTACCGTAGGCGTGCTGACCTTAGTGTACTTGTCAACCTCCTCCTGAGACAGCATGTCATTCCCCTCGGAAAGGAATACAATATGAGAAGATGAATTTATTGCTGATTCTTAAAGTGCTGAACCGTCTGGTTGACCCCCAATTTGTACCGTCCTCGGTACAAAGTGCTTGTTCGAGGCTATGACAAATAACCAAACCTATTCCATCCTTTTTCTGATTATTATCGTAAGAGTAGTTTTATCTTGATACCAGGCAATCCAGCATCGTGGTCGGGGAAAACTCAACGGTAATCCAGAACCCAATCAATTACTCAGAATTGAGGTCCGGCGCGATTGTATTTGTGTCAATCGTCACATTTACCTCCTTGTTGTTTTGGATGCAACATGGTCGCCTGGAATGGTTCGCCATTGTGATGGCTCTCGTGATAGCATCGATCGCCTTCATCTTCGGCTTCTGGCGGTTTGAGTATCTGGGCAGACCAAGACTGGTCGAGCTCACCGAAGCAGGTATCCTATTGCATCAGCGGCACTGGAGGAAGTCCGTACTCGTCCCTTGGGCGGATGTCAGGAAGCTCAACGTCGCCATGGTCGAGGAGAGCAAGAGAAATAAGAACACGATGGACAGCGCACTGTTCGTCGGAGAGAAGAAGTATTACCGACTGAACTGGAGAATCGGCATTGCCATCAGGGAGGAATACAGAGCACGATTCGGGCGGTACCCAAGGAACGTGAGCGAAGAGTACCAACAGAGGCCTAGAGGAGACCGCTCGTCGGCAAGGTATTAGCATACCTGGCCAAGTCCTGCCAGGTGGTCGGGGAAGAGACAGTAAATGAATATAACTGGCCCCTCTCACTTTTTGATTGTTTTGAACCCACTATCTAAAAGGTAGAGGCATACCCCTATGCAAAGAACGATAACGATAGTGTATGGGGTGAAAAGGTCAAATTTCCCATTGTTCAGAAGGCCGTATAGGAAAGCAGAGAGTGACATTGCGAAGGCGGCGAACGGGAAACCCCAGCTTATCATGGCGTACCCTTTTTGACGGTCCCTGGAGTTTTCCATGGCCAACTTTATCTCTTTTAGTTCGCTTTTCAATTGATCTAGTTCCATGATGATTCGATCTTCTTGTGTATTATGGTTATTATTCAGGTTAGTGGAGCTCCCTATCGGTGATAGATCATTATTATCCTCAGCCCCCTCATCTGGATGGATTACTACAGTCTCGTCAGTCAATTGATTACCTAATCTTAGAAATTCTATTGACCCATAAATATTGTTCTTAGCTCATCGAAAGTATATCATTATGGAATTTGGAGTTCATCATGGTAATTTTTTGAGAAGATCCACGGCAAGGGACGGAACGGCGGGAAGTTCAGGACGATAAATTGGCATCCCGATACTGGAGAGATTCTGGAGGAATATATTCGGGAGGTCCGCAACCCGACCATCCAGAGAGCTCGTTCAAAGAACCCTAAGGTCAAAGTGCCTGAGGAACTCCTTATCTACGAGCAGGGTGGGGAACTCAAACCCTACCACAAGACGAGCATCGATGATTTCCTCAAGGGTCTAGGCGCGCGTGTTGGCGTAGAACTCTCCAACCACGACCTGCGCAGGACCTGTGGGAGGATGATGTATCGTGCAGAGATAAGAATCGAAGCGATAGCCCGCATTTTCGGTCACGCCGACACCCGGACGACCATCCGTTACCTGGGGCTCGATTTCGAGGATATGTCCTCTTCCATGAAGCAGTACGCACAGTACCAGAACACTGTTGTACCACAGATGGTACAAAGTGAGGAAAGCCAGATAAAAGGTGGACCGATCGGGATTTGAACCCATGGCCATTCAGTAGTGCCAAGTTCGATTCAATAACGGTCCTCCATGTATCTGGGTCATTGCCAAACGTTTTTCATTCCTTTTTCTTTAGGTGGAGCGGTATTTCTGCCCCCGTCTGGAACTAGACATGGAGCAGCAGACATGCCTCATTGAATATCTTTCCAAAAGAGTAATACTGGCCTGCCCACAACGTATTAAGCTAATGGTGAGTAACGAAGAGTTGAAAGATCCGGACATCCCTTTACCACCTCAGCGGAGCAACTTCGTTGCCGTTACAGCCATTCTAGTGACTTTTATTTTTGCGGTGGTATTAGACGTCCTCGTCCCCAGGGGCTACGGGGTTGGATTCTTTTTTCTAATACCCTTGATAATAAGCATGTATCTAAGAAATCAAAAAGTGACGATTGCCCTTGCCTTGGTAATTGTTCCAGCAATCATTCTAGGCTTTTTCATCTCTCCACCCGGGGATTTATCAGCCAGCATATTCAACAGGGTCGCCTCCCTGGTAATTGTTGCTATTACCACTTACTTCGTGGTCTTAAGGATTAAGGATGAGCGCTTGATCTACAGCTACGCCAAGCAGGCAGAAGAAGGAAGGCAGTACCTCCGCGGGATAATCGATACTATCCCCATACCGATACTGGTCTACGATAATGTTGGCAACCCGGTAATCGCCAATCCCCCCGCAAGAACTCTCTGGAAGATGCGGCCGCCCCAGCCTGGAAAGGAGATCGACGGCGAGATATGCCGGTTGGGAACGAAGGAGAAGGTCATCCCCGATGATTATGCAATTTCCCGGCTGCTCAGGGGAGCCTCCATAAGTGATGAGCAGGTGGACGTCTTTTTCGCGGATGGAACTCAACGGACCCTGCTCATATATGCAGCTCCGATAAGTGGAAAGGACGGCTACTTGACCGGTGGGATAGTTGCCTATCTGGACATAACCGAGATCACCCGGTTGAGGACCGAACTGCAGCGGTCTAACGATGAACTACAGCAGTTCGCCTATATCGCCTCGCACGACCTGAAGCAACCCCTGACCACTATCGGCTCGTTCATGGAACTATTGCGAGACCGCTACAAGGGCAAGGTGCTGGACGATAAGGCTGAAAGGTACATCGAGATGGCGATGAGCGGAAGTAGGCACTTGGCTGAGATGATTGATTCCTTACTACAATTCTCCCGGGTGTCCCAGGATGCGGAAGCCTTTCAGCAGACAGACATGAACTGGGTCATGGATCAGGCTGAGAAGAACCTGACAACCTCGATAAAACAGTCCAATGCCAATGTCTCACACGACGAATTACCGGTCATTAATGCCGCATCACAACAAATGGTGCAGCTGCTTCAAAACCTGGTCTCGAACGGAATCAAGTTCCGTGGCAAAGATGCTCCCCAGGTCCACGTTGCAGCGACTAAGGGGTCCGGGTTCTGGTTGTTCTCGGTCCGGGACAACGGCATAGGTATCGACCCCAAGTATCAGAACAAGCTGTTCCAGATGTTCTCTCGGCTTCATTCACAGCAGGAGTACGAAGGAACCGGCATCGGACTGGCTTTGGTAAAAAGAATCGTGGAGCGGCATGGAGGCAATATTTGGTTCGACTCTGAGGTCGGCAAGGGCACGACTTTTCATTTCACCATCCCGACAACAAATTGATGGGTAGCGGGGGAATTGTCAGAATTGTCCGATTATCCTGTTAGCACTGAGCCATCGATATGAGTAATATCTCTGTTTTTTAATGATGAAAAATAATATGTGTATTAAAATAAAAGTGGACCGATCGGGATTTGAACCCGAGGCCTCCTGATTGCAAATCAGGCGATCTTCCGAGCTGATCTATCGGCCCTTTGCTGACTCGTAACGCCCCGACAGATAAATAGGTTATCGTGGGGTCCAGTATCAATTCTGGACCCTGATCTCCTTGATCAAAGCGTCATAGAGCTCACGGTACTCGTAGTACCCTTCGTAGATTTTCCCGTTGATGAAGAAGGTTGGCGTGCCATACACTCCGCTTTCTTGACCGCCCCGCTGGTCCTCGGCCACCCTCGCTTCGAACTCACGACCTGCCAGCTGCCGCCGGAACAGATCGGTATCGAGCCCCAGGCCTCTGGCGTACCCGAACAGGTCATTCTCGGTCAGCTCCGTCTGGTGATCATACAGAACATCATGATACTCCCAGAATCGGCCCTGTGTGGCCGCTGCCTCCGAGGCCTCGGCAGCCTGCTGGGCATGCTTATGCTTTGGAAGGATGGGGAAGTGGCGGTAGACGTAACGGAACTCATCGGGCAACGATTCCCTCAGCTTCTTGACCGTCGAGAAGGCCTTCCCGCTATAGGGGCACTCGAAGTCGCCGTACAACACCATGGTGATGAGAGCATCCTCCCGGCCGATGATGTGGTCCTTACTGTTGATCGATGGTCTCAATGTTCCGAACGGGCTCATTCGGGTACCTCTGCCATTCTAAGGAGCCGAGAGCATAAAACATTTTCAGCTTCATGCCATAAAAAATAAAAAGGAACGGCCCGGTGAGGGCCGTCCCGACGCTCACTTCGCCACGGCGCCCTGGGCCGCGCTGGTTACCAGCTTCCGGTACTTGGCCAACATGCCGGAGACCGGGCGGTCCACGATCTTGACCTCGGCAAGGCGCTTGCTCATCTCGGCATCCGAGATCTCTAGCTGAAGCTTGCGGGCCGGGATGTCGACGGTGATGCGGTCCCCTTCCTTCACCGCGGCGATCGGCCCCTTGACATAGGCCTCCGGCGACACGTGGCCGATGCAGGGCCCCCTGGTAGCGCCAGAGAACCGTCCATCGGTGATGAGGGCGACGTCATCGGAGAGGCCCATTCCCGAGATCAGGCTGGTGGGGGAGAGCATCTCCGGCATCCCCGGTCCACCCTGGGGGCCCTCATAGCGGATGACCACGACGTCCCCTTTGACGATGCTCTTGCGGGTGATGGCCTCCATGGCCTCGGCCTCGGAATTGAAGACCCTGGCTACACCGGTGAACTTCATCATCTTGGGGGACACCGCGGCCTGCTTGACGACCGAGCCCTCCGGGGCCAGGTTCCCGTACAGTACGGCGATGCCGCCCTGCTGGTGGAACGGATCGTCCATTGGTCGGATGACCTCGGGGTCTTCCACTCGGGCCTCGTCGGCGATCTCATAGATGGTCTTCCCCGAGGCCGTGCTCTCGTCCGAAAGCTTGTCCTTCAGGCGCTTCAGGATGGCCGGTACACCGCCGGCCCGCTCCAGGTCGGCCATCTGATAGGCGCCGGAGGGACGGATGGAGGTGATGTGGTTGATCTCCCTGGACACCTCGTCGAACGTCGAAAGGTCCACTTTTAAGCCGAACTCGTGGGCGATGGCCGGGATGTGCAATGCCGTGTTGGTGGACCCGCCGATGGCCATGTCCACCTTGATGGCGTTGACGAAAGAGCCCTTGGTCACGAGCCGCCGCGGGGTGACCTGCTCATTGACCAGCTCCACGATGCGGCGGCCGGTGGCCCTGGCGATCTCTCTCTTCTTGCGCCCGACGGCCAGGGAGGTGCCGCAGCCCACCAGGCTCATGCCCATCGCTTCGGTGAGACAGGCCATGGTATTGGCGGTGAAGAGGCCTGAGCAGGACCCCTCGCCCGGGCAGGCGCATCCTTCCACCCTGAGCACATCATCTGCGGATATCTTGCCGGCCGCATGTTCGCCCAGGGCCTCGAAGACGCTCTGGAGATCCACATTCTTGCCACCCATACGGCCACCCTCCATGGGGCCGCCGGTCAGGATGAGCGCCGGGATGTCCAAACGCCCCGCGGCCATGAGCATGGCGGGGGTGATCTTGTCGCAGTTCGTCACCCCGACCCAGCCATCGAACATGTGGGCATTGTCCATGAGCTCGACGCAATCGGCGATCGTTTCCCTGGATGGAAGGGAGAACCGCATGCCGGAATGTCCCATGGCTATGCCATCACAGATACCGGGAACGCCGAAAACGAAGGGGACCCCTCCGGCCTCGGTGATGCCCCGCTTGACCTCTTCCACGAGCTGATTCAGGTGAATGTGCCCGGGGATCACATCGTTCCAGGAGTTCGCGATGCCGATGAACGGCTTGGGCATGTCCTCGGCGGTGACGCCGGTGGCTCGCAGCAGGCTCCTGCTAGGTGCCTTGTCGAGCCCTTTCTTGACCTGATCGCTCCTCATCGTCTCGCTGGTGGGATGTTTGTCCGACTTAAAAAGGGTGTCGTATCCCCAACTGCCAGCATTGTTCCCGAGTCCAAAATGGTCCAGAGGGAGTTACAGAGAAAGCCTATCGACCCGTACCAAGGTGGATATGCACGGTATTGGCAAAACAGCTGAAAAATGGATTAACGAGAAATGGTTTGTATAAGTCGTTTCCCGCTTAGGACCTGAGGACGATCTCGATGTTTACGCCGTCAGGGACCTGGATCCTCATGAGCTGCCGGAGGGCGCGCTCGTCAGCGTCCAGATCGATCAGACGCTTGTGAATGCGCATCTCCCACCGGTCCCATGTCTCCGAGCCCTCTCCGTCGGGGCTCTTCCTGACCGGGACCACCAATCTCTTGGTGGGCAGGGGGATGGGTCCGCGGATGGCGACGCCGGTCCTCTGGGAGATCGACTTGATCTGTCCGCAGACGCTGTCGACCTTCTTTGGGTCAGTGCCGCTTAGCGAAATCCTTGCTCTCTGTGCCATGTGTAAGTCCCCAAAAAATTTGGGATGGAAGTGGTTTACTGCTCCCTCTTCTCGACATCGAGACAGATACCTGCTGCGACGGTCTGTCCCATATCACGGATGGCGAACCTGCCCAGCTGGGGGAACTCCTTGGCCTTCTCGATGACCATGGGTCTGGAAGGCTGGATCTTGACGATGGCGGCATCGCCGGTCTTCAAGAACTGGGGGTTCTCCTCCTTGGTGGCGCCGGTCGCGGGGTCCAGCTTCTTCTGGAGCTCCAGGAAGGTGCAGGCGACCTGTGCGGTGTGGATGTGGAACACCGGGGTGTATCCGACGGTGATGACCGAGGGGTGGTTCAGGACCATGATCTGAGCGGTGAAGGTCTTGGCCACGGTTGGCGGCTTGTCGACCGGACCGGCTACATCTCCCCTCTTCACATCGTTCTTGGCAATGCCACGGACGTTGAAACCGACGTTGTCGCCCGGATAGGCGGCAGCCATCTGTTCGTGGTGCATCTCAACGCTCTTGACCTCACCGACGACGTGGCAGGGCTCGAACATGATCTTGGTTTCCGGCTTCAGGACACCGCACTCAACGCGGCCGACCGGGACAGTGCCGATACCGGTGATGGTATAGACATCCTGGATAGGCACTCTGAGCGGGAGGTTGGTGGCCTTCGCGGGCTCCTTCAGGTTGTTCAAAGCGTCCAGCAGTGTCGGGCCCTTGTACCACGGCATGTTGGTGGACGGCTTGGTGGCGTTGTCGCCCTTGTAAGCGGAGTACGGAACGAAGGGGACCTCGTCGAGCTTGAAGCCGATGGACTTCAGGATCTTGCCGACCTCTTCCTTGCACTCGTTATACCTCTGCTCGGACCAGGCGGGCTTGGTAGCGTCCATCTTGTTCAGAGCGACGATGACCTGCTTTACACCCAAGGTCCTGGCCAGGAAGATGTGCTCCTTGGTCTGAGCCTGGGGCCCCTCGATGGCGGACACGACCAGAACGGCGGCGTCGGCCTGAGAGGTACCGGTGATCATGTTCTTGACAAAGTCACGGTGACCGGGAGCGTCAATGACGGTGAAGTAGTACTTGTCGGTGTTGAACCTCTTGTGAGCAACATCGATGGTTACACCCCTCTCCCTTTCCTCCTTCAGAGAGTCCATGACCCAGGCGAACTCGAAGGTAGCTTTTCCCTTCTCCTCAGCCTGCTTCTTGTACTTCTCGATGAGGTACGCATCTACGTTACCAGTGTCGGCAAGCATCCTGCCTACGGAGGTGGACTTGCCGTGGTCAACGTGACCGATAAAGACCAGATTCAAGTGTGGTTTTTCTGCCATTTTTCTGCCTCCTACATTTATATATACTTTGGTTCTACTTTTTACTCCATACCGTTTTTCGTATTTAACGGTTATTCATTCCTCAGCCCGAATAGTACGCAGCGTCGTACGGCTCTGGCTTCAGTCCCTTCCTGGTCCTGATCTGCTCCACGACCTTGGTCTGAATTTCGGTCGGGACCGGAACGAATCCGGAGTTCTCGGTGGACCACAGGGCCCGTCCCTGGGTGGCACCGCGGATTGCAGATGCAAACCCGAACATCTCAGCCACCGGCGCCTTGGCGGCGATGATGGTGGCCTCGCCTTCTTGGCGGATATCCTCGATCACGGCCCGCCTCTGCTGGAGCTCGCGTAGTGCGTCGCCCATAACAGCCTCGGGACAGTTGATGAAGATCTTGGTCAGAGGCTCCATCAGTATCCTGTTGCCTAGGCACATGGCGCCGTAGCAAGCGGACCTGAACGAGGGGATGACCTGCGCTGGGCCTCTGTGGATAGAGTCCTCGTGAAGCTTGGCATCGACCAACTTGATCTTGAGGCCCATTACCTTTTCCTGGGCCAGCGGGCCGAGGTTCATGGCCTCTTCGAATCCCTGCTTGCACAGTTCGAGGGTCTCGTTAAGATATTGGATACCCTTGGTGCCATCGACGAACAGGTTGTTGTCCTTGAACATGACAACGCCCCTGGCCTCGTCGCGGTCCATGCCCAGGTCCTGGAGTTTCTTGGCCAGTTCCTTGGCGTCCTTGATCTTTCCCTCGACCGACAGCTCGCCGCTCTTGATGGCGTCGATGATAGGCTGCTCCAGCGGAGAGACCTCGACGAAGAAACGGTTGTGCTTGTTGGGGGACTTGCCCTCGAAGGCCGGGCTCTTGCCCTTAACATGCTCCCTGTACACCACGATTGGCGGGGAGGACTTGATCTCGACCTTGTGATCGTTGACGATCCTGTAGGTGGTGATCTCGAGGTGCAGCTCGCCCATGCCCGACAGCAGGTGCTCGCCGGTCTCGTTGTTGATATCGACCTGGATGGAGGGGTCCGCCTTGGCCACGGTCCTCAGGACCTCGACCAGCTTGGGCAGGTCCTTCATGTGCTTCGCCTCGATGGCGACCGTGACGACCGGCTCAGAGTAGTGAGTGATCTTCTCGAACGGCTCCATGGCCTTGTCGGATGAAACGGTCGAACCGGCCATGGCGTCCTTGAGCCCGGCTACGGCTACGATGTTTCCACATTCCATGTGGTCGATCGGGATACGGTCCGCTCCAACGCTCAAGGCGATGGTCTGGGTCTTCTGGACGTTGGGCATGCCTGACACCCAAAGCTCCATTCCCCTGGTGACCGTTCCGGAGAACAGCCTGCCCACGGCGACCTCGCCGGCATGGGGGTCGACGATGATCTTGGTGACCATCAAAGCGACCGGGCCAGATGCGTTGCAGGTCAGCATGGACTTGCCGATCTCAGACTCCTTGTCGCCCTTCCAGATGACCGGGATACGGATCTTCTGAGCTTCAAGGGGGTTGGGCACGTGCTCGATAGCCATGTTGAGCAGGACCTCGTGCACCGGGGACTTCTTGGCCAGAACCTTCTGCTCGTTGTTCTTGCAGTATTCGTATACTTCCTTGAAGGTGATGCCGGTCCTCTTCATGAAGGGGACGTTGACGGCCCAGTTGTGGAAAGCGCTGCCGAAGGCGACGCTTCCGTTCTCGGGGCGAACCTGCCATTCCTTGTTCAGCGGCTCGGGCAGCTGAGAAGCGATACGGCGGTTGACCTCGGTGATGATGGTGGTGAACCTCTGCTGCATCTCCTGGGGGGTGACCTTGAGCTCGTTGATGAGCCGGTCGACCTTGTTGATGAACAGAACAGGGCGCACACGCTCCTTCAGGGCCTGCCGGATGACCGTCTCGGTCTGAGGCATGATGCCTTCCACCGCGCAGACCAGGATGATGCAGCCGTCGAGAGCCCTCATTGCCCTGGTCACGTCTCCACCGAAGTCGACGTGGCCGGGGGTGTCGATGAGGTTGATAAGATACTCCTTACCACCATACTTGTGCACCATCGAGGCGTTAGCGGCGTTGATGGTGATACCACGGGCCTGCTCCTGCTCGTCGAAGTCGAGCATGAGCTGCTTTCCGGCGAGGTCCTCGGACATCATGCCGGCGCCAGCGATGAGGTTGTCGCTCAAAGTGGTCTTGCCGTGGTCGATGTGGGCCGCAGTCCCGATGTTCCTGATGAATTCAGGGCTCTTCGAGATCGCTTGGGCCCGCGCTATGTTGTCTTCCTTACGTCCCATATTAACTCACCTTAATCATGATCATGTTTAACGGGCCGACGAAGCTACGCGCTCCAGCTCTTCTTTCTTAGCTACGGAGAACGAGTTCATATCGCCCTTGGAGGCGAGGATCAGCTCATCAGCGAGGCATTCCTCAACCGGCTTCTTGTTCTTGAAAGAGGCATTGACGGTGCCCTTGGCGATGTTCCTCAAGGCGATGTCCAATCTCCTGGACGGACCCACGTCGACGGCCTTGGGGACGGATATCCCACCGAACTGCAGCCTGGTGATCTCCTCACGGGGGGCAGCGTTCTCTAACGCTTCGACCAGTACCTGGACCGGGTTCTTCTTGGTCTTGGTAGCAATGATCTGGAAGGCGTCCTTAACGACGCCCATGGACTTGGCCTTCTTTCCAGTGTAGACCTCGGTCCTCATGAGATTGTTGACCAGGCGCTCGACGATGCTGACCTTGGACTTGCCGAAGGACCGGTTGGCGTGCTTTCCACCCGTGTGAGGGATGGCGACGGGGGTGAGGTCTATGTATTTGGCTAGGCCGCCGTCTCTCATGCCGATTCCAGTCATTTCGTACTTGCCGAAGAGCAAAACGCCGTTAGTAACTTGAATTTCTCCTTCCACAGTGTTCACCTCACCGGCTTCTCCTTGCGGCCCCTAACGAGCTCGTTCAGAGACACATTGTTAATCTGAATTACTTTGTAACGAACACCAGGGATATCACCGTATGACCTTCCCATCCTTCCGCCGATGCCCTCGACCAGGACCTCGTCGTGCTCGTCGATGAAGTTGATGGCGCCGTCGCCGACCGCGAATGCGGTGATCTGGCGGCCATTCTTGATAAGTTGGACCTTGACGCACTTTCTGATGCCGGAGTTGGGTTGCTTGGCCTCGATACCTACCTTTTCCAGTACGATGCCACGGGCCTGAGCCGCGCCCTCTAGGGGGTCGGACTTCTCCCGGAGCTTCAACATTCTCCGCTTATATGTGCTGTCGGACCATCTGAACTTTTGACGGTCGCTCTTGAGCTTCCTAGCCGTGTAAAGACCTCTAGCCAAATGTTTCACCTTCTTTGTCAGAAGCGGGCTCCTTATTATGATAGTTATATTTAAGAGTTAAGGGTTTTTCAGAGACCGTTCAGCTAACTCTTAATGAACACCCGTATTAAAACCATTCGGTTAGCCTATTTCACTGCTGGCCCCCATGAACTGCATTATTATTTTATTATTCCGGGGGGACCCGAGGTAGGCAGGGCGGCCGTGCTATTTTATAGTATATAGTAAACTATATAAAATTAAAAGAGGATGAAAAGTTGGTCGCTCATCTGGCTTTGACCGCGACCAAAAAGGATGAAAATGACCCACCCCGCAGACAGATACCTGAGGAGGGCGCTTAGGTCATTTCTACGCCCATCCAGATGTGGGCCGTTGCTGAGCGATGTTCGCTATCGTCCAAGCCCGGGCAGGCCTATGGCGAACGGACGGATGTTCACCACGCGGGGTCCAAGGATGTCGAGACAGTAAGCCCACAAGCCGTTCATCGACAAAGGGCTAGCCAAAGGGAGTAAGGACGGCTAAGGAAATGGCGATATCCCGATATCGATCGGTTGAGCCGATGAGTGCTAACAGCTGCCACCCTTGAAGCTCAATTTCCCATGCTCTCCAAGCATGTCATCATCCGGGCTATGTTGGACGGTCGAGTGAAGTTCGGCCTCGACCTGCCGGTCATCGACCATCAACCTGATGTCCGTGAAGTACTGCTTGGCATGCTCGAATCTCTGCCTTGCCCAAGCCTCATCGCTGCATCGGTGATAGAGCATGAAGTCCTTACCATCTATGGGCTTCGGATCGGGGATCGGGCTGCCTGCGAAGAATGACGTCTTTGACCACTTCAATAAAAGTTCAGCGTCCTTGGTTCTAGGTCCGAAAGCCCACACCTCCCAGAGGTGTTCGTTGACATTCTTCCCCAATACCTGCTTATTGCTGCACTCTTCCATGATGCTGGACTCCACCACTATTTGTAACGTTCACCATGATGGGAAAATGCATAATAATCCTTTCCGAAGGTGGTTCGATGACATCCGATGACCACCGAATGATTGGGCAATATCGATGATCTTGCACGGTAGATCTCGCCTTCGAAGGAGCGTTTTCTCCTCCGAAGAACAGGCGCTGCCCTTTATCAAGGCATCCGGGGCCGATGGGAACTAGGAAGAGAGTGTGTCTCCCCAATCGTATATTCGGCCCATATCTCGGGGCTCAAGATCGCCTTCCGCTCCGAGCGAAGGAACGCGTTCCTGCGCTCCGCTAGGGCCCTTAAGATTTCGACAGCATCATCACTTATGCGAAACCCATTTATCTGGCCAATAGAATGCCCTTCCGGGATGGGACTATAGGCGACGAAGGGGATGCAGCTCGCCAGCTGGACAGGGCCCAGAAGACCATCGAGTACGTTCTAGCATTGATCGTACCGATACTTCTGGCCGTTATGCTATATTCATACATACTATACGACAGCCTGTTCACACCGCTGTTCGTAGTGACACTGGGTCTGACCGGCCTGACCATATATCCGGCCTACCGGACCCTGCGGCTTCACTATCGGTGCTGGGCCAAGAACACCATGCCCCAGAGGCTGGCGACAGGCCTCATCGGGACCATCTATATCTCGGCCGCCTCGGTCTTCGGGGTCGCCGTCATCTCCAGCAGCAAGGGCCTGGACCCGGAGCAGCCCCTCACTTTCGCGGCTCTCGGCCTGCTCGCCGTGCTGCTCATCGTGGTCATGGCCTACAATTCCAAGTACAAGGAGCGCAACGAACGGACCGACATCAGGTTCTACCATCAGGGGCCGGCGGACCTGACCTCGGAGATAAGGACCGTCTGCGCTTCCCGCCAGGAGGATTACAATATCGTCCAGGTCGGGAAGAGGACCTCGATCACCCTGCCCAAGAGCAAGGTCTCCATCACCATCACCAAGCAGGCCGGCGACAGCAGCGAGGTCACGATGGAATGCGATGACCCCATCGGCACCGAGCTGTGCTCGGTCCTGAAGCAGTCCCTCGATCAGGAAGCCTAGGCCCTGCCGTGCGATTCGCCCAGGACCATGGCGCTTGATATCAGGTGAGCAATCCGCAACGGTTCGGGCAGCCGTCCCTGAACAGTGCACTCGGAAAGGATCATCTCGAAGTTCTCGGCATCCATGCCGGAGAGGGTTGCGAACACCGAGTGGCGACGGGGGCCGACCTTAAACATCGGGTTCCGCTTGATGACCGCCAGGCGATCCTTCCAATCCGGGAAGTGGGCCCTTAGGGCGGCCTCCATGCGATCGAAGTCGGGCATCTCCCGGGTGACGGTGGCACAGGGAATCCCCGTCTCCCGATGGATCCGCTGGATATCGATGACGTTGAAGCCGCCGACGGTCACCCCATCGAACAGGATCAGGCGGACCTGCTCGCGGTACCGGGAACGGGCGAGCATGGCGATGATGGCGTCGTTGGCATCACTGCCGTCAACGGTGATCTCGGTGCGCATGATCCCCTCGATGTACATGGGCAGGCGCGCCACCACTCCGACGATCAGGGCCTTCTTGGACTGGAAGGTGAACGGGGAATCGTCGATGCCCAGCACCCGGATCTGACTTTTGATGATCACACCAGCTTGAGGTGCCCGGTCACCTTGTCGAGAACATCGCTCGGCCCCGGGCCGATGCCCAGGCAGGTCACGGTGTTCGGGGGGATCTCGGTCATGCCCGCATCGGTGATGAGCGAAGTGACCAACTTGAGGGCCTCGGCATTGCTCTTGACCTCGTACAGGTCGTCCAGGGTCGGCACCTTCACCACGACCTTTCGCTGACCTTCCGCGTACCACCGATCGAACCAGTCGGGCGTCCTCTTCTTAGCGGCGAACACGCAGTTCACGGCGGCGTGCGCTACCTGCGCGGCCATCTTGCCCGCCGAGATCTTGAGGTCCCCCCGGACCACTATGACCATCTTGTATTCCATAAACATACCAGAGATGGGTGAAGGGACGACATTTATAGGATTAAAAGATGGCGGACCCGATAAGGAACCACGCGGTCCTGATGAAGTTCCCGCACCATCACGGGATCCCGGAGATCGTTTAGGCAATATGGCCTTTGACCTGCTGATCGCCATGTAAATGGAGGATACCATATCCTCATCAAAGAGCATCGGTAGGGGCCGGTCGGAACCAATTAATTACAAAGCAAAAAGCGCATTATAAACGACCTGCAACACCCCTCAAAGCTAACCGACTCGCGTGCATAATTCATTCCATATCCTCAGTATGTTTCTGTTGGGAGAGCCGAAATGATGCGACATCAAATGAGAACGAAGGCGGCCTGATCCCATTCCCAATAATAAAGGAAGAAAGAGGTTTGGGACGCTCACGGCGTCTTTGGCTTCCTCACGTACATCAGTCCGACGAGGGCGAGGGCCGCTATACCCAGGACCAGGCCCGACGCGCCGAGCATGAGCGGCAGCGAATCGTTCTTGACCGCGCCGACATCGCTCTGTGTCGCTTTGAGGTCCGCTTGAGCTGACGTCAGAGAGGTCTTCGCCGCTGCCAGGTCGGCGATGACCGCGTCGAGGTCGTGCTGCAGCTCCGCGACCTGCGCGTCGGTCAGGTTGAGGTTCGAGTCGGTCGAGCTCAGCGAGTCTCTCAGCGAAGCTAGGGAGCTCTGCACCGTCGACATCTGATCGATGAGCGACGATACCTGCTCGGCGGTCAGATTGTGCGCGTTATAGCACAATGTGAGCTGATCGTTCACGCCCTGCAGCCATGCTCTCGTCGACGATACCATCGCTTTGGTGCCGTTCAGATCGTCCCAGGTGGCGTTGCCCTGAGCGTACGATAGATCGAGTAGAGCGTTCACGTCGTCGAGGTGCGCCATCGCACCGTTCAGACTGGAGATCGTATCGTTCAGCTTGGCATACACCTCGTCGATGCGGTCGTTGGTGGCGTTCAGAGCGTCGTTCAACTGCGTCTTGGTTTCGTTGAGCTCGTTACTGGTGTCGTTCAACTGTGCCTTGGTGTCGTTCGATCCTGCCTTGGTTTCGTTGAGCGCATTGTTTAGGTCGTTGATCTGCTGGTCCCTCGCCGGGTCCGCGTTGACGTACGTGACCTTCACGCTAGTGCTCACCTCCATGATCAGGGAGATCGACGTGGCCGTGATGGCGTTCGTCCCTTCCACCAGAGCGATCACCACCGAGAACGTCCCGTCGCTCTTGACGTACACGAGGACGCCGTTCACTTCGAGCGTGTATCCCGGGGTCGCGGTGCCAGTGATCCGTACCGTCGGCGTGTGAACTATCGTACCGCTCGCCGGCGAGGTAATGGAGGCATATATGGCCAACGGGAAGTTGTCCATGTTGCTGCCGCCGTCGATAGCGTACGGCACATCGACGATGCCGTTGTGATCGGCGTCGGGCGTCATCCAATCGCCCCAGTAGTTTCCGTACGATGAGGAGTTCCAGTAGTTGACACCGTCATCGTACGCTTGCACATGCGATGCGTCGTAAACGGACGTCGTGCCATTGTTGTTCCTGAGGATGTTGCAGAAGAGATGGTTGTAGTTGCTTGATGTCAGATTGATGCCGTAGGTGCTACTGCCATTGATGGCATTGTTAGTTATGGCGTTGCTGCTCGAGGACCAGAGGTAGATGCCATGGCCGTTCGAGCTGCAGGTGTTGTTCTCGACGGTGTTGCTGTTGCTCGAGTAGGTCAGGGAGATGCCGTTGAGGCTGTTAACGCTGCAGTTGTTGTTGGTGATGGCGTTGTTGCTCGAGGAGGACAAGTAGATGCCATGGCCGTTCGAGCTGCAGGTGTTGTTCTCGACGGTGTTGCTGTTGCTCGAGGAGTCCAGGCGGAGGCCATAGTTGGTGTTTCTGCTGCAGTTGTTGTTCTCGACGGTGTTGTTGCTCGAGGAAGATAGATAGATGCCCATGTAGTTGTTTCTGCTGCAGCTGTTGTTGGTGATGGTACAGTGGTCCGAGGAGAACATGGAGATGCCATTGTAGGCATTGTTGATCGTATCGTTCTCGACCGTGATGTTGGAAGAGAAACCGATGGTCACCCCTCCATAATTCAGGTCCAATCCTTTGACGTCTAGGTATGTGACGTTCAGCAGGATGACCTCCCCTACGCCGGAGGGTACCGTTGCATTGTCCATGTTCGTGTTCTTCAGAAAGTAGACCGGTTTACCATTGATGGTGTTGCTGGAGGTTATGGTCATCGCGTCGATGTATGCGTTTACGTCGCTGATGCCGGAGATCTCTAGAACGATCGAGCAGTTCGTGAGCTTGTTACCGTTCAAATAGGCGGTCGTCGGACCGTATAGATAAATGCCAATGCCTCCGCCGATGATGGTGTTGTTGGCGATGGTGTTGCTGCTCGAGTAGAACAGGCAGATGCCGTAGTTCGCTGCATCGGTGACGGTGTTGTTCTCGATGACGTTACCGCTGTTCGAGGCCTCCAGGAAGATGCCGCCGCCGTTCCCGCTGACGGTGTTTTTCTCGACGGTGTTGTTGTTGCTCGAGTAGAACAGGTAGATGCCATAGTTCGCTGCATCGGTGACGGTGTTGTTCTCGACGGTGTTGTTGCTCGAGGTGCCCAAGACAATGCCGTAGTAACTGTTGCTGCTGCAGGTGTTGTTCTCGACGGTGTTGTTGCTCGTAACGACCAGGAAGATGCCGCCGAAGTTTTTGCTGCAGGTGTTGTTCTCGACAGTGTTGTTGCTCGACTCGCACAGGCAGATGCCCCACTGGCTGTTGCCGCTGCAGTTGTTGTTCTCGATGGCGTTGTTGCTCGATTCTAACACCTCCATGCCGTCAATGGTGTTCCTGCTGCAGTTGTTGTTCTCGACGGTGTTGTTGCTCGAGAATTCCATGATTATGCCACAGCTGTTGCCGCTGCAGTTGTTGTTCTCGATGGCGTTGTTGCTCGAGGAGTACAGGTAGATACCTATGTAATCGCCAGTGCAACTGTTATTGCTAACAGTAGCATGGGTAACATTGTATAGTGTAATGCCCGCACCACTATTGTAATGAAAATTAAGTTCACTGGCACCGTAGAGATTGCAGTCACGAACGATCACATACGCGGTGGTGTTGCCGATGTAGATGGCATTATGATAATCGGTGGCGTTGATGTCGAGGTTCTCGATGACATAAGGGTCGTCGACCGTACCGGTGCCGGACGACGCGGCCGCTGCCAGTTCGGCGTCGCTGTTGACCCGGATGATCGTGTGCGTGCTCATCGCCGCGGCCGGCGCCGCCCCGCTCGCCTGCGCCGATGCGAGCGCTCCCGACGTCGCTAGGATCGATACGATCAACGATACTGTCACGATAAGCTGCATTGCTCTGTTTGAAACGTTCCTCAAGTTCATTCCTCGCTGTCCCCCTATTGATTGGGGAGCGAGAGCCTGTCTGAAAATAAATAATGGACTATTGGCGATAATATCGGTCGCTCGCATGGCATCGGGTCTGCCGTTTTGCCCAGCCGGTCGATAAACTACAGGTCTCTCAGGAACTCGCTGGTTCATCTGTTATTCCTATTGTCGCCGGAAGGTCCGGCATAACACCGATCAGACCAGTGGAGCGTACATCAGCATCTATGTCGGTGAAAGACAAAGCCGATGAGGGGCCATCGATATTTGGTATGAATCCAGCGCCTCGGCCCCGGTAAAGCCTTATCTATTTCCCTGCCATCCCTTGAACCATGTTCGAGCTCATCAGGCGGGACGGCCTGGCCAGGATCGGAAAGTTGGATACCGCCCACGGTCCGCTGGAAACGCCCGCCCTCCTGCCGGTGGTCAATCCCCGGCTGGTCACCGTCCCGCCCCGGGAACTGTACGATGTGTTCGGCTTCCGGGCACTCATCACCAATTCATACATCATAAGGAACGACCCCAAGCTGAACCCCCAGGCCAAGAGCGAAGGCCTCCATGCCCTCCTGGATTTCCCGGGGGTCATAATGACCGACTCGGGGACCTTCCAATCGCACATGTACGGCGAGGTGGAGCTCCGGAACGAGGACATCATCAACTTCCAGCGGGAGATCGGCACCGACATCGGCACCGTGCTGGACATCTTCACCGAGCCGGACTGGACCAGGGAGAAGACCGCCAAGGCCGTCGACGTGACCCTGGACCGCACAGTGGAGGCGGCCTCGCTCAAGCAGAAGATGCTGCTGGCCGGGGTGGTGCAGGGATCGATCTTCGAGGACCTGCGAGAGGACTGCGCCCGCCGCCTGGCCCTGATCGACGTGGACGTTCACCCCATCGGTGGGGTCGTCCCGCTCATGGAGCAATACCGCTTCGCCGACCTCGTCGACGTCATCGTCGCATCGAAGAAGGGATTAGACCCCAGCCGGCCGGTCCACCTGTTCGGCGCCGGACACCCCATGGTGTTCGCCCTGGCCGCCCTGCTGGGCTGCGATATGTTCGACTCCGCCTCCTACGCCAAGTTCGCCCGGGACGACCGTTTCATGTTCCCCGAGGGGACAGCCTCCCTCTCGGACATGAAGGACGTCCATTGCCACTGTCCGGCCTGCCATTCCCACACCCACCAGGAGATCAGCGCCATGAAGCCGGCGGAGCGGACCGCGCTCATCGCCCGCCACAACCTGTGGGTCTCCCAGGAGGAGATCCAGAGGATCAAGCGGGCCATCCTCGAAGGAGATCTCTGGGAGCTGGTGGAGAGACGCTGCCGCGCTCATCCCGCCCTCCTCAGCGCGCTTCGGCGTCTCAGCAAGCATCAGGAGTACCTGGAGAAGTTCGAGCCGATAAGCCGGGATAACTGCGTCCTGTACACCGGCCCGGAGACCCTGGCCCGGCCGGCCTTCCTTCGCTACGAGAAGAGGTTCTTCGAACGGTACCAATACCCCGAGACCGAGGTCATGGTGGCGTTCGAGGAGGGCGGCAAGCCATACGGGCGGCATTACCAGCAGCCGATCGCCGAGGTCCTCGAGACCTGCGACGCCCACTTCTTCGTGGCATCGCCCATCGGTCCGGTGCCCATCGAGCTGGACGAGATGTATCCGGTAGCGCAATCGCTGTTCCCCGCTCCCCCGGACATGGAGACCAAGGAGCGGATCCGCGAGCAGATGGAGCACCTGTCCCATGAGCACACCTATGCGCTGGGCGTGGCCTGGGACGGCCAGGCGACGATCGATGTCCTGGCCATGATGTGCCAGAAGCCTCCTTCGTTCAACATGGACCTGGCCCGGGTCAGGGCCGTATCGGACTACCAGTTCGGCAAGGGGGCGGCCGACCTTCTGCTCGACGGCAAGATCGAGCTCAAGAAATCGGAGACCACCGGAAAGATCCGCAACGTCCTGGTCGACAAAGAGCATATACTTTCCATGAGGGCCAACGACGGCTTCTTCACCCTGCGGCCTCCGGGGGCGCTCCGACTGAAACAAGGGTTCGCCTCCCCCAAGCTGAGAGTGGTGGTGAAGGACGATGCCATCCCGTTCAACCGCGAGGGGAAGAACGTCTTCTGCGCCTTCGTCCTGGAATGCGATCCCGACGTCCGCCCCATGGACGAGGTCCTGGTCGTGGACTCCAACGACAATCTGGTGGCGCTCGGCCGCGCTCTGCTGACGAGGGAAGAGATGCTGGCCTTCCGCAGCGGTATCGCGGTCAAGGTCCGGGAAGGGATAAAGCTCTGATCACTTCGAGGCCTGGACCGTCTCCTCGGCCACCCGCAGGCAGGCCAGGAGGTCCTCCATGGTATGCAACATCTGGGGGCAGGTCTTGGAACTAGAACGGATAGTGATCTTGCTCCCTTGCCGAGTGGCCTCGGCGTAGGGGGCGTTGTCCGGGGAGATGGCGTTCAGGACCGCTATGGCCTCCCCTTCCTGATCATACTCCAGCTCGATGGTGCAATCCACGCTCACGCCCCGGTGATGAGCGGGGAAGAGAAAAAGGTTGCTGAGCATCCATTCTAATTAGAGGAGCATGATATCGGGGTAAACGTTGACCGGACCGTGACCCCATGTTCCAACGCATCGACCACATCGCCGTGACCGTATCGGACCTGGACCGTTCGTCGGACTTCTATCGTAAAGCCCTTGGTTTCATCGAGGTGGCCCGGTGGACCTCCCTTGTCCCGGAGGTCGATGGCATAGCATTTCTAGAGCTGGGAGAGTGCCGGCTGGAGCTCATCGCCCAGAAGAACGCCTGCACACCTGAGAACGAAGGGGTCACGAAAGGATTGCGGCACATCTGCTTGCGGTCCGCCGATCTGGACGATGAGGTTCGAAGGCTGACCGCCCAGGGGGTCCATTTCCTCAAATTGCCCCAGACGATCGACGGCGATATGTACCGCGAGGTGCTTTCCCACAAGGACTATCCCATCGCCACGGGTTTGCGCAGGGCTCTTCTCGAGGACCCGGACGGCGTGATAATCGAGATTCTAGAAGGATAGGGAGTAGCCCCGGGCAGATTCGAACTGCCGTCGCTGGCTCCAAAGGCCGGCATGATTGACCACTACACTACGGGGCTTTTTTCGGTTCGGTTCCGCGATTTGCGCCAGAGCGTAGTCCAGCGATGTTCGGGCCCTGGGCCGATTGGTTGAGGAATAATCCAATTCTATTTCTAGCTTGGCATCACCGGCGTGCGGGTTTGCCCGTGAATCTCACAGACCTGCTAGAACAGGAATGAACATTCCCTATCGCCCTATAATATGGGGTCGGCGCCCTGTCCGCGCCCCGACCGGGTATGGTGCGGCCCATCGCCGCGGTCTTGCCCGGTCGCTTCTGCCGGACCTAACAGAATGATCTACCATGACCCCGCCGCCCGTCCGCTGAACCGAGACATCGATCTAGCCCGGGTTCATCGGACGATCTAGACGAAATCCTTTGCCACCCTTTATCTGGAAGCGCCGATCGTCCATCAGCTCACTTGATCATCTTCGGGCTGAGCGTCTTCTTCTGCTCGAACGGAGGCTCGATGACATCCGGCTTCTGGGGGCCAGGCCCAGGAGGTTCGATGACATCGGGCTGGTCATCCTGCCGTTTCTCCGGTACCTTGGGAGCTTCCTTCTTTGGTTTCATGGTCTCGATGAAACCTGGGAGCCCGCCGTATTAATGAATTACCTGGGGCCAGGCGGGGCAGGACGCCCGATCACGGACAGGTAGAGGGCGCTTTCCTCCATTCCATCAACGCCCAGCAGCTCATTGACCTCATCGTCGAAGGTCGCCGCGATCTGGCAGGAGCCCAGGCCCATGGCCACGGCCGACAGAGCGAGGTTTGCGGCCACATGGCCGGCGTCCAGATAGACATAGCGGTAGGCGCGCTGACCGTATTTCCAACTCGAACGCTCGAAAATTGCGGTCCAGATAAAGACCACGGGGGCATCAGCGCACATGTCCTGCTCGAGCGCGGCATGAGCCAGCTCTTCACCAAGCTGCCCCCTTCGGAGCAGTTCCAGGGCGTGGCCTTTGATGTCATAGTGGTACAGGCCGGCATCGATACCTTGGACCGAGTTGACGAGCACATATGTTTCGATCGGATAGAGGGCCCCGGCCGAGGGGGCGGTCCGAAAGTCATGCCCGCCCCGAGATTCCCTGATCCCCGTGGAGGCCCACAGGAGGTAGGACAGCTCCGCCTGGATCAGAGATCGTTCCGTAAAGTCCCTGACGCTCCTCCTGTTTCTCAGCGCCCCGTCGAGTGATGCGCTACCTCCTTGGGGCGGGGGCAAGCGCGATCTCTGGGAATCTGGATAGGCCTTATAGATCGGAGGCTTGGAGGCCCAGTCAAGCTCTCGCCCTTCCATCGTGGTCCGACCATGCTTGGTCGCCTGCTGGAAATCTTCGCCAATATTTTCACGGCCCATGATGGAGAAAGGGGAGGCTCGAACTTAATTGGATATGGAGAGGGGCGGCACGACGACGCGCGCCGATCAAGCGTACGGAACAGCAATAGAGGCCGTCCCTCTATGAGCATTAGCCCATCTCCACCTTGATATTCCTATCGGCAGGGGGCGGTCAGATCCCACCCATGCTGTCCATCGCTACCATCCTGCTGCCAACGGTCACGAACAGGTGCCGGGGCTTGGATGGATCGCCGCTGACGGCGACCACCTCACCGATGAAGAGGGTATGGTCTCCGGCATCGTAGGCGCATACCACCTTGCATTCCAGGGCCACGGTGCAATCCTTGATCGTGGGCGGCCGGACCTTGATGGAAGGTATGGTCGTGAGCCCCGATCTCGACAGCTTGTCCCCGTTCTTTCCGGAATGCGTTCCACAGTACAGGGCACCCTTCTCCTGGTCCGCCGCCGGGTAACAGGCGACGAACTCCCCGTTATCGGCGATGCTCCCATGGGAATACCTGTTCTTCCCGATGGATACCATCATCAGGAACGGAGAGAAGGAGACCCGGGTGAGCCAGGACACCCCGATCGCGTTGGGCCGGCCATCCCTGTCGATGGAGGTGACGAGGGCGTAGGGCAGGGGAGAGGTTAGACCTATGCCAGTATCTAGATCGAGCAGGTTCATATGATAAGGATGGTCCAATACACCATTATAGAATGTTCGATGAAAAGGCGTAACCTTATGACCCTATCGATCGGCCTCGTTCGGTACTTCAGATAAGGGAGCGGGGACCACGATGATCTGTGAACGAGGAGTATGCCTCGGCCAGCGTTGTAACCCGTTCCTTCCTTCGCCCTCATGCCCTGGCCGTGGCCGGAGGGCTCGTATCGCCGTTCTTCTACAGAACGCAGAACGAGGTCAATCTGCGCCGATGATGGTACCGTTCACCTCGAGGATTATTGATGGCGCATACTTCCGCCTGAACATCGCCCAGATCTCTGCTAGTTCCTCGATGGTTGTGTTCAGCATGTGGGCTGAAATGCCGTAGCCGGATCCGCTCGAGGCTCTAGCCCCTTCATCCACCTCCAGGTCCGGCCTCTTCACCAAAATCTCCATCGTCGCTTGTAGCTGCTCCTCGACCGTTCTTCCATAGAACGTTACAATATAGGTCAAGGACACCGCCCGAGCGTTCGGACGGGAGGGCAACATGTCGTTGCTCTGACCGTAGTCCTCTCTGACCCGCACGAGGCAGATGTTCACCCTGTTCCCCAGCAGGTCCCTCCAGCTCCACCCGGGCCTGCCCACCGATACGGAAGGCCGGGCGGTCGCTGGGAGGGTGGCCTTGATAGCCTTCTCTAAGGCCGCGGTTGCGTCCCTTATGTGCCCGGTCATCGCAACCCCTCAGTAATTGGGCTCTTTGGGCTCTCTGACCTCATTATCGCGGACCCAACCTTCGTATTCGATGAGGAGGGATTCGATCGCGACGGACCTGCCATCGGCGTCCAGTTGGGGCAGGGCGGCATATTCCGACGGCCAGCATCTTATTAACCTGTATCTAAGGACCAGTTGGCCAGCCTCGTTGAACATGTCCACCAGGATATCCTTACGGAATTCCGAGGACGCTTCCTGCATGCCCGCATTGAGGTTCCAAACCTTGTTGGCCCAATCCTCGAAAGCATGATCGTGGGTGATCCCCCGTTCGATCAGGACCGGTTCGTACCGCGTTAGGCCGGGAGCTCTCGTTTCCAGGCTCTGCTCGCCTCCACGACGCTGAGGAATGACCTCGGTGCTCCTGAGCAGGGGGCTCACCCGCATGATGCCCGGGATGTAATTTCCATCCCACATGACCCGGAACTTGAAATTCTTATATGGATCGGTCCGCTTGGTGTTGACGGTGAACTCAGCCATTTTCTCCTCCCCGGTGGATGGAACGGTAGCTCTTTAGCATTTGGCATTTCCTCGGGCGAAGCCTCTCGGAAAATCCAGAACTTGCCACGGTCTCCTGTCTGCGGGATTCCCAAGCGCGAATCCCGAACTTTTCCAGTTCACTGCACCTCCTCATGATAGCTACTGAACGCTTTTCTAGACCGATAAAAGCGCTAAGGAAAACATGCCATATGCACACGCCATGAAGGCCTAACGTTCAGCAATGTTAATTGAATTTACATAATTATTATAATCTCAATGAATGGTGGCGACGCGAGGAACTCGAATGAGGAACCTAACAAAGATGGGCTTAGCTGTGCTCATTGTAGCGCTGTTGCTTGTGGCGGCGTTCATACCGCTCAGTTCTCATCCTCCCACCAATGGTCTGGACACGAACACACAATTCGTTATGGGATCTGACGGCAATCTGGTACCGCATTATTTTGGACCCTATCCCAACTATGCGACCAGCCAGCTACCAACGGTAACCTATAATTCGGATGGGACGATCGCTTCGGTGACCGGAGGCATACAGAAGTTTATCGACTCCCTGCCTGGACTCGGTGAAGCTGCCGCCAATAATCTTGGTAACTACATATCGGTAGGATTCCCGGACACCACCACATATCCCGGCTCTGACTACTACGAGATCGCAGTGGTCGAGTACAAGCAGCAGATGCATTCCAATCTTACATTGACCACGTTAAGGGGCTATGTGCAGCTGGAAACCGCTGCAAACTATGCGAACAGCAAGCATTATGCCCTGACCTATCTGAACGGCACTGCCATCCTGAAATACGATGGCACTCCGGCGATCGCGTTCGACAAGCCCCAGTACCTAGGGCCGTTCATCATCGCCAGTAAGGACGTGCCGGTGCGGGTAAAGTTCACCAACCTCCTGCCGACGGGGGTCGATGGCAACCTGTTCCTCCCCGTGGACAAGACCGTCATGGGAGCCGGAATGGGGCCGATCCCCGTCGTCAACGGGGATGGCTCCGTGGCACTGAACCCGGACGGCAGCGTGATGTATGAGACCTATACTGAGAACCGCGCCAACCTCCATCTTCATGGCGGCAACACGCCCTGGATCAGCGACGGCACCCCCAACCAATGGATAACCCCCGCCGGCGAGGACACCGTCTATCCCGAGGGGGTCAGCGTCTATAACGTCCCCGACATGCCTGATCCCGGCCCGGGGTCCCAGACATTCTACTACACCAATCAACAGAGCGCAAGGCTGTTGTTCTATCACGACCACTCCTATGGCATCACCCGCCTGAACGTCTATGCGGGGGAGGCAGCAGGGTATCTCCTGCAGGACGACGTGGAGAAACAGCTTGTCGCCGAGGGCATAATCCCGAGCGTCGAAATCCCTCTGGTCATCCAGGACAAGACCTTCGTTCCTGACGACACGGTGCCGATCACCAACATGTGGGGAACGTTCTCATCCCAGCTAGCGTTCCAGGACCCCACCTGGAACACATCCATGTGGGGTCAGGTCGGCGATCTCTGGTATCCTCACGTATACATGACGATGGAGAATCCCGGCGATCCCACGGGCATGAACTCGTTCGGCCGATGGATGTACTCGCCCTGGTTCTACCCGCCCCATGACCCCACCTACGGGCCAGTGGCCAATCCATATTACGACCCCAGCAACCCGACCGATCCCATGGAGCCCGCGCTGATCCCCGGGGTCCCCAGTGTTTCCAGCCCCGGAGAGGGGTTCATGGATACTCCCGTGGTAAACGGGGTCGCTTATCCTTACGTCAATGTGGATCCGCAGTCGTACCGGTTCCGCGTCCTGAACGCGGCCGATGACCGGTTCTTTAATCTGCAGCTCTACGTTGCCGATAGCTCGGTCATCACTGCGGACGGCAGGATCAACACCGAGGTCAAGATGGTGCCCGCCATTCCCAATGACAGCTATCCTGCGGGATGGCCCACCGATGGCAGGCCCAGCGGCGTTCCGGATCCGGCGACCCGTGGTCCCGAGATGATCCAGATCGGTACTGAAGGAGGATTCCTACCCGCACCGGTGGTTCTTCCCAACCTGCCGATCAACTGGAACTATGATGCTGGAACATTTGACGTTGGGAACGTGAACCAGGGAACGCTCATCCTGGGGCCCGCCGAACGCGCGGACGTCATCATCGACTTCTCGCAATTTGCGGGCAAGACGCTGATCCTGTTCAACGACGCCCCGGCACCTTACCCCGCTAACGACCCGAGGCAGGACTACTATACGGGTAACCCTGACCAGACCGACAGCGGCGGCGCACCGTCCACCATAGCGGGCTACGGGTCCAACACCCGGACGATCATGCAGATCCGGGTCAGCAACACGACCGCGGCCGCACCGTTCGACATGGCCGCCCTTTTCAACGCATTCAACACCACCGACACTCAGATCGGGGCCTTCGAGGCATCTCAGAACACCATCATCGTGCCTCAGGCGGAATACAACTCGGCCTACAACGAAACCTTCCCTGAGAACGCCTGGGTCAGCATCTTCGCCCGGAACATAACCTTCACCCCCGTCGGCTACACCGAGCCGGTCACCATGACCTTCAAGAATAAGGCCATCCATGATGAGATGGGGGCGGCCTACGACAAAGAGTACGGAAGAATGGCAGTCCTGTTAGGGGTGGAACAACCCAATCCAACACCGGCCACCTCAAATGTCATCCTGTACAACTTCTACGATCCTCCGACGGAGGTGGTGGCCCCGGCCTTGCAAGGAGCTCAGCTGGGCGTACTGGCCGATGGTACTCAGATATGGAAGATATCCCATAACGGAGTTGACTCGCACGTGGTCCATTGGCATATGTTCGACGTGCAGCTGATCAATCGTGTGGCATGGGATGGCATCCTCCGGCCTCCTGCGGCCAATGAGCTGGGTTGGAAGGACACCTTGAGGGTCGATCCGTTACAGGACACCTTTGTGGCCCTACGGCCGGTCACGCCGATCGTGCCCTTCGACCTGCCGAACAGCGTCAGGCCCCTCGATGTGACGAAACCTCTCGGGACGCTGCTCAAGCTCGATGCCATGGATCCGACCGGGGAGCCCATCCAAGTGATCAATCACGTTGTCAACTTCGGATGGGAGTATGTCTGGCACTGCCACATGCTCTCCCATGAAGAGAACGACATGATGCGTTCCATCGTGGCGGCCGTTCCCCCGAGGGACCCGTCCGACCTGGCCGTCGATCTCGTCGGGAACAAGATGGTCCTGACCTGGAGGGACAATTCTCTAGGTGAATCAGGATTCACCGTGCAAAGAGCGAACGACGTGAACTTCCTGAATGGCCTGGTGAGCTTCGATGTGGGTGAGAATACGACCATCTACAATGACACCACCATCGTGGCTGGACAGGGCTACTACTACCGGGTGGTGGCCACGAATACGGTCGGCGATACGTGGGATTACACTATTGCCCATGAATACAATGGAGGAATAGCCCCGGGCAATCTGGCCGCAAAAGGCTTCCCCACCATCACAGTGCGCTCTAATCCATCCAATGTCGTGGAGCCACTATATGGGGTAACCACCTTGATATCGGTGACCGGAAGCGCCGGGCCTACCGCCGTCACGGTGACATGGGCCTGCTCGGCGAGCAGTGGTCAGACCGGCTTCGTCGTCCAGAGGGCGACGAACACGGCCTTCACCCAAGGGGTGAGGAACTATACGGTAGGGACAACCCTCCTAACTTACACCGACATGACCCTGGTCAATCCCGGGACGACGTACTACTATCGTGTAGTGGCGGTAAGCGGTGTGAACGTAGGGACTTGGTCCAATATCATGTCCGTGACGACGCCGGTGTAATCTTCTTCCATAGGGCCGGCCCGACCAGGCCGGCCCGAACTTTTCTCCCACCCATCCTCCGCTTTTTTAAAACGCCTGTTGGAGCATCGCCATCTGGAAGCGATCGATGAGGTGTAGCCACTCCTATCGACAAATCAATAACTTGTGACCCGATCCAAGGGCGTGGACGCTCTAGAAGATCTCCTCCTACCATATTCTCCCGAGGTCAGGGAGCTAACGATGCGTGCCCGAGCGCTCATTCACAGCATGTGGCCCGAGCTCATCGACCTTCTCCTGGGCAAAGGCGGCCTCGGAAGTGCCCTGGACCACCACCATCGATGCCCCCAAGGCCTGCAGACTGATGTTGGCGGAGTATTTGTGGATCCTTCCGGATCCTTCCATTGAGATTATTCACTTCTGTATCGAGGGGATGTAGATGCTCAACTGTTCCGATAGTTCCCGATAAGTTGTCCGGGCATTCCGTTCCAAAATGAACAGCAATCTTCGATCAGGTGAATCCATTAGAACGCCCACTGTAACTGATGACCTAACGCTTTGGCAGTATCAGGACCTGGTCTAAAAGAACTAATCACGCCATTTGAGCCCCGGGAACGCCCTGATGCTTTTATATGTCGCGAAACGAGATAGTCTCGGAGAGCATGTATGGCAGCTAAGGACTCTAGCCTGCTGAGATGGTCGAACATCTTGGCCTTTGTTCTGACAATCATCGTGAACGGGCTGGCTGGAAGTACTACCCTCCTCGGGGGAAAGGTCACCGCGGAGATATCCAACGCGAACCCGACGCTCATCACTCCCGCGGGATACACTTTCGCGATCTGGGGCGTGATCTATGTCCTTCTGGGAGTGTTCGTGATCTATCAGGCCCTACCCCGCGAGCGTGAGAGATCGTTCCAAAAACAGGTCGGCTGGCTGTTTGTTCTGAGCAGCATATTGAACATAATGTGGCTTTTCGCTTGGCAGTATGAATACCTCCCTGTGTCCGTGGTTCTCATGTTCCTGCTCCTGGCTTCGCTCATTCTGATCTATGTTCGCCTGGATATCGGGAGAGCAAAGATCGGGTGGGCGGAGAGATTGGCTGTCCACCTGCCGTTCAGCGTTTACCTGGGCTGGATAACCATCGCCTCCATCGCGAACGTGGCGACAACGCTGGTGTCGCTGGATTGGGATGGGTTCGGCATAAGCCCGGAGATATGGGCGGTATCGATCATCCTGATCGCCACCGTCATCGCCATCCTTGTTGCGGTCAGACGGCGGGACATAGCCTACGAGGCGGTTATCATCTGGGCGTTCATCGGCATCGCCGCTAACCAAAGCTCGAACCAGACTATCGTGATACTGACATACGCCTGCGCGGTGATCGTCGCCATTGCTTTGGTCGCGAGCATTGTCTATAAAAAGAGAAGGACGATGGCCGGAAGCATCATTTGAAGCATTGGTCAAATGCTAGTGTCAATGCGTTTAGGAAAGGTGGGGCGAAGGGGAACCCACCCTAAGCATGTCCAGCATTTGATATCATTTTGTTCTCTCGGCCAGGACCGTCACCGGCCCCCCCTCGATCTCATCGATGATCCACGGATAGAGGCGCAGTCTCCAACTGCCCGTTAACAACGACTCGTTGGAAAGGTCGACGTCCTCCATTATGATCGTTGGAGGTTTGTTGCCGAGGAAACCCAAGTGGACATCCCTACCTTCGTTTGGTCTTTGCGGAACGGCGAGGGAGAGCACATCGATGCCGAACAGCCGGAGACGGGGCATCGTCTTCCTTAGGAACTTTGGAAGCTCGGGGGACACCCACGGATGCTTCTCGATGTAAGTAGCTCTCATTCCATCCCTGAACCTGCCGAACCCGGTCCGGATGAGAAGAGCCTCAGCATCGTCCATATCCTCGATGCCCTGAAGGCCGTCCGGTCCGACCTCCTGGTCTTCTTCTTTTGGAAGCGAGAGGAAATACGCAGGCTCGAACACCATCTCTCTTTCCAAGAGATCGTTTGCTTTGAGGCCATCCGGAAGGAAGTGAGCGGGCAGGTCGATGTGGGTCCCGGTATGGCTGTTCATCGTGATTTGCGAGGTGATCGCCACCCTGCCCTCCTCCGCGAAGCTCTCTGTCACTATTGTGACCGGAGCGGTGCCCGGATAAAGCGGCGTACTCCGGTCCAAGGGATAGGACAGGGTCAAGACATTCCCGGCCATATCATTCCACCGATGGCTTCCAGATCATTTGCTTGTCCGCATCAAGCAGGTAATTATGCGCAAGCGAAAGCATCCCTCCGGATACAGTATTGGCTTTGAACCCGTTCTGTAAAAGGACCCGCGTCGCATAGTAGGCACGCTGGCCGGAACGGCAAAAGACATGGATCTCACGGTCCCGGGGAAGCTCGTCGAGGCGTGTACGGAGCTGGCTCATCGGAATGTTTAGCGATCCCGCCACACCCTCCACGGCGAGTTCTACCGGTTCGCGCACATCCAGGAGGAATTCGTCCTTGGCGGAATCCCAATGGCTGAGGGGCATATCGCCCCTCAGCACATCGGCTGCGACCATCCCAGCAAAGTTCACTGGATCCTTGGCGCTTCCGAACTGAGGCGCGTAGCAAAGCTCGGCTTCCTCCAGATCGTATATCGTAGCGCCCATCTGCATCATGGCCGCAAAGACACTTATCCGCTTGTCCACTCCTTCTTGGCCCAGCGCCTGCGCCCCCAGGAGACGCCCGTCGGATTTACGGAAAATGACCTTCATCACTATCGGTCCGGCACCCGGGTAGTACCCCGCGTGTGAGTTCGGGTACAGGTAGACCTTCTCATAATCGGTGTCCCCGAGCTGCTTCAGCATCTTCTCGCTGGTGCCAGTCCAGGCCACGGCCGCGCCGAATAGTCCGATGATAGAGGTGCCCTGGGTGCCGCGGTACCGGGAGTCGCGCCCGGCAATATCATCGGCTGCGATTCGGCCCTGCCGGTTGGCCGGGCCGGCCAGGGGGATCAAGCTCCATTGGCCGGTGATGAAATCCTTCACCTCGACCGCGTCGCCGACGGCGTATATGTCTGGATCGCTCGTGTGCATGCGATCATCCACGCGGATCCCTCCACGTTCGCCTATCTCCAGTCCGGCCTTTTTTGCCAGAGCGGTATCCGGGCGCACTCCGAGGGCGAGGATCACAACGTCGGCCGGATAGGTCTTTCCGGATTTTGTCTCTACTTCGATGCCACCGTTGGCAGCCTGTTTGAACTCGGCCACCGCGTCGCCGAGCTCCAAACGTACACCGTGCCTCTTCAGGAAGGTCTCAACCACGCGAGCATTTTCCTTATCGATCGCGACCAGCACTTGATCGAGCATCTCCAAAATGGTCACTTCGAAGCCCTTATGGACCAGGTTCTCAGCGGTCTCCAGGCCAATGAACCCTCCACCGACGATCACTGCCCGGGTCTTTGGTCTTACGGTCTGGAATCCAGAATAATGACTCATACCGGAAAGAAATTCGGTGCCTCGTTCAGTCCAATCAATGATCTCCTTGGTGTCCGGAACTGTCCTCACATGAAATATGCCAGGAAGGTCTATCCCTGGCAACCGAGGGTGGACTGACCCCGCCCCGGGCGACAGCACCAACTTGTCGTACGGATGAGTGGTTTCCTCACCGGTCCTCACATCCCGCAGTTGCACCGTCTTCTCTTTCGACGAGATCGCCACGGCCTCACAATTGGTGCGTACATCGATTGCGAACTGTTCGCGGAAAGTCCGCTCATCGGCTACCAAGAGACTCGATTCTTTCTCAATCACACCCCCAATATGGTAAGGCAGTCCACAGTTCGCGTACGAAACATATGGCCCGCGCTCCACCATGAGGATTTCCGCCTTCTCATCCAACCTGCGGAGGCGCGCCGCACACGACGCCCCGCCGGCCACTCCACCGATGATGATGACTTTCATGATGTTCCTCTCCCAGTTATGGTTACGAAATCTTCCGATTAAATGTCAGAGAATTGAATGATGACCTTGATATCATCGGGTTCACGCTCCAAGGCCCGTTTGAAATTCTCTGGTTTTTCCCGTCGCGAAATGAAACGCTCCAGCCACTTGGGGTCCGCGCGGGCCAAGGCTACGCTGGCTTTGTACCAGTGCCTCTTATTGGCATTCACGCTTCCGACAATGACATTATTTTTGAGCACCGCCGCGGCGGCGGTGTCCGCGGTGGCTGCCGTAGGTGCCGCGCCACCCGCACCGACACCGGTGAGGCAGACGATACCGCCGGCTGCCGCCTTGTGAATGGATTCGGCGATGACCTGCCCGACACCGGTACACTCGATAATTATGTCCGGTTCAAAATTTAAGTTCGAAACGGACGTCGAGTGATAGGTCGCACCGAGATCCCTCACCAGATCGGGCTTGGGGCCCGACGTGACGCGATCCAGAACATGGACATTTAATCCATTCAGCACGCCGCCGAAGGCCGCGAGAAGGCCAATGGGGCCTGCACCGGTAACGAGCACATTCTGCGGCTCCCAGAACGAGCGCTGACCGACTGCCTTCACCGTCTCCCACGCTTTGGTGACGACCGTCGCCGGCTCGAGCAACACGCCTAGGATCCCTAGGGCGGGGTTCACTTTCATCGCGTACTCGGGTTCGATCCTCCAGCGCTCGGACATGAAACCGTCGATCTGTTTGATGCCACGCTCGGTATATTGGCCGTTGCGGCACATGTCCCACTCCCCCACCGCACAGTTCGAGCAGGGAACCGGGTCGGGACGCCGGACGATCCCCACCACGAGGTCCCCTTTTTTTAGCCCTGATGTCGGCCCGGGATCGATCACACGGCCGAGTGATTCATGTCCCAAAACGAGCCTTGTTTGACCCGGAGGCGCCCAGCCATACTTTCCCTCAACAATTTCGACATCGGTCCCACATACTCCGACGGCGACGGCCTCCACAAGCACAGAGCCGTTCCGCGGATCCGGTTCGGGGATGTCTTCCAATCGTGCGGTCCCTGGTTTCTTTGGTTCAACAGTGATCGCTTTCATTTTTTCATCCCATGTCAGACTCTTCGAGCCGCTACCACGGACTCAGGAGCGCCTGTGACCCCGGCGCATCATAATATTGGGTTTGCATCCGCTGCGTATAAATAACTGCAGGCCAACATGGGGAGGCTGCATGAGTGATGGAAAAGCCGCCTTCATGTACATGCGTCGCCCCCAGGAGTCTGGTCCTTCGGATGCCCACATGTAAGTGGACGGGTGGGAATAAACCACCGAAGAGGATGAGATTGTCGAGGTCGTGGATGTAGTGCGGGTACCAGTTGTTCTCACGGCGAGAGCGTAGAAAGGCGTACTGGACGCCGATCTTCTTGAATTCTTCTTTGGTCCACCCTAGCTCTTGGTCGATGTTGCTGGCGGACATGGGGGGGCAGTTGGTGTAGTAAACCTCTTTCCCATTCAACGGTACCGTGCTGGCTTACCTGGCATCCACAACCATAACTGCATTTCTCCGTTCATTCGGTTGCTCCTAACCAAATTTAACTGGCGACTTTGACCTGCGACGATAGATAATCATTGTTAAACAAACAAAGAGCCCTCTGTTTACATTCAGACGAGCGCAACTTACTGACGGGAACGGACAACTTCTGGCATGTAAGATCTTATCGACATTTTCCTACTGATCTTGCTAGCCCCCTAGAGTAACGGTCACGAAAGTGATTATTGCCGCCATCATCGCTGTCCCCACCCCAGTGGTGAGTTTCTTGGATATTTTCTTGCTCTCCTCCCTCCAGATGCCCATGAAGAAGAGCAGCACGATACCGGCCAGGTTCGAGACCAGCAGGGCGTTCAATATGTCTGGAACGATGTAAAAAGGTATGAGGACCACGATCGCGGCTCCCACCACCAGGAGAACGGCCAGACCAATCGCTATCAGGTACTGCCTTATCGGAACCTTCACCTCCTCTGCCGCTGCCAGCTTCCTCGTCACATTTTGGACCAGCTGTTTTCTGTCCTCCTCATCCAGGTAATCGGCGAAGCTGTCCACAAAACTGTTGTCCACACCTGAGATCGCTTGGTCGCTCACGGCCTGCTTGGCGTCCCTGATTATCTGGTTCTTTTTCTTTGCCTCGTAATGCGCTTCCCAGGCATAGAACACTCCATCGACAATTCCCCATGCCAGACAACAAGCTAGGGCTGTCTCGATGAGCAGACTGAGATAACGATCGAGGAGAGCGGGATTGGCCCTTATTACACTTGTAAAGCAGATCACCATCATCACGCCGAACATGGGCTCGGCGCTGAACCAGAATCTACCTAGATAGTCGGAAGCGGCCATGCTAGTGACCTCGCCTCAAATATTGAAAACAGCGACTATATCTTTTCTTTTACAGCTGATGATAATTATGAGGAAGCGCTTAATGTATCTCCTCTCCTCAGTCTGGCCCGCCCCTTGGCTAGTCACGCCTTAGTGTGGTCGAAGTATTTCCAAATCCTTCGATACGGGGTTGGCAACCCCCTGACCGCATGGGGTGATGAAGGGTGCCATCAGCATCGAACAACTCAGAAGAATTCAGATGTTTGGTCGATTGGACACGATGACAAAATGCGGTTAGACCCGCTATCGAAATATATTTAATAGAACAAGTTTCCTAATAATCGACAATGAGACCCATTGAGGAGGCACTTCATGTCCCTTGAGATGAGCAAAGTTTTGGGGCTAATAGGGGCCCTCTTTATGGTGTTTAGCCCATTCGGCGGTTCATCCGGTAATGTTCTGGGACTAGTTGGTCTAGTGCTCTTGTTGATTGCCTTCTATTACTTGGCAGAATATTATAAGGATCAAAGTATCTTCAAAAACGCCCTATATGGCATCATTATTTTTGTCGTGGGTGCTGTGATTGCCGCCGCGGTAATCGGTATCGCCGCCGCTGGTGCGCTAACGCAGATCGGTCTCCCGATGTCTGGCTGGACAGACCCAGCTGCTTGGCAGGGAATTGACTGGAATAACCTGAACTATAATGCATTGGCGCCCTATTTCGCGGCAATGATTGGAGCCTTAGTTATCCTGTTTGCATTAACTGTCTTAGCAGCCTATTTCATAAGAAAGTCTTTTAGAACTCTTGCTCAGAGAACTGGAATCGACATGTTTGCCACAAGCGGACTGATTCTTCTGATCGGAGCAATACTAACAATAGTCCTCGTAGGCTTTATTCTGCTGTGGGTAGCAATGATACTACTAGCCATAGCGTTCTTCAGATTGAGGACTGAGCAGCCAATTCCGCCCACGGTCCCGAACATGTAAAATGCGCGCTTTCGATAGCCTCCGAGTACGATATGAAAAAGCGCTGTAGCTGGAGCACAGACCCACTGTTGAGGAAGTATCATGACAAGGAGTGGGGGACCCCGGTCCACGACGACCGGCGCCTCTTTGAGTTCCTCGTCCTCGAGGGTGCTCAGGCCGGGCTGAACTGGGTGACCATCCTGAAGAAGAGAGCTGCATATCGTGAAGCGTTCGACCACTTCGACCCGGTAAAAATCGCTCGTTACGACACTACTAAGGTCCAGACGCTCATGACGGACTCGGGGATCGTCCGTAATCGCCTGAAAATCGAGTCTGCCATCACCAACGCTAAGGGCGTGGTGGCAATCCAAAAAGAGTACCGTAGCTTCGACGCCTACATCTGGCAGTTCGTCGGAGGGCGTCCAATTCAGAACTGTTGGGCAACTTTTTCTGATGTTCCAGCAGAGACGGTAGAGTCAAGAAGGATGAGCGAGGATTTACGAAATAGAGATTTCAAGTTCGTTGGGCCGACCATCTGCTACGCGTTCATGCAGGCGGTCGGGATGGTCAACGACCATTGTATCGAATGTTTCCGCCACAAGGAGCTGTTGAACAAGTGAGCGCAATGCTCAGCTTTTTTCAGATCTAGGATGCTATCTTAACAAATTCCTTTCTTAACAGATACAGAATCGATTTTTCTGAGTTGAATAAGGTCACATTAACATGTTAATTATTACTAAATTCCTGAAAATGCCAATGGCCAGCGCTTTATGAAAAGCTAATAGAATTAAACAATTAAGGAAAAAAGAGAGAAGTAGGTTGATGGTTATTCTCCTTCTCACGGCTCCTACTAGGACCTTACCATTATTCCCTCTTAAAGTCGGACATAAGGGTTTGATAGCACTCGCATGACCAGGGGGCTCCGGTGCAAAAACCCAAAATTGACCTGAAAATTCAAGGATCTGGATAGAAAAGTGGCGCGAAGGGGGGGATTTGAACCCCCGAGACCAAAGGGTCACAGGATTAGCAATCCTGCGCCTTACCGAGCTGGGCCACCTCCGCTTTGATGGCACACAATGATACGACCCTTTTAAACTTTTTTGTGGCTTCATTCTGAGGTCACAGACCAGAGGGTCCATCCCCTAGAGGATAATCATCACAAAGGAATGAGCCGGCTCCATTCCGTAACTATTTATTATGATATAGCTCGGACGTAGTTTAAGTTCATGACCTTGGATATAACGGGGTCGAAAATCGACAAAACTAACATTCTGGAATATGCTCCGGCCGAATAATCGGAGACCGAAATGATGCGAGATGGCCTCCTATCTGCGGCCTAAGAATCTCCGGGCGCCGTAGGGCTACAATAAAGTTTATATATGATAGCGTTTTAAGTGTGAATTAGCTGTGAGATATGGAATCAGCAAGAACACATATCTCCCATACACTGTAATCGGAGTCAAAAGGGCTTTCATCAAGCATGAAAACCTTTATATATGACTTCGGTTTTAGGTGGAAGGGCGCAGATGTGGTAGAATAACATACACATCTGTGTTTGACGCAGAACCCGAGCATGCAAATGCTTATATAGAACATCTGTATTTGAGGGAAAGCTGCGTTAGACAGCAACTGAAGCAATAGAGACGGTCCAGAGCGACGGTCGAAAGGCCGGCTATGATGCGATCGTGTTTGAAAACTTCAGAAATCATGACATGGAGAACTAAGATCTCCGCGTAATCATCTACGCGTGCTCTCTTGGTTCTGACGTTCGATGCAATGTAACCCAATTAATGCAAGAAATAGGAATAATATCACAGCGTGGTTACGCTGGTGAAACTTAGAATCCTGCCAACCTATAAGTGTGTCCTTTCGGTAGCTTACGTTATCGAAGGAATGGATTCCGGTTGATCCTGCCGGCGGCCACCGCTATTGGAATACGATTAAGACATGCGAGTCGAGAGACGAAAGGTCTCGGCGGACCGCTCAGTAACACGTGGATAACATGCCCTAAGGTGGGGGATAATCTCGGGAAACTGAGGATAATACCCCATAGATCTAGAGCGCTGGAATGCCTTTAGGTCGAAAACTCCGGTGCCTTAGGATTGGTCTGCGGTCTATCAGGCAGTAGTGGGTGTAACGGACCCACTAGCCCGTGACGGATATGGGCCTTGAGAGAGGGTGCCCAGAGATGGACTCTGAGACATGAGTCCAGGCCCTACGGGGCGCAGCAGTCGCGAAAACTTCGCAATGGGGGAAACCCCGACGAGGGAATTCCAAGTGCTAGCACTTTGTGTTAGCTGTTCTTCTGTCTAAAAAACAGGAGAAGTAAGGGGCGGGTAAGACGGGTGCCAGCCGCCGCGGTAATACCCGCGCCCCGAGTGGTGGTCGATATTATTGAGCCTAAAACGTTCGTAGCCGGTCTTCTAAATCCTTGGGTAAATCGGGCAGCTTAACTGTCCGAATTCCGGGGAGACTGGGAGACTTGGGACCGGGAGAGGTCAGAGGTACTTCTGGGGTAGGGGTAAAATCCTGTAATCCTGGAAG
>CAYZEV010000015.1:39294-52967 GCA_964477865.1 uncultured Methanomassiliicoccaceae archaeon | reverse complement strand
TCGTGGCAAGATCAGGATGAAGGAGGGAGCGGAATGAGGGACGTTGCGATCATCGGCATCGGGGACACCAAGTTCGGGGAGCTGTGGGACATGTCGTTCCGCGAGATGGGGATCCAGGCCGGCCTTGCGGCCGTCTACGACGCCAACCTGGCGGGCGATGAGATCGACGCCCTGTACGTGGGCAACATGTCGGCGGGCAAGTTCATCGAGCAGGAGCACATCGGCGCCCTGATCGCCGACTACTCCGGCCTGGCCCGCGACCACATCCCGGCCACCCGGATAGAGGCCGCCGGCGCTTCCGGGGGCCTGGCGTTCCGGCAGGGCTACATGGCCGTGGCGTCGGGCATGCACGACATCGTGGTGGTCGGAGGAGCGGAGAAGATGACCGACGTCGGCGACGTGCTCTCCACCGAGATCCAGGCCACCGCCGCGGACCAGCAGTGGGAGACGACCTTCGGGGCGACCTTCCCGGCGCTGCACGCGCTGATCGCCCGCCGCCACATGTTCGAGCATGGGACGACCCGCGAGCAGCTGGCGTCGGTGGCGGTGAAGAACCATAAGCACGGGGCGTTGAATCCCAAGGCCCAGTTCCAGAAGGAGATCAAGCTCGACTCGGTGCTGAAGGCGTCACCGGTGGCCGATCCGCTGGGCATGTTCGACTGCGCCCCCGTCTCCGACGGCGCGGCGGCGGTGGTGCTGTGCGCTCTGGAGAAGGCCAAGAAGTACACCGACACCCCGATCAAGGTGCTCGGCTCCGGGCAGGCCTCCGACACGCTAGCTCTCGCCCACCGCGAGAGCATCACCCGGTTCGATGCGACCACCGTGGCCGCCCAGCGGGCCTTCGCCCAGGCCGGCCTGACGTCCGCGGACATCCAGCTGGCCGAGGTCCACGACAATTTCACCATATCGGAGATTCTGGCCATCGAGGACCTGGGATTCTTCGTCAAGGGAGCGGGCGGCAAGGCCACCGCCGACGGACAGACGGTCCTGGGGTCCAAGCTGGCGGTGAACACCTCCGGCGGCCTGAAGGCCCGCGGCGACCCCATCGGCGCCACCGGCATCGCCCAGGTCGTGGAGCTGGTGACCCAGCTGAGGGGAGAGGCCGGCAAGAGACAGGTGGCGAACGCCGAGCGGGCGCTCGCCCATAATGTGGGAGGGACCGGCGCCACCGCCGTCGTCCACATCCTAGGGAGGGTGAACTAGATGACCGTGGCCAGGTTCTGGAGGGAGAACGATTCGAGGTACAACCTCATCGGCGCCAAGTGCGGCAACTGCGAACGCCTTTACTTCCCGCCGAGGACGGTATGCCCGGTCTGCCACCGCAAGAGCATCGGGAAGATGGAGCCGTTCAAGCTCAAGGGCAACGGCGAGGTGTTCTCCTACTCGGTGGTGCATGACGCGCCCTCGCAGTTCGAGCTGCAAAAACCCTACGTCATCGCCATCGTCCAGATGGAAGAAGGGATCCGGGTCACCGGCCAGCTCATCGATTGCGAGCCGGCCGACCTGAAGGTGGGCATGAAGGTCCACACCACCATGCGGAAGCTGGGCGAGGAAGGCCCCTCGGGCATCATCAACTACGGGTACAAGTTCGTGCCCGACCGGTCCCCCTAAACTTTTTACCATCTCCGGACCGGGCGCTCGGTCCCTTTCTAGGCGCTCGGCTCCAGCACGGTGACGAACGGCTTCGGGAGGAAGAGGGCGCGGTAGCTGAGCGCTATGCGCCCCCTGCCGATCACATCGTCCGACAGCAGGACCCGGCTGTGCGGCCGCATGATGGTTCTCTGCGAACCGCCCTCCAGATTGAGATGGAGGGCCGGGAACGGCCCGTTGTTGACCAGTTCCGACGCATGGACCTCCAGCCGGGGCAGGTAGGCGGCGGTCGACCTTTCGGCCGCATGTACCGCCTCCTTGAGCCGGTGCACCGCCGAGGCCACGTCCTTGGACCGCAGCGCCTGGCAGAAGAGGTCGCGCTGGTGGTGGACATCGAGCCCCAGGTCGCTGGCGATGGCCGCCAGCTCATGGTAGCGATGGGAGAGCGCCCTCATCTCCTGGACCTCGGCCATCGATGCGCCGACCGCCCGGTCGGCGGTCCGGACGAGGTCCGCGGCCTGCTGCAGCTTCTCTTCCGCCAGCGAGCGTTCGGCCACCGACAGCAGGGAGAGCGAGATGCTCGAATCGACCGGGGAGCGTTCCGCCCTCTCCCGGACCGAGGCCAGGCGGGCGGCGATGCCCCTCTTCGCCAAGCCGTGCACCGCCCCTATGGTCTCGCTCAGGTTGCGGACATCGCCGGGCTCGGCCAGGGGGAGGTCCAGAAGGGCCTTGGCCTCCGGAGGGAGATCGTCCACCTTCAGCCCCACCAGGGGGAACAGGCGGACCAGGTTGATGATCTCGGCCAACCCGCGTTGCACCGAGGTCCTCCGGGCCCTCTGATGCAGCCGGGAGCCCTTGAGCAGGGCCCAGTTCATGACCTCGTAGCGCCCCTGGGCCAGCGACTTGCGGGCGGTGTCCATGAGCGCGGCGATCTCCGGGTCCAGGCACCGGCGGCCCTCTCCCACCAGGAGCCCCTCGCCCAGATCGTTCAATCGCCTCGAGCAGCGGTCGTGCCAAAGCAGGGCCGCGGCCCCCGAGGCCCGGCATTCCTCGGTGAGGCCCAGGCACTCCTGGAACGACCCTTCGTCGTAGGCCTTCTGGGCCGCGGTCATCAGCCGCTCGGTCTCCTCCATCACCGCCGATCCGTTGGGCACCCGGACCAGGTCCTCGACCAGCATGCTCAGGGAGGAGGCGCACTGGTCCTTCAGTACGGTCAGGGCGCTCAGGCCGTCCCGGTAGATCTCCAGGGCCTTGCGGGCCTCGGTATAGCGATGCTGTTCCATCTTCTGGTCGAACGCCCCTTTGCGTTCCCGTTCGATCTGGGTGAGGTCCTCGCCCTTCAGAGCGGCGATGTTCAGTTCCATCTCCACACGGGACAGGTCGGCGTTCATCCGTTCGACGGCCGCGGTCCTGGCGCTGTGCAGGGCCCTCCGGGCCATCGCCACCACCAGATTGTGGCGGTCGATCGAACGGCGTCGGGAGGCCTGTTCGAAGATATCCTTGGCGTCCTTGACCTCGATGCCCAGGCTCTCGATCTCCCGCAGCGCGTCCTCGACCCGGACCAGCTCCTTCTCCACCTCGGAACGGAGGGCGATCAGCTGCCCCGCCTCGCTCCTGGCGAATCGGATGGCCCTCAGCGCGTCCGAATAACGCTTGTCGGCCAGCAGGCTCTCCGCCTTTTCGACGATGGCCATGGCCGAGGACTCGTCGTTGTCCGCCCCGCCCTGGACCATCAAGGCCCGTACCTCCGCTATCTCGGCCGCGATGTTCTCCGAGAGGATATCGACCATCCGCTTCCTGGCGTCCTTGGCCAGGGTCAGGGCCGCCGGGAACTGCCCCTGCTGCAGGAGAGCCTGGGCCTGGTCCACCGCCGCCTTGGCCCGGTCGGCCCCCTGGCCCAGCTGCTGGACCACTGGCACCAGTTCCAAGGCCTCCTGCACCTTGCGGGGAGCGAGCATCTCGGCCGCCACCGTTTCCGCCTCCTGGTAGCTCTTGCGGGCCGAGGTCCTGGCCCCATCGTACCGGCCAGCCTCGAAGAGTAGTTTGGTCTCCTGGAGCAGCTGGGGCATCTTGCTCTCCGGGGGGAGCTTGAGGTCCACGGTCAGGCGGGACAGGAGGACGATCAGGTCATAGACCTCGTTGTGCACCGCGGCAGTCTTCTCCAGCTCCCTCTCCCCCTCTCTGACGAGGTTGAAGCAGCCCTCCATGTCCCCGACCTCCAGGGCCGCGGAGGCCCCCTCGGCCATGCGGTCTATGTGGGTCGTGGTCACCCCGTTCTTGCGGGCGGCCCCCGTCGATCGCAGGAGCTGGGCCAGGGACCGGGTCAGTTCGTCCTTGATCAGGGAGCGGGCGTAGAGGATGACCTCATTGATCGAGCGGAGCGATGCGGCGAAGCTCTCCCGTCCCCCCTTGATGTCGGCCATCTTCTGGTTCAGGGTCTGCGATTCGATACCCAGCTGGCGGCCGACCTCCAGCAGGGAGCTGGCATGGACGGTTAGCCGTTCCAGCGAGGCCCGTTGGACCGTCTCCGCCTCGTCGATGACCTCATCGGCGATGGTGCAGGCCTCGTACCATCGGTCCTGTTCCAACAGGGCCTGGGCTTTTTCGTACCTTTTCCTGAGGGCGGCCATCTCGTCGAGTCCGAAGGCTGGCCCGGTCATCTCTTCGGCCTCCTTGACCAACTCCCCGGCCGCCTCCTCGATGCTGGCCTCCAGGGCCTGATTGATCTCGGCCAGGCGCTGCCCGATGTTCTCGATGGACCCCTCCATCAGTTCGTCGGTCAGGACCTCCAGCTCCTCGGCGTCCTCGTCGACGTTCGCCCCCACGGACCAGCCCGCTGTAACCAGCAGCTCACCCTTCAGCAGGTCCCGGGCCAGGCGGTCCTGGACCTTGCCGAGCATCTGGGCCCGGGCGGCGGACAGCCCCTCCACGCTCTCCCGGAGCCGGCCCCCCAGGGCGCTCTGGCGGGACCGGGCGACGATCTCGCTGGCCCCGCTGGAGATGATCTTCATGCGCCGGGCCTGCAGGAACACCGTCTTGGTCCGTTCCAGCTCCTGGCCCAGTTTCCGATACTCCGCCAGGCTGTCGTTCAGCTCGGCCGAGGCCTCGCTCACCAGCTCGAGCGCCTCCTGGCCGCGGCCGTAGACCGTGGCCATCCGGGCCTCCTCCAGCTTGGAGACGACGTTATCGATGTCGGCGTTGATCTTCTTGGCCAGCAGCAGCCGGGGCCGCAGCTTCTCGATATGCTCGAGCACCAGCTCGACCTCGTTGTCCCGCAACGCCTTTTCCGCCCTTCTCAACCATTCCAGCGATTCCTCGCTGTCGCCCGCGGCCGCGGCATCCATGGCCTTATGGCTGGCGGTGAGGTGCCGGGTGGTGTTCAATCCCTGGCGCCGGAGCCATTCGGACCGTTCCTCCTGGGATGCCAGCTTTACCTTGACCGCCTGGGCCAGGATGGGGATGACCGCCTGCTCGGCGGCGGTCATGATCTCGAACGATTCCTCGATCCTGCCATCGGCGATGGTCCCGCGGGCCCTGGCCACATGGGCGGTGACGGTCGAGACGTCCCCGCCCGCCCCGGAGGCCTCCTCGGCCATCTCCAGAAGGGCGGCGGCCCGCTGTTCCAGGATCTTGGAGAACGAATCCTGCAATCCTTTGAAACAAGAGCCCAGCTTGGCCAGCGAGGCTTCTCGGTCGCCATCCTCGTGGAGGCTGATGGCCTTGGCCAGGGCCTGCTTCTTGGCGGAGACGGCGATCTTCTTCTCCTCGGCCAGATCGATCAGTTTCTGGACCTGGGAGAACATGGCGTTCATCCTTCGATCGGCGTACTGCTCGGCGGCCTCCCTGGCCTTCCGGGCCGAGTCCATGGCCTCCTGGGGCCGTGCTTCGGTCAGGAACTTCCGGGCGCCGCTGACCAGGTCCTCCACCGCCTGGCGGTCCTTGCCGACCTCGGTGATCATGCCCAGGATCCCCAATGCCGATTCCAGGACCTCGCCGATCTTCTCCCCCTGCACGCGGAGCAGGTCCTCCAGGGCCTTCGACGCGGCGGTCAGAGCCGCGGAGTACTCCCGCTTGCCATAGGCCGCCTGCCCTTCGGCCAGCGCTTTTTGCACCGCTGGGACCTCGATCCCCATGGACCTGGTGAGAACGAGGGACCGCTCGGCCTCGGCCAGCTTGTCCTCTGCCTCCTTGCGGTGCTTGGCCGCCTCCTTGGCCTTCTGCTCCAGTTGCTTGGTGAGCTGAAGTTGCTTCAGGTAGTCGCTGGTCACTCTCGGTCCCCGTTGGCCTTTATACCCACGCCCCCGCGGGTGGGATTAACGGGGATAAGCTGGCACTGCCTTAAGTGTTTTCATCAAAATCTGGGGCAGCCTATTTCTGAAGGCCGACGAAGGCCACCCGTTCCAGCACGAGGTCCTCCACCATGTCGGCCGGCACCGCCTTGATCTCCTCACGACTGATGCCGAACAGGATGGCCTTCTCCAACGAGGCCTCCAGGACGTCATCGTCCCGCTCGAAATGGAGCTCTCTCAGCACCCGCTCGGGGTCATCGACCCCGAAGAGCACCAGGGCCACCCGTTCGGTGCCGACCTTGACCCCCATCTTCTTGACCGCCTTGGAGATCTGCCGTTCTCCCGAAGCATAAAGTATGGTCTCTCCGGCGATCGACGAGGACACATTGTCGCCCCGCTCGAACGCTCTTGACGCATGCATCACCGCGGAGGCGATGTGGTCCCGGCCGCAGATCAGGTCCGCGTTCAGGGCCAACCCCTCGCCGCCGTTCACGTGCTGGAGCGACCGGACCAGAACTTCGGTGTCCACGATCTGTCCCTTGGCCCCTAGAATATCGATCTTGACCATGCTGGGCGGCAATCCGTGCCTGGGCATATGATGGTTTCGGCCGCCTGCTTGGCGGGGCCGCCTTTTCAAGCCAGGCCTGCGGTGCCCCGGAGCGGCCCACGGGGGCGGGAGCAAATGTTTATAATTGTCGAAGCTCGTTGGCGCGGCCGTCGATGTCCAGTAGGATATCTTGAGGATGATGGCATGGTGATGGACAAGGTGATGGTGAGGTCCCCGGCGACCCTTTCCAACCTGGGCTCGGGTTTCGACGTCTTCGGTCTCGCTCTGAGAGAACCGTACGACGAGGTGGGAGCGAGGCGCATCCCCGAACGGAAGGTCGTGATCGAGAAGATCGAAGGAAGAGGCGGCGCCAGCATCACCACCGACCCGGCCCGTAACTCCGCGGGCGTGGCGGCCATGGCTGTCCTGCAGAAGGCGGGGGCCGATTTCGGCGTGGCCCTCACCATCAAGAAGGGCATACGGCCCAGCTCCGGCATCGGCTCATCGGGGGCCTCGGCCGCCGGCGGCGCCTGCGCCGCGAACCTGCTGTTGGAGAACCCGCTGCGGCCGGAGGAGCTGGTCTTCTGCGCGGCCAAGGCCGAGCAGACCACCTCGGGAAGCTTCCACGCCGATAACGTGGGGCCGGCGGTCATGGGCTGCTTCACCATCATCAAGTCGTACGACCCGTTCGAGATCCTGCGGGTCGATCCGCCGGTCAACCTGGGCGTGGTGGTCACCATGCCCGACTTCCTGGTCAATACGCGCGAGGCCCGCAAGGTACTGCCGGCCCAGGTGGACCTGAAGAGCATGATCTTCGAGGTCGGTAACGCTTCCTCGCTGGTATTGGGGATGTGCCGGGGAGACGTGGACCTGGTCGGCAGGAGCATGATGGACGTGATCATCGAACCGGCCCGGGCGCGGCTGAACCCCCACATCAGGGAGGCGGAGGCCGCGGCCATGAAGGCCGGGGCGGTCGGCTCGTTCCTGGGCGGTTCCGGTCCCTGCGCCATCGCGGTGTACGATCGGGACAAGGTCGACGGCAACGGCATCGCCGAGGCGGTACAGAAAGTGTACAGCGACCAGGGCTACAAGAGCGAGACCTGGGTCACCACCTGGGGAGAAGGCTGCAGGAGGATCTGAGATGCACAAGGTGAAATGTTACGAGTGCGGGAAGGAGGTAACGGACCCGTTGCTTGACTCCTGCCCGTTCTGCGGTGGGCTATTGACCATCGAGATGGACCTGGACGCGGCGTCCGGGCTTCGGCCGTACGACCTGAGGAAGCGGCCGATGGGTGTATGGAGGTACGCCCCCTTCCTGCCGGTCGACGAGACCCGGGCCATCAGTCTGCTGGAGGGCGGGACGCCCCTCTACGACTGCAGGAACCTGGTCAAAGGGGTCGGGATCAAGAGGCTCCATGTCAAGTACGAAGGAGCGAACCCCACCGGCTCGTTCAAGGACCGGGGCATGACCGTCGGCGTATCGAGGGCGCTGGAGCTGGGCTGCAAGACCGTGGGGTGCGCCTCCACCGGCAACACCTCCGCTTCACTGGCCGCCTATGCCGCCAAGGGCGGGCTTCAGTGCGTGGTGCTCCTGCCGTCCGGGAAGGTCGCCGCCGGGAAGCTGGCCCAGGCCATGTTCTACGGTGCCAAGGTGGTCATGGTCGACGGCAACTTCGACGACGCGTTGAGGGTGACGAGGCAGCTGGCCCGGGAGGGCGTGCTGTATCTCCTCAACTCCATCAACCCGTTCCGGCCAGAAGGGCAGAAGACCGTCGCGTTCGAGATAATCGACCAGCTCGACTTCGATATCCCGGACCGCATCATCCTGCCCGTCGGCAACGCGGGGAACATCAGCGCGGTGCACAAGGCCTTCACTGAGTGGAAGGCCCTCGGCTGGATCGACAAGGTGCCGATGCTCACGGGCATCCAGGCCGCCGGCTCCGCCCCCATCGTCCACGCTTTCGAGGCCGGCAAGAGGGACTTCGTCCCCGAGGCGAGCCCCGAGACGGTGGCGACGGCCATACGCATCGGCAACCCGGTCAGCGGGAAGAAGGCCCTGCACGCGATCTACGACACCAAGGGCTACGCGACCTCGGTCACCGACGACGAGATCATCATGGCCCAGAAGCTCCTGGGGCGCAGCGAGGGGGTAGGCGTGGAGCCGGCATCGGCCGCGTCCATCGCCGGTCTGTTCAAGCTCGTGCACCAGGGCGTCATCTCCCGTGACGAGCGGGTGGTGTGCATCTGCACTGGCAACGTGCTCAAGGACCCGGACACGGTCATGAAGTCCTGCGCTCCCATCCTGAAGGCGGGGGCGACCGCGGAGGACGTGAGGCGGGTCATCGCCGACTAGGGGGACCGCGGAGAGCGGGCTGGGGGGCCCCCGGCCCACTCTCATCAAGGGGCTCCAGGGATCAGAGTCTGGCCGCCTGATTGCGGCCTATCTGTTCAAACAGGGCGGCCATGATGATGTTGCCGCTGAAATAGATCTCCACCACATAGGCGCCTTTTCGAAAATGCAGATATGCCGAGCCATCATAGGTGCCGCCCGGCTCCAGGAAGCCGCTCAATAGGCCTTCCTCGCCCACGGTCATCAGAATGTTGTTCACCGAGCTGCCCGACCAGTAGCTGGCCCATTGATCATAGGTCCTATTGGCCTGCTCATCGGTCTCCATCTCGGCCACGGTGATGGCGACGGTCAGATGCGAGGTATCGTTATCAAAATTCATGATCGAATGAGCGGCCTGCCGCGAGGAATAGGGCGGTGTGATGTCGTGCTCGAAGCAGTGAAGGGAGGTCTGCTCCCATTGTCCGTTCAAACCGGTGACGGCGGTCATCTCATTGGCCTTAAGGATCGCCCTCTTCGGATAAGGCTCCAGGAACCCGGCCAGCATCGCCGAGACCACTATGATAAGGACGACTAGCGCCAGCGGAGCGACCCACGTCCCGCTCCGCCTCTTCCGTTTTTTCCTTTTTGGCTCACTTCCGCTAGGTTGATCCTTCTGGTCCGACCCGGACATCTCCTTCCCCCGACGAGCTATCTATTAAGGGAATATAAAAATCACTACTTGTTATGGTATGATCGGGCCTAGAAGTCGAACAGGCTGCGCTGCTGGGCGCTCTTGGGCTCTTCCTTCTTTATCTCCTGCACGACCTCCCTGGCCGCTTCCTCTCCAGCTCTATCGGACCTCTTGGCGAGCTTGCCGGAGGTCACCTGTTCCTTGAGGCTCTTGGCCATGGCGTCGCCGATCTTGGGGATGCGGGCGAGGCGGACGATGTCCACCTCTCTCAGCTGGTCGACGTTCCGGACCCCGTGATTGTACATCGACCGGGCCCGGGCCCTCCCCACGCCGCGCAGGCGCACCAGGTCCAGCAGCTCCGGCTTGACGCCGTAGCGGATGCGGACCATCAGCTCCGTGAGCATGGGGTAGGCGTCCTTGTTGAAGATGTTGGCCAGTTCGCGCATCGAGTAGATGAGCCACTCCCCGACGTCCACCTTGCTGCGCAGGTCTCCCGGGCCCAGGCCGTACTTCGTGAGGAGCTCGTCCTCCTCCATCTCCTGCACCCAGTCGTCCAGGGCGCAGGCGGTCTTGAGCTCGGCCAGATAGAACTCGTACTCGTCGAGGTCTTCGGGCGGCTTGATGAGCATATCCTCTTCCCGGGCCAGGAGCAGCTGCTCGACCCACTCGTAGTCGGACCGCTTGAGATACATGGTCATCATGTCCGGCGAGGAGCAGATCGCATGCAATAGGCCGAAGTACGAGGAGTGGGGCTTGAACTCCTTCAGCGCGTCCCGCAGCTTCACCGCGGTCAGGGGATCGATATAGAGGTCCGAGACCCGCCGGCCGAAGAAAGTGGGCTGCACCCGCTTGTCCTCGGTCTTCAGCATGCCCTCCTTCTCCAGGAACTCCAGGACGTTATCGGACGCCTGCTCCAGCCCGACCATGGTGGTCTGGTGGGCAAAGAAGGTCGAGTTCATGAAGTCCATCAGGGAGTCGCGGGAGGAGGCGGTGCCGGTGGCGAAGGTCGCCAGGACGTGGGCTCGGAGCACCGGCTCGCTGCCCAGCTTGGAGTAGATGTCCTCCGAGTCGTTGAGCAGGTAGTTGTCCATCAGGAAACGCATCCCCTCCTCGTCCTTGGCCAAGAGGATCGCTTCCCCGTAGGGGTCGTAGCGCGGCCGGCCGGCCCGACCGCACATCTGCTTGATCTCCAGCACCGGGATGGCGACCTTGCCGCCGTCCTCGAAGCGGTCCACGTCCCGGATGATGACCCTCCGGGCGGGAAGGTTGATTCCAGCGGCCAGGGTCGGCGTGGCCACGATGCACTTGATGTTCCCTTTCTTGAAGTTCGATTCGACGAAACGGCGTTGCTCGTTGCTGAGGCCGGCGTTATGGAAGGCGATGCCCTTGCGGACGCAGGCCGAGAGCCGCTTCCCGATGGAGGTGGGCTCCCCCTGGTCCTCGATGATCTTCTCGTCCCCTTCCAGCTGCTTCTCGGCCATCACTTCCTTCATCAGGGGGGCGAACTTGGTGGCGAGGGTCTCGGTGGACTTGCGGGTGTTGACGAAGATGAGGCATTGGCCTCCTTCGAGGATGGAGTCCTTGACCAACGCCCACACCGGGTCCTTGCCTGGAGGTACCTTGCGTTTGGTATTATCGATGAAATTGACCACTCCGTCCAGGTACACTCCCTCCTTGAGCGGCGTGGGCCTCCAGGTGGAGGAGACATGCTCGGCGTTCAGCCAGTCCGCGACCTCCTTGGAGTTCTTGATCGTCGCCGACAGCGCGATGACCTGCAGGTCCGGATTGAACTTGCGGAACTTGGTGAGGGTGATCTCCAGGGTCGGCCCCCGCCCGGGGTCGTGGATGAGGTGGACCTCGTCGGCGATGACCAGGGTGATGTGGCTGAGCCAGTTGCTCTGGTGCCTCAGCAGCGAATCCGCCTTCTCGGAGGTGGCCACGATGATGTCGAAGTTATCGAGCTGGGGGTCCGGGGAATCGAGGTCCCCGGAGGACATGTCGACCTTCACGCCCAGCTTCTCGAAGCGCTTGAGATCGTCGTACTTTTCGGAGGCCAGGGCCCGCAGGGGCACGATGTACAGGACCTTGCCGCCGCGCTCCAGAACGTGCTTGAGCGCGGCCAGGTAGGCTACCAGGCTCTTGCCCGAGGCGGTCGGGATGGCCAGCATGAGGTTCTTGCCCGCTAACGCGTAGGAGATCGCCTTGGCCTGGGGCGGATACAATTCAGTGATGCCGTCCTCCTTCAGGACCTCGGCCACCCCTTCCGGAAGATCCAGCTCGCTTACCTTCAATCCACGTTCGCCCATTTCCCTGCTCTTCCGCCTATTGGATGCGAGGTAAAGAGCCTTTCCATTAGATGCTTTCGGCGGGTCGGTCGAAAGTGGACCCGCCTCCGCCCCCGTCAATGTCATCCTAGTAGGCCTCCCGGTCCTAGGGAATATCTTAGTAATGCCAGCGGAATTAGGCGCGTCCGAGGAACTCTCCCAGCGCTTTTATTTTCGAGAAAAGTATGATTATTTGCCATTTATGGGCCAGTTCGCATCGAGGGCGGTTAACATATGCTGGCTCAATAAAAGAATATATAAACTCGGGGAAACGCTTAATTAGTGGCACCGTTATGAGACGATTTAGAATGAGAATAGCAGGTGAATTATGAGTAATGACCAATCATCTGCCGCGGGACATGGACTCGACGTCGACGAATGGGTCGATGCTCAAGGTTTCCAAACCACCGCGGACATCAAGATCCCTGACAAGCTCGCCGACCAGGTCATCGGCCAGGACGCTGCTGTGGCGATCATCAAGAAGGCCGCCGAGCAGAAGCGTCATGTCATGTTGATCGGTGAGCCCGGCACTGGGAAGTCCATGCTCGCCAAGTCCATGACCGAGTACGTACCCAAGGGCGAGCTCCAGGACGTCATCGCTTACCACAACGCAGAGGATCCCAACGAGCCCAAGGTCCGGGTCGTCCCGGCCGGAAAGGGCAAGGAGATCGTCACCGCGCAGAAGAAAGAAGCGATGGCCAAGAAGCAGCAGAAGGCCTCCATGGTCACTTTCATCATCTTCATGGTGCTGCTGGTCACCGTGGCGATGTACATAACCATCGAGCCGCACGATATCAACATCATCCTGGTCGGCATCATTGCCGTTGCCATACTGTTCTTCGCCATGCGCTACTCAGGCAATCGCCAAGAGAACTACATGGTGCCCAAGCTCCTGGTGAGCCATGAGGACGGCGACCAGCCGCCCTTCATCGACGCCACCGGGGCCCACGCCGGTTCTTTGCTGGGGGACGTCAAGCACGATCCGTTCCAGAGCGGCGGGCTGGAGACCCCGGCCCACGAGCGCCTGGAGGTCGGAGCGATCCACAAGGCATCGAAGGGCGTTCTGTTCATCGATGAGATCAACATGCTCCGGATCGAGAGCCAGCAGAGCCTGCTGACCGCCCTACAGGAGGGCAAGTTCTCCATCACCGGGCAGAGCGAGCGGTCATCGGGAGCGATGGTCAAGTCGGAATCGGTCCCCTGTGACTTCATCCTGGTATGCGCCGGTAACCTCGACGCCATCCAAGGGATGCACCCCGCCCTAAGGTCGCGTATCCGCGGCTACGGCTACGAGGTGTTCATGCGGTCGACCATGCCGGACACCACCGAGAACCGCATCAAGCTGGTGCGCTTCGTGGCCCAGGAAGTGGCCAAGGACAAGAAGATCCCTCACTTCGACCGCAGGGCCGTAGGAGAGATCGTCAAGGAGGCCCAAAGGCGGGCCGGTCGCCATGGCCGCCTGACCCTGAGGCTCCGCGAGCTCGGTGGCCTGGTCCGCGTGGCGGGAGACATCGCCCGGGAGAGGCAGAAGCCCCTGGTGACCGTCGATATGGTCGTCGAGGCCAAGCTCATCGCCCGCAGCCTGGAACAGCAGATAGCCGATCGCTATCTGGAGTCCCGTCAGGAGTACAAGACCTTCGTGACCGAGGGCGAAGAGGTCGGGGTCGTCAACGGCCTCGCCGCGCTCAACACCGCGAGCTCGATGTCCGAGTACTCCGGTATCGTCCTGCCCATAGTGGCCGAGGTCACCCCGGCGCAGACCAAGTCGGGCGGCAGGATCATCGCCACCGGCAAGCTGGGCGAGATCGCCAAGGAAGCGGTCCCGAACGTGTCCGCCCGTACCAAGAAGTACACGGGGGAGGCAATCTCCCACCCCGTGGTCCATGTGCAGTTCGTGGGCACC
>CAYZEV010000015.1:0-39284 GCA_964477865.1 uncultured Methanomassiliicoccaceae archaeon | reverse complement strand
GGGCGGGGCGCGGCTCTGGACGCGCGATGCCGAGGGCGCGTTGGCCATGGAAGCGGTCTGGAACGGGTCCGCCCTGGTAAAGAGGTACACCGGGGGGGATATCTCCAACCACGATGTCCATGTGCAGTTCGTCGGCACCTATGAGGGCGTGGAAGGAGACTCGGCATCCATCAGCGTCGCCACCGCGGTCATCTCCGCGTTCGAGGACGTCCCGGTGGACCAGACCCTGGCCATGACCGGCTCGCTGTCGGTCCGCGGTCAGGTGCTGCCGGTCGGCGGGGTCACCGCCAAGATCGAGGCGGCCTGCGAGGCCGGGCTGAAGCGGGTGCTCATCCCCAAGGCCAACATGAGGGACGTCGTCCTCGAGGAGCGCTACATCGGTAGGATCGAGATCATACCGGTGGAGACGCTCGGCGATGTCCTGGAGAAGGCCCTGGTGGGCGGGATAAGGAAGGAGAGCCTCCTCAAGAAGCTCTCCAGCCTGGTGGACAAGGGCAACAAGCCCTCCATGCACACCCCCGTCACCCCTGTCCGGCCCGTGGTTCAGTAAACCTCTTTCCAAATCTCCTTTCTTATTTTCTCCCTTTGTCATCAGCATATTTTCATTAGCTTGGTGTCCTTACTCCACCGGACGAGGTCTGATATGCGGAAGAAGGAGGTCAGCGCTCTTCTCATCGGACGGTTCCAACCGTTCCACAATGGGCATCTTGAGGTGGTGAGAGCGATCGCTCAGGAATGCGATCGCATGATCGTGGGCATCGGCAGCGCGCAGCTGTCCCATACCTTCGAGAACCCCTTCACCGCGGGCGAGAGGCACCTGATGATCTCCCGGGCCTTTCACGACGACGGTCTGGACAACTATTTCCTGGTGCCCATCGTCGATATCAACCGCTATGCCATCTGGGTCGCCCACGTGGCGTCCCTGGTGCCGCCCTTCCAGGCCGTCTACACCAACAATCCGCTCACCCGCCGCCTGTTCGAGGAGGCTGGTTACGAGGTGCGCCATGCGCCGATGTTCAACCGGGAGGAGTACTCCGGTTCGGAGGTCCGCCGGCGCATCGTCAACGGGGAAGGGTGGGAGCACCTGGTGCCCCATGGGGTCGCCGAGACCATTCATGAGGTCGGGGGCGACGAGCGGCTCCAGGAGATCATGAAGGACCATTCGCCGGAGGCCACCATCTGACGCTCGAGGAAAGGGCGGGCGAGCTGCTCCGCCGGCGCGAGAAGACGCTTTCGCTGGCCGAGTCCTGCACCGGCGGCCTCATCGCCTCGATGCTGACCGATGTCCCGGGCTCCTCCGAATACTTCCTCCTCTCCCTGGTCACCTACAGCGACGCGTCGAAGGTCGCCCTCCTGGGGGTCGGTCCTGAGATGCTGGAGCGCCATGGCGCCGTCAGCGAGGCGGTGGCCGGGGCGATGGCCGCCGGGGCGAGGCGGGCCGCCGGCGCGGACATCGGATTGGCCGTGACCGGCATCGCCGGTCCCGGCGGCGGTACGCCGAGGAAGCCGATAGGCCTGGTATTCTTTTGCCTCGATGATGGGGCCGGGAGCAAGATCGACCGGAGGGTCTTCTCGGGCGATCGGCTGGCCATTAAAAGACAGGCGGCCGAGCATGGCCTTTCCATGCTGTGCGCCCATCTTGAGTGACGGCCGCCTAAGCTCTTTTTCGACCTTGGGCCATCTCCTTTGCCCGGTGGGATCTCCGATAAATGAGATAACCTATGAACACCCAGGCTCCGCCGATCAGGAGCGCGTTGAGATTGAGGAACAGCATGAGCCCGATACAGGAGACGATCCCCAGGATCGGCGGCACCGGGTAGAAGGGCACCCGGAAGGGGCGCGGCACGGCCGGTCTCGAACGGCGGAGCTGGAACAAGGCCAGGTTGATGAACAGAAAAGTGATCAGCGTCCCAAAGTTAAAGGCCGAGGCCAAGGTGGCCAGATCGCCCTGGGACAGCAGCACGACGGCGGCCATGGACAGGCCGGCCAGGGTCACCGTGTACTTGGGGACCCCCCGGGACGAGAGCTTGGCCAGTCGGCGAGGTAGTACTCCCTTCCTCCCCATCGCGAACAGCGCCCGCGAACCGCCCAGTAGGGAGGACATGACCACCGAGGCGGTGGCGAAGAGGGCGGAGATGGAGATGAACCCCAGGACGAAGGCGTTGGAAGTGGCCTGCCTCAGCGCGCTGTCCAGCGGCGCAGCGCTGTGGGCGATCTGCTGCCAGTCGATGAGCCCCACCTCGATCACCGAGACGCCGATGTACAGGAGGGTGCTCACCACGAAGGCCAGGACGATCGCCCGCGGTATGGTCTTCTGCGGTTCCTTGACCTCCTCGGACATGACGGTGATGGTGTTGAACCCGATATAGGCGAAGAAGATGACCGCGCTCGCCGCCAACGTGCCGCCGATGCCCCGGGGGAAGAAAGGCGCATAGTTGGAATAGTCGCCCCGCGCCGCGATATATGACGCCCCCGCCGTGATGAAGACCAGCAGTGCGGCGACCTTGAGGACCACCAGGATGTTATTGGCACCCGACGCTTCCCTGACCCCCCGGTAGTTCAGGGCCATGAACGCCAGGGGCAGAATTGCGCCGATGGCCGCGATGGTACCGGGGTCGGCCCTCCAGTCGGCCAAGAAGACGAAATAGGTGGCGAAGCCGATGGAGACCGCTGCGGCGCCGACGATATAATCGAACGATTTGGTCCACCCGACCAGGAACCCCCATCCCGGCCCGAAGGCCTGCTCGGTGTAGATGAACGAGCCACCTGCCTCGGTGATGAACGAGGACAGCTCCGCCGAGCTCAACGCGGTCAAGAAGGCCGTTAACCCGGCCAGGACGAAGGAGAGGATGACCGACGGACCGGCCAGGCCTGATGCTACTCCGCTCAGCACGAAGATCCCGGCCCCAATTATCGCTCCGATGCCGATGTCGGTGGCGGCGAACAGCCCCAGGCTCCGCTTTAGCTCGCTCATCCTTTTCGTTCAATACTATCTGTGCCAGGGCCTCAATAAGATAGACGGTCGCAACGGCACGTTCATATGCTTTAGGCTCTGAAAAGAGACCGTGGCCGTCGACCGGGTGGAACGGATCATAATGCACCGGATCGCGATGCTCGGACAGAGCAATCCCGAGCTGGCCATCGAATGGGCCATCATCAATGACGATTGGGGCCTCATCTCCGTCAGCCAGGGCGATGTGCTCATCGGTTTCGAGTACGTGGAGTCGGAGATCTCCTGGGCCCGTCCGGAGCGGATGAGGGTCTACGAGGAAACGTTGAACCAGGGGCTGAGCCTCATCATCATCGTTCCGGAGGAGGCCTATCTAGAGATGAGGGCAAGAGTGACCGCCTTTCTGGGCCGAAGGGCGCCGGAAGTATTGAGCTACGATAGCATCGGCATCACCACCATGCCTCGCCCCTCCTGATTGGGCCAGGGACGAGCGCAGGAACGGTTCCCACGGGGAGTCCAGCGATCCGATGATCCTGCCGGTGAGGTCGTCCGGCGGGTCCTTCCCGCTGAAACCGACGTTGACCACGGTCCCATCGGGGCTCCATGGTGATGTGGGAGTCGTCCTCTCCTTCCAGGTCCGATCCGCACACCGAGGTCATGTCGATGTTCCCGGCCAGCGCCCGGTCGAGTTCGTTACCCATCGGTCAGGCTCCGGCCGCCCTGGGGGGTTGGACCATCATATTGCTTCCATCAGAAGGATGTGGAAACCTTCAATATCCTGCCGTCTGATACGCCGTGAGTCAGGTGCATGGGATGGGAGTGTTAGCGAAGAGCATACCGACCGGGGTCGCCGATTTCGACTCGATCATAAAAGGTGGATTTCCCGCAGGTTCGGTCGTCCTTCTTGTAGGGGACATAGGTGCTGGCCAGACGGAGTTCGCCCTGACCTCCGCGGCCAAGTTGGCCATGGTCAAGGAGCGGCCGGAAAGCGCTGGTTTCCTCCTGGGTGCCGGAAAGGACTCCCGGCTTCCGGACAAGATATGCTACATCACGTTCTCCCGTTCCCGGGATGAGGTTCTGGCGGAAATGCAGAGCGCCTTCAACGGGGACTTCTCCGGATCGTTCGAACGGCTGGTCAAGTTCAAGGACTTCTCGTCCGCCTATTTCCGCAAGACCATGGTGCCGCGCTCGTGGGCCGGAGAGGCCAGCTCCATCTTCGCTTCCGGCGGTTCGTCCGATAACGTGCTGGAGGAACTGGTCAACTACCTGGACGAGAACGCCCCCGGCTCGATGATCGTCATCGACTCGCTAACGGACCTGGTGGTCAGCGCCAACATCGAGATCACCGACCTTATCGCCGTGCTCCGGGGCATGCAGCGGGTGGCCAAGAAATGGGGCGGGATCGTCTATCTGGTGCTGACGAACAACGTCCTGGACGAGAAGAAGCAGCGGATGATCATGGATTCGGTGGACGGCTCCCTGGTGTTCGAATGGAGCCGTTACGCCAACTCCTCCAGGCGGCAACGCTACATCTACGTGGAGAAGTTCATCTCCCTGATGCCCCACCTGGACAAGGAACGGATCGCCAGGTTCGCCACTGTGGTCACGGCCCAGAGCGGACTGGTGGTCATCGACACCGAAAGGATCGCGTGATTGACATGGATCGGGTGAAGACGGGGATCGAGGGTCTCGACGAGATGCTGGAGGGCGGCCTGCCCAGGTCACAGGCGGTGGCCGTGATGGGCTCCTTCGGTACGGGCAAGACGACGTTCGGATTGCAGTTCATACAGGAGGGACTGAAGGCCGGGGAGAAGGGCATATTCATCAGTCTGGAGGAGGACCAGGAATCGATCCTCAACAACGCCCGCTCCTATGGCTGGGAACTCCAGCCCTATATCGAGCAGAAGAAGCTGGCCATCGTGAAGCTGGAGCCGACCGATGCCAAGACGACCATTACCCAGGTCAAGAGCGAGCTCCCTGAGTTCATCAAGTCGTTCGGGGCGTCCCGCATCGTGCTCGATTCGGTGTCCCTGCTCAACCTCCTCTTCGATACCGACCATGAGAAGCGGTCGAACCTCTTCACCCTCATCCAGATGATAAAGAGGACCGGAGCGACCTGCATCATGACCGCCGAGGTCCGGGACGACAACCCCAACGCCTCCAGGGACGGCCTGGTCGAATATGCCGTGGACGGCGTCATCGCCCTGCGCTATGAGGAGCTGAAGGAAAAGGCCGAGATCCAGCTCACCGTGCGGGTGATGAAGATGCGGCGCATCCAGCACTCCCGCCGAGTGAAGCCCTACGCCATCACCGGCAAGGGCATCGAGGTCCACGCGGCGGCCGAGGCGTTCTAGGCCGGCCGATAGTATCTAATCGTTAGGGCTCGGAACTCTCGGTGATGCCCGAGCGGTCGCGTCTGGTCGTGCTGTATGTAGCCACCAGCCTTGACGGGTTCATCGCCCGCCGGGACGGGAGCGTCGACTGGCTGCCGGCCGGCGGAAGCGAGGACTTCGGCTACGCCCAGTTCCTGAGCACGGTAGACACGGTGATCATGGGTCGGAGGACCTACAATCAGGTGCTGACCTTCGGTCCCTTCCCCTACGAAGGGAAAAAATGCTATGTGTTCTCTCACCGCCGACAAGGCACGGACGAGAACGTGGTGTTCGTGAATGAAGAGATCGAGCCTTTCATGGCCGAGCTCCGCTCCCTGCCCGGAAAGCACATCTGGCTGGCCGGTGGAGCGAGCCTGGCCCAGGCGTTCATCCGGGCGGGGGAGGTGGACGAGGCGATCATCACCGTCGTTCCCCAAATCCTTGGCGACGGCATCGCCCTGTTCGAGGCGGGCGGTCCCGCGGCCGTACTGGAGCTGAAGGAGGCGAGAACCTATCCTCAGGGCCTGGTCCAGATGCGCTACGGGGTCCGGAGGTCGGCCCTCATGCGCTCTTGAATGGACCTGAACGTCTGCGCCTATCAGGTGTCGATGTCCGTCCAGGCCATGAGCTAGCCCAAAATCCCTATCGTTCTGACGACCGGTGACCGATGTCGAGAAGACGGCCATAGCGGGGTAGCGAATGGGAGCATCGTCAAGTGACCCCCTCCCCGAGCTTGAGCTTAGTTACCGATGAGCGTAATGCATAGTGTGTTTTTTCTAGAACCTTAAAAAAGATATGGTTAAATGCCATTTAACATCAATCGAAGCTCGCGTTCGCCTAACTTAGGCCTACAGGATACCATGACCTCAGAAAAAATGGGAGAGAACGGGTCGATCTTAAGCTCCGTTCATAACTCCACACGGGGATTTAGAAGCAACATCGAACCGAACGAACGGCAGATATTGGCCATCTGTGCCCTCCTGTTCGGTCTGATCTTCTTCGTTGATATCGAGTTGCAGATCGGGTTCGTGGTCAGCATACTGTATGTCATTCCCGTGATGATCTGCATCTGGTCGCCGAACCGGCGAACGGTGCTCATCGTGGCGGGGGTAGCGACCTTGCTTACCCTGGTCGCCGTCCCGCTCAAGCCGCCGGGAGACCCCCTCATCCCGCTATTCAATCGTCCGGTCTCATTGATCGCCCTTTGGACCGTGGCGGTCCTGGTCGACCGGTGGAAGAAGATCGATAAGGAACGTAAGAATCTCGTCCAGACATCATTGAGGGAAAGGGAGTCCACGATCGGTTTTCTCGGACTGATCAATGAGAGCAAGGACACCGAGGGGCTCATTAAAGCGGCCGCCGCCTTCTTCCAGGAGCGGGTGGGGGTCGAGGCCGTGGCCATCCGCCTTCGTGAAGGGGAGGATTATCCCTACTACGAGACCAGGGGATTCCCTCCCGAGTTCGTTCGATCGAAGACCCAGTTGTGCGGCAAGGATGAAAATGGTAACATGTGCCGAGACGCTGGTGGAGATCCCATTCTGGAATGCATGTGCGAAACGGTCATTCGCGGCCGGTTCGATCCCGCGAAGCCCTTCTTCACCAAGAACGGGAGCTTCTGGACCAGCAGCACCTCTGAGCTTCTGGCCACCACTACCGATGCCGATCGGCCGGCCCTCACCCGTAATGGGTGCCATGGGGAAGGCTACGAGTCGGTGGCCCTGATCCCTCTCAATCTTGGCAATGAGAGGCTCGGGCTCATCCAGATGAACGATCGGAAAAAAGGATTGTTCAGCCCTGCGCTAATGGTCCAATATGAGCAGCTGGCCGGCTATCTGGCGGTGGCAGTGGCCAAGTTCCGTGCCGATGATGATCTGAGGGAGAGCGAGGCCAAATACCGCAGCATCGTGGACAATGCCCAGGAAGGCATCATGGTGGGCAGACCGGACGGTCAGATAGTCTTTGACAATGAGCAGATGGCGCGGTTGCTGGGATGCACCGTCGAAGTGCTTATCGGCCGGTCCAGCTTAGAGTTCATGGCGGAGTAAGAAAAGACCCTGGCCCAGGAAACGGTCAGGAAGCGCCAAGAAGGTGTCAAGGGGACCTCCGAGGTCCGGATGCGACGTAAGGATGGGGAAGAGCTATGCATGCTGGTCAACGGGACCCCCATCTACGACGGCGAAGGTCGACACACCGGTAATCTGGACATGGTCAATGATATCACCGAACGCAAGAAAACGGAAAAGGAGCTGCGGGAGAACCGGGAGGACCTTAACCGCGCCCAGGCCGTGGCGGCGACGGGAAGCTGGAGGCTGGACTTGAAAAAGAACGAGCTGCTCTGGTCCGATGAGAATCACCTCATCTTCGGCGTTCCCAAAGGAACCCCGCTCACCTACGAGACCTTCCTCAGCACGATCCATCCCGACGATCGGGAGTTAGTCGATCGGATGTGGCAGGCGGCCCTACGCGGCGAGCCCTACGACGTCGAGCACAGGATCGTCGCCGGCGGCGAGATCAAATGGGTGCGCGAGAGGGCGGAACTTGAGTTCAAGGACGGGGTGCTGCAGGGGGGCTTCGGCACGACCCAGGACATAACGCGGAGCAAGAAGGTGGAGAAACAGCTAGAGGAGAGCATAGGAGTGGCCCGAACTCAGGCCGAAAAACTGGCGCGTTCCAATGCCGAGCTGCAGCAGTTCGCCTACGTCGCGTCACACGACCTGCAAGAGCCACTGCGCATGGTCACCGCGTACCTTAGCCTTCTCGAAAAGCACTATCGGGACCGCTTGGACGATCGGGCCCTTGCTTACCTGGACTTCGCGGTGGATGGGGGACTGAGGGCCAGGGAACTGATCCGCGATCTGTTGGACTTTTCCCGCATAGATTCACAGGCAAAGCCTATGCGATCGATGTGCATGGAAGAGGTTATTACGATTGTTATCAATCATCTCTCGTTGCAGGCGCGAGAGGAACGGGCGATCATCACCCACGATCCCTTGCCGTGCATCATGGCCGACGATGCTCAGATGACCAATCTCCTACAGAACCTTATCAGCAATGCCATCAAGTTCCATGGGGAGGCAGCGCCCCGGGTGCACATATCGAGCGAGGACAAGGGGGCGGAGTGGCAGTTCTCGGTTCGTGATAATGGCATCGGCATCGACCCGGTGTACCAGGAAAAAATATTTGTAATATTCCAAAGACTTCATACGGCGGCAGACTATCCTGGAACAGGGATCGGGCTGGCCATAGCCAAAAAGATCGTGGAGAGGCATGGTGGAAGGATCTGGGTCGAATCCGAGCCGGGAAAAGGTTCCACCTTCCACTTCACCATACCGAAGGAGAGGAACGCATGAGCAACCGGATCGACGCTTTGAAGGTCCTGATCATCGAGGACAATCCAGGGGACGCTTTCATCATCATCGGGCTACTTCAGGAGCTGGACATGCCCGTGGACATCTCGATGGCGAAGGATGGCCGGGATGCGCTCAACCTCCTGACGGCGACATCGTCGAACGGCCCGCCCGATCTCGTGATCCTGGACCTCAATCTGCCCCGGGTCAATGGCTATGAGGTCCTGGGCTTGATCAAATCAAGTCCGGCCTTGAAAGAGGTCCCGGTGGTGGTAATGACCGGCTCATTGAATCCAGAGGACGAGGTCCGGTCCCGGGACCTGGGCGCGATCGACTTTTGCATCAAGCCGGCGACCCACGATGAGCTGAACAGGACGCAGTCATGCCTGAGGGGTCACTTGGAGAGCCTCTGCCATACGAAAGGCGCCCGGTGCGGTCCCAAAGGGCTCGGGGCCGCCGGTGAGGGGGCGTCCGCTCCCTATAGGTCGCCACTTCTGCGCATGAGATCGAACGAGCAACAGTCCCTACATAACGGCCTTCACCAGCATTCCTACCGTTGGCCGTAGGGGCGAGCCTATTCCGGCCCGTATCGCCAACTGGGGCATCGGCTCGCACCTTCCCGAGGACCTCTGATGGTGCGTTCACTCGTGCATCGCCTTGAGCGCCTGCTGCTTCATCCCCGAGCGATCGACCAGCTGCCTCACTCCCGGCAGGGAGCTTATCTTGGCCATCGCTCTGACGGTCCCCCGCTTGGCCTGGATCCTGAGCAACGGGCGGTCCTTCGCTCCCAGGCGATACTTGAACTCCTCCGGCCCCGCCCCGAAGTCGAAATGGGTGAATCCCGCGTTCCGAGCCTCGTTCATGGCGTAGATGGCGACGAGATTCCCTGGCGAGTACTCCTGGTATCGGTTGCTCATCCCCACCCGGTAGGCGCGCATGACGTCGCCGTCCTCCAGGCACAGCATCTGTGAGGCCAGGGAGCCGTCGATCCACACCTCGTAGACCATTCCCCGCCCTTCCTGCACCGTGGCCATCATCACGTCCTTGAGGAAGGAGGAGAGGTTCTCGTTGCTGAAGATGCTCCCTCCCTTCTCTTCCCACCTCTCCATGTGCTGGAGCGCGTACATGCCCGCGGCCTCGGATGCCTCCTCCGGCAGGTCGACACAGCGGTAGCCGACCCGGTTCTCCTCCTCCAGCGACCCAATGGCCTTCCGGACGGTCCGCTTGGTCCTGGAAGATATGACGTCCATGACATCTCCCGAGGTCGGCAGCTCCGTCCGGGGGCAGGGAATGCGGACCATTTCATCGGTCTCCCAGCGATCGGACACATGCTCATAGATGGCCTGGGTGACCGGTCCGTCCCTCATCTCGTTGAGGTGCAGGACGTTCCAGTCCAGCTCCTCCATCTGCTCGATGATCGCCTCCAGCACGTCCTCGCGGTTCTCGCTCACCATCACTCCCAGGTCGTACAGCTCGGCCACTCCGGCCCCGTTCCCGACCATGGAGAGCTTCTTCATCTTGATGCCCATGGAACGATGCTCCATGACCACGAAGGGAGCGAGGCCCACCAGGTCGCCGCCCTCCTCCACCAGCACCACCCGCGGAAGGGCGACGCGGTCGAAATGCCTCAGCCACTCGATGGCCCAATCGAAGGAGGAGAAGATGGACCCCCCGCACCGCTTGCGCAACGCCTCCCAATCCGGCTGGATGGCCAACAGTTCCGCGGTCGAATCGATGGTCCGGGTCGTCAACATGGTCGTTCCTCCACTACTGCCCCATTACACTGGCTCCTTCTCCGTTCTGCCGTTCCGTTCATCCCCTTTCCTCCCCTCTCCTGAATAGAAATCTCAGGCCCCGCAGCGGCGCGGTCAGCGGCTCCCTCTTGATCTCCCTGACATACGAGCTCATGACGGCCCGCCTCTTGGCCCCCTTGGCCATGTTCTCGTACATCTGCTCCGAGACGCTGGTGATGCCCTTCTCCTCGACCGACCGCAGGTCGAAGGTCCCCATCCGGGCCCATTCCTCCAGGGTCCGGGGGACCGCGAAGCCGTTCTCGACCGCCAGGTCGAACAGCGGCGTCCCGGGGTAGGGCATGTACACTAGGAACTCGGTGAAGTCCGGCCGAACCTCCTTCAGCAACTGGTCGGTGGCCCTGATGTCCTCCATCGTCTCGGTCGGCAGGGCGTTGACCAGCATGGCGTAGACCTCCATGTCCGCCCCATGGATGAGGCGGCAGGCTCTCCGGATGTCCTCCACGGTGATGTCCTTCCGGATCAGGTCCAGCAGGCGCTGGGAGCCGGTCTCGATGCCCATGAGCACCTGCCGGCAGCCCGCGGCCTTCATCGTCCTCAGAAGGTCCTCGTTGATCATGTCCGCCCTGATCTCACAATTCCAGATGATGTCCAGGCCACGGTCCTTGATCATGGTGCAGATGCGGCCCACCCGCCCCGGGTCGGTGGCGAAGAGATCGTCCATGATGATGAACCCGCCCAGCCGCGGGTCGAGGGCCAGCAACCGGCGCATCTCCTCCACCACCATCTCCGGGGAGCGGGCGTTCCACTTGTAGCCCCACATGCTCTTGGTGTAGCAGAAGGTGCAATTGCCCGGGCAACCCCGGCTGGTAACTATCGGTACGACGTTCCGGCCATGCAGAGAGACATGGTACTTCGAGAGGTCTTCCAGGTCCTCCCACAGGGGGAACGGCAACGAGTCCAGGTCCATGACCCGGTCCCGGGGCAGGGAGCGCACGACCTCCCCGTTCTCCAGATAGGCGATGCCGTTCACCAGATGGGGATCGCTGCCCGTCCTCAACGCTTCCAGCAGCTCGGCGGTGGTCACCTCGCCCTCGCCAATGACCAGGAAGTCGACCGGTCCCTCCTTCAGCATCACGTCGACCAGGATGACCGGTCCGGGGCCGCCCCACAGGACCGTAGCTCCCAGGTCCCGGGCCCATTGGCTCACCTGGACCGCCCGGGTGATCGCCGAACTGATCTTCACATGGACACCGACCACGTCCGGCCTCATTCGTTCGAGGAGAGCGTGCTTCGCCTCGTCGATGGGCTCCCCGCTCCAATCGAGCAGAGTGACATCGAACCCCTCCTGCCGGAGGTAGGCGCCCACGGTCATGATGCCGAACGGCGGCGCGACCCTGAGATCGGCCTCCCCGGGCATGAAGCCCACGTTGATGAGGACGACCCTCATCAGGTCGCCCCCGCCAGTTCCAGGTAGTGACGCAGGTAGCTCTCCGGCGTGTGGATGTCCTCGTACCGCCGCAGGGCGTTCCCGGAGAACGCGCTCCTCATCTTCTCTTGCCTCTCCAAGGTGCGCATGGCCGAGCCGATGCTCTCGGCGGTGGTGTCGGCCACGATCCCGGCCCCGTCGGCGACCAGCTCAGGCAGTCCCCCGTTGGTCGATACGATGAGGGGGGTGCCGACGGAGAGCGCCTCGATGCACGAAAGCGGGGAATTTTCTTGACAGGTGGAAGGTGAAAGGATGGCGATGGCCGTCGCGAACTCTTCCAGCACCTCTTCTCGGCCCAGGAAGCCCAGGGCCTTGACCCGACCGCCGGTCCTCCTCCCGTAATCGTTCACCATCGGCTCCAGACTGCCCCGGCCCAGCACATGCAGCTCCGAACGGACGTCGCACATCTCATAACCCTTCAACAATAGATCCAGCCCCTTGTGAGGTTCTAGCACGCCGGCGAAAACGAAATGGTCCCGCGTCCCCGTTGCTTTCACCTCGTCCGGCCGGGGTACGAAGTTCGGGAGCACCATCGATCCCAGGCCCAGCCGCTCTTTCAGGAAAGAGGCCATGTACTCGGAGGGAGCGATCATGCGGTCCACCGCTCCGACCTTCTCGTCGAAGCTCTTCCCCCGCCATAGCTGGGGCGGGCGACCCGTGCGAAGGGAACAGTAGTTGCACGGCCCCCCGTCGCACCGCTCCTTTCCCAGGTAGGCGAGGTCGCTGCGCGGACAGGCCAGCCAATGATCGTGGGCGGTGTACAACTTGGGGACGCCCCCTACCGACAGCAGATCCTGGCCCAGCAGGGAGATATTGTGATGATGCACCCAGTCCGGCCGCACCTCGGCCACCAGGCGCTCCAGCTCCCGCACCGCCGCCCGGCTGTGACCCGTGACGTAGGTCAACGAGGCGGAAAGGGGGCCCAGTGCCGTCTCGATCGGATGGGTGATGACGTCCGACCCGGTTGGCTCCGGATGTCTTCCCCGGGCCTTGAGCGAGAAGGCGTCCCGGCTGTGGAGAACATGGACCTCGTGGCCTCTCTTCACCAATTCCTCGGCCAGATAACGAACGTGGATGGCGTCCCCGCCCAGGTGAAAGGGGGGATAGAAAGTGGATGTCATGATGATCCGTCGGGTCTCCATTTCTCCACCTAGTGTGCGTGTTTCATCCCATGGAACAAGTAGTTATTGGCGATCTTCAGAGCGTACCGTACGGCCAGGTCCAGGTCCGCCGGTTCCATCAGTACGTGCTTGATGTTGGACCGCCACCACCGGCCGGAGGTGTAGAGGGTGCGATAGGCCATCTCCCTCGCCTCGTTGAGGTCCTGGGGGGTCAGTTTCTCCGTCCCCACCACGGCCTCGTCCTGGAACAGCTTGCGGAAATCCGGCTCGGCGACCAGATGCTGCCCGTAGATCTGTTCGTGCAGTCTGGTGCCGGGATAGGGAACGGCGACGTTGAACTGGGCCGAGGTGGGCAGGGTCTGACGAACGAACGCCAATGTATCCTCGACGCTGTCCCAATCCTCACCCGGCAGGCCGAAAATGAAGGAGCAGAAGGTCTTGATGCCCTCGGCCTTGGCGCTTAGCACAGCATTCCTGCACTGTTCCACGCTGACGTGCTTCTCCACCGAGTCGAGGATCCGCTGACTGCCGGACTCGATGCCGAAGGAAATGCCCCGGCAACCGGCTTTCCGCATCTGGGCCAGCAGCTCCCGGTCCACCAGGTGGGCGCGGGTATTGCAGTACCAATTGATGCGCAGGTCCTCGTCCTTCAGCAGCCGGCAGATCTCCTCCACCCGCTTCCGGTTGAAGGTGAACGTCTCGTCGAAGAACGATGCCGTCCTCAGGCCATACCGTTCCTTCAGGAACCGCAGCTCCTCGAGGATGTGGGGGGCGGACCGCATCTTCCAGGGAGTGCCGGCCACGGTGCAGAAGGAACATTTGTAGGGGCAGCCCTTGCTGGTGTACAGTATGGTATAGGGCCGTCCGGCCGGAGCGGTGACGAAGTAGGGCTTGAGGTCCGGCAGCAGGTCGTAGGCGGGGATGGGCAGCGAATCATAGTCCTTCAGCGGGGTCGGCTCGCCGGTGGTCCGGACCTCCTGGTCCTGGCGGTAGGCGATGCCGGCCACGCCGTCCAGGGATGCCCCGTGATCCAGCGCGTCCACCAGCTGGGGTACCACGACCTCGTAGTCCTGGCGGACGTAGATGTCCATGTCCGGCGAGCCGGCCATCACCGGATGGGGCAGGGTGTGCAGGGTCCAGCAGATGCCGGCGGTGCGAATGCTCCGGTCGACCTCCTTGATCCTCGAAGCGGTCTGCTGGTCCCAATCAAAGGTGGTGGGGGTGAATCGATAAATGGCCGTGTCCGGCCGGAAGCTCTTGACGCGCTCGGTCAGCGCCGGGTAGTCCAGGTCCGGGCCGTTGAGGTCTATGAGGGAGACCTGGTGCCCGGCGTTCCGCAGCAACGCGCCGAGCTGCAGGAGCGAGTAGGGCTCCAGGACCGAGTAGCGCTCGGTGACCTCGCACCTCTCCTCCCTTATCACCGCCACCCCCTCGAAGCGGGGCGGGTTGATGAGCAGGACCTTCAGGACGATCCCTCCAAAGTGGCCTTGTATACCTCAGCGGTGCGCTGGGCCATGACCGCCGCGCTGAACTCCTCGGTGACCATGTCCCGGGCCCGTACGCACATCGAACGGGACAGGCGGTGATCGCTCAGGATGGTATGGATCCCCTCGGCCAAGGCGAGGGGGTCGCGGGGCGGCACCAGCAGTCCGGTCGAACCGGGCGAGATGATCTCGGGGACCCCGCCGACCGACGAGGCGATGACCGGGGTCCCCGAGGCCATGGCCTCCAGGATGGTCATGGGAAGGCTCTCCGAATAGGAGGGGAGCATGAACGCGGATGCCAGCGGATAGAGGTAGGGCATCTGGTTGTAGGCCACCGGTCCGATGAACCGGCATCTTTTCTCCGTCAGGCCCAGCCCGGAGGCCATGTGCTTCCATTGCTCGACGTCGCCGTTGCCGGCGAAGACGAAGGTGGGGCGATGGGTCCGGTCCATGATCGACGCCGCCTTCAGCGCGGTGGAGATGCCCTTCAGGGCGATCATCCGGCCGGAGAACAGGACGATGTTGTCCACCCCTTCGAGCGAAGGGAAACGGGACAGGCACTCGTCTATGGGCTTCGGGGAGAACATGGTGGTGTCGATGCCGTTGTGGATGACCCGGGAGGGGCAATCCACGCCCAATCGGTCCTGGCACCAGTCCCGGATGAACTCCGAGACGAAGATGAGGGATGAGCATCGCCGTATGTACAGCCGTTCGGCGGTGCTCAGGAACGGGAGCAGGAACAGGGTCATGCGCTCCGATTTCTCCCACTGTCGGACCGGCAGCGCCGATGAACGGGTACCCATCCGCTGCGAACCGATAGTGCTGTGGACGGTGGTGACCGAGGGCACCTCCTCGCCGAGCACCTTGAACATGATGTCGGCCATCTGGGCGTGGTTCGAGTGCATCAGATCGAAATGATAGGCATCGTTGAGCTGCCGGAAGGAGCGCCAGAGGGAGATCTGGAACTGGTTATTGTACATGAAGGTGTCCTTGGCCGTGCCCAGCGGGTGGATGGTGACGTTCTCCACTTGGGGCATCTTTCCTTCCTTGCCCAGGCATATGACGTGCACCTCGTGCTCGGGCGATAGATTGCTGGCCAGCTGAAGTACATAGCTTCCGACCCCGCCCCAGCTAAGGAACTCCGGTGTTACCATGGCCACGCGCATGATCTCAACGCTCAGAGGAATTGGAACGGCGCAGGGGTCGGGGTCTTCTCCGACCTCTTGACTAATCTCATATCGAACTCCCCGGCCGCGCTCCAGAACCGCCGCTCCAGCAGCTTGGTCATTATGGTGTAGCCTGCCTTGAGGGGGACCAGCTTGGTCTCTCCGGCCCGGGGCAGGTAGGTGATGGGGATCTCCTCCACTCTCAACCCTTTCTTAGCCGACTCGGCGAACAGCTCGGCCTCCAGCTCGAAGTGCTTGGAGTTCAGCTCCAGCATTCTGAGGGCCTGGGCGTTGAACCCCCACATGCCCGTGCAGAGGTCGGTGCAGCGTTGCTGGTACAACATGGAGGCGACGTTGCTGAGAACGATGTTACCGAAATGGTTCAGCCTGGTCATCGATCCATCTTTGATCTCCCCGAGGAAGCGGGAGCCCATGACCACGTCCGCTCCCTGCTCCAGGGAGGAGACCACATCGAGGATGAAGCGCGGCGGATAGGTGCCGTCGGCATCCAACATGATCAGATATTTAGCATCGAGCATGGATGCCAGGTCGGAGAAATGAGAGCAAAGCCCTCCACGCAGGGCAAGGACCTCGGGAACGACCTCCTGGGGATCGCACAGGGCTATCGCCTGCCGTACGGCCACCCCCTTTCCGCGCCCCTTCTGCACCAGTATGTAAGCGCCCTTCTCACGAGCGATGTTAAGGGTCCGGTCGGTCGACTTACCATCGACGACCACCACTCGCACCTCAAGACCCCGATGCATCAGTTCTTCCCGGGGAATGTCATCGATGACACTGCCGATGCTGCGCTCTTCGTTCAACGCCGGGATCATGACGACGATCTTCTCTGCCGTCACTAGAATCCCTCTTTCCTGACAGAGCTTACGCTAATACATTCAACCCCTACTTCCTCGATACGAACCACCCCTGTTTTCTATTAAAGACCGTTTATAAAGTTTAGCCAGTATTCCAAATTTGTTGCACGACCGGAAAAAATAGTGGGACCCCCCCGTACTTAAAGGTTTCTCAGAACGGCCATCTGCGCCTCCCTGGATAGGGCCGTTATCATACGGGTCCGCCGGTCCGATGCCGGAGGGCAACGAGGAAGAGGAGGGCGGCAGCCAGGAACGTCAGGACCATGAACGTGAGCACCAGGGATCGGTACAGGTCCAGCCCTGGCCCCTGGGACACGATGGCGAAATAGATCGCCTGCAGACCGGCCATGGCGCCCAGGGGGAGGGTCAGCAGGAGCAGCATGTCCCGTTGCCTTTTATCGTAGGTGCGCACCGACCTCACCGCCTCCCAGGGACGCATCAGCACCAGGATGATGAGGGCGGAGATGGAGAAGAGAACGACCTCCACCCGGATGTCGAAGGCGGTGTTGAACTCGTGCAGCTGGAACCACTCGTCCGACCACGGGTAGAAAGGCCAGATGGAGCCCACATAGAGGTCCGCCAGGAGGTGGGCGCCCGCCGCAACGACGGCGATGCCGATGAGGGCCGGCCGGGGACGGAACAGGACGATCAGGGCCGCCAAGGACACCGCCAGCAGGACAGCGAGGCCGAGGAGCGAATGCGTGAACGCCCGGAGCATTCCCAGATGAAGATAGTCGGGCAGGAGGGCGAAGACCCCCACGATGACCAGCGCTAAGGCCCTCTCCTTCCTCAGGTAGACGATGAACGGTAAGCAAACTAGGAATGAGAAGGCGATATGACCGGGGAGCCACATGGGAACACCGAGACCCGGCAGCCCGCCGGTAGGCGGTGAGATATGTGAACATAAGGGACTTGAAGGTTTGCCGGGCCGATCCTGCTGGCCACTATCTGGCCCCTTTCCCTTGCATGAGTAAGGTTAATAAGACCTAGGCTAGAATAAAAGCGGCAATGTGCGGGAGGGGGAACGTTGAGGAAGGTTGAGACCATGGTCCGTCCGTCGTTCCTATACGCCCTCTCCTTCGTCGGAATGGCCATCTGCGTCGCTTCCTCCCTGGGGTATCAGCTCCAGTCCGTTCCATTGGGCACGCCGTTCGGGCTTTTCGGCCTGCTGCCGATGACCTTCTGGATCGGCGTCGTGTTCATGGTAGCATCGATGGTGCTGGGCATGCGGGCCGGTTCGGAGACGCTGTTCTTCGTGCAGGCCACCCTGCTGTTCGTGGTCATCTGGGGGGCTCCGGCGTTCTTCGAGAAGTATCCCACCATCTGGGACTCCTACATGCATTACAACTCGGCATTGGCCATCGCCCACAACGGTTTGGTGCCGACCGATCCGACCTTCGCCTACGCCTATAATTATCCGGGGTTCTTCGTTCTGGGGGCCTCGTACTCCTTGATAGGCAACCCCCCGGCCCTGGAGTTCCTGAAGTACTATCCGCTGTTCGCCGCGGTGTTCACCCTGGCGGCCATCTACCTGTTCGTCCGCACCTACGTGCCGCGGATGGACCACCGCCTGGCCTTCCTGTTCGCCGCCTTCGTCAATGTGTGGCTGCAGTTCAATTTCTCCCCCCAGTCCCTGGGTCTGGGCTGCGGGCTGCTGATATTCGTTTGCCTGGAGCGGGAGGGGCGGGACTGGCGGCTGGCCGCCCTGGTGCTGTTCGCGTTCATAACCGTCTCCCATCCCACCACCCTGGTCTTCGTACTGGGGGCCATCATCCTCAAGGAGGTCTTCGGGCGGCTGTATCGCTTCACCTTCGCCCGCAACCGTCCCATGCGATGGGACCGGCCCTGGCCGGTGGGAGCGTTCATAATCATCTGGCTGGTCTGGTTCTTCACCGGAGCGTCCTCCTTCTCATTGAACCTCGTCCAGTTCATCTCCGATCGCATCCGGTTCCTGGGACAGATCAACGAGAGCGTGGCCAATCAGTGGAACCTGCGGGCCTCTCCGGAGAACATCCTGGGGGTCCTCTATCCCCAGCTGCGCACCGGCACGGTGGCGGTGTTCATCCTGCTGACCGGCATCGCCCTGATCGCCTTCTTCCTGCTGCGTCGCAAGGGGCCGGCCAACTTCCCCAAGAACATCCTGGCCCTGTTCCTCATCCCCTTCCTGATCATCCCCTTGGACACGCTGTTCTTCAATGGCCAGCTGTACGACCGAGGGATCCTCTACCTGATGCTGGTGGCGCCCCTCATATTCGTCCCCCTGCTCATGACCCGCCGCTGGCGGTTCGTCCGTCCGACCATGGCCGTGGCCATAGCCCTGGTGGTGGTGCTGTGCGCCTCCACCATGTTCTACCAGGAGGCGCTGTATATCAGCAATGACCAGGGCATCGCCGCCTCCTCGTTCCTGGCCGATGATGCTCCCAACACCTACGTCATCGGCGGTTACTATCCCTATGACGTATGGAGCGGCTCGGATGAGGGATACATGCGCCTCAAAATAACCTCGGTGTACAACCAGACCACCGAGCAGATATCATCGTATTACGGGGGCGGGACCTTCCTGTTCGATGATACCACCGAGCTGTGGTATCGTCAGTGGGGGTTGATGGACGCATATACCTTCTATCAGGACCAGGCCCCCCACAACTACAAGGTCTACGATAACGGCGCCTATTGGGTGATGTACGTCCCGAGGTCATCGTCATGAGGATCGGCCTGGTGAACCTCATCACCAAGACCGCCGACGTGAAGGCGGACGGCAGCGCCCTACGATCGCGAGATCTCCGTCCCGGCACCGACCAGGACCTCAACATCATCGACACCGCCCGGAGGCTGGCCTCCAAGGGGAACGAGGTCACCGTCTACATCGCTGATGCCTACCGGCCGGAACATCCGGCCGACCTGGGGAGCGTAAGGGTGAAGTACATGCCCACCCGGCTGTCCTGGCTGTTCCCCCCGTCCCTCGCCCCGCTGACCCCCTCGCTGGCCCGGACCATACGCTCCGAGGACCTGGACGTGGTACAATCCGGCGAGGTCTTCCAGCCCGCCACGGTGCTGGTGTGGTCCGCCTCCCGCAGGCCGAGGCCCGACATGTTCATCTGGCAGGAGCTGGACACGTACATGCGGGGGCCTCTGGGCTTCGTCCAGAGGCAGTTCTACAACACCATGGGAAAAGGCGTGGTCCGGGGATGTCGCGGCCTCATACCGCGGTCCCGCTCGGCCCGATTGCATCTGCTGGAGGCCGGGGTGCCCCGGGAGAAGATCGCCCCGGTGGTCCATTCCGGAGTCGATACCAATGTGTTCCGGCCGATGAACAAGCAGGAGTCCCGCGATCGTTTCGCCATCGATGAGGACCGCAACGTGCTGCTCTCCATCGGCCGCATGCACGAGAACAAGGGAATGGACCTGCTGGTCCGGGCGATGTGCCGCATGCGGGCCCTCGATCCAGACTGCCTGCTCGTCCTGAAGGGGACGGGGCCGCAGGAGCAGTACCTGCGCTCGCTGGTCCGGGACCTGCATCTCGAGGACAGCGTCACCATAATGACCGAGCGGCTGGAGACCTCGGACATGGCCTCGTTGTACAACGCCGCCGACCTGCTGACCGTCACCAGCCGCACCGATCTGTTCCCGTTCACGGCCATCGAGGCCATCGCCTGCGGTGTGCCCGTGGCCACGTCCTTCGCCCGGGGGCTCAAGACCGACATCGTGGACCAGGGGGCGGGGGCCATGATATCGGCCGAGCCGGAGGCGATGGCCAAGGACCTGCACACCCTCCTGGCGGACCCGGTCCGCCTGGACCAGCTCGGTCGTAACGCCCGGGAGCTGGCACTGAAGGACTTCGATTTCGAGGTGGGCGCCGGGAGGCTGCACAGCATCTATTCCGGAGGGAGCGGTTGAGGATCGCCTTCGTTCCCAAGGTCGAGGTGGACCCGGCCAACTCCGAGCGGACGCCCAAGCTCCTCTATCTCTTGTCACAGTGGTATGAGGTCGAGGCCGTGCCGGCGGGACGTTTGGACAAGATGGTGTACGATCAAAAGGGAAACCGCTTCTCCCGCTACGCGCTGTTCGTCCTCAACGAGATGCTCCTCGCCTGGTCCACCCTGCGGGTGGGCAAGCGCCGTAAGGTCTCCGCCGTCTTCGCCGAAGGTACCTACTACTCGTTGGCCGCCGGTCTGGCCGCCCGGGTCCTGGGGGTGCCGATGATCTGGGATAATCATGGGAACATCAGGGATTTCTCCCGGACCCTGGGCAAATCGCGCTATTTCATGCTCGGCAATCTCCTGCTGGAACGGTTCCTGGTCCGCCTCGCCTCCCGGGTGCTGGTGGTGTCCCAGCGGGAAGTGGAGGCCTACCGCTCCCTGGGGGTCGACACCACCAAGTTCGTGGTCCTTCCGACCTGCGCGGACATGGCCCTGGTGGATGCCCGAACGGTCCCGCGGGAACAGGCCCGGCGGGACCTGGGCATAGCGCCGGGCACCCGGGTGGTGCTGTTCTTCGGCACCATGAAGTACATGCCGAACCTGGACGCCGCGCTGTACCTGGCCCGGGAGATGTATCCGGCCGTGTCAGCGGAAGTGCCGGAGGTCCGCCTGTACATCGCCGGCAGCGGGCAGCTGGGCGAGGAGCCGCCCCAGGGCGTCATCCTGCTGGGCTTCGTGCCCGACCTCTACCTGTGGCTATCGGCCGCGGACGTCTGCGTCGCCCCCATGTGGAAGGGCGTGGGCATCCTGACCAAGGTCATCGACATGCTCTCGGCCGGCCGAGCCACCGTGGTGAGCCCGCTGGCGCTGGAAGGGATCCCCGAGCTTGAGCATGGCTCCAACTGCCTGGTGGGGCAGGACCGGGAGGCCTTCGGCCGGGAGGTCATCGGGCTGCTGCGCGATCCCCGGCAGGCCGATGAGCTGGGAGCGGAGGGGCGCCGCCTGGTCATGGCCAGGTACTCGTGGGAGGAGGTGTCCCCCAAGCTGCGGGAGCTGGTCGGTTCGTTGGACCGACAAGTTCATGAACGCCCTGCTGCCAATAAAAACGTCGAATCTGGGGGTTGACACGTGGGGGGGAAGACGGCACGAGTTCTGATAGGTCCGGGCAGGCCGTACGACCTCATCCTCGTCTGCCTCCTTGTGGCCGGCGCGGTCCTGCTCTCCACCTACCAGGTGGACGGCCCCCTCATGTGGGCCCTTGGGTTCATCGCGGTGTTCTTCGCCCCCGGTTACGCCCTGGTCTCCGCCCTGTTCCCGGGCCAGAAGGCCATCCTCTCCCAGTCCTTCATGGTCAAGCGGGAGGAGCGGCTCATGGACATCAGCTTCCTGGAGCGGTTGGCCCTCTCCCTGGGCCTGGGCGCTTCGGTCATGGCCCTGGCGGGGACCTTGATCACCCGGGGAATACTGGACCTGACGGTGCTGACGGTCGGCCTGGAGGCGGCCGTCCTTACCTATATATTTGCGGCCCTGGCCATCTATAGGCGGTCCCGGTTGCCCATGGGCGATCAGTTCGCCCTGATCACCCGCCCCCGGAACGGGAAGAGGCCCGTAACTGCCGCCGAGAAGGCCATCTCGGCGGTCATCGTCTCAGCCCTGGTGGTCCTGGTGGCGGTCACCGCCACCGGCCTGACCGCTCATCCCGAATCGAACCCCTTCTCGGAGTTCTCCATCACCGGGGCCGATGGGAACATGGAGCATCTCCCCCGGGTGCTGGCGGCGAACCAGCCCGGACTGGTCAAGGTGAGCATAGTCAATCACCTGGGGACCGCCGGTCACTTCGTCCTTTCCCTCTCGCTGGAGCCGGACCCCGGGTCCACCACTTCCTTCAGTGCTGGCCAGCCGGTCCAGGTCACGGCGGGCGGGGCGCGATCGTTGACCGTGGACCTGGCCGACGGCCAGGCCTGGGAGGCCACCCTGTCGGTCCTGGTCCCCGCCACGGGAGAGCGGACCCTGTTCCTGACGTTGAACGACGGCCTGGAGGCAAAGGACCTATGGATCCCCCTGACCATCACCTAGGCGCGGCGGCCATAGTCCCGCCGCTGGGCTTCGGTCTGGCGTTCCTGGTGCCCTCGCTCATCGTATGCATGGTATGCCTGCTCGGCGTGGCGGTGCTGGGCGCCGTCGCCACCGGGAGGAGGCGGAGGCTGATGGCCCCCGCCTTGTTCAGTCTCCTCGCCCTCACCCTCATCCTGTTCGCCGAGGCCGTCCGGAGCGTCCTGACTTGATGTCCCAGCAAGGTGCCTATTCGCATGGGTACCGGGAGGTCAGCTGGCCGGTGCTGGGGGCGCTGACCGTGCCGATGTTCCTGGGCTGCTTCTCGGTATACCTGTTCCGGCTGTCCGGCGACGGGATGACCATCGCGGCCGGGCTTGTTTTCCTTACCTCCGGCCTGCTGGCCTGTGCGGCCCTGATATTGTTCTCCACCAGTGGGACGGTCCAGACGGCCGCCTCGGCGATCGCCCTGGTGCAATCGGTAACGCTGTTCACCATCCTGCTTCCCGGTTCCGGCATTATCTATGCCGACGCGGCCCTGTTGTTCGCCGCTTCCGCGGTGTTCGTGCTTTTGTACGGCCGGACGGTGGCGCTGCCGTCCCTGGGCAAGACCCGGCTGAAGGAGGCCTCGGTGCTGGCGGTGTTCCTGCTGCCGGCGGTCCTTGCATTGGGGCAGGCCCTGTTCCTTGGTCTGCGGTTCTGGGAGTTCTTCCAGATCGGGCGGGCCTCCCTGTTGTTCGTCCCCCTGATGGCCATGTGGGGCTACGTCGAGGAGGGCCTGTTCCGGGGCATCGTCCTGCGCTCGACGCTGCCTTTGCTGGGGGGCAGGGGCGCCATCGTCCTCGCGGCCTTCCTCAACGCGGCGTTCATGATGTTCTGGGGTTCCCTGCCCTTTGCCCTCTTCTCCTTCCTCCTGGGTCTGCTCATGGGCTACCTGTATCTGCGGTCCCGCAGCCTGATGTACGTGGGCACGATACATGCCCTTCAGGACACCTGGATGATCATTGCCTACATCGCTCTGGGCATCGTCATCTCGTGAACTGCTCTTGCTTGGAGCATATGATCTCATCCTCCCGGCCCGGCGAACGCTCTCATGGGAGGCCGAATGCCCGCAGGTGTTGGTCCCGGCCGTTCCGGTCCACTTACCTCGGGCTCGTAGGCTGTGATCGAGGGGGGGGATATCGCCTCCGTGCCCCTCAAAATGATGGTCATTGAATAAAAAAGTCGAACCAGTAGGCCAGTGTTATCGCTCATGCGGGCCTACCAGCGCAACAGGGGGAGGAACACCGTGCTCACAAAACAGTTAATATTGCATGCTCAATTAATTCATGTTCGTGAACGAACCGGGTGAGGAACTTGTCAGCATTGTCGAAGGTAACTACGGGCACATCGGCGTGGAACAGCTGCTGGGTTCGAGCCCCCCGGCTGAAGCCTCGCTCGATCAGGGACTGAGACCGACGGTCACGGTGGTGGTCTGCACCTACAATCGGGTCCAGTGGCTGCCCAAATGCTTGAGGTCCCTGGAGGAACAGGACCCCCGGCCGGACGAGATCATCGTGGTGGACGGTCCCTCCGACGACGGCACCAGGGCCCTGTTGGAACTGCTGGAATCCCAGGGTCACGTCGTTCTGGTCAGGCAGCCCAAGCTGGACGGGATATCCTCGGCTCGGAACCTGGGCCTGGACCGGGCCCGAGGGGAGATCGTATGCTTCATCGATGACGACGCCATCGCCCAACCGGGCTGGCTGGCGTCGATAATGGCCGCATACACCGATGATATGATCGGCGGGGTCGGCGGCCCGGTCCATGACATGCACGGTCGGCTGACCATGGGCCGAAATGCGGTGACCCCGGACGGCCGGTGGTTCGACGAGTCGCGGAACGAGAGCACCGCCGGACTGTATCCGGTCATGGTCGGATGCAACATGTCGTTCCGCCGCCTGCCGCTGGTGGGCATCGGCGGTTTCGACCCCTATTTCAAGTTCCACCAGGACGAGACCGATGCCTGCCTGGGAGTGCTAGCCACGGGATTGGACATCCGGTACTCGGAGGGCGCGGTGGTGTGGCATGAATGGTGCGAGGGCTCCTACCGCAAGGACCGCATCCGGTGGTACATCCGGCTGCGCTATCTGTGGGGGAGGAACAACTCCTACCTGGTGCGGAAGCACTTCAGCGACCGGGTGCGCTTCTCTAACTACCTAGGCATCCGGCTGGCGGCCTTCGTGGAGCGCCGGGTCCCCCGGGGGATCATGGAAAAAGAGGAGACTGGGAAAGGGGACGGCGGAAAGAGGATGCCCCGGTTCTTCATCTTCATGGGGATGTTCTCCGAGGCCTACGGGCTCGTCAAAGGCTGGAGGGACAGCGCCCCCCGCCGGCCCAAGGCCTTCTAGATCCTCCTTCCTGCCGGTCCGTGGGGCGGTCCGCTCGAGCGGCCTGCTGACCAGGGCGGCGCTGGTGGCGGCCATCGGCTCGGCCGCGGCCAGGGCCGTGGTGCCGGTCCCGCTCGCCGCGTTGGCGGCGACCAGGCCGGCGGTGGCCTCCCCGGCGATGATGCCGTGGAAGACCGTCCGCCCGTCGGAGAGCGTTTCCACGCTGACCTTAGTGATGCCCGTACCGCTGATGGCGTAGCTGCCCGGGGGCAGGGTCATCTGGAACGCTACCGGCGATTTGCCCAGGTTGGTCAGGCCGTAGGAGCCGTAGGCCTTGGTGAAGTCGATCACCAGGTCGCCGGACCCCGTGAACACCACCATCGAACGGTCGGTGGTGATGCTCTTGCCCTCGGTGGCCATGTCAAGGGTGGCCGGCCAGATGGTCGGATCGACCCGGCGGTCGGCGCCCATGGCCTGGAACATCTTGACCGCCATCTGCAGGTTGTGCATCTGGGCCGAGTACGGCGCGTAGGACAACAGGTCCACGCTGAACCCGTAGCGGGCGGCGTTGAACAGCGCCGAGTACACCGCCGCCTGGTCCGCCGGGCTGTCGGCGGCGTAGTTCTGGTAGACCACGATGTGGGGGCGGTAGGCCGAGGGCATCAGGTTCACGAACTCCATCGTCGACAGCACGTTGGCCTTCAGGTCGATGTTGTAGGTCGGCACCGGCTCGAAGCCCTCCACCAGGGTGAGGTCGCTCAGCATGGCCAGGTGGATCTGCGCCGTATAGGGGTTGGTCAGCACGTAGTTCCAATGGCCCGAGGCGCGGGTCTCCTGCACCAGGCGCAGGTAGCCCTCGTAGATGAACTCCTCCCGGGCGTTGTAATCGCTCCGGGGCAGGTTGTTCTCCCCGTACCAGGAGTTCATCTCGTCCCAGAAGACGCCGGTCGTGGACCACCACCAGTCATTGTACGGATCGCCGTTGATGAGGTGATCGCGGTAACCGGCGCTGGCCGCGCTGGCCACCGGGTGGCCGTTGGCCAGGGTGTAGGCGTGGCCGGGGGAGTCCCAGAGCTGCCATTCGGTGGGCATCGGCCCCGTCTGGGGCATCATCTGCTGGGCCGATTTATAGTTCCAATTGACCTGGTCCGGATTGGAGGACAGCGTCGCCACCAGGATGGGGGACGACTCTATCCAGCTGCGGGTGGCGGCGTCCCACTGTCCCGGCTGGCCGTTGACGTACTGGCCGAAGTCGTTGAAGGTCAGGGGGAACTGGGGCGAGGACTGATAGCCCCAGCTCTCCGCGATGCGGGGGGCGACCCACTGGGCGTAACCGGCGTCATGGCCCCGGGGCTCCCCGTCGGTGTATTGGTACGGCCGCACGAACATGTGCCAGGTCTTGATCTCGCCAAGCGACGGTTCCGGCAGCACGCTCCCGGTGGAGGTGTACTTCACACCGAAGGCCGAGGACCCGTCGACGGTCATGCCCTTCATCCAGACCGGCGAGTAGAGGTAGGCCTCGGTCTCGTCATAGCCCCATTCCAGGCCCATGCTCCCGCCCGGTACCCGCATGTCGAAGGCCGGCGCGAACATCCGGTAGGATGGGAACCAGCCCCCGATGCCGTTCGTCCAGGGGGTGTCCTCCGGGACTCCCGGTATGTAGCGATGGGGCACGCCGCCGCTGAACATGTCGTACATCTGCCCGCCTTTGGAATACAGGCCGATGACGTAGGTGGTGATCACATTGGCCGTTCCCGGGATGTAGGTGACGTCGAGGTCGAAGTAGTCCCGGTGTATGGTGAACTCGTGGACCAGGCTGTACTGGTCGCAGCTCTCGTTGAACCACACTCTGTCGCCGTCGCGGCCCCAGTCGACGATCCGGGTGCTCACCCAGTCAAGGGCCTTGCCGAACTCATCGTTGGTGCCCTCTCCCGAGGTCAGGGGGTCAAGGCGGCCGTAGCGTATGACGTCGCCGGTGAAGTAGGGACGTATCTCATACTGTATCGATTTGCCCTGGGGGGTGAGGGCGATCGAATATTCCTGCGTCCAGATGGTGTACCCGCCGTTCGCTTCCTGGACCGTCAGATTGGAGGAGGCCGCGATGCTGTTGAAATCATCGTATCCGCTCTTCTCCGTCACCGGAGGCGTGACCTCCTGGGTCCCGTTGGCCGTTCCGGTGGGGTTCTCGGGCGTTCCGGACGGCCCGTTCGGTGTCTCGGTCGGTGCGTCACCGGACGCCGGACCGGGCGCGGCCGGATCGGACGGCGTGCCGGAGCCGATGATGGCCCCGGCCCGGTTCCCATTGGCGTTGGCGTCGAGCAAAAAGGGCACCAGCGAGCTGATCAGAAGGACCACGACGAGGAGGACCGATGTCGGCCTCCTCATGATGGCCCGTGCTCGCCTGGTCCTGTTCGATACGGACCGTAATACGGTGGACGCCCGTCCCAGGAGCATGCTCATCTCCCATGCTCCGGGCGTCGGGCGCCGGTGTATCTCGATCGTTTGCTGTGCTGGCGGCGACGGCCGGCGGCCGCTCCGCTGGTGCAGCTGTTTTTCATGTGCATCCCATCCCTGTTGATGTTAGTTCGATGGGCGCCGCAATGCCTTCTGGCGAATCTTCGCGGCGCCGCACCCGCCGCCGGGAGCTTATCCCCGGAGGGGGCGGCCAGACCTTTGCCTGACCTTCGGCAGCGAGGTTCCCTCAAAGAGAAGTGTCCTTGCTACCGTGTTCCCCGTGGGGATGCATCTTATAAATGAATTGGGGGGTGGATATCGGCGTTGATTATCAGAATGGACGTCGAGGCTCAGGATCTGGCCATGTCCAGATCGTGTTTTTTGACTGCCCGCGGACCGTGCTCCGCCACCGCCACCCGGGCCGCTTCACGGTATTCGCGGGCGAACCGCTCCAGGGAGAACCGCTCGCTGACGACCGCGCGCGGGTCGTAGCGGCCATCCAGCACCTCGTCGACGCCCTCGGCAAAGCTCTGCGCTGTGCCGTCACCGATCAGCTTCCCCACCCGGTCGTCCCGCAGGTCCTCGAAGATGCCGGTGCGCGAGGCCACCACCGGCAGGCCACAGGCCATCGCTTCCAGGGGGGCGTAGCCGAACGATTCGTAGCGGGACGGGAAAAGCAGCAGGTCCGCCGCCGAGTAGTAGAGCGCCATGCGCTCGTTCGGCACGTTCCGGTGGGCGATGAGGCCGCCGCCCTCCACCTCGCTGGAGGTGACGCACAGCACCCGCAGCCCCGGGCGTTCCCTGGCCACCTCCCTGACGATGTCGAAGCCCTTGGTATGGTCGGCCCGGCCGACGAACAGGGCCACCGGCCCATCCCCGTCGATCCCCAGCTCCTCCCGGGCCTCCTCCTTGTTCAGGGGGTAGAACCGGTCCAGGGCCACACCGTTTTCGATGACGTGGGTCTTGATGCCGTACTCTTTCCGCAGTTCCCGGTGCACCTTGTGGCTCACCGCAAGGTTGGTCTTGGCGCGGCAGGTCAAGCGTTCGAACAGGGGGAGGAAGTAGCGGGAGGGCAGGTAGCCGGACGTGCCCTGCAGGGTCTCCCCGGCCAACCCTTTCATAGTGTAGTGGAAGACGTTGAGCATGGGCAGGTCCGGCCTCAGGACGGAGAGCCACCAGCCGGCGGTGGAATTGCAGATGGCCAGGTCGAAGTCCTCCTGCCTGAGCATCTCCCGGAACCGGCGGCCGATGGCCAGCCCCATCCGGGGTTCCTGCAGGTTGAACCGGTCCAGGCGGGGCAGGGAGCTGCGGGCGGCGTCCTTGTAGGTGATGAGCGTGAGGTCAGGGAACGCGCTTCTGAGATGTTCCGTGAACAGCTCCGTGCCTCCTTTCACGTGCTCAAAGCTATGGAAGGAAAGTACCGCCACCCTCATCCGACCTACCGCCAATATAATCTAGGTAGCCTTCCACTAATATCTCTTGTGGGAGTTCAGGAAGCCCGGTTGGAGCTCAGGTTCATAGCTGAGAGGATGCGCAACCGATTCTCACTGGCCGATCGGTTGGAGGGAACGGCGTGGAGCCCCAAGGTGATGGAGCAGCCGCCCGGCCGCCGGTTCCTGGTGCTGTCCCCCCATCCCGACGACGACGCGGTGGGGTGCGGCGGCACCATCATCAAGCTCCTGGATTCGGGCGCGGAGGTCCGGGTCGTGTATCTGTCCATGCAGGACGGCGATTTCTCCCCGGAGCTAAGGCGCAACGAGATCGGCTCGGCCCTCGACCGGCTGGGGGTGAGGGACCATCGCCTGCGGGAGGACGCGTTCCCCTCGGGTCGGGAAGCGGTCGCCCTGATCTCCGAGGAGCTGCGCTCCTACGAGCCGGACAGCGTGTTCGTTCCCTCGCCTTTTGAGAACCACAACGAACATCTGCGGACCTTCGAGGCCTATATGGGGGCGGTCGAGGGCATCAAGGAACGGCCCGACGCCCTATTGTACGAGGTCTGGGGGGCGTTGATGCCCAACCTGCTGGTGCCCGTGGACGGGGTCATGCAGCGGAAGGTGCTGGCGATCCTCGAGCACTGGACCCAGGTACGGGACATAGACTACGTCCGGGTGGTGCAGGGGATGAACGGCTATCGCGCCGCCACCAGCGGACTGGAAGGCTATGCGGAAGCGTACCTGCACCTGCCGTCCAATGACCTATTGAAGCTCTTCCTGCATTAGCTCAAGGGCGCTTCCCGGAGCGCGCAGCCCGCGGTGCGCAGCAGCCCCCGGTTCAACGCCCGGAAATGGACCTGGACCCGGTCCACCGCGTTGAAGCGGTACTTGTACGGCTCGGTCCCCCGCAGCAGGTCCACCTCGGTCCTGCCGGCCCGGTAGCAGTCCTCGATGATCTTCGAGAGCAGCACCGAGCCAGGCGACAGGTTGGAGCGCTCGGGGTCGAAGCCGGAGAGGTAGTACATGTATCGTTGCGGCTCCTCGAACCCCATGGTAATGGCGATGGGCCGTTCGTTCAGCTCGATGGAATGGAAGACGACCGCGTTCTCCTTGGCCAGCTCTCTCGATGCTCTCGTTATAAAATCGATCATCCCGGGGCCCTTTAGCACATTGACGATGTCCCACCGGGCGTCGCTCAGTTCCTTCAGGGTCCGGACCGCCTCCTCCACCTCCTCGGGCGTGCGCATGATGCGGAACTCCGCGCCCTCGTCCTGCAGCTTCCTCCAGTAGCGGGCGAGATTGGTCCTCATGTTCTTTGACAATGTGGAAAGATACGTGCTGTACTGATCGTTCAGCACGATGTGCGGTGATGCCGAGCTCACATACTCGGCGTGCGGGAACAGTGACCGGATGTTCATGTCCGTGGGCGAACCGGAGGCCATGTCCCGGAGCTCGATGACGTCCCAGTCATCCCTGGCCTTCAGATGGTCCCAGATGGCCCGATGCACGTCCGGCCGCCCCTCCGCGGCGATGATGCCGCAGCGGTCCGACGGGCCGGAGCCGATGAACTCCAGCTTCCTCCAATGGGCGATGCGGCCGCGGGCCGTCACCATGAACGGGGCGAAACCTACCGCTCGTCCGTCCTCGATGACCCGCAGCACGAGCAGCTCCCTGCGGTCGCCGAAGCACTCCCACCACGGCTTGAGCCAGGCCAGGCTAAGGAACAACTGGTCCTCACCGCTAGTGGATAAGACCCCTGTCCAATCCTCGGACGTCCTCACCAGCCTGTCCAGGGAGCGGATCTCCTCGATATCGAGGGCCATTAGAATTCTAAGATGGGAGCGGAGTGTTCAAAAACATTTCTCCTGGCCCCGCGGTGGTCATTCCGAGTCCTGGAGACCACAAACGATATGACCACCCTCCATGTTACTTTGGATAAAGGGTGAGACCAGATGAAGCTGATCAGAACGGGAAAGGTCAAGCAGGTGTACGAGGTCGATGACGAGACGCTCGAGTTCGTCTTTACCGATAACATCTCCGTATTCGACAAGATCGTTCCTTCCCAGGTCCCGTTCAAGGGCGAGACGCTGTGTCGCAGCGCGGCCTTCTGGTTCCAGGTCTGCCGCAAGGCCGGCATTAAGACCCATTTCACCGAGCTGGTCCCCCCCAACCGCATGCGTGTGAAGCGCGTCGAGGTCATTCACGATTACGACAAGATCGACTGTAACACCAAGAACTACCTCATCCCGTTGGAGATAATCTCCCGGCACTATGTGGCCGGTTCGCTGTTCGATCGCATTAAGGCCAATGAGATCGATCCCCAGGACCTGGGCTTCCCGAAGCACCACGAGGTCAAGTACGGCGAGAAGCTGCCGACGCCGTTCTACGAGACGACCACCAAGCTGGAGAAGGTCGACCGGCTGCTGACCCGCGAGGAGGCGCTGAAGATATCCGGGCTCACCGAGGAGGAGCTGGTGCACCTCTTCGAGATGGTCGCCAAGATCGATGACCTCATCGCCGCGGAGGTCGAGGAGCGCATGCTCATCCACGTGGACGGCAAGAAGGAGTTCGCCTTCGACGAGCACCGCCGCCTCATGGTCATCGACACCTTCGGCACCGCGGACGAGGACCGCTGGTGGGACGAGGACGCCTACGCCAACGGCGAGTGCATGGAGCTGTCCAAGGAAGCGGTCCGGCAGTACTACCGCACGACCGGGTACTTCGACAAGCTGATGGAGGCGCGGAAGAACAAGGCCCCCGAGCCGGCCATCCCGGAGCTGCCGGAGGACGAGGTCACCAAGGTCAGCGAGCTGTACATCGAGATGCTGGAGCGGCTGACCGGCGAGAGCTTCCGGTGAATTTCTTCCCTACCAATCCCTTTCCCGCGATTATTTTTATTCCCGCGTGTGCATGAGCGCGCATGGCGGAAGTTGAGGCGATGTCAGCTGGACTGCTGAGCATAGAAGGTTATCCTAATAGGTCGAACAAGCAACCCTGGATAATGCTGGCGATGATCGTCGGCACGGATGTTTTCCTCGTCACGTTCATGTGGTTCATGCTGGGGGTCCAAGCCCTACCGTCCATCCTTTTTGTTCTGGGATGCACGCTCGGTTTCAGCTACTTCAACATCAAGGACCAATACTACCAAACTCCGGTCCGGGTCAAGGTGGGACGGGGCGGGCTCCATTTCATCTACCGGACGGGAATGGAGGAAGAGATCGTATGGCGCCGGATTGCGGGCGTCGACGAGAACATCGGTGGAAGGGCCGGTGTGACCGTCGTGGAGCTCGTGGACCGGCTCATCCCCGTGGCCATTCCGGTGGAGGTGGTAGGAACGCTCGTTCCCCTGCTCGAGAAGGACGAGGAGATGGCCGAGGAGAGGTCGACCCCGCCGAGCCTCGATCCGAGCGACCCCGAGTTCAAGCGTGCGCTTCGCGGTAAGAACAACGCTCGCAAGCTCATGATTCTGATGGGCGCATCGTTCCCGTTCATCGTCACGCTCGCATTGGTCACGGTGTTCTGGTCCTGAACAAGGACCTGGCCACTTCTTTTACTTGATAAGTGAACGCTCCCTTCGTGGCCATATAAAGAGGCCGTACCCGGCCTAACCCGGACCGGGCTACTCCAGCGTGACCTCGACCAGGCGCAGGCCCTCGGGGCACCGGATCTCCTGATCGATGCGGGCCACCCGGAACTTCATGTTCTTCTCGAGGCCCCGGGGGTGGCAGATCTGGTAGTGCTTGCAGCCCAGGGTCTTGCACTTGACGTCCTCGAAGGTGATGGTCGACCCCTCCATGGCGTGCTTTTGCAGCATGGCGCACTTGTGGGGGATCTTCTGCACCTCGACCACGCGGACCCCTTCCTCGTGGATGCGGCAGTCGTGCTGGACCGTGCGGACGGCCTTGATGCGGTACATGCTCCCGGCGTCGAGGTTGAAGCACACCCCCTTGAGCTTGCAGTCCCTGCACTCGGTCAGGGGACCGCGGTAGATGAACTCCTCTCCCTCTTTGGCCAGATGCTCTCCGATTAACGTGATGACTACCATTCCTTAACCTCCCTAAATCACTCTGGTAATGGTGGCCAGGCGTTCGGCCGCCTCATAGGTGAGGCCGACGTGGCCAAGTATCGTGAACCTGCTGCGCACCTTGTGCGCGTTGATGAGCGCCTCGATGACCTGCTCCGAGGTGAGCCCGAGCTCCTTGGCGGAGGTGGGGGCCCCGATCTTGGCCAACGCCTCGCGGATGCGCATCCAGTCCCCTCCGTGCAGGTACATCATCATTATCGAGCCGACCCCGCACTGCTCCCCGTGGAGGGCCTTGCCGGGGGCGATCATATCCAGGGCGTGGGAGAACATGTGCTCGGAGCCGCTGGTGGGCCGGGACGAACCGGCCACGGACATGGAGATGCCCGAGATGATGATCGGCCGTATGGCGATCCATACGCTCTCCTCGAGGTTCGGTTTGATGAGATCGGCGTTGTCGATGATGGTCTCGGCCGTGTAGAGGGCCAAGGAGAACGCGGAGCGGGAGAACTCCTCGCCCCGCAGCCTCTTGGCATACTCCCAGTCCTTGACCGCTGTTGAGTTGGAAATGACATCGGCGCAACCTGCGGCCAGCAGCCGGTAGGGCGCCTGCATGATGACCCCGGTGTCGGCGACGACGCCCAGCGGAACGCGGGCATCGAGGGACAGGGGGCCGCTCTCGTTCTTTATGGACGCTCGCCCGGAGGCGATGCCGTCGTGGGAAGCGGATGTCGGAACGGAGATGAACTCCACGTTCAGGTCCTTAGCCGCCATCTTGGCCAGATCGATCTTGCTGCCTCCGCCCACTCCCAGCAGGAAGTTGGCGTGGACCTCGCGGGCGATCTCCTCGACCTTGGCCAGGTTCTCCTGGGTCGCCTCGCCCACTATCGCGGTCTGGACATCATAGCCGCTCTCCTCAAGGCGAGAGCTGACGATGTCGGCGGCCACGTTCTTGGTCTTGGTGCCGGTGACGATGAGGGCGGTGCCTGAGAGACCGAAATCCCTGCAGACATCAGGTAGCTGCCCCAACCCACCATGCCCTGCCAATACATTTCTAGGGAAAAGTATCGAACGGGCCTTGGTGAAATCGCCCTCGTCCATTGGACCTCCCTAACCATAGCCCAATATTAGAACCTTCTTTTCTACGTTGCATCGTTTATGTGGGCCATTCGATCTGCTGGATAGGTCCACGGGGGTCCAGGACGGAGCCCATGCCGGCCGCTGCATTAACGGAGTTTAATCTCAGGGAACGCAGCCTCGGAACCAACTCTCCCCCCGGACCTTGGCGAGCGCCTCCCGATAGCCGGCCAGGTCGTGATGGTGGCCGCCCCATACCTCCAACAGGACGGGAAGCCGGCCCAGGCGCGGCAGCGCCGCCATGTCGATGTCCCCCCTGCCCAGTTGCAGTCCCTCGTTGTTGGGATAGGACGCGTCGGAGAGGTGGACGTGGCGGATCCGCCCCTTCAACCGTTCAAAGAACGAGGCGATGGCCGCGTTGCCGCCCCTCTCCACCGACAGGTAGGCGTGGCAGACGTCCAGGGTGACCCCGTCCACGTACGGCAGCATGCCATCGAACTCTTCCGGATGCACCAGCAGGTTGGACCAGAGCAGGTCCTCGCCGCAATGGTACCGTCGGGGCATGTTCTCGATCCACAGCCGCCCCCCGATGGCCCCCAATGACTGGCCCAGGTTCCGGGCCAGTAGCTCGCGGTCGGCCGCCAGGTGCTTCCTCACCCCGCCGGGATGGACCACTGTGGCCACTTTATATCGGTGGGCTAGCTGGGCGATCTGGTCGATGCGGTCGACGAACGCTTCCCGCCGCCCGGGGTCCTCGTCGGCCAGGTCGATGATCCATGAACGGCCGTCCAGGAGCATGCGCTCGGGGGCATGGACGATCAGGTCGCGGTCCTCCGTCTCCAGAAGGCGCTCGAGGCGTTCCAGCGGATCGCCCTCCCTCATGAGGACCTCTATGAACTCCACGTCCAGCGAGCGGACGACGTGGATATCGTCGAGCGTGGCCATGACCCCCCAGCGCATCCCCGGGACCATGTCCTGGAGATGAACTAACCAGGATAAATCATTGCTTCAGAAGCTAATGGAAAAAGGAGCCCGGAAGAGGCGTTCAGGCGGAACAAGAATCACCATCTCAGGAGGAGAAAGTTAGGGGGGTGAACCTCTCTCGGGCTCCTTAGCGCCTGTATCGAGGATTACTATTTATAATCTGTTGATTTAAAATTCCATATATGGTAGTGAAATGAACCACCCTCAGGCGGGCGCCAGCCCCCTGATGCCCAGCAGGACATGGTCCTCTCCCGGATTTTCATGCCGAGGGAGCGACGACCGACATAGCCCATCGATACGGTGACTATCAGGATTTCGATAACAGGGACTTTCCTTATTATATATTATATTACGATGCACGATGATAATGCTTGAGCAGCCGGGCAACGCCGCCTCCGGGAGCGAGGAATGGGAGAAGGTCGGCTCTTCCCTCAACGTCACCCACCTGCTCGGTAACCTACATGCCCCGCTCATCTTCCTTGATCTGGCCGGCCGCATGAGCTATGTGAGCACCGCCGCGGAGGCCATCATCGGAAAGGGAACCCAGGAATGCATCGGCATGCCCTTGGAGAACCTCCTGTCCGAGAACAGGACGCCGCTCGCCCGAAGCAATTTCACCAAGGCGCTGGATAAGTGCTTTGCCGGCGACCCGGCCCGCGTCAACCTGTCGTTCTTGACCCCCCGGGGCGAACCGGAATATCATTGCGTCCTCCTGCCCACCACCGCTGACGGTGGCGCCGCCGACGGGGCTATGCTGTTGATCCGCGAGGAGAAGGCCCCCGAGCCCTCGTCCGGCGAAGGCTGTTCGCTCGAATCCATCAAGGTGTTGGCCCGAACCTCCACCGACCTGATCGAGAACGCCGACCTCAAGGAGATCATCGAGGACGAGGCCGCCCGGCTGGTCGAGTCGCTGGGCTTCGATTTCGCCATCTTCCGCATCCTGACCCCGGACGAGCGCCCCCTGATGCTGTGCCTCGGCATCGACTATAAGGAGGCGAGGGAGATCTTGGAGAGCAAGCTGGCCGATGGGACGCCCATGTACCTCAGCGTGTGCAAGGGCCAGGGCATGATGCTCACCGATCTGCCCGACAACACCGAGCTGGCCTGCGCCTCCCCGGACGTGCGGTCGCTGGCCTGCCTGACGGTCCACTGGTCCAACAAGGCCTATGGCTGCGCCATCTTCGGGACGAGGAGCGCGGACGTCAGCGTCAAAGCGCACTACCCCATCCTGCAGGTGTTCTGCAATCAGGTCGGCATTTCCCTGCGCAACGCCGCGCTGTACCGGGAACTGAAATCCCGGAACACCGAGCTGCGGGGGCTGTACGAGACCACCCAGGCGCTATCGTCCACCCTCGAGCTGGAGGCCCTGCTGCGCACCATCCTGCAGACCGCCCGGGACCTGGTCGGGGCGGACAACTGCTTCATCTTCCAACTCAATGCCATCCAGGAGACCCTGACTGCCATCTCCATGATCGGCGTGGATACCATACCCAGGGACCTGGAGCTGGAGGTCGGCAAGGGCATCACCGGCTACGTGGCCCAGACCGGGAAGGGCATGCTGGTCGAGCGGGCCGATCTGGACCCTCGTTCGGTGACCGTTCCGGGCACTCCGGAGGAGGACCCCAGTTCCATCATCTGCGTGCCGCTGAAGTTCTCCGACAAGATGCTGGGGGTCATGACCCTGGAGAAGAAGCCCGGGGTGCCCTTCAATCAGAAACAGTACGAGCTCATCGAACTGTTCTCGCTGCAGGCCGCCATGGCGCTGCACAACGCCTCGCAGTTCGAGAAGATCAAGGGCTACGCCAGCAACCTGCAGGTGTACAACGTCCTCCTGACCCATGACGTGGCCAACTTCAACGTCCCCATCCACGGTTTCCTCGAGCTGCTGCTCAAGGACCCCAAGCTGGACGAGCGCCAGCGCCGGTACGTCCGCTCCGCCCTGGTCCAGAGCGACAACATCTCCGAGCTCATATCCGACGTCCGGGAGCTGTCCCGCCTGCGTTCCAAGCTGGGGGAGATGCCCCTGGAGCAGGTCGACATGATCCCGGTGATCAAGGAGGCCAAGGAGGACATATTCTCCAACGCGGTCTACGAGGACATCGAGACCCGCTTCGAATCATCCGTGGAAGTGGCGGAGATCAAGGCCGACGCCTTCCTCAAGGACCTGTTCTATAATCTCATGTCCAACGCCTGCAAGTACGGGCGCGGCCTCCCGGTGGAGATCAAGATCACCGAGCTGACCGACGGGATCGACTGGTGGAAGGTGCAGATCACCGATGGCGGCAGGGGCATACCCGACGAGAGGAAGGGCGACCTGTTCAAGCGCTTCGACCAGCTGGATACCACACAGGGGTCGGACGGTCACGGCCTTGGCCTGTCGGTGGTCGGAACGCTGTGCGACCGCTACGGCGGCAAGGTATGGGTCGCCGACCGCGAGGCCGGCGACTTCACCAAGGGCTCCATCTTCACCGTACTATTGCCCAAGCTCTCTCCCCAAAAACTGGAAGGAATCTAGCATGCCATCTTCAAGCGGTAAGATATGGGTACTGATGGTCGATGACAACCCGGAGCATCTCGAGCTGTGCAGGGAATCGCTCCCCGCCGACGAGTTCGAGGCCGACGTCGCTGCCACGGGGGCCGAAGCGATACGCAAGATGGAGGCTAACGCCTATGATATCGTGGTCCTCGATTACTCCCTCCCGGACCTCACCGGGCTCGAACTGCTCAAGCGGATCAAGGTCCGGGGGGTCGACCTGCCCATCGTGTTCGTGTCCGCGTCCAACGACCCCGATCTGTCCATCAAGGCCCTGAAGGCGGGCGCCTGCGACTACATCGTCAAGACCTTCCGCTACTATACCAACCTCCGTTCGAGGCTCCTGGAGAACATCGACGCCTGCTCGATGCGCCGGCGCTAGGCCGATGTCTATCTTTTTCATACCGGGGCATGATATCTAGGTCCCATGGACGACCGCAGCTATGTCCACGGGTACACTGAAAGGGAACAGGCCCGGCTGGATGACCAGGCCCGCACGTTAACGGACCTGCTGCATCACGATACGGTCTACCCGGCCGGCAGCAGGGTCCTGGAGCTGGGTTGCGGGGTGGGGGCCCAGACCGTCATCCTGGCCCGCAACAGCCCCGGAGCGGAGATCACCTCGGTCGACATCTCCCCGGCCTCCATCGCCGCGGCCAGGGCGGCCGTGGGTCGGGAGGGGTTCGCGAACGTGGCCTTCCGGACGGCGGACATCTTCGACCTGCCGTTCCCCCAGGGGAGCTTCGACCACGTGTTCATCTGCTTCGTCCTCGAGCACCTGCCCCGGCCGGAGGCGGCTCTGGCGGTCGCCCGCGGGATGCTCCGCCCGGGAGGGACGCTCACGGTGATCGAGGGGGACCATGGCTCGGCGTACTTCCATCCGAGGAACGAACTATCGCAGCGGACCGTCGGCTGCCTGGTCGAGGTCCAGAGGGCCGGCGGGGGCGATGCCCTGATCGGACGCCGGCTATTTCCGCTGATCACCGGGGCTGGGTTCCAGCAGGTGAGCGTGTCCCCCCGCACGGTCTACGTCGACGGTTCCCGCCCGGACCTCGAAGAGGGCTTCACCCGGAACACCTTCACCGCGATGGTGGAGGGGGTGAGGGAGCAGGCGATCTCGGCACGGATGATGTCCGCGGATGAGTGGGACGAAGGGATCCGAGGACTGTATCGAACGGCCGAGGGGGGCACCTTCCTCTACACCTTCTTCAAGGGGATGGCGATCCGATGACCCCGATCCATCATCCCATCGCTGGCGCCGCGGGAGGGAGGGGCTCCCCATGACCTTTGTCCTGGGGGTGCTGGGCAGCCCGCGGAAGGGCGGCAACACCGACCTGCTGCTGGATGCCGCCCTCGAGGGGGCGAAGGAAGGGGGAGCGGAGGTCCGGAAGATAGTATTGTCCACCCTGGACATCCACCCCTGCGCCGCCTGCGGCGGCTGCGCGGACGGCGGGGGCTGCGTCATCGCCGACGACATGGTGCCTCTTTATTCCCTCATCGACGAGGCGGACGTCATCATCGTCGCCTCGCCGGTGTACTTCGACGGCGTCAGCGCCCAGACCAAGGCCTTCATCGACCGCGGCCAGCTGTTCTGGGTCCGCAAGTACGTCCAGAAGCGGCCGGGCAAGAAGAAGCGGGGGGCGTTCCTTTCGGTGGGCGCCCGCATCCGCACCGACTTCGCCTGCCCGGAAGCGACGGTGAGGGCGTTCCTGTTCACCGTGAACGCCGAGCCCGGCCCCACCCTGGCCTATGCCGGGTTCGAGGAGGCTGGCTCCATCGCCCATAATCCCACCGCGCGGGGCGCGCCCAACTCGCCGGGCCGGGAGCCTGCGGAGGCACGGGGCCGAGACGTCCAGTAATGTAGGGCGGGCACTGCCCGCCATGTA
>CAYZEV010000014.1:0-55595 GCA_964477865.1 uncultured Methanomassiliicoccaceae archaeon | reverse complement strand
ACAAATGGAACTCGGGCTGGGCGGCCGAAGAGGCCAAGCTGGACGGGCTGGCCGGCCCCAGGTTCATCGAACCGAAGCGCTATGTTTTCGTGGGCGACTCCCGCCGGCGCATGGGCATCGACAACATGCCGCCCCCCGTTCAGATCGCCGAGTTCTCCAAGAGGCTGGGGGACCGCCTGGGCATGGAGATACTGAAGGAAAGAAAGGATAGCCGGGTGCTGCTGCTCGGTCGGACGGGTTCCCCGGTCAAGATACCCGGGCTCTGATCACAGCTTCTTGCACAGGTGCATGGTCTCGATACCAAACCCACGGGACTTGTAGAGGCCGAGCGCCTTGTCATTGCCGCTGCCGACGTTCAGCCATATTTCCTCGGCCCCGTGGATCCGGGCCCATTCCTCGGCCCTGGCCAGCAGCCCCTTGGCCAATCCCTGGCGCCGGGCCTCCGGGACCACGTATACCTCCATCAGCCAGGCCTTGCGCTCCTCATCGCGGAAGGGCATGCTCATGGTGATCCACACCAGGCCTATCCGCTGGCCGTTGCGCCAGGCCAGGATGATCCGGTCGGGCTTCTTGGCCTGGTAATGGAAACGGTCGAAATCAGCCCCCGCCTCCTGCGTGAGGGTTCCCCTATCGGAGGCGGCGGCCCGCTCCGGGGGCAGGGTCGCCAGCGTCCCTTCGACCAGGGCGGCCAGGACCCAATCCCGGTCGCTCTCCTCGAAGTCCCGGTAAATGACCTCTTCCATGGGCGGGGAACCTTTACTTCATCCGGATGGTCTCGAGGTTCATGGGGGCCCTTGTCTCCACGTTGAACTTCTTGTAGATCGAGGAGGCCAGGTCCGCGCACTTGTGCTCATCCCCATGGCCGATGATGATCCTTTCCGGCTTGGGGTCCAGAGAGGCGATGTACGCCATCAGCTGCCGCCGGTCACTGTGACCCGAGAACCCATCGGCGTTCTCGATGTTCATCTTGATCTTCACGGTGACCGGTCTGCCCCTTTCGCTGAGCTGCAGCTCGCTCCACCCCTTCTGGATCTTGCTGCCCAGGGTCCCCTCGGCCTGATAGCCGACGAACACCAGGGAGTTCTTGGGGTCGTCCCCCCAGTTCTTGAGGTACTCCAGGACCGGTCCGCCGTTCATCATGCCGCCCGTGGCGAGGACGATGCACGATTCCGTATCATGGCAGATGCGTTCCCTCATCTCCTGGGTCTCCACCCGCTTGAAATTGGGGGCCAGGAAGGGGTTCTGCCCCATCTGGAAGATCTGGGTCCTAAGTTGCGAATTGAGGTACTCCGGGTAGGCGGTATGGATGGCCGTGGCCTCCCATATCATCCCATCTAGGTATATGGGCACATTGGGCAGCTTGCCGGTGCGCATCTGCTCCTCGAGAACGAGCATGACCTCCTGCGACCGGCCGACCGCGAACACGGGTATGAGGGTCTTGCCCCCGTGGCTCAGGGTGCGCTCGATGATGGTCTTGAGCGTGTTGGCCGCTTCTATCCTGGACGGCTGCATGTCGCGGTAGCCGCCGTAGGTGGCTTCCATCACCAGGGTCTCCAGGCGGGGGAACTTGTTGACCGCGGCATTGAACAGCCAGGTCCGCTCGAACTTCATGTCCCCGGTGAAGGCGATGTTGTAGAGCCCGTCCCCGATATGGAAATGGCAGACGGCTGAACCGAGGATGTGGCCGGCGTTCTGGAAGGTGAGCCGGATGTCCGGGGCGATGTCCGTCGTCTCGCCGTACTTCAGCGGGATGCAGTGGGCGACGACCTCGCGGACATGGGACGATTCGTAGGGGGCCTTCTTGCCCTCGCCGAAGGAGACCTTGATGTAATCCAGCTGCATGAGCGACATCAGGTCCCGGGTGGGCGGGGTGCAGTAGATCGGTCCGTCGTAACCATACTTGTACAGGGCCGGCAGGAGCGCGCAGTGGTCCAGATGGGAGTGGGTGATGACAATGGCGTCCAGGTTGTCCAGCGGTTGGATCTCCGGGGCGTTGAAGTAGGGGGTGGCGCCCTCTCGGTCCGAAGGGTCCACGCCACAGTCGATGAGCACCTTGCTCTCCCTGGTGCTCAGGAGGGTGGCGCTGCGGCCGACCTCCCGGTAGCCGCCCAGAGCGGTCATGCGGACCCATGACTCCCCCTCGATGCGCGGCCTGGCCAGCTTTCTGCCGACCTTCTTCAGGAACGCCTTTCTCTCGTCAGATATCTGGCGGAGGTAGTTCCTGATGTCGGATACGGTCTTGGAAGGCAGGGGCGGGGCGCGCACGACCTTGGGCGCCCATCCGACCTCCTTCTTGATCTCATTGAGGATACTCCCGTGCTTGCCGATGACCAGCCCGGGGGCGATCGCTTCGATGGTCACTTCCCCGGTGTCGTCCTCGAAATAGATGTCGGTGATCTGCGCTTCCGCCGGGATGATCTCCCGTATGCGCTTCTCGACCTCTTCGGGGTTAGCGAGCATGGAGGGGTCCGGCCTGATGGCCACCCTTCGCCTCAGCCCCTGGGCCAGTTGCCTCACGATATCGTTATTGGAGGCGAACTTCTCCATGTCCCGGGTATAGATCACCACTACTGGTCCTTCGAACTCGATTGAGGTGATGTTCACATCGGAAGGAGCGATCTTCCGGATCTGTTCCTTCGCATCCTCTAAAATTCTCTCCGCGCTCATGAATAATTCCAGCTTAAATCTTCAAACCTGTTGATTAGCGTTTAATAATAAAATTTAAAAAATGGTTTTTAAATGTGTTTGGCGAAGCCGACCATCAGCTTCATCTTGTTGGCCCTCTCCAGGGTCTCTTCGGCAGACAGTTCCTTGAAGCCATCCTTGTTGATGATGGCGACCGCGTAACCGTCACCGCTGGCGGAATCCCGCCTCATGGCGGCATTTAACGCCCTGATGGCCAGTCCGACCGCATCCTCCTCGGACATGTCCTTCTTGAAGTGATCTTCCAGTACACCGTAGGCGAACAGCGAGCCGGAGCCGATGGAGCAGTACTCGTCCCGGATGGAACCGCCCGCCGCATCTAGGGCGAAGACATGTCCGCCGGTATTGTCGTTGCCCCCGAGGATGAGCCCGACGTAGTAGTACCCGTATGAGCCGCCTCCGCCCCTCATGATGTTCGAGAGCAAGGTGGCCGCGGAATTGACCGTCATCGGGACGCCCTTCTTAAGCTTGTACAGCTCGACCTCCGCCTTGATGTATCGGGCGAGGAGCTGGGCGTCTCCAACCAGGCCAGCTACGGTGAGGCCCAGGTTGTCATCTATCTTGAAAAGCTTGCGGACGTCCTTGTGGGCGATGATATTTCCCATGGTGGCCCGGTGCTCTGTTGCCATTACGACACCATCTTTATACACGATGCCGATGGTGGTAGTTCCCGTCTTTAGTTCATCATTAGCCATAGCCCATCAACCCTTAAAAGTGGTTAAAAGATGGATATATTGATTTTCTATTCTCTCGAATGAAGGCTGCCATATATATAACTTGTCGTATTGTGGCTTCCCTAAATCGCTGAAGTTGCAGCAGCCAGATGCTCTAAAACGCGGGGATGATGCGGCAAATGGGCCGACCTTTTCCGGACCGGGGCATGCGTGTCCGCCGTACCTCCGCAAATCGAAGCGGACCGATCGATATCGCAGCGTACTTAACACCCCTGTCCAGACGTTCTACTAAAAGTGAAATTTTTGGGAATAGTTTTAAATGTCTCAATGACCGTTTCATTTTCGGGACAGGTTGCGTCTAAGACCACTCCTGTACACGCACTACATGACTCGTGTGCTCCAAAACGGAAATTAGGATGGCCTCGCGTCAGGACTTCCAGTGCCTGCCTGTCTCACTTCTTCTTTTTCATTGATCTGTGACAGCATGCTTTACGGTCAGCGACCGATCGGCCATGAATCCCAGGAAGTAGGAGACCGCCACGCCGCCCAACACCCCGGTGAGCAGCCGCAGGGCATTGTTCGACTCATAGCCTCCTCCGGCATACTGGACCCCGCCGTCGATGAGGATGGGGACCACAAGCAGGATCAATGCGATCCAGGAGAACCGCGGGGAGGCGAGCAGCACGATGAGCATTCCGATGACCAGGCCCAGGAATATGCCCACGTCCCGGGCGCAGAAGGGCATCTGGTTGCCGTTTAGGAATAGTGATCGTTCGCTCAACTGGTGGCAGTTGCCGTCCCCGATGAGATAGACGACAGCGGAGAACGGGTTCATCCGGTCGATGATATCGGAGTTATCGATGGTCCCGGCCCCGCCGCTCAGGTCGGTGACGCTTCCTGACGGAAGGGCAAAGGGGGCTGCCAGAACTACCACTAGCCATACGCAAAAGAATATCAGCATGGCCCGTTTGGCCCTGAAAGGCAGATCGCGAGCCATTCGGCCTTATCAAACGCCCCGATTACATAATCGTTTGCTATTCTCGTTCAGAGGCGGGGAAAGCAACATTAACCCAAATGTTCTCACCTTTCGCATGCCCTCCCTTCCCGATGAGATGCTGGCCCTGAAGAAGTTCCACGGTCACCTGGGACCATACGCGGTCCTGGGCTATCGGATGGGCCTGACGGCCCGCCAGCACTACCCCGAGAGGATATATGCCATCGTCCACAGCGGGACCAAGCGGCCCCTGTCCTGTTTGGCCGATGGGGTCCAGATGTCCTCCTGCTGCACCCTCGGCAAGAGCAATATCACGGTGATGGAAGACGGGGAGGCCCGGGCCGAGTTCTCGGACGGCCGTTCCCATCTGGAGTTCGCCACCCTCCCCGAGGTCCGGGCCGAGGTGGACGCCAAGTGCACCCACGCCAATGAGGAGGAGATGGCCCTGCGCCTCTATCATGCCAGGGACGACGAGCTCTTCCTCATCACAGAAGGGCGGTCAGCCCCGTTCGGCAGATGAACGATACGATCACGAACACCAGGAAGGCCACCGGGGTCCTGGTGGCGTAGCAGTGGGCCACCCCTTTCCAGCTCCTCTCCCCCATGATCAGCACGGTGAAGAAGGACACCAGGAACGAAAGCTCGCCGATGTAGATGCCTGTCACCAGCCCGATGTCCGATGCCATGCTCCCGGCGCTGGCGGCCTTGGCGCCGATGAGGGCGAACAGCGCTCCGGTCACTCCCAGGACTATCGGGGCGAACACCATGCCTGTGGACCGCATCATGTCCACCACCCCCCGCAGGCGGTCCTCGACCTTCCCCTGGCAGGCCCGCAGGTCCGCCAGCATCTGGGCGAGATTGAGGGCGATCTGGCCTGCGTACTGGGGATCACGCTTGGCGCACAGCACCACGGTGACATAGGCGTTCTCGATATCGGGCGATGCGGCCCTCAGGCTGCCGTCCGTGATCAGGATCTCGTCGAAACCTCGACCCGATAACCGGGCCTGATATAGGAGATTCCTGGCCACCTCGGAGAACTCCCTGTCCTTGAGGCTGGCGGACACATCCTGCAGGGCCTTCTCAAAGGTGGCCCCCGATATCATCCGGTTCCCGATCTGGAACAGGGCATCGGTCGCTCCCTTGTCCAATGCTTCCAATTTCTTGCGGACCGAGACCTGGTCGCGCAACTTCCAGGCCAGGAAAAAGCAGGGGGTGAGGACGATCGAACCGGAGAGAACGTAGGCCTTCAGGTCGCCGAGATCGGCCAGCGCCGCAATCGCCATGATGGCGACCCAGGCTAGTATAAAAACGGGCGAGATCAGCCACCGCAGGTCATCGGTACCCCGCATCATGCCCAGGGGGTTCCGGGATAGGATGTTCCAGGAATAGAGCAACGCCGCGACGGGCAGGACCGCCAGAAGGAGGAACGCCAGGTATGGGAATGGGATGGCCGATGATGAATCCGCTCCCAAGGTCGTCCCCAGCGACAGCAGGGGGAGAATGGAGAAGAGCATGATCGGCAGCAGGGTGCCCAGGGAGAAGAGCACCATGGTCGGTAAGGAGAGGGATGCCACATAGGACTCCACCGCGTCCCGCACTCCCGCTAGGGCGACCGCATTGGCCTTGTCCAGCAGGCGGTCCATGCCCTCTTTGGTCCGTTCACAGGTCGCCGAGACCACCAGATTGAAGGCCTGGCGGAGGGAGGCGTTGGTACCGGCCAGGGATGATGACAGGTCATCGATGGCCTCGGTAAGCGAGCCCTTGGTCCGGGTGAGGTTCGACCACAGCGCCTCTTTCAATCTCTGGGAAAGGACCCCTTCGCCCCTTTCTGAAGCGAAGGCCACGGCCTGCTCCAGCGATGGCCGCACCTGCATGCTCATGGTGAGGCAGCCGATCGTCGACGGACCCTCCCGGAGCATCCGCCGTTCCTCGGCCTGGGCAAAGGTCTCCGGGGCATTGAGGTACAGAGATGAGGAAATGATGGGGACCAGCAGGGACGGGACCAGGCCGTAAAGGACAGCTCCCGTACCGAAGAGCACGGCGAGCAGGACCACTGCGGCCAGAGCGGCGGAGGCCGTGATGAGGAACAGGTTCCAGGCCCCCTTGCGGACCATTTGCTCCTCGACCTCGTTCCTCAGCATCCACCGGGAGCCTATCGCGGTCCGTTTGGGTTTCAGGATCGCGTCGAACCCGTCGGGGACCCCCATCGCCGGCAATGGCCCGGGAAGGGCATGGAACAGGCGCTCACTCCAGGACATGACCCCCCCTCCCTTGGACATACTGACCGAAGTCATCGACGATGGCTGAATAGTCCCTCTCCCCGCCGTCCAACCGGTTCCAGAAGAACTCGTTGCAGCGGAAGACCCACGATGGCTCCAGGAACTGGGGGCCGGCGACCCTGGCCGCCTTAAGGAGCACCTCCCGCATGCCGGTGCGCGCCTCGATGTTCTCCCAGGCCTTCTCGATGGACATGTCCCAGGAGGCAGCGATGCGGGCCACGATGCTGGAATTGCACGCCCGGTCCACCACATGTTCACCGGTGGCCGGGTCCGGTCTCATCAACTGGTTGAATGCGACGTCATCCCCGCTGCGGTGACATTCCGCGGCCTCGACGAGCTTGCGCACCGACCGCGACGAACCACCGGGCCGGGACAGTCCCATCGTCAGCACCAGATCGGTGGCCAGGAACGCCTCCCGGGGAATGCCCATGTCATGCACCACTCTTTCATAGACCGACCGGGCCGATTCGCCGTGGATGGTCCCCATCACCGAGGAACCGGCCCGTCCGGTCCGCATGCTCTGGTACAGGGTCTGGGCTTCCTTTCCCCGCACCTCTCCAAGCACGATGGCCGACTCACCAAGCCTCAGGGAGACCCTTAGGGCCTGGTCGGCCACCTCCTCATTGCTCTGGTCCAGACGGGTCTCCACGAACAGCGATTGGACCTTGTAGCCGAGCGCCTGCATCTGGCGGACTGGCAGCTCCAGGGTGTCCTCGATGGCCAGGATGCGCTGGGAAAGGGGGAACTCGAACATCATGGCCGATAACAGCGATGATTTACCAGCGCCACGGGCTCCGCAGATCAGCATGGTGCTCCGGCCGTCGATCAGGAAGGACAACAGCCCGGCGGTGCGGGCATCGATGGAGCCGTTGAACGCCAGTTTGAGGAGGGTCCAGGGGGTCCGGGAATGACGCCGCAACGCTATCGCCGTGCCTCCGGGCGAAAGGGGCGGGCCGATGACCGTGGCCCTCGAATCGTAACCGTCCACGTCGGTCTCCATGACCGGGAACGCTTCAGAGAAGGGTCGGCCGCTGCTCTGCCTCAACCGGGAGGTCAGCTTTGAGGTCTCGACCTCCGACACGGTGATGTTGGTGAGGCAGCGGCAAACCGCGTTGGCGCCGGATATCCCGTTGACCGTAACGTGCACCGGGTTCTCCCATGAAGGAGCGTCGACATAGACGTCCTCGATGCGATCGTCCTTCAGCAGCACCTCGAACAGGCCCAGGCCGACGGTGTAGCGGGCCACGATATCGGACAGGCGGGCTATGGTGGCCTCCCTCTCCTCGATCCCCTTGACCATCTCAAGCTTTCCCACCGAGACCATCGACCGTAGGAGGCGGGAGGAGCATTCCCGGACGTGGGTCCTGAGCTCGTCCGAGGATATCGACAGCGATGGCGGCGGGAGGTAGGGGACCTTGTGAATGACCTCGGTCAGGGCGGAGATCCAGCTGTCCGGAAGCCGGTACTCCCAGGGCTGTACGTGATATTGCAGATCGCCCCCGCTCTCGTTCGTCACGATGCTGACCTTGGCTCCGGAGACCTCGTAGTCCTCCAAGACCCGATGGTTCGACGGCAGGGAAGAAGTGGTCCAGCAGCCCGAGAACCCCGGCCTCCTCATGACCCTTTCGCGGAGCAGTTTGGAGAATGAACGGGAGATCCCGCTCTCCTCCGGAACCCCGCGGGCCCGTACGGCCGGTCGCACCAGGACCCTAGTGCTCATGGTCGGGCACCACCCGGTAGGCGGTCTTGTTGACCAGGTGCTCGGCCTGGTCCAGGAGGGCTCGGGCATGGTCGAGGTTGGAACGCAAGGCGCGGACGCACTGCTCGCAGGCCCGCCCATGTCCTCCCGACCGGCTGTGGTGGCTGGTATCGAGCTCGGGGGCTGCCAGCGGCAGCGCTTCGACGACCCTGCTCACCACCGAACGGGGATTGGAGGGGCAGGTGGCGCAGTCATCGAAGAGCCGTTCGAACGTCAACCCGTTGCAGAAGCGAATGACCTCCGTCAACCGGCCCAGGATCATCACGCACTCCTGGTCGTAAACGATCTCCCAGTCCCTCGAGAGCATGATCTCCCGGACCCCCGCCGGGTCGGACGCCAGGAGGCGCAGCACTCCTTTTAGGCAGCTCTGGTCGCCCAGGTCCTGGGCATGGCGGCAGGCCCGACACTCCACCGTGAGAACGCCCCGGGCCTTCCGGCCGGCACAGGCGGTCCGTCCCGGCATCTTCTCTTCCTCCCTTTCCTCTCTCCTTCCGGTCCTGAAAATATTGATGCTCATGGTCCCGGACCTTGGAGCGCTCAAGGGGTCATCCGCCTTGACGCTACAGTCAGGCTACATCCCACGGGGGCCGCTCATTTTTATATCGGGCATCTCCCATTGCACGCACATGGAGGTCCTAGCCCCAGCGGGGTCCAAGGAGGCGTTCAAGGCCGCACTAGCAGGCGGGGCCGACGCCGTTTATCTTGGAGGTAAGTTCTTCGGAGCCAGAAGGTTCGCCCAGAACTTCTCCGATCAGGAGCTGAAGGGCGCCGTCCAGTTGGCGCATCAGAAGGAGGCCAAGGTATATGTCACGGTCAATACGCTCATCAGGGACCAGGAGCTGCCTCTGGTCTATGACCATCTGGACTTCCTTGACCAGATAAAGGTGGACGCGGTCATCGTCCAGGACCGGGGCCTGGCCCGCCTGATCAAGGAGGACTTCGGCCTCCAGGTCCATGCTTCCACCCAGATGGGGGTTCATTCCCCGGAGGATGCTCGGTGGGCCGAAAGCATGGGCATGGAGCGGGCCATACTCTCCCGGGAGCTGAACCTGGATGAGGTCAAGAGCATTGCCGATGCCACCACCATCGGCATAGAGGTGTTCGTCCATGGAGCGCTGTGCTACTGTTTTTCCGGCCAGTGCCTGTTCTCCTCCATATTGGGCGGCCGGTCCGGGAACCGGGGCATGTGCGCCCAGCCCTGCCGGAAGCGTTACTCGCTGGGCAAGGAGATGGGCTACATGCTGTCGACAGCAGATCTGTTCGCGGTCGAAGCCCTGCCCCGCCTGATCGAGATCGGAGTGGACGCGGTCAAGATCGAGGGGCGGCTGCGCTCGCCGGTGTACGTATATCTGGCCTCCAGGATATACAAGAGCGCGGTGGAACGGGCGGCCCGGGGCGAAGAGGTGCTTATCACCGGCCGGGAGAGGGAGATGCTGTCGGTCGCCTTCAATCGCGGTTTTTCTCCGGGGTACCTGATGACCAACGATGTCATGCAGCGCACCTATCCTGACTCACGGGGTCTGCCCTTGGGGAGGGCCATCTCCCAGGGCCGTTCGGTGAGGGTATCTGGCCTCAACCTGGAAGAGGGCGATGGGATTACGTTCTACCGGGGCGACGAGAAGGTCGGCGGTTTTGAGGTGAAAGGGCCTCGGAAGGAGGGGGATGCCACGGTCCTCCCTTCCCCGTTCCGGCTGGAGGCGGGGGAGTACGCGGCCTACAAGACCAAGGACCGGGAGTTCGCCGGGATCGAGAAGATGGTATCCTCCCTGCCCTTTCCCAGCGTTCAGGTCCATCGGCGGCAGGCCCACCATTTCGAGCTGCCGGAGATCAAGAGGACCGCCCGGAAGGGCGAGCTCTCCTTCTATGTCTCCTCGATCCCCGCCCTCAAGGCCGTTCTGCCCTTCGCCCAAAGGATCTATATCGACGCCGGTGCCCACGTCGAGGAGGTCAAGCTAGAGTGCCGGTGTTCCAAGGTTGAGTGCGTCGTCGTGCTCCCCCGGGTCACTCCGGTCATACCGCCGGTGCCCAGCGGCCCGGTCATGATCAACTCACCGGGCCAGGGAATGCGCTGCCAGGGACGGCGGCTCTACGGCTCCTACTTCATGAACTTCTTCAACTCCCTCAACGTGCCCGACCTCCACCAGTATACCATGTCCGTAGAGCTGTCCCGGGAGGACATCGCCGAACTGGCGAGACATTACCCGGGCCGCCTGGAGGCCCTGGTGTTCGGGCGCATCGAACTGATGGTTACCAGGGACCCCTCCCTGCCGGATGGAACGCTGATCGACGAGCGGGGGAAGAGGTTCCCGGTCGCCCGGGACCAGAGCGGATACGCTCACATAATGAACTCCTCCGATCTATACCTCCTGGATTTCCTGGACGAGATGGATGCGATGGGGATCGACTCCTATGGCATCGATCTGCGGAACCGCCCTCCGGACCTCTGCCTGATCGTGGCCCAGGCCTTCTCCCACCGGGACCGGCGCGCCAAGGACAAGATCAAGCGTCGGGTTGGTTCGATCACCGCCGGCCACTATCTCCGGGGCGTGGCGTAGTAGTTTACCTGCAGCCCCAAATCGAATGAGGGCGATGCACCATCGAGCCTCATGAACAGGGGGAGGATCGTTCCCGGGCTAAACCAGGGGCGGATCATATTTCGGCCGGCAAGAAGATCGTTCATCGTCCTGCGTCGGAACGCGGGGGGCATAGGGGGCTTCTACGAGGCCATCATGGCCCTGATGATCGTTACGGTCGGAGTGCTCCTGCTGACCGCCTCCTTCGCTCTGCTGACCGTGGACCGGGGAGAGGACGATCAGGGGGCGGAAAGGCGGTGCGATGAGATAATGGGCAGGATGCTCAACGATCCGACCTGGGCCAGATCGGACCGGCTGCTGGACGATCACTCCCTCTCCCGCCTCGACGATGGGTCGCTCATGGCCAACTGGAAAGGAGGACTGATGATATTATTGACCTTCCCGGACGGCACCACTAGGGTCCTTTGCGACAGCGGCGGTGAGGCCGGCCTCGGGAGGGCCAGCCGCAGCGAGCCCGTGAACATCTACCACGATCAGGGCGAGGTCCGAGCTGCCCTCCTCACGGTCTGGGTGTGGCCATGATGCGGAAGGACGCCATCGCCGCTCTGTTCGACGCGCTGGTCTTTCTGTCCATTGCCGCCCTGGTCTCGGTCGCCCTGTTATCGGCGTTCAGCGGAGGGGAGGGGAGGCCGAACGGGGAGCAACAGACGAGGGTGGATGCCGCGCATCTGGTCCTGCTGCGCTCCACCGTTGAGGATGGAGATGGCAACAACCACTCGGTGGAAGAACTGTTCAAATTGAACGGCGTAGCGGGATCGGAGGTGCGGGTCCATATCGAAACCACCATGGACCTGCTGGTCTCCGGTTCGGGATGGAGGTGGACGGTGACATGTGGGGACTTCTCGGTGGTCTACGGCACGTCCACCGTCCCAGGGGCGGGGGAGCCGTTGTTCTGCTCCCTGGTCCGCGCCCCCCTGGATGGCGAGGAGATGGTGTTCCGTCTGGAGGTCTGGAACATCTAGTTCTTCAGATGCTCTCTCCTCTCCTCAATGATCCGCCGGGCCTCCTTGTTGGTCCGCCCCAGGTCGATGTACGCGAGGACGAAGGAGCCGATGATAAGGCCGAAGAGGAGGACCAGGAACAGCTCATTGTCGATGGCCGACATGAAGCTGGCAAAACCAGCGTTGAAGTCCCGATGGGCGACGTAGAGCACCAGCATGATCACGGCGATGATGTCGGCGACATACATGGCCTTGCCATAGATCGACCGGGGGACGACGATGGTGACGGCCTTCTCGTGGCAACCCTCGCACCGATCGTCCATCATGATCCTACGGGGCCTGAGCTGGTCACATTTTGGACAGTACTTGTATCTCACCGGGCTCACGCCCCGAACTTCTCCGAACGGTCGACCTTGTCGATCAGGATGGGCAGAAGGTCCTTGCCCCGAATCCTCCCAAGGGCACCGAGGCCGCAGGTGACCTCATCGTAGGACCTCGATCCGTCCTTGATGGTGCTTTCTGAGTAGATGCACAGCGGAACCGGATCTCCGGAATGGTCCATCCTCTCCACTGGGGTGCAGTGATCGGCCGCGAAGGCCACCACACTTCCCTCGGGCAGACCGTCCCGAAGCACTTTGGCCAGACCATCCAGCCGTTCGATGATCTCGATCTTCTTCCGGGGGTCGCCGTCATGCGAGGCGATGTCGGAGGCCTTGATGTTCATCAGGACGAAGTCCTTCCGGTCCAGCTCGCGCAGCGCCGTGCGGGCCTTCGACTCCATATCGGTGTCCATGCCCCCGGTCGCTCCGGGCGCTTCGATTATCTCCAGCCCGCACACCCGGCATATGCCCTTGATCAGCGATACCCCGGCCACGCAGGAGGCGGTCATACCATATCGCTTCTCGAACGGCTCGATCTTGGGGAACGGGCCGCCCCCGCGGGGCAGCAGGATGTTCGCCGGGAGCATGCCCTCCTTCTTCCGGCGCACGTTGACCGGATGGGCGTCCAACAGCTCATAGGACCGCCGGACGAACTCATTGACCACGTCGGCGGTCTTTTTCGCCTGAGGCACCAAGGCCTCCGATCGGTGCACCTTGGAGGCGGCGTGAGGGTCGGCATCGGTCACATGGGCGTCCAGCCCCTCGCCCCGCAGCAACAGCACGGCCCGGTGCTCGGTGGCGTCCTTGACGATGACCTCGACCCCATTGATATTCAGCCCGTTCAACGCTTTGATCAGCTCGCTAGTGTCCGGCTCCTTGATGCGCCCGGCCCGGCGGTCCAGGACGTCCATCTTGTCGTCCACGGTGGCGAAGTTGCAGCGGAACGCGATGTCACCGTGCTGGCCGACGAGCCCCACTCCGGCGGCCTCGAAGGGCCCCCGTCCGGTGTAGACCTCGTACGGATCATACCCCAGGAGGGCGAGGTGAGAGGTATCGGACCCGGGTCGGATCCCCGGCCCGATCACGTCCATGCTGCCGGTCGATCCGTTCTGGGCAAACCAGTCCAGGTTGGGCTTCTTGGCCACCTGCAGAGGGGTCTTGTATCCAAGCTGCTTGACCGCACGGTCACCCAGACCGTCCATGATAACGACCAGGATCTTCTTGCCGGAATCCATCTTATCGATTGGGCATTATAGCTGAACGTTATAAAAAGAAGTATTGCCGGAGGCCTTAGGCCGTTGTCCTGGACCAGACGTCCTCGGGGAGGGAGTCGTAGAGCCCGACCTCGATGTTCTCCTCCTCTCTCTTCGGGGCGGCGTACTTCAAGATCCGGTCGGTGTTCAAGGCCCAGTAGAATACTCTCCAGGTTCTTCCTGAGGGCAATATCGCCTCCTCCCAATGCGTAGACAGTATCTGCACGTCCTGGAGGAAGTAGAACATCCTCCGATCGTCCTGGTCCAGGGCATTGTCGATGATCTCATCTTCAAAACCGAAGTAGTTCAGCACTCGGAATGAGATGTCATCGGCGACATCCGACGTCACCTCCAACTTGTTCTTTATCGCTCGATCCAATATTTCGTAAGTTATTATCGGTCTTATACGGCTCATCTCTTCAATCCAAGTGGTTATCTGTTTGCACAACTATATGAAAATATGCCAACATCCCTTCCGAAAGGCGGTCCTAAATTGGTGACTGGCCAGACGGTGGAAGGGAGTGGCAGGAACGTTCCTAGATGACGATGTCCCCATCCTTCAGGATCTGCTTTCCGTCCACCCAAATCGATGGGTTCTTGACCAAGCAATCCTGGTGGATCAGGGCCGGCCCATCGTTGTCGTAGTTGAACCCGATGGCGAAATGGCAGGTCTTGCCGACCTTCTCGTCCTCCAGCATGTTGTTGACCATCTTGGCCTGATAGTTTAGGCCTATGCCTAGCTCCCCGATGTTCCGGGCATTGCGCACCTCGTCCACCATCCCAAGGTCCCTGGCCCGCTTCTCCCCGCTCTTGATCACGTTCAGCAATGCATCGGCGTCGGGGCTTCCGGTGACCTCCGAGATAAACCCGTCCTTGAACACCACGTGGACCGGTTCGCGAGGTTGGATGCAGTGGGGGATGAGGTCCAGAGTGCCATCGTATACGATGGTTCCTTTGGTCGAGCCGACCACCGGGGAGATGTACACCTCGCCGCACGGCACATTTCCGCCGGTACCGGGGGCGCGGAAGTCGCCATCGTCGGAGTGGCCCTGCCTTCCTTCGATCGATATGGTGACATCAGTGCCGGCCGGAGCGGTGACCTTTACCTCCTTTCCGGCATCGAGGATCTTCTTAAGTTTGGCCGCGTTGGCCCTCATCTCGACATAGTCGATCACCACGCAGCGTTCGAAGGTGTCCCGGGTCAGGGATGGTGACCAGAACGACCTTAGCTTCCTTTCGCCCATCATGTAGTACTGGATATGGTCATACTTCTTGCCATCGTGACCGATATAACCGATCTTCTGGCCGAAGGGGTCCTTACCGGTCTTGTAGAACGGAACGGAGATGAATATGTCCGGGTTCTCCCGAATGGCCGCCAGGATGGTGTGCTCGGCGAACTGGAGGATGGTCTTGGGCTCCTGGACTAGCATTACTGGTTTTCCTCCCAGGGCTTTGGTCTGGTCGAAGAGGGCCTTCGCAATGTCGAAGGCGTCTCCCTCAAAATTGGTCGCGATCACAACTTCCTCGCCGGGCCTGAGCCCCAGCACGTCCTTCATGGCCACCAGGGCCGCCTCTTCCAATTTGGACATGATAATCCTCTAAAATTTATGGTCTGGCACCGGTTTAAGGCTATAATAGGCTTGCGTAACTGTGGTGATGGCCCTACCTCAGGAAGCAGCGGACCATTGCATGAGTTAGATGAACGAGAAGTGAAAAAGAGGGAAGTAGTTTAGAGATAGGAGTTCGGCTTAGAACCTTCTCTCGCTGCGTGCCGGCTTGTGCTTCTGGTAGCATTCCCTGCAGTAGACCGGCCTTCCCTCAGTCGGCTTGAATGGTACCTGGGTCTCGGCTCCACAGTCGGAGCACTTGGCATTATGCATCTCACGGGGCTCATCGCGTCTATATCCGCCTCTTCTGTCATTCATGCTGATTACCTAGTCTATGTTCCACAAGTCCTGGACCTGTGTATGGTTCTGCAATTAATTTTCGGGTATAAAATAGCACCTATCCGACGCATGGAAAACCGAAAATATCACACCTTGGCTGATTGGCCATATGTCCTTCGAACGGGCAGGTGAACATCTTTTTCGGCATGGATCGAGCGTTCGTATGTCCCTAAAACAAGGCTGGAGCAAGGATCGCTCGCCCCGCGATACGATGGTTCAGGCCATGGTCCGACCCATCCTCACGAGCGCCTTTGAACTGACCAGGACATCCATCGACTGGGTGGGGATAGCGTATGGCCAAGGTTTATATGCCATTTTAAGCATCCATCCCCCTCATGAACAAGAACGTCCTGACCGTCTTCATCGTCATTCTTACTCCCATCATCATCCTGGGACTCTTGGCGGTGGCCGGGGCTGAGAGATTCGAGGAGCAAAAACAAGCCGCAGAAGAACAGCATACCGAGGGGAACGTCACCGAGACTGCAGCCATCCTCGTTCCCATGCAGGACGTCAAGGTCTTTGACCTTCAAACCAATAACCTGCTCGATTCCATCGGCCTGCGCGTCCTGGCCTGAAAACCTTTTCCCGTTTTAAAATATTTTATTCAATAGGAAAAGGTAGAAGGACGCCGATCGCGACGTCAACCATATTGGGATGAAAAAGTTTGATAGCGATCAGGCCTTAGATCGCGGTGCCTTTGGTTCGCTGGTCATGACGATTCTGACCCTCTTGCCCGGCGGCACTTCGATGATGGTCTCTTCCTTCATCGTCCGATCCGATACCTCTTTCTCCTTGCGGACGTTCTTATTCATCTTGAGCATTTTCTCGCTCGGTTCGTCGAGTAGGACAATGTTAAGTCTCCTCGCCTCTTCCGATGCCGCCAATATTAGTTCTCCCAAGTTAATCACCATCTAGATCTACGGACTGGACGCCTGAAACTTCAATCTCGGCTTTTCCTAGATCGTTCTTCGCCTCCGACGCCCGTAGGTTCGGAGGCATTATCGCATTGCACCCTAACGCGCACCTAACCAAATTGTTTTCGATGCCTTGCTCGATACCGAACTGCATCGAATAAAGGTTTGGGCCTTTTGTTCCGAGCCTCATTCCCTGTGCGGAACAAAGGAGTCGGAGAATATATTCGCATCTGAAATATTTTTAACTTTATGCGAACGGGAAGACTTCTCCGAAAGCCAAAGGGATGATGGATATGATACTTTCGAAGACCTCTAAATAGTGGGCCCTAATAATTGCTTCGCTTCAGGCGGGTAATAAATGGTCGGCTGCAACGAAATCCGCACCTGCATCATGTTGTCAGGTTCCAATCGGCTATATGAGATCGGTTCAAGAGGTCCGACCCTCCCGAACGGGACCTTCCTGCCATCCGCAAAACGATGCTGACGTCAATGGGCCGGATGGTTCCTAGGCATTTCGGTGGCCCTGGGCTCAGAACAGGAATGGAAAGAAGGAGGCAATCTCAAATGTTTTAACGGAGGTCTGAGCTATGGGCCGTTATGGCCATGGATCAAGGTGGCGGCTGGGAAGAACTTAGAGCTGGAGTGGGAGCTCCTTGTCCGGGATGTCCCAGGAATTCGTCGAAGATGCCGCTGATGTTCCGTCGTCGTGGTCAGCCCGAGAATGTGGATTTCATCGTCCTATCTCAGGAGCCAGGATACTGGCTGAGGGGCCAGCCGACCAGTGATGCCGCCGAGCAAAAACTACAGAAACTTTGCATGGAACAGTCATCACCTGATGATCGGAAGAAGGCCAACCCATTAACGAAGGTGGTCCAGATCTTTGGATCCTTCGATCCCTCAGGGAGCAGGATCTATTGGACTCACGCCCTGAAATGCGTTCCGGAGAGGAGCGATCGCGACATCAACAAGGAGTGGCGGAAGGCCGCTACCCGATGCGAGGAACACTTCCTGGACGAGCTCAGATCGCTGGGCAAGGGGGAGTTAAACATCCTGGCGTTCGGCAAGTATGCCCTCGAGATGTGCCTACACCTATTCGAAGGCCAGGATATCGATCAGGACCTCAGCATCAGCGAGTTCATGCAAGCCTCGAAATTACCCATGACCTACCGGTACAAGTTCAAGGACGGGACGGCCAAGGTCATGAACCTCTACGTGTTCACCAACCCTTCCAGCGAGGTGGTCAAGATAATGAAGAGCGGGGGGAAGATGACGGCGGAGGAGATCCAGGAGCTGGAGATCAGGCGTATCAGAGATGTCCTCGATAAGAAAAAATGAGCTCGGCGCACGGGAGGAGAGGTCGCTCTTATATCCCTCGCTCGCACCCCTCCATTATCTCCTCTTCCTGCCAACGAGCAGGTGGTGCATCGCCAGGAGCGGGTGATGAATAATCATGCGGGGACCAGAATATCTCATCACCATCCGTATCTGCTCCCTCCTGTCGTGCCGATAGCAGTGGACGGAGCACCGGACGCAGGTCGGCTTCTCCGATCGGAAGGGACACATCTTCAGGCGTGACAGGGCATATTCGTACAGTTCGCTACATTCGTTACATAATCCGGTCCGATTCCCATGATGGCCAATGCAAAAAAGGTGGACCATCGCTTCCACGGTCCTCCTCTCCCGCTCCATTCTCGGATCCTTTAAGGTGTCGACCATCGTTCCCTCGTCGGAATGTTCCCAGATATACCTAAGGGCACATCTTTGTCGAACATCAGTAATAGCTATGGTGTTAAGGCATATCTTATAGAATTTATGTAAGTCTAATATTATCAAATAGGATATTCTTATATCTGATGAGGCCGCATCTATAATGCCTGTGGTATGATGGCGGAATCAAATCAACCGTTGGGTCCCAAGAAAAGCATGTCCAAAATGCTCATCGCCAGTATTATCGTCGCTGTGGTGGCGATCGCGGCGGTGGCCGGTGCATACGTGCTTCTATCGAACGGAGGAAGTACCTCAGGCGGGGCAAACCAGAACGACAATTCTGGCGATAATAATCAGAACGGTGACAATGGGAACAATGGTGGAAACAATAACATTCTGCCATTCCAGCTGAAGAATGGCGAGTTCATGCAATACACTACGACCACCACTTCTGGCGGGATGAATTTCAGTGGGACGATGAGGTGGGAAATATCCAACGTTACCTCCACTGGATATGACGTCGAGATCACTGTCACCTCGATCGCTGGTACCATGAGCTATATGACTCACGGAAATCTTTCTGGTACGCTGGGGATTAGCCCCGATAGCGTCGATTTTGACAAGGGCGTTAAGATCGGCATAGAAACCTTATCGACACCCTTCGGAAACAAGCAGGTGGAGCACTGGCAGCAGACCAGCACCAATGGGGACATAGTCACAGTGACGGATATCTACATCGGAGCGAAGAGTCCCGTGCTGTATAAGTTGGTCGCGACCTCGACCGGGGTCACGGACCCGTTGTCCGATGAGGTCTCATCCTTGGTGCTCGACGATACGAACATAGATGCCATTAGGAACGGCAACACCTGAGCCAAAACCTCTTCCATCCATTTCATTAGCGGTTGGATCGAGGGGGCTCAGGTCTACCCGAAAATTTATAGCCGGCCGACGCCACATTACTGGACATGACCCCCAAAGGACGGTTCCTCTCGGCTCTCGAGCTCGAGATGCCCGACCGGGTCCCGACCATGCATATCCAGCTGGGCGGAGGCAATTATCTGCAGGAACGATCCAGAACGGTGATCAAAGAGGCCTATTCCGACCCTCAGAAGTTCGCTCGACTGAGCATGGCCTCGTTGGAGTTCGGCTTTGACAACGTCATGGTCGGCTGGGGGGACCTGCTCAACGAAGCGCAGGCCTTCGGGGTCCCGCTCGATTTCCCCAACGAACGTGACTATCCGAGAGGCACGCCGATATCGCCCGACCGAATAGAGGAACTGGAGTTCGTCGATCCCATGCGGAACGACATCTGGTCCACATCGCTCAAAGCGGCCAAGGTGGTCAATGAGGCGGTGGGTAAGCAGATGGCGGTGATGGGGCAGGTCAGCGACCCCTTTACTTTGGCCGTCGCGATACGAGGGTTCGACGGCCTGCTGATGGACGAGATCATGGATACGAACCGCACCCACCACCTTCTCCACGTGATCACTGGATCCCTTAAAGAGTACGGTAGGCTGCTCAAAGAGTACGCCGGGGTCGAGATAATATTCATCGAAGATGGGAGCGCCGACGCCGAGCAGAACGAGTTCGAAATGGCCAAAGTGTTCGACATCGATTATGCCAGGAAAATGGCCGAATCCTACCATGCGATGGGAATGAGATCGGTCCTTAGCAATTGTGCGAAGGAGCCGTATCTCGACGCCCAGCTCGATACGGTGAAACCCACCGCGTTCCACACGTCGTTCGATTGGATCGGCTATGGGGATGCGGTGACCAAGCTGAGGGGCCGGGCCTGCCTCGCCGCCGGCATTCTCCCCCATTTCATAGCGCGGTCCGATCCGGAGAAGATCGGCCAGAAGGTCAGTGAGGTGGTCCGCTCATCGGGAGATGGAAGCGGGCTCATCATCACATCGGCCGGCGAGATACCATTTGACGCCCCTCCGGAAAATGTCAGAGCCCTTACCGCCGCAAAAGCACTGGCGACAATTCGTTGATCGGGACCACATGCCTATTGGGGAATTCAACGCGAGGGCCTTTAGGTCGATATAGGGATCGGGCGATGGAGCGCCACGTCTTCATATCTGGCCTTGTGTGAAACTAAACCTGGGAAAATGAGCCGACGGCAAAAATTGGAGAGCGGGGCCGAATTAATCACGAGAGGTCCCGCTAACATCAGGCCGACCCGATCACAGAAGAGCCCCTTACGTGATCTCACTGTTCTTACTGTGCGCCACGGTACAGAACTAGACCTTGAACTTCTTGTTCGTCGCGGGATCAACTCACCATCTGCCCCTTTCATTGGCCCCTTCATGGTGCCGAGGCGAACGGACGGTGCCCTAATACTAACCTGGACGGCAAGCCAAATGATCGATCATTGATCTGGCCTCGAACTCAAGACCAAATGATAAAAAATGGAAAAAAGGGTGGAGAGGAAGTTGGCCGCGTCCCTAGGGATACGGCCTCCCTGCGTAGCGGCCAGGCATGAACCAGGCTTTGACCTTCGCCGTGGTCAGGTACCATATTAAAAGGACCGGGATTATGATGGCCACGATCAGGCTGAACAGTGCCCCCGTGGTGAAGATGGCGGCCGCTATTGCATTGAAAATGGAGATCAGAACTGAAATGACCAGCAATATGATCGCCACCATTCTGGCCCAGTTCCTTCCTTTCAGGAAGCCCCAGGCGACGAAGAAGCTGATCAGACCAATGATAAGGACGACGATCCCACCGATAGCAAGGGCCGTTGGAGCAAAATCAATGAACCATTGGGGCAGGTTCTGGTCGATCTCGGGCGGTATGCTGACCGAACTAATATATCCAGCAAGGACCAGGACGCCGACGGCCGCGATGACCAGGAAGATCCCGACTATTATCTCTAGTATGGCCAGGATCGTTACTCCTATAGGTCTGTACCGTGGAGGGGGAGGTCCGACATACGGCGGAGGCGGCGCGGTGGTTATTGGGGGCGATGTGGTCATAAAATAAAGTTGGAAACTCCCCTTATTAAGATATGGCGAACTGAGCTGCCCCTGCCATCAACCGATGGAACCCCTTCTTTGAATGGTCCGTTCGTTGTCTGGAGCATCAGCTCCTATCGAGTCAGACACCAACAGTCTCGATAGGAAAACATCTCAATGGGGAGGACATTAGCACAATCCACCATGGGGTCTGCCTTTTTATCATTCGGATCATGGTTGCCCCAAGTAGGCGATAAAAGGCCCGATGTGGATTGGATGAACGATTTGGCCGCATTGATCGCCCAGGGTCCGATGTGTTCCAACAGCAACCATGGCATGAGATTGTCATCAGGCCCCACCTATGGTCGCGGAATGGATGTGTGAACAGAACTATCTACAGACCATTCTATCTACTATTTGAGAAAAATGGATGATTTGGACATCCGTATCTGTCAGTTGTTGTTCAATTGCTCCAGGCGATCTCAAAGGGAGCTGGCCGACATCCTGGGGATCAGTGTTGCAGCCGTTCATCGTAGGGTTGAATCGTTGATCGAGGAAGGGGTCATAAAGGAGTTCACCGCCAACATATCTAGGAGTTACCTGGGAGCGGTTTTCGCGCAGGTGGATGGGATTTGCGGTTGTCGGTCCGTGGAGGAGGTTAAGGGTCAGCTCGGTAAGAACGGTGCGGTGCAGAGCGTGCTCCTATCGGCCGCGAACCTGACGACCCTGACGCTTCTTTTACGTGACATCTCGGACCTGGGCCGGACGGTCGAAGAGATCAGGACGATACTGCAAATGCAGCAACCCAAAGTAACCATCTCTGCTCAGGTCTTCGTAGGGGCCGAGCCCTTCGAAAGGGATTTTTCGGGTAAGAGGGAACTATCTAGGATCGATTATAGGATCATCAACGCGCTCCACCACAACTCACGAAAGTTGGTCGTGGACATAGCCGAAGAAACAGGCATCACTCCCAAGACCATCAGGCACCACCTGGAAGAAATGGAACAGGCGGGGGCGGTGGAATATACCCTAATCTGGAATCCCTCTTACTCCTCTGGAGCCAATTTTATCATCAGGGTGGATCTGAGACCGGGCGTTGATAAGCGCAGGTATATCTCGTCGCTGAACAAGCGGTTCGGGGCTAGGCTCATCCTGACCTTCATCCATGGAAATCTCCTCGACTACATTTGTAGCTACTGCTGGGCGCCGACGATCGCCCAACACAAGGAGCTTATCGAGGCAATAATGACGGATGAGGAGGTAGTCAACGTAACTTCCGGAATTGTCCAGAACGAGTGGTCATTCGATACCTGGCGAGATGAGCTGCTACGTGAAAGAGCGACAATGGTCAAGAAATGATCGGTCAATCCCTTTACTCGCATATTAGATGGAAATGGCCAGATGTTCGGATAGGTTTCTCGAAGACCACTTTCTTCCACGCCGATGAAAGAAAAGGGGCTTTTTCTTTGGGCATTGTACCCTTCCCGATACTATCCTATGAACATGTCCTCAAATCCCTTGCCGGCGGAATATCTCGTGCGTGTCAGCGGCATGCGAAAGGGGATTAAAAAAATGAAGGACTTGGAAAATATGAACCGGCCAGTAGAGATGAGGTCGAAGGAGTCGACAAAAAATAGGTGGCATCAGGATGCGAACGGCGAGTACCATTACCGAGGCGTATGTCCATTCAATAACGCCCTTTGCAGGTTGAGGAACTATTTCGTGCGCAGAAGCTCGACTCCGAAGGGGTGATGGACGGATGGCACTGGACGAAGAACTCGTTGTACGTTCACGAAAGCGAGCCGAAGCCAAACTATCGTTTTATACGGACCTGGCCGCATACGCCATCGTGAACATCGGTCTGTTCGCGATCTGGCTGTATAGTGGCGGAGGGTTCCCATGGTTCCTGTTCGTCGTTATATTCTGGGGACTAGGGGTGGCATCACACGGTGTTGCCGTCTTCCGCCAATCTAGTTATTTTGACAGAATGGCAGAATCGGAATACCGGAAAATGCTGAACAGAAATATGTGACGGGACGGGGCCGACCCCGTTCGATCTTTTTCCCTTTGGTAAAAAGGCACCAGTAGATGCATTGGTGCGAGTTGAACACACCCTTACCCGGGTGAGAGAGAATGCTGGCAACCCCCATCACCTCCCCTTCTTCAGCATGAATGCCAATAGGACCAGATCGATTATCAGGAAAAGAGCGAACATGGCAACGAATATGATCTCATCTCGGGTCACATAGTAACCAGGGGAGACAATGAGGGTGTAGGTCAATAGGCCCGATGCGATCAGGTAGGCATTGAATCCCCAATCCTTCTTGGTGAGAAGACCGAGAGCGGCGATGATCAGAAATATGGCAGTTGAAAATTCAGCGATGAGATGTAATCCGATCTCTGCTGGTTTTACATCGATCTCTGGAACAGAACCGGTAGACAAAAAAACAGACCACATTCCGATCATTGAGACGCCGATGAAAAAACAATAAACTGCAGCAACCCGTCTGAGGTCCATGGTAGCCACCTAAGTGACGAGAGAATTCGGCAATCAATGATAAATTCATCTGAAATCCAAGAATGAGTGTGTTGGGGTGGGGGTATGTGGTAACCAACCAGTCCGAACACGATAGGCCGGATCCCCATCGATAGGACCTTTGGAAATTGTCGTTTCCGAAGTATTGTTGAATTTTCCGAATGTGATCCATGACGCTCCCTGATCCGATGAAGAACCCGGCGAATGCCTGTAGCACTGGAACACGGAGTTACCTGAGGTCCTCGATTGATGCAGGTGGGTTGATGAACCGAGTCACCTCAGAAAGGGTTTAAATTTTTCATCAGTGTTAAGCCTGTAAATGTCCGTGGACACGAACAGGACAAATGCATCATCCAAACCATTGTTGATAGCATTGTTCATAACCCTGGGCTTCGCCATTTTTGAAGTTAGCGGCGGCCTTCTAAGCGGGAGCCTCGCCCTCCTCAGCGATGCCGGGCACATGTTCACGGACGTACTAGCCCTAGGCCTAAGCCTGGGGGCTGCCCTATTAACGATGAGGAAGCCTACTAAGAAACATACCTTTGGATTTCACCGGGTCGAAATACTGGTAGCGTTTGTGAACGGGATTACACTGGTCGTCCTGGCCCTTATCATCATAATTGAGGGGGTGAACAGATTTCAGCAGCCTCGGCAGGTCGATTCATCATTAATGCTGATCATTGCTTTGATCGGTCTGGGGGCAAACCTTCTGGGCATGTTCATATTGAGAGAAAAGACGAAGGATAACCTCAATGTGAAGGGAGCGTACTTGCATATGATGGGGGACCTGCTCTCCTCGGTAGGGGTGATAGTTGCGGCATTATTGATCCTATTTTTCGGTCTCGTCGAAGCCGATCCGATCATAAGCATCGTGATCGGACTAGTGATAATCATCGGGGCATATCGTCTGGTCAATCAATCCATCACCATATTATTGGAGGCGGTCCCAGAACATATCGACCTGGTGGAGGTGGAGCAGGCGATCGAACAGATCGAAGGCGTAGAAAGTATCCATGATATTCACGCTTGGACCCTTACTTCCGGGGTCTATGCGATGAACATACATATCATCGTCAAGGATCAGCCAGTAAGTTCTTGCAGCCCATTACTGAGGGAAATAAACGATATGCTCAAAGGCAAATTCCAGATAACCCATACGACCATTCAATTCGAGTTTGGTGATTGTGGTCTGCGATGAACGTGGACAGAAGATCCTGAGGTCTTCCAAATAATGGTCACACTTTTTCCTAATGGTTCAATTATGGCTCAAATGGTCCTTGTCCAAAGCCCAGACTTTCATATTCGGGGAGAGAGGTACAACGATCACTTGTACCTCTTTCGCACCCCCATTTGTTTTAATCACAGGATATTAAATTAAAATGATGTAAAGAGAGACAGTATTGTTAAGAGTGGTGCGGTGTGCGATTTGATGGCACGGACACCTAAGGAAAATATTCTCAGACATCAAGAGGGATGAGCCATCATTTTCGCTCAACGAGCTTTTTGTACTCTTCCTCGCCAATACACTTTTTTGCGTGTTTGCACCATTGAACACAACCAGAGGGGTCGCTGTACATCACAAACCCGCAATTGTCGCATGCCATTTTGACGTCAGATGAGAAAATCTCGATGTCGTGACCGCACTCTGGGCATTTTTTTATTGATAGCGTGGGGGTCCTCAGGTTCGCAGAACCGGGGCAATGCTGGAACACCGTTCACCCCTCCTTCGCATACTCTCTTAACAGCGCCTCGCCATAGTCCTGTGATCTGCTGGTGGGAACATAGTTGAACAGCTTGGTCCTTCTGAGCAGCTCCTCGGTGATGGCCCGGTCATCGGATATCTTCAACGCCCTCACCTCAGCAATAATGATATCCAGCTTATCAATCCCAATTTCTCTTCCATTGACCAATATCTGCTTTGTCGTGACCTTGCCCGGAGAAATACCGCCGCAGATACTGCAATAGCTCCCCTCTTTGTTATCCCCGCTCATGGCTCACTCTCTGATCATGGTCAACGTCATCTTGAATTTCGTGATGGCACTGAGAGCATGTGGTTTGTTGGCAGGGAGTACGATGGTCTCTCCTTCTTTCACTTGGAAGGTTTCACCAGCAATCCACACCTCACATTCTCCGTCGATGAGGGTGACAACAGCATCATAGGGTGCTGTGTGCTCGGAAAGGCCCTCGTTCTCATCGAACGAAAAGATGGTAATGGTGCCTGCCTTTTTGTTGATGAGCATCCGGCTTGCTACCGCCCCCTCCTGATAGGTGATGAGGTCCTTGAGTCGGAGCACCTTTGCATAGAGCTCTTCCCTTTTTTCCTGTTTGGTCGGACTTCCGGGTTCAGTTTCTGCCATGGTATACTCAACCGAATGCATTGTCTTGATTGCTTTATTAGCTATCTCCGAATTCGGTGAGAAATCATGGCCACATGGTCGAAAAATGGTGCAGGGGAGAGAGTTGAACTCTTGGACCATTAAGGATAGGATCCTAAGTCGTGCGGAGTTCATAAGGCAATTACCCTGGCGTATGGTTATTACTTAGCTTCCCTGTGCATACCAAGTTCGGATTCGAGCTAGAGGTGAGATGCAAGAAAAGGCGTTGTTATTTTAAACCAATCTCTACGAACTCGGCACTTCCCTGGTAGTACCTGGTTGGGCCGACTTGATTCGCCCTGAAGTCAAAGGTCTGTCGGAACCTCGTCATCTCCCCCATTGCAGCCATCATATCTTCCTGATTGGCCCACATCGAGACAACGATCAGCACACTATCCTTCTCGTCTTTCCCTACAGAATATGACAAATGTCCCTTTAACTTCCTCTGAACATCGCCGTACTCCTTTAATGACTTCAGGAAATTGGTCTCCTCCTGGGGGCCCTTCGGCTTGTGCATTGCGACAGATAAAATCACCAATCTTCCACTCTCGGCTCAATAAAAAGCATTCGCAGAAAAATAGCTATCGCAAGGTGTTGGCATAAAATCGGCAAAATCTGATATTATGTCAAACATATTTCTATAATGGATAAGAGGGCCTCCGAATCGCCGGATTATTATAAGGACATAAGCGTATAGGCCGCCAATCTCCGAAACCAGTTAACCAAAGGTATCAGATTTCAGGATTGACCAGATGTATGGAATTTGGTGCAGGGGAAGGGATTTGAACCCTTGGACCACTAAGGATAGGATCCTAAGTCCTACGCCGTTGGCCAAGCTTGGCTACCCCTGCTTCTGGCCACCTAACGATTAATTATTCTTAACTCTTTTCCTCGAGCCGGGTGGCCCGCTCCACCTCAGATTGCAGATATTTTTTCATCACTTCCATGGCGTTCTCTCGGGACTGGGGATAGGATTTCACCTTTCCGCGAATGGCGATGACGTCCTCGCCCTCGGTCATCTTGAACTGGCGGAGGAACGCCTCCTGCTTGCCCAGCCTTAGGAAGAAGAACGATTCCTCGTCCAACCGGAGGTCCAGGGAGTCGAGCAGCTTTGACAGGTCATCTCTGCTCAACGAACGGAAGAGCGCCTTGATGCTCTTGGCATCGGTGACCCTCACCTCCATGACGATGATGGGGTTGCCGTGGTAGCCGGTGCTGTTGCTCTTCTGTATCTCCTCGGCCCCGGAGACGAACTTCAGGGCCTGCTCGACCCGGTTGGGGTCCTCGGTGGCGTGAGCGAACGTCCGGAAGGCCAGGTTGGCGATGTCCATGATTGTTGATATGCCGCAGGCATAGTTATGCTTTTCCGCACGGTAAAAATAATTCCATGAGTTTAAATATTTCTGGCTCAACTTTTTATGTTTCTTGAGGACGAGAGAAATGGGAAAGCTTGACGAGGTCCGATCGGTATGATAGAGGTTCGTTTTCACGGTAGAGGGGGTCAGGGCGCGGTCATCGCATCGGAGATCTTGGCGAAGGCCGCGGTCAAGGAAGGGATGTACGCCTCGGCCTTCCCGTTCTTCGGGGTCGAGCGCCGCGGCGCCCCGGTCATGGCATTCTGCCGCATCGATGATCGCCCCATCCGCATTCACGCCGGTATATACGATCCCGATCACGTGGTCATCCTGGACCAGGGGCTGATCAAGCTGGTCGATGTCCTCCAGGGCCACCGCAAGGAGGGCTCCGTGGTAGTAAACACTGCGAAGACCCTCACTGAGCTGGGGCTGCCCCTCGACCGCCGCCAGGTGCTGGTCGATGCCACCTCCATTGCATTGCGCCGCGGATTGGGCAGCGAGACCGCCCCCATCGTCAACACCGCCATACTGGGTGCGTTCGGCCGGGCCTGCACCAAGGTCTCCATCGACGCCATCCTCGAGAGCATCAAGGAATCGGTGCCCTCGAAGCCGCAACAGAACGTGGCCGCCGCCCAGGACGCCTACCAGCAATGGGAGTGGTTGTGATGTTCAGGACCTATCACGACCTGCCCTCGGCGCCGGTGACCTCCCAGAGCACCGAGGACGTCATGACCGGGACCTGGAGGACCCTCCGGCCGGTCCTCAACGAGGACAAATGCATTCGCTGTTACATCTGCTGGAAGTTCTGCCCCGACCTGAGCATCAATGTCGAGGAATTGGGGTCCTATCCGGAGATCGATTACGACCATTGTAAGGGGTGCGGCATCTGCTCCAACGAATGTCCCCGGAGCGCCATCCGCATGGAGAGGGAAGTGCTATGATCGAGATGATGACCGCCAACTACGCGGCGGCCTATGCGGCGAAACTGGCGCGAATAGACGTGGCCGCTGTCTATCCCATCACCCCGCAGACCTCCATATCGGAGAAGCTGGCAGAGATGGTGCAGAAAAAGGAGCTGGACGCCAAGTACCTGCTCATGGAGAGCGAGCACTCGGCGATGTCGGCGCTGATCGGCGCTTCCTACGTCGGCGCCAGGACCTTCACCGCCACCTCCTCGCACGGCCTGGCGCTGATGCACGAGATGTTGATGTGGGCGGTGGGAGCGAGAACGCCCATCGTCATGCCGGTGGCCGCCCGGACCATTGGGGGGCCGTGGAACATCTGGGGGGAGCACCAGGACGTCATCACCGAGCGGGACACCGGGTGGATGCAGATCTTCTGCGAGAACAACCAGGAGGTCCTGGACACCGTGCTGATGGCCTACCGGGTGGCCGAGGACCGTCAGGTCATGCTGCCGGCCATGGTCATCGAGGACGGTTTCATCCTCTCCCACACCGTGGACAGCGTTGACATGCCGTCCCAGGAGGAGGTGGACCGCTATCTGCCGCCCTTCCGTCCGGAGCACCCCATCGATGTCGACCGTCCGGTGCGTCATGGTGGCCTGGTCATGCCCGAATGGTGGACGGAGTTCCGTTACCGTATCCACCTGGACCAGGAGAACGCCCGCCAGAAGATCCTGGAGGCCGAGAAGGAGTTCGAGCGGGCCTTCGGCCGTAGTAACGGGGGGATGATGGAATACTATCGGTGCGACGATGCCGACGGCATTCTGGTGGTGGCCGGGTCCGCCGCCGGGACGGCCAAGGAGGTCGCTGACAAGTTGAGGTCCCAGGGTAAGAAGGTGGGCGTTGCCAAGCTCCGCGTCTTCCGCCCTTTCCCGACCGAGGAACTGCGCCTGTTGGCATCGATGTCCCGTACCATCGGGGTCTTTGACCGCAGCTACACCTTCGGCGACGGCGGGGCCATGTACAACGAGGTCCGCTCCGCGTTGCAGGGGCATGAGGCGACCATCAAGGACTACATCGGAGGCCTGGGGGGCAGGGACGTGACGGTACGGAACATGGAATGGATCTTCGAGGACCTGCTCACCATCTCGAAGAGCGGCAAGGTCGACCGGCCCGTGGAGTGGGTCGGTCTGAAGGACGGGACGGGGAGGTGGTAGGATGGAAGGGATAACAATACAGAAGAGCTACAAGTTCACCATCCCCAAGGAGGAGCTGATGACGCCCGGGCACAGCGGTTGCCCCGGCTGCGGCGAGCCCCTGGCCCTCCGTTATCTGCTCAAGGCCCTGGGTCCGAGGACGATCGTCAATCTGCCGGCGGGCTGCTGCGCGGTCATACCGGGGGTTTGGCCCCGCTACTCGCTCAAGGTCCCCCTGGTCGATCATGCCTTCGAGTGCACCGCCGCGGTGTCCTCGGGGATAAAAGCCGCGCTGGAGAAGAAAGGCCTCGATGACATCACCGTGGTCGGCTGGGCCGGCGACGGCGGGACCGTCGATATTGGCCTGCAGGCTTTGTCCGGCGCGGTCGATCGCCAGACCGATTTCCTCTATGTGATGTATGACAACGAAGCGTACATGAACACCGGCATCCAGTGCAGCGGTTCGACCCCCTGCGGGGCGTGGACCACCACCACGCCGGGGGGGAAGGACATCCGCCAGAGGAACGGCAAGAAGCGCATCATGGAAATGATGATCGCTAACGGCATCGTCTATGGCGCCACGGTCAACGTGGCCTATCCGGAGAACTTCATCGAGACGGTCCGCCGGGCCAAAGCGATCCGAGGGCCGAAGTTCGTCCATGCCTATTCTCCCTGCCCCTCGGGCTGGCGGATGGACCCCCGCCGGTCGATCGAGGTCTCCCGACTGGCCACCCGGACCGGGGTCTTCCCGCTGTACGAATATCGTAATGGCCTGCACACCTTCACCAAAGAGATTAAGAAGAGGAAGCCGGTTGAAGAATATCTTCGCCTCCAGGGACGGTTCAAGCACCTCACCCCTGCGGATGTGGCCGAGGTCCAAAGGCTCGTCGACCTTGAGTATGAGGAGCTGGAGGCCAAGGTGGGGGCGGGTGGAAGGTGACCGGTTGGATAAGTTGTTGGCGGACAGCGGCAGGCTCCTACTGCTGGGTAACGAAGCGATCGCGAGAGGTCTGATCGAGGCCGGAGTGGGCCTGGCGGCCACCTATCCGGGGACGCCGTCCTCGGAAGTGGGCGGGATCCTGGAGGACATCGCCTCTCAGGCCGGCATGTACTTCGAATACTCCACCAACGAAAAGGTGGCCATGGAGGTAGGCGGGGCCGCGGCCGCGTCCGGCGTTCGCACCTTCGTGTTCATGAAGCACGTCGGGCTCAACGTGGCCAGCGACGCGTTCATGACCCTGTCCTACACCGGGGTCCGGGCTGGCATGGTGATCATGTCCGCCGACGATCCCTCCTGCCACTCGTCCCAGAACGAGCAGGACAACCGGTTCTACGCTAAACTTGGCCTGTTCCCCATGGTGGAACCCTCGACCCCGGCCGAGGCCAGGGACATGCTGGTGGAGGCCTTCCGCATCTCCGAGCTGCTGGGCACCCCCGTTCTGTTCCGCACCACCACCCGGGTGAACCATGCCCGGGGGGCGGTGGACCTGAACAAGGCGCCCGTTGCGGCGCGAAAGGGCAGGTTCGAGAAGGACCCCCAGCGTTTTGTCACCGTGCCCGCCCACGCCCGTCTGGGCCGCATCGAGCAGCTGAAGCGGATGGACTGCGCGCTGAAGATGTCGGAGGGCTCCCCCCTCAACTTCGTGGTGGGCAGCTCCCGGGTGGGAGTGATCACCAGCGGGGTCACTTACACATACGCCAGGGAATGGCTGGAGGATGTGGAGATCCTGAAGCTGGGCTTCACCAATCCCGTCCCCGAGGAGAAGATCCGCAAGTTCCTCGAAGGCAAACAGCGCGTGGTCGTCCTGGAAGAGGGGGAGCCCTACCTGGAGGATGAGGTGCGTCGCATCGCCCAGCAGGCCAACATCTCGGTGGAGGTCCTCGGCAAGCGGACCGGGCATCTGCCCCGGGCGTTCGAGTACTCCCCGGACCTGATCCTCAGTCTGGGCTCGATCCTCAAGGTGAGGCCGGAAAAGGAGCCCCTGCCGGCGGCGACGCTCAAGCTGCCGTCCCGTCCGCCGGTGCTGTGCGCCGGATGCCCTCACCGCGCCACATATTACGCCGTGAAGAAGGCGGTCGGCAAGGAGGGAGCGATCTACTCCACTGACATCGGCTGCTACACCCTAGGGGTCCAGCAGCCCATGCAGTGCGCGGATTTCGTCCTCTGCATGGGCTCCTCGGTCGGAGCGGCCGGCGGGTTCGCCGAGGCCACCGACCAGAAGGTGGTCGCCTTCATCGGTGATTCGACCTTCTTCCACGCCGGGATCCCCGGCCTGATAAACGCCGCGTACAACAAGCACAATTACACGCTGGTCATCCTTGACAACCGCACCACAGCCATGACCGGTCACCAGCCCAACCCGGCCATCGGCCGGGAGTACGGCGGGGTGGAGTCGCCCGGCCTCGAGATCGAACCGTTGGTCCGGGCCTGCGGGGTGGAGTTCGTCCGCACCGTCGACCCCTATGACATCAAGGCCACGGTGCAGGTGATGAAGGAGGCGGTGGACCACGACGGCCTATCGGTGGTCATCTCCGAACACGCCTGCCCGTTGCTGAAGAAGCGGGAGGGGAAGCTCGCGCCCAGCATCTACAAGATTGACCAGGAGAAGTGCGTCCGCTGCTACACCTGCGTATCCAAGTTCTCCTGTCCCGCCCTGAGCAAGCAGGATGGGATGGTCATCATCGATCTATCGCTGTGCATAGGCTGCGGTGGTTGCGCACAAGTGTGCCCCAAGCAGGCCATCGAGGTGGTCCAGTGAAGTACAATATTCAATTGGTGGGGGTGGGCGGCCAGGGTGTGCTCCTGGCGTCCACGGTGCTGGGCAACGCCGCGGTGGCAGAAGGCCTCGAGGTAGCGATGTCCGAGGTGCATGGCATGGCCCAGAGGGGCGGCAGCGTGCAGTGCTCGGTGCGCATGGGCCGGGGCATCTTCAGTCCCCTTATCCCTACGGGCGGAGCGGACCTCTTGTTGGGTTTCGAACCGGTGGAGACATGCCGCGCTCTGACCATGGTGAACAGGGACAGCCACATCGTCACCAATCTGACGCCGGTGGTACCGATCACCGCATCGGCCGGACTGGAGGTCTACCCGAAGGTGGAGGAGATCGTAGCGGCCCTGCGGTCGGTCAGCGGTAACGTCATCGCCATCGATGCTACGGCCAAGGCGATCGAGGCCGGTAGGGCCATCCCCGCCAACTCGGTGCTCATCGGCGCCATCTCGGCGGTCAAGGCCTTTCCGTTGTCCAAGGAGAGGATGCTCACCTCGCTGCTGGACGTGGTCCCCGCCAAGGCCCGTGATATCAACATGAAGGCGTTCGAGCTGGGCTTCGAAGAGGTGAGGAAAGGGGTTGTCTGAGCCCCTGCCAACATCCTTCCATCAAATATTTTTACCAGGATTTATATAATACATGGCGTGAGGCTATTACCCTTGGTGGCCGGTTTTCTGGTCACCGTCCTGGCAGTGCTCGCGGTGAGCGCTCCGGCGTCGGGGTTCGATGAACTGACCGGTTGCACCATGGAGTTCGCACCGGTAGAGATGGACCAGGCCCGCTCAACGCATTTCACGGTCACGATCCACAATAACAACAATCGGTCGTTGACCGTCACGTCAATGACGATGCAGATTACCAATGGCTTCATGCATGGGATGTCCGACGATTTCCGGTTGTATCAGGTCTCAACGATCGATGGCATCATCCCGGCCGGGGGGTCGAAGCAATTCGGACATGACGGTATCGCCCCCGATTTCATAGGCCAATGCTCGGTCATCGTTACCATCAGCGGCATCCTGGAGGGCTCGGATAACACCTCCATAGGTCTGTTCACGGCTTCGACCATGCTCAACCCCACCATGCCGGTCGGCCTGATCAGCCTAGGCATATTGCTTCTTGTCATAGCGGTGGTTGTGATTATTGCAGTGGTGATCCTGATCGTCGTTCTCATGGGCAAGAATAAGCAACCCGCTGGCAGACCGCCGATGGGTTGTCCAAGCTGCGGGGCACCCAACAGCTCCGGCGGTCTCTTCTGCCCCCAATGTGGAAGAAAGAACTAGGCGATGGGGGCGATCAGCTGCTTCCCGTAGCCTATCAGCACCTTGCCGTAGCCACGGAGAGCGTCGTCCAGCTCCTCGTCCCCGGTATCGACGTGCAGCGTTCTGGTCTCCTGCATCTTGAACGGGGTGGCCAGGATGACGATGTTGCGTATCCCGGTCTTTTCAATGACCCGGGAGGAGATCTGCTGGTTCCCCCGACCGAAGATGAAACCCTGGGCCCCGATGGGGGAGACGACGATCCTTGCTTCCGAGTAGACGTTCAGCGCCGCCAGTATGACATCCTCGTCCACATCCTTGCCGAGAAGGTGGCCATCGACCACGAGATCGACGCCCACCAGCGTCTTGGCGATCCCCAACTTCTTGCCGACCTCGTCGATGGTAGTCCCGGGACCGAGGATGTACAGCATCCCGGGATGCATGTGCTCGACGAAATATTGGGCGATCGCTTCCTTGTGGTCTTCTTCGTCGCCGCCACCCAGGGCCAACTTGAACGGCTGCATCAAACGCGCCTCCTCGGGAGTTAACATGTAGCCGTACAGGGAGGCGCTGATCGTACCTTGGCGCACCTCCTCCTCATCGATGTCCATGACCTCGGTGCGATGGGCCGGCAGCTCCTCGATCCTGGCCTTCCTCAGCAGGATCCCAGCATCGCGGGGGGTGTTGGCGAAGACCCCCGAATGCATCTTGACACCGGACGGGATCCCGATGACCGGCACCTGCTCCCCGACCGCGTCCATGATGTCGCGGGCAGTGCCGTCCCCGCCGGCGAACAGCAGGAGATCGATCCTCGCCTGGAGCAGCGCGGCGCAGGCATCTTTGGTGTCCCGCTCGGAGGTGCTCTCCGACGGCGTATGGACGACGGTCACCCTGTCGGTCCTGGCTCGCAGGACATCCTCCCCCATCGCTCCCCCGGCGGTGAAGAACACATAGCCTTCCAAGTCGCCGGCGGCCTGTAACGCCTTTGCCGTCCGGTCAGGTGCCAGGGGCCGGGCGCCCCGTCGGATCGCTTCTGCCAGGATCTCCGGTGAGTCGGTGCCCTTCAATCCGACCGTTCCGCCCATGCCCGATATGGGATTGATGATCAGTCCGACGCGCACGGCGTCATATTGGAAGAAACGATAATAAAACAGTTGGAAAACTGGGAAGTGGAGGGGGGCGGGGGGTCTTGCCTCCGCGCCCTTGCCCTCTTATCTGGTAAGGAGTTCGGGGCTCACCGATGCGGTGAATGTCAGGTCCACGGCCGATGGGACGGCACTGGCCGTAACCAGCTCTGCGAACGGCTGCACCGTCTGCTGGGGAACGATCTCGACATCGCTCTGGTGCCGAAAGTAGGCTTCGACCTCCTCCCGGATCGGAGCGACGACATCCTCGGTTATCCGGTGGGTCATGGAGTCGATGATATGATTGATCGACCTTTCCATGATAGAAAAGCTCTCGTTGATCGGGGTATCTCCGGCCAGCTGGAGCAGGCGGTCGTTCTCGAGGACGATGGTGTTCTCGGCCACGTTCCTCAGTTTCTTGATGCCTTCCTTGGCGGTGGCCTGCCTTCCCCTCTCGTGGGAGAACGGGTTGATGGCAATAGCGAATGTGACGGCGTTCATTCCCTTAGCGACCTCGATGACCACCGGCGCAGCGCCGGTCCCGGTCCCGCCGCCCATCCCGGCGACGACGATGACGATGTCGCTTCCCATTAGAACGCTTTCGATAGCTGATCTGGCCATGTCCGCACAATGTTCGCCCACCTCAGGGAAGCCCCCGGCGCCCTGGCCATGGGTGACGTCCTTGCCGATGAGGATCTTCTTGTGCGCATCGATTCTCTCCAGCTTGCTCTCATCGGTGTTGACCGCGATGGTCTCCACCTTCTTGTTGCTCCAGTAGATGCTGTTGACGACGTTATTGCCGGCGCCACCGCATCCCACAACGGAGATCCTCGGCTCTATGAGACCCTTGCTCAGGGTGGCCACGATCTGTTCGCTCTTGGTTTGCATCATCCCCACTTCCCTTACCGCCTGTCCAGCAGGCGAGCTGAACGGTCCTGTTTTTACAAAACCGTGCATCCCATCCCTATACAGACCACATCCCTTCTAGGTCTGCCGAGCTGCCCTAATCAGGTAACACCTGCACCGTGGTCTTGATGGCCTCAAGTTTTGCCCGCTTGATGGTATCAAGGGTTTCCTCGGTATGGATGTACCTCTTCCTTATGCACTCCACCACTGCGTCCTCGGGGGAATTGTACATCCCTGCCCGAACCGAGTCCATAATGGTCTCGTGCGCCAGCCGGGGGATCTCGACCGTAATCACGTTCTTCTTAACCGCGTGTTTCGCGGTCACGGTAGTTCGGTCCCCTTCCGCCTGTTCGATGAACGATCGAATGGCAACCCTAGCAAAATTGGAACGGTTCGAGTATTCCGGATGCCTTTCGATGAAGGCATCGAGGAGTTCGAGGTCCTCGGGTTCCAACCGTAGAGATATCCTTTCTCCGTCCATTTCAGCTCTCCTGCGATTTCAGGACATATTTAGGAATGTCATACAAAGTATTTAAAAATATGTCACCTGTCATATATTGTCATATCAATTTTGATACTATGGAAAGGTGGCTAGCCAGATATACGATTCCCAAGTATAAATAATTCGGTCAAGAAGAGCAATAATCGATCGCTTCATTTTAGGACGTCATACGGGTGTGACAGAGGCGGTGCACCACGGAACCCCGGATTTATGACACAGGGCACGAGGTTGGGATCGTTCAAGAACGCTCAATGAAAGCGCCCCATCGGAGGGGTCAGGGAGCTGCCGGCCAACCCATTACGGTCGTGTCAAAATGACGTCTGGCAAAAGGATTTAGTATAATTTTTTATTAAATGCTAATCCTCAAATATTGTCCGCTCTCAAATATCAAAGGGTGGCTGGAGGCGGAGGCCATATCTTCCTTCGGGCCATGCGATTGTTCGGTCCATCGGCCTGACCTAACTAGTCACTTGGGAGGAGTGTAAATGGTAGATAAGATGAACCATATCGAAAGGGCAATGGCCGGGATCACCAACCAACCTGCCGATCGGTTGAGCACCTATCCGATTGCCTGCGGTGTCAACCGAAAGCTGCTCAATAATGGCGCAGGGATAAGCTACAAGGACTGGGCCCACGACGCAAAGCTCTTTGCGGACGCGGCCGTAGCTGGTTACAAGTACTTCGATTGGGACTGGTTCTTCGGACTGATGGACCTGTCGGTCATGGCCGGCGACCTGGGCGCGCACGTCCGCATGGACGAGCAGAACACTCCGTTCGTCGATGAACCTCTGATCAAGGACCTCGAAGGCTACGAGAAGCTGGAGGTTCCCGACGTCAACAAGGGCCGGAGCAAGATCCTCGTAGAGGGGACCAGGCTCTTCTCCGAGGCGCTGAAGAACGACATCATCACTTCTAGCTTTATCGAGGGTCCGCTGCTGGTCCTCACCCAAACAAGAGGGGCTGAGTTCGTCTTCAAGGACATGCTCGACAATGAGTCGTCCCGCGCCGCCGTGCACGCTGCCCTTAAGACCATTACCGAGTTTGACAAGGATCTTGTCAACGCACTGATGACGACCCCCGCCCCGGGGGTGTGCTGGGACTACTTGTGGGGCTCCTACTCGTGTCTTGGGGACAAAGAGTATGAGGAGTTCGAGGGTCAATACAAGTATGCTGGCTGTCTCAATGAGATGGTAACCAAAGCAGGGAAAGCCAACTGTATCCATAACTGCGCTGACCTGCCCCACCTTGATACGCAGGTGAAGGCGTGGAAACCGGTCATCTACAGCATGGCCTGGTATCCTTTGATCCCTGGCTCCCTGGCAGCAAAGGAGGTCATCGGCAAGGGCTATTCGGACAACACCCTTATGGCCGGTAACATCGACCCCCAAGGCTATGTCCGCTGGTCCGCCGAGAAGATGCAGAAGATGACGATGAACCTGTGCACCGAAGTGGTCAAGGCCCTCAAGGACCGGGGCCTCGGTTCAAGGTATGTCATCGCCTCCGGCTGCGAGGTTCCGCCCTCCGTCGCCACCAAGCTCGAGAACATCAAGACCTGCGTCGACACCGTCAAGCAGTACGGCGTGTGGTGAACCAGGGGGCTCCACCCCCTACTTTATTTTTCTTGTGTTTATCGGTCTTCTAAACGATCATCAGCATTTGAACGAACCATCACTATTGTGCTCGATGAATCGGCTACTTCCCGGCAAGAGGTTCAGGCGACCTCAGGGGCTCTGGGCGGTTCTTCATAAGGCCGCCCCGCCATCTCGCACCAGGTCTTGCGATCCATCCTCCTTATCCTTCCATCCTTATCGTAGAAGAATATCTGATAATAGATCAAGTAAAAGTTGGTAAACTCCAACATTTCCATCCGGACCTTGATCGCCTGCTCCTTGGGGACGATCAGGACCAGTCTGGCCAAGCCCATCAATATGCGGCAGTATTCGGACCTGCAATGGGGCGAACACAGGCTCTTTTCGGTCTCTACAAACTCTTTGCTCAAGATGTAGCGGTCCTGGTATGCGGTGACGATCCCCCGGTCGTCGCAAATCTCGGTCGTCATCGTGGCCTCCGGATAATGTCGGCGGATTTCTTTCCACGACTCCTTGGCCCTATACCGGGTGACCTTCTCCACCAGATCTAGATCCATCTGCATCACCGCCAGTTGCTTGTTTATTGTTAGCGGTCATTTATATAAACGAGGGGGCGGTGTTGACATGTCCATGCGACCACCAGGTGGATTATGGCGATCAAGATCGAGGAGTAGGGTTGCTCCGACCAAAAGGGGGAAAGCTAGCTCGAGGGTCATTATGTCATTTCCCCCAAACTTTTAATCCTTGGATATTCCGGTCAAATATGGCAGAAATGTTCTAACGGCAGACAGGGCGCTATTCCCATGCTCGAGAATGTCTAACCCCTTATTGCCCCGATTACCACGAAAAACGGCAACATTGGACGAAAAGCGATGATTACGTGGTAACCATCTGGAAATATCTATGAAAAATGTTTTATCATTACATTTGTTCTCCCATTTGTCCAACGGGAGGCGTCAACAATATGCAAACTAAAGAGCTGATGGAAAAAGTAATCGCAAAGAACCCCGGAGAGAAGGAGTTCCACCAGGCGGTGACCGAGGTCTTTGAATCGCTTGAGCCAGTGCTTAAGAAGAACCCCGAGTATGTGAAAGCCAAAATACTCGACAGGATCGTGGAACCGGACCGCCAGATCATGTTCCGTGTGTCCTGGACAGATGACAATGGTAACGTACAGGTTAACCGCGGCTACAGGGTCGAGTTCAACAGCGCGATAGGTCCGTATAAGGGCGGCCTGCGCTTGCATCCCTCCGTAAATCTGAGCATCTTGAAGTTCCTGGGTTTCGAACAGGTGTTCAAGAACTCTCTGACCGGCCTGCCAATGGGAGGGGCCAAGGGCGGCTCCGATTTCGATCCAAAGGGAAAGAGCGATGCCGAGGTCATGAGATTCTGCCAGGCCTTCATGAACGAACTTTACCGCTATATCGGCCCGAACACCGATGTCCCCGCCGGTGATATCGGCGTGGGTGGAAGAGAGATCGGTTTCATGTTCGGACAGTACAGGAAGATCACCAACAGGTTCGAATCTGTGCTGACCGGAAAGGGCATTAACTGGGGCGGCTCCCTGATTCGGCCGGAGGCCACCGGTTATGGTTGCACCTACTTCTGCGAAGAGATGCTGAAGACCAAGAAGATGAACTTCAAGGGCAAGACCGTTGCGATCTCCGGATCCGGCAATGTCGCGCAGTACGCCGTTCAGAAGGTCAACCAGCTCGGAGGCAAGGTCGTTACCTTGTCCGACTCCGATGGAACGATATATGATGCGAAGGGCATCGACAACAAGAAGTGGGAGTTCGTCATGGACCTGAAGAACGTCCAGCGTGGCAGGATCAGCGAATATGCCAAGAAGTACAAGTGCGACTTCTTGGAGGGAGAGAATCCTTGGAAGGTAAAGTGCGATATCGCGCTGCCCTGCGCCACCCAGAACGAGCTGGACAAGAATGACGCCAAGAAGCTCATCGACAACGGCGTCATCGCCGTAGCCGAGGGCGCGAACATGCCGACCACACTTGAGGCTACCCAGCTGTTCATCAAGAACGGTGTCCTCTTCGGACCTGGTAAGGCCGCTAATGCGGGAGGCGTAGCCACCTCTGGCCTCGAGATGTGCCAGAACCACATCGGCCTCTCCTGGTCCGCCGACGAAGTGGACAGCCAGCTACACCAGATCATGGTGAACATCCACAAGAACGCCGCCGATGCCGCTAAGAAATACGGCAGCCCCGGCAACTATGTGGTGGGCGCCAACATCGCTGGCTTCGTGAAGGTAGCCGATGCGATGTTGGACCAGGGCGTTCTCTGAACAGATAGAACGCCACGATCCGAAAAAAGTCCCATACCGTCCCAGTGGAGCTCGCTCGGGAATGGTGTGGGATAAACACCTTAAAACCGAATGGCAGCGGGCGCGACAACAATGGCTCGCTGCCATCAGTTCCCTTTTTTGGAGAAGATCAGCGTCTTGACCTGTGGTATTCTATGAGCGTTCTTATTGTCTCCCGACCTCGCCACATATGCGACCTAACGAACGCTTAATAGTGCTGGATAGTGCGAAATCGCAGATGTTCGGATATTTGCCAATAGTGCTGGACGAGAACTGCTGTTGGCCTGCCTCGACCAGATGCCTGGTTTACAAAAATGATAGAAAAATGATACCCCTTGGACGTGGTGAGGTTCCTCGGTCGTGATGCCCGTTCATAGATCAAGATGGTCGTTTCCACCAAAGGCCCATCTTACTTTTTATTGCTCGTGTCGGTTAAAAAAATACTCCCATTGGAGTGTGCCCTTTTAGGCGCCCTCATCGTGCTTCGACTCATCATCGCTTTCCAGAACCTCATCATTCGTTCTGTCCCTGAGGCTGATCTCGAAGGTGATGAAATCGCCAGCCGCCCATTTCTTGAGCACCAGCGGTTGCATGGCATCATAGTACCTCTTGGCTTCCTCTAGTGTATCGCAGGCGTGGCGGTCGTCCACTCCTCCGTCCACCTCGGTCACCACTTCGAATGGGTGGCTCTTATCTTTTCTATACCATGCCATCGGTTCACCCGCACCCTATCCATCGCCGCTAATGGAAGCGTTCGGCTTCGAAACCTAACGCTCCTTTCCGGCGTAATGATTGATAATGCATCGCCGTTTATAATTTGTTGGGAAGTTGATCATTCGATCCTTTGCTAGGTTGTGATTGAAAGCCATCCCAAATAGTATTGGGAGGTTCTGCCATATTTTCATCCATGGAAGGCAAGGTAACCTACTTTGAAGCCCTAGGCCCCGAGAACACGGAGGTCACATTCCGGCTGGCCCGTGAACGGGCACAGAATCTCGGGATACGGAAGATCGTGATCGCGTCCACGACCGGCGCGACCGCAAAGAAAGCGCTGGAGTACTTCAAGAACGATGATGTGCAACTGGTGGTCATCCCACACCAGTGGGACTTCCACCGCGAGGTCAATCCCTTCCCACCGGAGCTAGCCACGGCATTACGGGACGCGGGACACGTGGTACACTTCGGTACGATGCTTTTTCACACCACTGATCTGTACGAATCGACGACACCAACGGTTATGGCGAACCTGCTACGCTGCTTCTGCCAAGGGGTCAAGGTCTGCTTTGAGATCGTGCTCATGGCGACCGATGCGGGATACCTGAAGAATGGCGAGAAGGTGGTCTCCATCGCTGGCACAGGAAGGGGATCGGATACGGCGCTGATCATGCAGGCGGCTTCCTCACAACATCTGAAAAAAATCCGGGTCAATGAGATACTCTGCAAACCACTCAACCCGCTGAATATCGAGGAGCTCCAGGTAAAGAGAGATCAGGAGATGTCACGGTAATTCCTCCGACCTCATCAATAAATGAGATGGGCCAGGAATAATTGGATCGAACAGAAATAATGCCCATGAAATTGTATGACCAAGGCCTAAGTTCCCGTTTGTCAAAGGAACCGTTGGACAGCGAGTCGATATCTTTTCCTTTTTGAAAACGGGACGTTGGGACGATCGACCTTTCACCACTTCCAAGGAAGATTGTTAAGCGAACTTGCTGAACAATGGTGATAGAACTTAGGATGGCCCCGGGATCTGAGCCACGAACGCCACCACTCTGTCCTGCCAGCCCTCTTCCAACGGTCCTTTCAGGCTTTCGGGTTGAACAAAGATATTCATTTCTGCCACCTTGATCATACCCTTGTCCTTAAGCTGTTCATCGATCATTGGTATCGTACGGCGCAACTTTTCTAACTCCTCTTCCGACGGCATCTTTCCGGTCTTCTTGTCAGGCCTGGCCGCACTAAATGTGGCGAAAACCGCATACTTCGTCCCCGGTGGCAACGCCACCTTCTTCACGAAGCGGACCATGCTCCCGGTCGCCTTCCCGAAATGCGTCGGCGAGCCGAAGATATATAGGTCGGCCGGCGCCACGTTCTTCGGGCCCACATCCTTGATGTGGTGAATGTTGACCTCATTGCCCTTGGACGCCATAAGCCTCTTGAACTCTTCTGCCACCCTCGCTCCGTTCCCGTATTTTGAGGCGTGATACAGTTCGATCTTCATTCTATTACCAACCATCAGATGTCAATAACGCAGTAATTATGATTGGTTAAGATCTCAGAGAACGGATAGTTAAGCGCGCTTGGACGGAGCGTCCGATCAAGACGGACTGAACATCGTTATTGAAGATAATCCATAGCGATTAGCCTAGGGCAGGCAGAGTGGGATATTCGACCGCCCAACTATCTGGCCTTAGATATGTATCGGGTCCGGAGGCTTTGTTGAATCTACACTCTCTCAGCATTCGTTCAAGTGCTTCAGGAATCATCAGATGGGACCGAGGTGTGGATCGAGCTAGCTCGATCCCAGCCTATTCATGCAGACCTTCCACCTCTCCTTCAAACCATCTCGATGCCGCGATCCTGGCTATTTCGATCGGATCGTTCCTATATCCGCAGATGCGCCTTGAGGTCGCCGAGGAACTTAGCCTCGTTCGCATTGACCCTTTCCCCCGTCCCCATGAAGCCTGACCCACTAGCGTTTACCACGGTCTCCGCCAGGCCGTAGATGAAATTCTTTGTTTGCATCCCATGCTCCCCTGCGGACTCAAGGATGGGGTCGATCTCATCCACTCTTCTCATTACCTCGCCAGGGGCTAGGTTCTTGACGTCGATCTTCTCCTTGTGCTCTCCCTTCCTGTGGCTGAGGGAATTGATCACACCCTCGACGATGGGGTTGCCTTTGTAGGTATTCTTTGAATTGGTGATGAATTTGGCCGCCGCCCCGCTCTCCCTCATGGAGGAGGTTAAGTGCATTCCGCCGACCATCATCGCCTCGTCCATGACCATCTGGGTTACCGGCACGACTTTGTCCAGTATCGCATTTGTGTCCATTTGTTGTACTGCGCTCGTTGCCATCGGTGGCTCACCTGCTTTGATGCATACGTTGACCTCACTGTCTATTTTAAGGCAATGATGGCAGGGGCTTCAGATGTGAATTCTTCCCCTGTCTTCTGGACGCAGGGATACAAAACAAGGTAGTTCGGGAAAAAGGTGGGTAGAGCAGGATTTCCGCTACCCAGAAAATACCCGGGGCAGAGCAAACCCGATAGAGTCAACTATCGCACCGTTAAGCATAGGGGGAGAACGACCCAAACGATCATATTCTTATCTCGACCCGGCTGGCCCCTTATGTCAGTACCCTTGGCCGACGGTTAGCATTCATTTTATGCAATTCTGCGATGCCACGTGCGATATTGACTCCACTTCGATGTAAACACGCTTGGTCTCTGGATAAGCTTTCTGTAGGTCGAGCTCGATGCGGTGGATCGCCTCGTGCACCTGCTCGTCGGTGGTCCCTTCGACGAAGCAGACCCCCATGTTGATGAGCAGGTCGTGCGGACCCATGTACATCGTGAGTATGTCCCCGGCCCGCTCGACCGCCGGGTCCGACTCCACTCTCTGCCGGATGTCGGCGAGCTCATCGGGGTTCACGCCCTCGCCCATCAGCAGGCCCTTGGTCCGTGATGCGAGGAACCAGGCCACGCTCATGAGCAGCAGGCCGATGGCGATCGATGCTACTCCGTCGAGGTACGGGTTATGGAGCAGGTGGCCGAGGAATATCCCGAGGAACGCGAAGACGAGGCCGAGCATGGCCGCGCTGTCCTCAAAGACCACCGCGTAGAGGCTAGGGTCCTTCGAACGCTTGATGAACTGCCATATGCCCATATCGCCCTTGGCGTGCAGGAAGGCCCTAATGGCTATGGTGAATGACGCGCCCTCGACAACGAGGGCGATAGCAAGGACGATGTACGCGGCGGTGGGGTCGCCCATCACGGCGTGCGGGTCCACCGTGGTGATGTGGGTGATCCCCTCATACAGGGACATCCCACCACCGATGCCGAAGATGGAGATGGCCACTATGTTCGTCCAGAAGTACAGCGACTTGCCGTAACCGAAGGGGTGGTCGGCGTCGGCCGGCCTCTTGGCATCCTTCATGCCCAGCAGCAGGAGCAGGCCGTTCCCCGTATCAACGACCGAGTGGATGCCCTCGGATATCATGGCCGAAGAGCCGGTGATCGCTGCCGCAATAAACTTGATGACCGCGATGATCAAGTTACCGATGACGGCCGCGACGACCGCTACCTTGGAACCGCCCTGTGTTGCCGTGAAATGCCCCCTGGAGCTGCGACCTTTGATGACTCATAGATATATTAATCCTGACGACAGGAGTCTTGCCGAAGAGGTCTGAAACGGAATAGCCGGCGATAAGGGTGGACAGGCAGGATTTCCGCTCGAGATATCGCCCATTTAGGTCAATTTTGAACATCGTTCCGTTCGACCGCCCCGCTCGAGGATCATTCTAGAGGAAGTCGAAACCCTTTACCAATTCTTCTCGCCATTGTTACATCTTATTTATACCCTTAGAGTATTTCCAGGCCAGAAAAGGTGTGCCGATGTCAAGCTGGACCGCAGAGATAGAGGCCAAGTGGCAACAGCGCTGGTACGAGGCGGGGTTAAATGAGGCGAACCGGGACGGTCGCCCCAAGTTCATGATCATATTCGCTTACCCTGGCTTGACCGGCTACCTGCACGTCGGCCACATGCGTGGCTACACCTATGTCGACGCCATCGCCCGGTACAAGCGGATGTCGGGCTACAATGTGCTGTTCCCCGTGGGGACCCATGCCACCGGCAACGGGGCCATCTCCCTGGCCAAAAGGATCAAGAACCAGGACAGGAAGACGCTCGACTATCTCCTGGCCAATGGGTGTCCGCCGGAGCAGCTAAAGACCCTGACCGAGCCGCTGGACGTGGTCAACTTCTTCAACAAGGTCTACGTGAACCAGTACTGGAAGCGCTTTGGCTTCCTGGCCGACTGGCGCCGGTTCACCTCCACCACCAATCCCGATTACGGCAAGTTCATACAGTGGCAGTTCCGCAAGCTCCACGAGGCCGGCCTGCTGATCCAGAAGCCCTACTTCGCCCCCGCCTGCGTCGAGTGCGGCCCGGTGGCGGTGGACGCCTCGGAAACGGACCTCTCCAAGGGCGGCGGCGCGGAAACGAGCGAATACACGCTTCTCAAGTTCAAATGTGATGACATCTACCTGGTGGCGGCGACCCTCCGGCCGGAGACGGTCTACGGGCAGACCAACTTCTGGGTGAACCCGGAGGTCGAGTATGTCAAGGTCCGCCGCAACGGCGAGACGTGGGTCATCAGCCAGCCTTCCTACGACAAGATGCGGTTCCAGAAGGACGGCCTGGAGGTCGTGGGCACCATCCCCGGCGCCGAGCTGATCGGCCGGATGTGCGTCGCCCCCGTGATGCACCGTCAGATACCGGTGCTGCCGGCGGCGTTTTGCAAGCCGGAGGTCGGTACCGGTCTGGTGACCAGCGTCCCGTCCGACGCACCGGACGACTGGATGGCCCTCAAGCTCCTGCAATCGGACGAGGTCGAGCTGGCCAAGTACGGCCTGGACCCGGCCATGGTCCGCGGCATCGCCCCCATCGCCATCATAGAAACCAAGGGCTACGGGCCGATGCCCGCGGTGGAGATGATCGACCGGCTGGGGATCACCCAGGCCTGCGACCCCCGGCTGGACGAGGCCAAAAAGGCGATCTACAAGGACGGTTTCCACACCGGCCGGATGAACGCCAATTGCGGCGAGTTCGCCGGACTGAAGGTCGAGGAAGCGAAGGACCTCATCAAGCAGATGATGATCAAGAGCGGCGAGGCCGAACTGTTCTTCGACCTTTCCGAGGAAGTGGTCTGCCGGTGCGGTAAGCCCGTGGTCATCAAGAAGGTCCCCGACCAGTGGTTCATCGATTACGCCAACGCCACGCTGACCGATAAGAGCAAGCGCCATGCCAAGAGCATGCACATCCTTCCTCAGGACTACTATGTTAACGTCCAGGGCGTGCTGGACTGGTTCCGGGAGCGGGCCTGCGTGCGCCAGGGCAATTGGCTAGGGACCCGCTTCCCGTACGACCCTAAATGGATCATCGAGGCCATCTCCGATTCGACCCTCTACCCGATCTACTACATCGTCTCGGCCTACTTCAACTCCGGGCAGCTGAAGCTCGAGTCCCTCAATGAGGAGTTCTTCGATCACGTGTTCCTGGGCAAGGGCGAGGTATCGCAGGTGGCCGCTTCCACCGGCGTGAGCGCGGAGCTGCTCACCCAGATCAAGGACGATGTCTATTACTGGTATCCGCTCGACATCAACCTCGGAGGTAAGGAGCACATGACCGTGCACTTCCCGGCCTTCCAGATGAACCATGTGGCCATCCTTCCCGAGCAGCTGTGGCCCCGAGGGATCTTCGTCAACTGGTACGTCACCGGCAAGCTGGGTAAGATATCCAAGTCCAAGGGAGGGGCCGAACCCATCCCTGATGCGGCCGAACGCTTTGGGGTCGATGCCCTCCGCCTTTACTACGCTCATATTGCCGCTCCCTTCGCCGACGTGGAGTGGGACGAAGGGGCGATCGAGAACTACACCTCGCGCATCGAAAGAGTGCTGCGGACGATGGAGGAGCTCAAGGCCCTGAACGGGTCCGAGGTGCAGAAGGTCGATGCCTGGCTGCTATCGCGTCTGGCCAACCGGGCGGCCACCATCCAGAGGTCCATGGACGAGTTCGACCTGCGTCGCATGGCCAATGAGGCCTACTTCGAGACGCTCTCCGACGTCCGTTGGTATATCCGCCGGGGCGGCAATAACGCCGGCACCGCGGCCAAGGTCCTGCGGGCCTGGGTTCGCATGATGGCCCCCATCACCCCGCACGTGGCCGAGGAGATGTGGGTCGGCATCGGGGAGAAGGGTTTCGTCTCCATCGCCCCCTATCCGACGGCGGAGGAACTGCCCTCCGATCCAGTGGCCGAGGCGGCCGAGAACTATCTCGAGGAGGTGATGACCGACATCAATGAGATACTGAAGGTCACCGGCATCGCTCCCCGTCGCATATTCATATACACCACTCCTCAGTGGAAGAAGGATGTCCTGGCGATCGGCCTCGGGCTCATGGGCGACAAACAGCTGAGCATCCCCGGACTGACCAAGGCGGTCATGGCCCGGGAGGAGCTGAAGCGCCGGGGCAAGGACTCCGCGGACTTCGCTCGCAAGACCGCCGAGGACCTGATGAAGCGGTCCGAGACCGAACTGCTCAAGCTGGCCATGGACATCGACGAGAACGCCTATCTCATGGATGCCGCGGTCTTCCTGGCCAAGGAACTGGGATGCGAGGTCGAGATCTACTCGGCGGACGATGCGACCGCTCCAGACCCTCAGAGGAAGGCCCGAGCCGCCCAGCCCCACCGGCCCGCCATCTTCGTCGAGTGAGCTGGCACCCGGGTGGATGCCGCTCAGTCCCTAGCTCCGGACCCGGCCCTAAGGCGGAATGGCCGCCCAGGGGCTGGGCCGCAGCCATGGAGCAGGGACTGCGCCGAAAACGGTCCAGTCTTCTCCTGATGGATGAGATATCTAGGTCGGAAGATTATTAATCGCTCATCGGGTTCGCCGGAGAGTTAAGAAAGCGGAGGCCCTCCACATGGCCGCCGACCCCATAGATGATGGTGAATCCATGTTCGCAGGTCTCGCCGATTTTGTGGCCCGTCGCCATAAGATGATCATCATAGCCTGGATCGTCGCGTTGTTGGTGGCGCTCCCCCTGGCGCCGCTGGTCAGCAGCGTCGTTCAATATGAGGAGACGGAGAACGCCCCCGCGAGCCTCGAGTCCACCGGCGCCAACGACTACATTGCCGAACAATTCGGCGGTACTTCTGAACAGCCCACCACCCTTATCGTCCTGACCGCTTCCGATGTCCGGAGCGAGGAGGTGAAGCAGGCGGTCTCGAGGATCGAGAGCGACCTCAATAACGCCTCGATGGACGGAAATATCCACAAGGTGACGGTCGATACCATCTACGGCGTGGCCGAGATCTACACCCTGAACGTGCTGATCGGCCTGAACAGCGCCTATACCGGCGCGAATCTCACCGCCTATGTGATCTATGGCCTCCCCCAGGACTACAGGGCCCTGTGGCAGGAGACCGGTCAGAGCGCTCACGCATTCTATGATGTCCCGGCATATTATGCCGACATCTGGAGCGATATCAATGAGACCGTTCCGCCGGGAACTCCCGTCGCGGTCGTCGACGGCATGACCTATTCGGCCGTGAACGACCTGCTCAACGCTTCATCGGGCGGCCTGCCGCCGGAGAAGAAGGCCCTGCGGTATGGCTGGTTCAACGCCTTCGCCACCGCCTGGAACGGCACAGCGGCCCCGCCGGCCACCGCCGGCCAGCGCGCCGAGATCGCCCACGGGGCGGCCTTCGGTCCCTTCCTGGAGGCGCTCCCGGCCACTGTGGAGGAGAAGGTGTTCCTGGCCCTGGTCAACGAGACCTTCGCCGACCAGGAGATATCCTTCGCCAACGTCAGCGCCCTCTCCCACCAGCTCTTCGAGGGGAACCTCGACGTCATGATGACCAACGGGACCGAGGAGCAGGAAAGGCTCGTCCACGAGTACTTCAACGCCACCTATGCCTGGTGGTCCTTGCTGGGATCCGAGCCGGACCAGGGGGTCTTCGAGGCCGGCGTCGCCACCGTCGCGGCGGCCTTCGGTCAGAACATCACCGATCCGACGACCCGGTCCATGTTCACGGGCCTCCACCAGGCCCTGGGCTTCGCCAAGTTCAACGACCTGGCGGTCCGGAAGGCCACCATCTCAGCGCTGATCGCCTCCATGCCCTCGGTGGCCCAGCAGCTCGCCCCCCGGCCCTGGGTGGTCGCCGCCGCTGGGGACCTGGGTACTAGCTATTCGACCTCTAAGGTCGTAGCCCTGTCCCGCCAGATAGTAGCCAACTCATCGCTGGCAGACTTCCCGGTAACAATCCCGGAGGACATCGTGGCCATGCTGGTGTCGCCGAGCAACTCGACGATGCTGATGGCCCTTACCTATGATCCATTACTAGACAACGCCGAGGCGGGCAAGGGAGACGTCAATAAGGTGCGGGCCATCGTGGCGTCGGCCGTTCACGGCACGGGCATAAAGGCCTATGTCACCGGCTCGGACCCCATCAACGTTGACCTGCAGAACGCAACCACCAGAGATATGGAGATCATCGAGCCCATCACCATCATCCTTGTGCTGGTCCTCATCGGCCTGTTCTTCCGTTCCTTCGTGGCCTCATCCATTCCCCCCATATCGATCGGGGTGGCGCTGGGTATAACCTATTCTCTCGTCTACCTGATCGGCACCTATGTGATGTCCATCCACTATTCCGTACTGACATTGCTCCTCACTTCCATGATGGGGGCGGGGTGCGACTACTGTATCTTCATCCTGTCCCGTTATCGGGAGGAGAGGCACAACGGTCGGGACAAGGAGGAGGCCGTCAAGCAGGCGGTGACCTGGGCGGGGGAGAGCATCGCCACTTCGGGCGCCACGGTCATCATCGGCTTCGGCGTGCTGGCCATCGGCCGGTTCGCCATGATGCAGTCCATGGGTGTGGCTTTGGCCATAGGCGTCACCATCGCCCTGCTGGTAGCCCTTACCTTGCTGCCCTCGCTGCTCTTGCTTCTGGGCGACAAGATGTTCTGGCCGGCCAAGATGAACCGGCCGGCAAAGGTGAGGAGCGGACCAGGCTATTTCACCCGGAGCGCCAAGTTCTCCATCAAGCATGCCAAGGTGATCTTGGTCGCCGCCGTCGTCATCTCGGTACCGGCGACCTATGTAGTCTATACGATGCAGACCAGCTATGACTTCATCGGCTCCATGGCCGAGTCCGAGAGCAAGGACGGTCTTGCCGCTCTGCAGGACGGTTTCGGGGGCGGGAAGATCACCCCGACCCAGGTCGCGCTTCAAATGAACTCACAGGTCATGGTCGGAGATGTTTTCAATCCGGTGGAAGTACCTTCAATAGAGAACATATCGGCGAAGATCGCCGCTCTGAATAATGTCAAACAGGTGACGAGCCCGACCCGTCCCTACGGTGCACCGATAGATTACAACAATGCAACAGCCGTGGCTCAATATCGTAGCACCATCCAGCAGATGATCGGCCATGACGGAAAATCTGTGCTCTTGACCATTACCTTCCAGGCCGAGCCGTTCAACAAAGATTCGATAGCCAGCATCCAGGACCTGAGGGACGTGGCGGTGGAAGCGCAGAGCGATCCACATATCGTCATGATGTTCGTGGGCGGAGCGACCGCCTCCATGTTCGACATCGCCAACATGGTCCAGAGCGACATCAGTGGCATGGAGGTGCTGGTGGTCATCGGTATCTACATCGTATTATTGGTGGCGTTGGGCTCGGTCATCAATCCCTTGAAATCGATTCTGACCATCCTGCTGAGCATCTCTTGGACGCTCGCGGTCACTCTTATCCTGTTCCAGGTCGTGCTGGGTCAACCTGTGCTCTACATGGTGCCCCTGATCCTGCTGATCGTCTGTCTTGGGCTGGGCATGGATTACGATATCCTCCTGATCACGAGGATCAGAGAGGAAGTGACCAAGGGCAGGGAAAACAACGAAGCCATCGTAATTGCGGTTGAAAAGACCGGAGCCATAATAACCGCCTGCGGACTCATTATGGCCGCAGCGTTCGGCTCCATGATGCTGTCGAACGGCTTCCTTTTGAAGCAATTCGGCTTCGCCCTGATGTTCGCCATACTGCTGGACGCCATCATCGTGCGCATCTATCTGGTCCCGGCTATCATGTCCCTGCTCGGCAAGTGGAACTGGTGGGCTCCCGGCCCTCTCCAGAGGATCAACGCCAAGCACGAAGCGAATAGGTCGGAGGAACTGAAACCGGCCGAGGGATCCCTCCACCACGAAGAGGCGAAGGGGCCCGTAGGTCCCTAAGCACCTTTCTTTCTATCCATATTCCCAGCGCTTGAAAAGATCGTGTTCCTGGCCCAACTGGTCAAGGATCTTTCCGACCACGAAGTCCACCATGTCCTCCAGCCCTTTTGGCTCCTGGTAGAATGCTGGGGAAGCTGGCAGAATGATGGCGCCGGCCCGGGCCAAACTTAGCTGGTTCTCCAGCATTATCACGTTGAGCGGCGTCTCTCTTGGTACGAGTATAAGCTTCCGGTGCTCTTTCATGGTGACCGAGGCAGCCCGGGTGATGAGGCTGTCGGAAAGACCGGCGGCCAGCTTGGCCATGGTCGATTGGGAGCAGGGGCAAATGATCATGGCATCGACCTTGTGCGTTCCCGAGGCAGGTGGAGCGAAGAGATCATCGTCCTCGTAAACCTCGTCGGCCAGATCGTCCACGTCCTCGTAGCCCAGGTCCGTCTCCTGTTCCAGGACCTTCTTGCCCATCTCCGATACGATGAGCTCCTTCTCTCCTTCCAGCTCCTCCAGAAGTCTGATCCCATAGCGGATCCCGGAGCAACCGGTTACGGCCACGATGTAACGCATGACTGAGAAAACGGCCAGCAATTATTTGAAACGGATGTAAGGTTTCCTCAGTCGGTGTCATATCGATTATCATATCTCATTCGCCCGAAAACGGTGCTGATGGAGCAATGTCCAGATTCTAGGAAGACGCTCAATGTACGCTTGTCATAGCATATCGCGCTTAACGGCCCCCCTCGAATATTCGATGCTCGAACCTGCCCCATCGCATCATCTCGATGGCCTGGTCACGAGCAGTCTGTACCAGCGCCGATGGCAACAATGGGAAATCTGTTCGGATATCACGATGCGTAGAACGATGGAGCGTGGTCTTTTTGTGTTTGTTCTCTTGCCACCAATCCAGGACCCGCTGGCACGCCTGATTGCACATGCTGACCGTTTGCACTAGGTCGGCGGTGCGTTCCAAGCGTATCTGAATTGTGCAGAACATGTAAGATCTTAAGTGCGATCCCAATTATAGATGGGAAGGAATACATTCAACCTCCCATTGAAAAGGTGGGTTTCGGGTACCAATACATTATAATATCTCCGTGTCATGGGACCCCCGAGGTCGTTGATGCCGGCCTCGGTGGGGAGATAGGCTCCAGCTAGTCGTTCTCTCCGTCCTGCCGGCGCTTTCCAGTGGTATGGTCTCCTGGAAACGCTTTTATATGACTTCCATATTAATGCCGTAGGCATTATCCTTACTTGGATAGTATTAATGTCATTTCGAGGTAGGTCATATGGTCACAGTATATGATGTCCCGCCGGAGAAGCTTATCGCTAAGGCCGCGGCCCAACTGAAGCAGATCGACACGATAAAAGTCCCGGAGTGGGCAGAGTTCGCGAAGACCGGAAGGCACACTGAGAAGGCCCCTGTCCAGGAAGACTGGTGGTTCACTCGGTCCGCATCCGTTCTAAGGAAGGTATACCTGATGGGCCCCATCGGTACCTCCCGGCTCGCCGCCGAATATGGTGGCTTCGCCGACCGTGGTTCCAAGCCCAACAGGGCCGTAAAGGGCTCCAGGGCCATCGCCCGCCGCTGCCTGATACAGCTGGAACAATCCGGTCTTATCGCCAAGCACAAGAGAGATGGAAGGATCATTACTCCCAAGGGTCAGGCCATGCTAGACAAGGTCGCCAAGGAAGTATATGATGAGACTCATTAGTTTCATAACGGAGTGAGAAAAATGCAGGACGCCGAGCTCGAGGAACTTCGCCGCCGGAAAATGGCCCAGATGCAGCAGTCGCAAGAATCGCAGCTGCAGCAGCAGGCCATGATGGCCGAGCGGCAGAAGCAGATGGAGGCAGAGCGTCAGTCGGTCATGCGGCAGATCCTGACCCCGGAAGCCCGGGAGAGGTTGGCCAAGGTCAGGATGGCATATCCCGACGTGGCCGCTGCCGTTGAGGAGCAGCTGATTAGATTGCTGCAGATGGGCCGCATCCAAGACCAGATCGATGAACCTACTTTGGTAGCGATCCTCAGGAAGGTCTCGCCTCAAAAGAGAGATATCAAGATCGAAAGGGTGTAATCTTATGGCCAGGAACAAGCCAACAGCAATGAAGGCCCGCCTGATGAGGGCGGAAAAGTCTAACCGCAGGGTACCTGCTTGGGTCATGATCAGGACCAACAGGTCCGTTCTCCGGCACCCAAAGAGGCGCAACTGGAGACACAGCAAGCTTAAGGAGTGATCCTGATGGATGAGAAAATAATGAACATCACGCTCAAGAAGACCAAGATGGCTCCCCGCACCAGGCGGGCTAAGAGGGCGATCAACGAGATTCGCGCTCATGTGGTCCGCCACATGAAGACCACCGAGGAGAATATTTGGATCGACCACCGCCTCAATGAGGCCATATGGGTCAATGGTATCCAGAACCCGCCTCTGCACATTAAGGTCAAGGCAGTCAAGTTCGAGGATGGACTTGTAGAGGTTTCACTGCCGGAAGACTCCACCGTAGAAGAGTAAACGTGCTGAAATGATGAAGCTCTCTAACTACAATGGAAATCCTTTCATCGGTGTTTACTGCGTAGCGAACGAGAGCATTTCCCTGGTCCCCCCAGACGCACCCCAGAACCTTATCAGAGATATTGAGGAAGGCATGGAGGTCAAGGTCTTGACCGTCACGCTGGACTCCTGCAATATCTTAGGGACTCTCACGGCCATGAACTCTTATGGAGCAATAACTTCCAGCATGGCCCTGTTGTCCGAGCTCCGCCCCATCATGAAGGAATTGCCGATCAAGCGCATCAAGGACAATCTGAACGCTTGTGGCAACAATATCCTGGTGAACGACAACGCGGCCCTGGTCAATCCCGACCTGAGCGCCGCTGCGGTCAAGCAGATCGAGGATATATTGCAGGTCGAAGTGGTCCAGGGCATGATCGCCGGCCACCGGACCGTTGGCTCGATTTGTGTAGCCACCAACAAGGGAGTTCTATGCCATCCCTCGACCTCCAAGGCCGAGCTGGACATGATCCGTGCTCTTTTCAAGGTCCCTGCGGCCATCGGTACTCTGAACTACGGAGCGCCCGTTCTAGGCGCATCGATGATCGCTAACTCCAAGGGAGCCGCGGTCGGATATCGTTCCACGCCTATCGAGCTCGGCCGTGTCGAAGACGCGCTCGGGTTCTGAACAATAGGTCGACTGGGAACGCTCTCGGCCCCTTTCCCTTCCTTTTTATTAAATCTCTAGCGGTCCCCCTGAGGATATTTAACTGTTAAACGCCAGGATTACGATCTGACGATCGGTCCGAACGTTGGTCGAGATCGGGGAGGCCGAACGCAACCCGTGATCCGTATAATGCTGATCGATAACATCAGGAGTTCAGCCCTATCAGTTGCTCCTTTTGGCAAGCGAGCAGGATCTTTCGCTGATGAAGGTCAATGGCGACCCCCATTGCTCATCAGGAGCTTCACCGCCATGGTCCACATGGCGCCATGGCGTTGATCGACTAAGGCGAGAAAACCCAGAACTCGGTGGTCAAGGGGAGGTCCTCTTTCAAGAAGTCGACCTCGTTCCCCACCCGCAGGATGGACTCCTCGGGCAGACCCTCTAGGAACGGGTCCACCGTTTGGATGGAGATGGACAACCCACCCCAGCGGAAATGCATGGGGACCGCGATCTTGGGCTTGAGCTTGGCCGCGAGAGCCCTAGCCTCACGGCCGTCGATGGTAAAGACACCGCCCACCGGCAGGAACAGGATGTCAATGGGCCCGATCGCCCTGATCTGTTCATCAGTGAGCATGTGGCCCAGGTCCCCGCAGTGGCAGAACCTCACCCCATCTATCTCGAACCGATAAACAATATTGCGGCCACGCTTCGCCCCGCCTTCCTGGTCATGGTGGGTCTGAATGCCGGTTATCTTGATCCCCCGAATGCTTTTCTCACCCGAGTCCCGCATCACGGCCGGATCGCCCTTGACTATGCGGACGCAGTTGTGGTCAAAATGGTCGTGGGTGACCAGTACGATGTCGGCCTTGAGAAGAGGCGGCTTGATCCCGATCGACTTTCCGTCATGGGGATCCATTACTATTGTTACGCTGTCCCTGACCTCGAAACAGGAATGACCGTGCCAGATCAACTTCATGTTTTCACTCCCTCGACGAGGTCTCCTTGAACTTGACCCCGCAGGAAGGGCAATTACAGGTCGTTTCGGTTACGACCTCATGGCAGATCGGACAGAGGACCAGATCCTCCTCTTCTTTGCCATTCCTCTTCAATCGGGGGATAAGTCTCATGACCGCGAATGCTAGCATTGCGGAGGCTGCTATGGCAATACCCCATCCTAGCACCCGTTCCAGGGTCTGCGATAATGTCAGGTAGATATCGACCGCGTACATGGCCAGCCCGGTGCCCATAAGTGAAATGGTGATGAGCAGGGGCATGTCCATGGTCTTACCAGAAGTGCCCTCTTCCACCAGTGGGGTGTCCTCGACCTTCGCGGGGGCTGTAGCCTCCGACCGGGAATCCATGGTGGGGGCCATCAGGGCCGCCGCCGCATCGCTCTCCAGGTAGGCCGGTTCAGGCTCTTCCTCGGGATATGTCTCGGCGATCGTCTCGGAAGCCACATCGCCGTGGTCTTCAAGCGTGCACCGCAGTAC
>CAYZEV010000013.1:0-55743 GCA_964477865.1 uncultured Methanomassiliicoccaceae archaeon | reverse complement strand
GCGACGACGTTCGAGAGGGCCTCACCGCGATCATCAGCCTGAAGGTCCCCGAGCCCCAGTTCGAGGGGCAGACCAAGACCCGGCTGGGCAACAGCGAGATCAAGGGCATCGTCGAATCCTGCGTCTACGAGAAGTGCTACCAGTTCCTCGAGGAGAACCCCAAGGTGGCCGAGGCCTGCGTGCGCCGGTCCATGCTCTCCTTCCAGGCCCGGGAAGCGGCCCGGAAGGCCCGCGAGCTGACCCGTCGCAAGGGCTTCCTGGAGGGCGGAGGCCTTCCCGGAAAGCTCGCCGATTGCCAGGAGAAGGACCCCGCCAAGTCCGAGCTGTACATCGTGGAGGGAAACAGCGCAGGGGGATCGGCAAAGCAGGGCCGGAACCGGGAGTTCCAGGCGATATTGCCGCTCAGGGGCAAGATCCTGAACGTGGAAAAGTCGCGGCTGGACAAGATCCTCAAGAACGTGGAGATCAGGAACCTGATAACCGCGATCGGCGCCGGGGTGGGTCCCGAGTTCGACATCGCCAAGACCCGCTATCATCGCATCATCATCATGACCGATGCCGATGTCGATGGAGCGCACATCTCGACCCTGCTCCTGACGCTGTTCTTCCGGTACATGCGCCCGCTGGTCGACAGCGGCTACGTGTATCTGGCCATGCCCCCGCTGTACAAGGTCTCGAAGGGAAGCAAGGAGATCTACGCTTACAACGAGAAGGAGAGGGCCGTGGCCATGGAGCAGCTGGGCAAGGGCGCGACCATCCAGCGGTACAAGGGTCTCGGAGAGATGAACCCCCACCAGCTGTGGGAGACGACCATGGACCCCTCGGTCCGTTCGATCAAGAAGATTGCCATCGAGGACGCCGTCCGCGCGGACGAGCTGTTCACCATCCTCATGGGCGACCAGGTGGCCCCGCGCAAGGATTTCATCACCTCGCACGCGAAGGAAGTGGAGAACCTGGACATCTAGGTGACATGACATGACAGACGATAACGAATCACAGAACACGGAAACGCAGGCCACCGTGCTTGCCCCTTTGAAGGAGATCCACCGCCCCATCGAGCAGGAGATGAAGAAGTCCTACATCGACTACGCCATGAGCGTCATCGTCGGCAGAGCGCTGCCGGACGTGCGGGACGGTCTCAAGCCGGTGCACCGGCGCATACTGTATGGTATGTACGACCTCAGCATGGCCTCCAACAAGCCGCATAAGAAGAGCGCCAGGGTGGTCGGGGAAATTCTTGGGAAATATCACCCGCATGGCGACACGGCCGTCTATGATGCCTTGGTCCGCATGGCCCAGGATTTCTCTTTAAGGTACACTCTCGTCGATGGCCATGGTAACTTTGGGAGCGTGGACGGCGATGAAGCGGCCGCGATGCGTTACACCGAGTGCCGGCTTGATAAGGTGGCCGAGGACATGCTGCAGGACATCGACAAGGAAACGGTCGAGTGGGGCGACAACTTCGACGCTTCGTTGAAGGAGCCGTTGGTCCTGCCGGCCAAGATACCTAACCTGATGGTCAACGGTTCCTCCGGCATCGCCGTGGGCATGGCGACGAACATCCCGCCCCACAATCTGCGGGAGGTCTGCGACGCCATCATCCATCTGATTGACGAGCCGTCGGCGGACAACCTCGACCTGATGGCGTTCATCAAGGGGCCTGACTTCCCCACCGGAGGCATCATCTACGGCACCAACGGCATCGTCGAGGCCTACTCCACCGGCCGGGGCCGCCTCAAGGTCCGGGCCCGGACCAGTATAGAAGAGAAGGATGGTCGGAAGCGCATCATCGTCGAGGAGATCCCCTACCAGGTCAACAAGTCGTCGATGATCGAGAACATCGCCGAGCTGGTCAAGGACAAGCGGATCGAGGGCATCACCGACCTGCGCGACGAGAGCGACCGCGACGGCATGCGCGTCGTCATCGAGCTGCGCAAGGACGCCATGGAAGAGATCGTGCTCAACCAGTTGTTCACCCACACCCAGATGGAAGTGACCTTTGGGATCATCAATCTCGCGCTGGTCAACAACGAGCCCAAGGTGCTCACCCTCCGCGAGATGCTCATGGCCTACGTCGACTACCGCAAGACGGTGGTCATCAAGCGCACCGAGTACGAGCTGCGCCAGGCCCTGGCCCGCGATCACATATTGCAGGGTCTGATCAAGGCGGTCGACGCCATCGACGAGACGATCCGCATCATCCGCGAGGCCCAGACCACCGAGCAGGCCAAGGACGGCCTGATGCAGAGGTTCGAGCTGGATGACATCCAGGCCAAGGCCATCCTGGACCTGCGGCTCCGCGCCTTAACCGGCCTGGAGATCGAGGACCTGCGGGCGGAGTTCGAGGCCATAGAGAGGCGCATCCGCGAGCTGGAGGAGATCCTGGCCGACGAGATGAAGATCCTCGCCATAATCAAGGCCGAGCTGGCCGAGATCCGGCAGGCCTACGGCGATGACCGCAAGACCGAGATCGTCGTCGACACGGGAGAGCTGGACATCGAGGACCTCATCCCGAACGAGGAGATGGTCATCATGATCTCCAGCGACGGGTACATCAAGCGCGTTCCGCTGGACACCTACAAGCAGCAGCACCGCGGCGGGGTCGGCCTCATCGGCATGGAGACCAAGGAGGAGGACCACGTGGTCGACCTCTTCGTGACCATGACCGACAACTACATCATGTTCTTCACGAACAGGGGTCGGGTCTACTGGCTGAAGGCCTACCGCATCCCGGTGGGCGGCCGCCACTCCAAGGGCAAGCCGATCATCAACCTCCTGCCCAAGCTGGAGGAGGGGGAGAGGATCGAGGACAATCTGGCCATCAACAAGTTCGATGACCAGCATTACCTCGTCTTCGCCACCAAGGCCGGCAATGTCAAGAAGACCGTCCTCGACGAGTACAAGAACGTCCGCTCCTCGGGCATCATCGCCGTGGGCCTGAACGAGGGCGACGAGCTCGTCGACACCAAGCTGACCGACGGGACGATGGAGATCATCCTGGCCACCAAGGAAGGACAGGCCTCCCGTTTCGAGGAGACGGAGATCCGATCCACCGGCCGGCCGGCCCACGGGGTCATCGGCATGCGCATGGACGAAGGCGATGAGGTGGTCAGCATGGCCGCGGTTCGGCCCGTGGACAAGCTGCTGACCATCACCGAGCACGGCTTCGGCAAGGTCTCCCTGGTCGAGGACTACCGGAAGACGCACCGCGGCGGAAGAGGCGTGATCACCATCAAGACCAACGACCGCAACGGCCGCGTGGTCTCGGTGCGCATGGTCTCCGACGACGACGAACTGATCCTGACCTCGCTGCAGGGCATGGTCATCCGCGTTCCGGCGGAGGAGATCAGGACGATGGGCCGCTCGACGATGGGGGTGACCATCATGAAGCTCTCCGAGGAGGACAAGATCACCGCGGTCGCCCGGCTCGTCGGGGCACAGGAGAAGCTGTTGGTGGCGCAGACCGAGTCGGACACCCATATCGAGGAAGACCTCCTCCTGCCCGCCGTCAAGGACAGCGACGACATCGAGGAGTGAAACCCCTTCCCGCCTCCGGGCGGTGACAATCCTTTTTCGATATTATCTCAGAAAGTATTTTAATTGCCCAGAAGATTGAATCCCGGGGGTAAAACAACGCTTAGGGACTCAATCCCGGGGCTCGAACGGATATTCCGTTCCGATATCGAAGCACCCAAGGTCATACTTGTCACTGGTCCTCCCGGTTCGATGAAGACGAGCTTCTGTTACTCGGTCATGTCCAACTACCTGGAGAAGGCCGATGAGGTCGGCCTCTACGTCACGTTGGAGGAGACAGCGGCCAGCCATGTCAACAACATGGCTGGGCTGGGGATCGACCCCAGTCCTAACCTGGAGATCTCGGACATCACCGATCTTCGGGAGCTGGACGAGGTCATCGACGAGGAGAAGCCGACCGATTACATCCAGTTCATCGAGCAGACCATCGAGTACTACAAGAAGAAGCACGGCGAGCGGTTCACTGTGTTCACCCTGGACTCGCTCGGGGCATTGTACTCGCTCATGGACAGCAACGAGAACATGCGCAAGAACATGTTCTACTTCTTCAAGACCCTGCGCGACCAGAACCTGGTCTGCTTTATCGTCATGGAGCGCTCCCGGGGCGGGCCGTCCGACCTGCTGGGGAACGAGGGCTTCCTGGTCGACGGCATCATCGAGCTTGGCCTGGACCGGGCGAGAGGGAAGCTGGCCCGTTTCATCCGAGTGGAAAAGATGAGAGCCTGCAAACACAGCATGGAGAAACATACCGTGGAAGTAGGGGAGAAAGGTCTTACTATCCTCGGACCGACCCTGGGCTAGGGAGGGATTACAATGCGATCATCCAGTGATAATTTCGGGAGGCAGGCGAATGGCCACTGACGAGACCCCCATATGGGAGGTCCTTGAGGATTTCAAGGAGAAGATCAAGACCCAGGAGCTGGAGCTAAAGAAACGCCGGGACAAAATGGAGCTCCAGGAGACTGACCTGGACAAAGCGAAGCATAGCCTCGACGAACGGGCCATCAAGCTGGAGGCCAGAGAGAAGGCTCTGGATGCCCGCCTGGTCGAGCTGGAGCCCCGGGAAAGGAGCGTTCAGGAGAAGGAGGACCGGGTCCGGTCCCAGGATAAGGAGGTCCGTCGGCGAGAGGAAGAGCTCCAGCGCTCCCGGGTAGAGCTGGAGAGGCGCCAGGTCGAGATCACCCGCCGGGAGGAGAGCATCATCACCCTGGCGGACCGCAGCGCCGAGTACGAGGAAGGCATCCGCATCATGGGCGAGCACGTCCGGGAGATGGAGGCAGCGCTCATCCAGGACCAGGAAAGAACCCGCCAGATGCTCGACGAGCTATCGAACCTGAGGGAAGGTCTGCTGGCCAAAGGCAAGGTGCTGGCCGATCAGGAAATACTGCTGGCCGAGGGCCGCAAGATCGTGCTGGATGAACAGAAGCGGTTCGTGGGCTGGGAGAAGATCCTGAACGAGCGGGAAGAGAGCATCACCCGCCGAACCGTGGGCCGGCCGGAGGAACCACTCGAAGAGATCTTCGAAGAAGTGGTAGAAGAAGAGGAGATCGCCCCCGAACCGGTCAAGATCGAGGCCGTTCCCCAACCGGAGCCCGAGGTGGTACCGGTGGTCGAGGAGGTTCCCAAACCCCCGCCCGCTCCCGAGCCGGAACCCGAGGAAGAGCCGCCAACGCCGGTGTTCAGGACCGTTGAGGCCGCCCCGGCCATTGAGGAAGAGGAGCCCGAGACCCCGGTGTTCAAGGCCGAGGACAAGCCCGCCGCCCCGACCTGCCCGCGATGCCGGAAACCCATATCTGCGGATGATGAGAAGTGCCATAGCTGTGGCCATGTCCTCAAAGGGGCCGTCAAGCAGGAGGAGACCAAGGACGAGGGCCGGGACGAGCCCAAGAAGGCCGTCGCTATCCGCAAGATCATCCGCCGCAAGTGAGCGGAAAACCACTTCCAAGCATAATTTTTATACAATAGCGCGTGCGAGCTATCCGCCCTGCGGGCCTTCTCGCTTCAACCACCCGCCCTGCCGAACGATCGCCGGACGCAGTTAGCCGTACGCATCCGTTAGAAAGTTGCGAGCGATCGTTCGCCTGCGATACGCGCCTAGGGATTCATTTGGTCGTGAGGGCGCTCTTCTTTCGCCCACAAAAGTATTCCCTCTCTCCCCGCGCTAGGAAGAGGGGAAACCTGAGTGCGATGTAAAGAAACTCCGATTTTTGATGATTTTTTATTTATAAACCTCGATGCGGAGGCGGTGAAATAACTTGTTTTATTAAATGGTAAGCATACAATTACATTTATTATTCCAAACTCTGGTTATTTTGTCTCTCTCAGCTTACGAATCCAGCCCATTATATTTAAATAAACTAAAACCAGTATTGCCACGGCATCCCCATATGGGGCTGTAGGTTTCGGTGGGTTCATGACAGGTCAGGTTTTAACTAGCAGAGCTGTGAGCATCTTGATAGCGGTTAGCCTTCTGCTCACGCCGTTCACGGGCGTGATGTTCTTGATGGGCACGACGGAAGGGCAAGGCTCTCTTCCTTCTGATTACTCCAATGGCGACCGCGTTATCGGCTCCGACTATGCGGTTAGCCGCTGGAACATAACTACGTCTTACACCATGAATGGTAATCTGACCATTCGCTCCGGCGGTGTGGTCACCGTGACCGGCGGCGGACTGGTCTTCGCGGAGAACCTTGGCGCTGACCGGGTTCCCTATACCGCTGACGACAAGATCTACTACCTGATCATCGAAGATGGCGGCAAACTCATCCTAAGGAACTCGACCATCACCACGAATCTGAACCAGCTGAATGCCTTCCCCAGCCTAGGAGTGATCGTCCGAAACGGGGGTGTGCTGGAAGCGAATGACAGCACCATGTCTTTCCCCGGTCATATGATCGTGGACGATTCCACCCTGACGATGTGGCGTTCGACCATCACTGGTAACAGCCAGGTCGGCACCTATTGCAACTCCACCTACTTCCCCGCAGAGGTATTCCAGTACGCGCCGGTCCTGCTGTTCATGTCTTCGACCGTCAACCTCTACGATTCTTCCCTACCCAGCATCTACCAGACCCCGAGCCCCACCGCCAATACTACTGAGATATATGCCAACATGTACAACCACAACTATCCCTTCGTGACCGACCACAACGTCGGCGTGGGAGGGGCCAGGTCGGGCGCGGATTACAACCTTCTCAGGACCGCCGCGGCCATTGGCTCACCGGACACAACGGGACAGGAATTTCTGAACCTGCTATATGATGACCTGAAGTACTACCAGGTCAACAACACCAAGACCCTCTGGATCGAAGGGTTCGACACCGCCGGTCTGGTCTTCAATGCAGGCGAGGGTGTCACAGCCTCCCTCAATATCCAATATTACACCGGAAACCCCTATGTCAGCCCTACCACGGTCCAGTACCAGAACCGCAATGGGGTTAACCATTCCGCGATGGCCTTCAGCAACACACCTATCAACCCGGTGACCGGTGTAGCGGACCAGAGGACAGCGTCCTTCACCCTGCCCGCCATGTCATCGCTCGACATGGCCGCCCTTAATGTCAGCTTCGCCAACGACGGCGGCCAGCCGATCTACATCAACAAGGTCTGGATCTCGCTGAGGGTGACACTGCCGACCTACACCAGCATCACGCTAGCAGGCAACACATCCCTGACCGCAGTGAACTCATACTTTGGTGTGGACTTCTCGGACAAGTACAACCACAACACCCTGGTCCTCCGGGACGGTTCCATGGCTTACCTATATGGTGTGGCCGTAGACACCAGCTCGGAGAAACAGCCATCTGCTCTTGAGGCAAGGCAGCCGGCGTTCGTGACCATCGAGAAGAGTATGGAACTATTGCCATATTCAAAATCCACTAGCGACAATACTGGCCAACCTCTTGGCTTCCTTACAGCATTAGACTCATTATACTATGATGTTGGATATGGTGAGGTATTGGAGATTGATGGGTTCAATACAACCAACTTCAAAGGTCCAATATCTGCAGCAACACTAACGTTATATTACCTAACTGGCAGTTCATTCTCTAAAACATACAGTATGCAGTGGTCAAACGACGGAGTTACTTACAAGAATACATCAATAATTCCGGATACTTCTACGGTTCAAACCTCTGCAAGTTTTAATCTAAATGCATGGGGGATTCAAGATTTCTCAGCAATTGATAATTTGAGAGTCAGGTACGTTAACGGAGAGACTGTCGACAGTCTTTTTGCCAACAAATTATCATTGTCAGTGACACTCAGCCCAACCGTTTACATCTACCGGTGGGCCAACCTGACCGTAACCGACAATCAGGATCTTCCAGTGAACAATGCGACCGTCAGCTCGGTTCTTCAGAGCAATGGCGTGGGAGCCTACTACTACACGCCAGCCGGCGGTAGGGACTACCCCTCTGATGAGGTCCTGCTCTACCTGAACGCCGATTCTACCCACTACGCAATCACTGACAACGAGGGCAAGGCGGAGATACCCCTGCTCTCTGAACTGTTGAACAAGGCGAGCCCTAACCCCTATGCTGCGCTCGCCTACGACGTGACCGCAACCTATCTCAACTCAACCGGTGCGGCGTTCGCCAACAGCACGGGGGTGTCGTTCAATCCCTATCCGGACCTGAGCGCCGAGAACACCTGGAAGGTAATCAACATGACCCTTCCAAGCTTAGCGTTGGAACTTCCCGATCTGACGGTGCTGCCGATCAACCTGACGCCATCGACCGTATACGAGGCAGAGAGCATCCAAATAGCGGCAACCGTTCATAACCGTGGAAAGACCACCGCGACGAAGGTCGATGTCCACATCATTGGGTATATCAACGGTGTAACGCCTGCCTTCTGGTCCAACCAGACCATCGAATCGATCGCTCCGGGGACAGCCAATGACGTGCCCCTTACTGCCGTCACCTGGTCCAACGTTCCGGCCGGTCAGCACACCATCAGTGTGATAATCGACCCGGCCAAGAAGATCTCCGAAGAGAACAAGCAGAACAACGTGATGTCCACACAGATCACGGTCCTGGCCAATCTGGCCGAACTGTCCCTGACCTCGGCCGACATCACCTTCAACCCCCAGCCGGCGACCACCAATGATCTGGTGACCGCGACCATTTATGTGAACAACACCGGCAGGGCGGCGGCCGACAACGCCACGGTCAAGCTGTACGCAGGAAGCATAGCCTCCGGAGGCCAGTTCATCGGCTCCACCGTGGTCACGGTGGCCAATGGTGCGTTCGCTCAAGTGACCTACAGCTGGAAGCCGACCCAGATCGGGACCTACCCGATATATGTGTATATCAACAATGAGCGGTCAATCACGGAATACGACTACACCAACAACACCGCTTTCAAGGCCATCACCGTCACCATAACCATCGACGGCTCGGACCTGGTGGTGGGCGGGTCGCAATATCCGGAACTGACCATCTTCGGACCCAACGCCTTCAACTGGGCCTTCAACGTGACGGTCATCGAGAACGGTACCCTGACCCTCAACAACACGCTGTTCACCGAGAAGATGGACAGCCCCAACCAGCTCAAGATAGTGGTGAAGGACAACGGTACTCTCAATCTGGTCGACGGTTCGATGCTGAGCGCGAACAATAAGATCGATCTCTATCTGATGGACCACGCCAACCTGACCGTTATCGGCTCCTCCATCCAATCGAACTATCGCATCATAGCCGATGACATGAGCTCGACCTACATCGTCTCGTCAGTGATCGGTTCGGACCTGGTCGCCCCTGGCACATCCCACGCCACCGTGGTCGCCCAGGACACGACCTTCGATCAGGCCTGGAGCTCGTTCGGCGGCCACGCGGTGGCCGACGTGACCAACATAGCCATAAGTGGTCTGAACCCGCAGGACAATGCGGTAATCAACCACTACCGATGGGTCTACGTCACCATCCTTGACGGGACGGGTGAAAAGCTTCCCAACGCCTATGTGGCCGTCACCCACCCCGTCAACGGCCTCTATGCCAGCGGGATCACCGACGCAGACGGCACGCTAGTGTTCCGTGTCCTTACCGATGTGAGAACTCCTGGCATGACCGTGAACCAAGGTTTCCTGGGCAGTTACTTCGTCAACACCACCTATACCTATCAGGGACAGGGCTACGACGGAGAGAACGTCATGAACATCGGCCTTATCGGCTATACTGAGCCGCTGGCCCGGATCTCCGTACCGCCCGTTAGGATAGCCATCCCCGGCGCGCTGCCGGACCTGGACCCGCCCCTGTATCTGTCGACCACCACCCCCGCAAGGAACCAGACCGTGGTCATCTCCACCGAGGTTTCCAACGTCGGAGTGGTGCCGGCCCATAATGTCCTGGTGATGTTCAATGACACCGGGAACCCGTTCTATCAGTACACCATACCGGTGATCCAGCCGGGACAAATGGTGTATGTCAATACCACCTGGATCGCGGGATATCCCCTCGGGGTCCACAACATATCTGTGGCCATTGACCCCTTTGGCAATATTCGAGAATTGAACAACCATAATAACGACAACTCCACCCTGGTCACCGTCATGGGCATCGCCGACCTCTCCGTGCAGAGGAGCGATGTGACCCTGACCCCCGCCTCACCGGTGCGGGGGCAGACCACGACGATTACCGCCGTGATACGAAACTCTGGAGACATAGCGGCCGACAACGTCCTTGTAAGCTTCTATGCTACCGCCCCCAATGGAATTCCGATCCTCCTGGGGAACCATTCGATTAACGAGATTGGCCACAACGATTCAGGAACGGCCTCGATATCCTGGACCCCCTTGGACGCCGGTGACTACACGATACGCATCCTGGTGGACGGTCTCGATTCAATTAGTGAGACGACCAACACCAACAACGACCTAACGTTCGAGCAGAATGTGCTCAACTACGCCGACCTCATTCCGACCCAAACACTGTTCAATCCGGCCAGTCCGACCACGGTCAACACCAACGTGAGCATCGAGGCGACCATCAAGAACCTCGGTGAGATCAGTGCCTCTGGGGTCATCGTGCGGTTCTATGTCGGCGACACCGTCACCGGCACGCTGATCGACGAACAGGTCACGGGCACCATCGGTCCCGGCCAGACCCAAGTGGTCAAGGGGAACTGGAACGCCAACATCACCCCCGGGCTCAAGACCCAGAACGTGATGATGACCATCTGGGTCAACCCTCAGTCCCTTACTCCGGAGATTAACTACAACAACAACTGGGACTACCCGGTCATCACCGTGAACGAGATCCGGCCAGACGTGTTCTTCCCCGAGGGCATCAACATTACCAGCGCCGGAAGCGCGGTCAACCATTCCGGCCAGGGCGAGACGGTGGTCATATCCACCTTCGCTGGCAACGCCGGCAACAGCCCGGCCATGGCCACCGAGTTCGTGTTCTACGCGAAGGGCCAGGACAACCAGCAGGTCATCCTGGGATCGGTCACGAAGGACGTGGGCGTGGGTCAGTCGGTCCTGGTGAACATGACCTGGCTGATCAATGTGACCATGGGCGACTACACCATCGTCATCAATGCCAACCCTGAACACCTGATCGATGATAGCAATATCACCAACGACCAGGTGTCGGTGGACTTCATCGTCGACGCTCCCAATGCCGGAGTCACGATTGACCAGCTGGACATCCGGACCTACAAGCCGGGCACTAATATGCTCGTGACCGGAAGGGTGGCCAATCAGAACACCTCCGATCCCATCGCCGGCGCTCAGATAACGGTCTACCTGGCCCAGAACGGCGTCCAGAAGGGTGCGGCCTTCACGGGGATCACCGACGCTAACGGCAACTTCATGGTATCGCTGTACATCCCGGAGGGGCTGGACGGGGACTATCAGGTCCACGCCTCGGTGACCATCGGGGACAAGACCACCAGCGGATTGAAGAACGTGACCATCAAGGCGGCCGCTGAGGGCGGGGTTCCATGGTACATGTATCTGATCATACTCGCGGTCATCGCCGCGGCGATCCTGTTCTTCTCCGCCTGGCTGTACAAGTACGGGCTGGGAAAGATGGTGGAGTGCGGTGAGTGCGGGTCCCTCATCTCCGATTCGTCCAAGCGCTGCCCGAAGTGCGGCGTGGAGTTCGAGGTCGGGACCGCCAAGTGCAGCGAGTGCGGGGCCTGGATACCCTCCAACTCGACCAGCTGTCCCGAGTGCAACGCCAAGTTCATCACCGACGCCATCGAGGAAGAGGAGGACGCCTACCTCAAGAAGATGAGGGAGCAGTATGACGCCTATGTCGACACCTTCCGCGAGGAGGCCCGTAAGACCCTGGGCAAGAAGTATTCCGACGCGAAGTTCCCCGACTGGTGGAAGAAGCAACCCACCTACGTGAGCTTCGAGAGCTGGCTGTCCCAGGAAGAGGAGAAGCGCAAGGTGGGTGGCACGGCCTGCTCGTCCTGCGGCACCCTGAACCCCCGTGGCTCGACCATCTGCCACAAGTGCGGCTCGACCCTGGAGATGCCCAAGGTCGAAGCGGCGCTGAGCGAGGACATGAAGCCCGATGCCCAGCAGCCCAAGCCTCTCCGGCGCATCGTCCGGCGCCCGGTCGAGAAGAAGGCGGGGGACAAGCCCTCTGAGGAGCCCAAGCCCGAAGAGGACAAGCCTCAGAACTGAGCCTCCAAACCCCTTCCAAAAAATCTTTTCTTTTTTGAGTTTTTCCACCTCTTGCTACGTTTTCATTCACAGAAATCAATGCCCGAAGGGAAGGGATGGACCGTCCGCAACTGAAAACGGGAACGCCCCTCAGCCGATGGTTGCCCGATCGAAGAGGTCCGTCAGGTGGGCGAATCGCAGCGAGCACAACATCCAGGGAGCGATCTATTGGAGCCGGTGCGGCCTCTTGACCGTCGTTCCCAAGAATATCCTGGTTGCCCTGGTCATAATCGACCGGATCTATTGGATCTGCGTGGCTGCACCGGCCGGTGGAGGCCTATTGAGGGCCAATGAAGAATAAGGATGAAGGGGTTTGGGCGGGACACGAGCGGACCGATCACTCGGCGGTCTTTTCTCTGACCTCTTTCAGGACCTTCTCGGGGTCCTTGTAATAGGCGGAGACAATCTTGGCCACCTGGCGGTAGTTGCTGACGCCGATCTTCTTCATGTACTCCAGGATGTCGATGCGCCTCTTGACCTCCCGCTCCATCTCGCGGGGGGACCAGTTGCGCACGGCGCGGACCTTCTCGTAGATGTACGAGTGGCCAGAGTAGGTGAAGCTGTCATCGGCGGGGTTCCAGGAGAACACCGAGTTGGTGATGAGCTCTCCGGTCTCGGGGTCCATGCCCACGATCTCGGTCAGACCCTTGACCCGCCGGGTCATCTTGGTGCCGACCTTGACCTGTCCCTGGAGCATCACCAGGTTCAGGGCGGTGAGCAATGCCCGGGGGAGATCGATGGGCTCGTTCTCCAGCCGATGGACCATGGCCTGCACGTCCTCGGCGTGGAAGGTCGAGTACGATATGTGCCCGGTGGCCATGGCCTGGAACACGACGTACGCTTCCTTGCCTCGGACCTCACCGACCATCAGGTACTGGGGCCTCTGCCTCAGGGCCGCGGTGAGCAGATCGAACATGTTGATGGTGCCGCTGCTGGCGCCGCTCTTGCCCCCGAACCCTTCCCTGGTGAGACCGGGGATCCAGTTCTCGTGGGGAAGGTTCAGTTCCCTGGTGTCCTCGATGCTCACGATCTTCATTTGAGGCGGGATGAACAGCAGGATGGCGTTGAGGGTGGTGGTCTTGCCGGAAGCGGTGCCGCCGCAGACCAGCATCGATGAGCCGAACTCCACCGATATCCAGAGGTATGACATCATCTCGGTGGACATGGTCTTGAACTTCAGCAGGTCGACCGGGGTGAACGGATTGTCCTTGAACCGCCGGATGGTGAAGGACGACCCCCTCTTGGTGACATATCTCCCCAGCGTGGCGTTGAGCCTGGAGCCGTCGGGAATGGTGGCGTCCAGCAGCGGATTAGCTACGGAGATATGCTTTCCGCACTTCTGGGCCAGCCATACGACGTAGGCATCCAGCTCGTCCTCCTTCTCGAACTTGATGTTGCTCTTGATGCTGCCGTACTTGCGGTGGTAGATGTACAGAGGGATGTCCACCCCGTCGCAGGAGCAGTCCTCGATGCTGGGGTCGACCATCATGATGTTGATGGCCCCGTAGCCGGTGAAGTCACGGCGCAGATAGTAGAGGACCCTCTCGCGGGACACCGGATGCAGGGTGACCCCCAGCTTGTTCAGCAGCCGATCGGTGGCCTTGGTCAGCACGGTCCGCTTTTCCTCCAATCCGTGGTTATCGGCCAGGTTCAGGGAGACGATCAGGGCGCCCTTGAGCATGTCAAGGATGTTCTGCTCGTCGGCGGTCAGCCGGGGCTCGATGACCTCGTAGAGATATTCCCCCGCGGTGCTGTCATATTTGATGCGCACGAAAGAGTACGGTTCCTCGATGGGGGTGATCTCGACCTCCTCGATGGTGGGGTCCGAGATCCGAGGGATCTCGGTGATGGTCGTCGATTCCACGGTGGTGCCGCTGGGCAAGCGGACCCGCATGGGCTTGTTGCGGACCTTCACCAGGAACGAGAGATACCTGGACGTCAGTGACAGCTTCTCCTTCTTGGGCTCTGCCTCCTCCTCGAAAAGGGGCTCCACCTCGTCCTGCCTTATCGCTTCGTCCATGTCAGATCAACCTCGTGCCCACTAGCCCAATGAGGAGCATGATGAAGCTATGTTTCATGCCCGTGGATATCTGCCCGTCCGACAGCACTCCGGCCAGGATGCCGTCGCCTAGGGCGTGGATCATGACTGAGAGGATGAACAGCAGCTGAATGGTGGGGATGACGCTCGTCTGGATGGTGGATAGGCTGTTTACATCAATGCCCGCCTTCTCGGCCCCTGCGGCCACCGACTGACCGGCCTCCATCATCTTCGGGAGGAAGGTGGTGTTGAGGATGAAGATGGTGGCGATGAACACCGCGAAGGCGATGTAGATGACCATCATGTAGGTCGACATGGAGATCTTGCGCTCGGCCTGGTTGAGCATGGTCTCCCGGGCATCGTGAGCGACCATGGTCAGCACGTCGGCGACCGAACCGCCGGCGTCATTGGCCTTGATGATGATGGAGGTCATCCGCTTGACCAGCGGGGTGTCCACCCGTTCGGCGAACAGCCTCATGGCCTCCGATGCGGGCACGCCCCAATCGATCTGGGCGGCCATCCGGCGTATCTCCGGGGTGAGGCGCCCGTAGCGGCCGCGGGACGCGACCTTGATGGCGGAGGCCAGGGTCATGCCGAAACGGCCGGCCTCGGCCACGTCCCTCAGGAACTCCGGCAGCCGGACCTCGATCTCCCTGATCTTCTTCCTCCGGTTGGATTGGTAAAAGCCGTACGGCCCGGTGATGGCCATGAGGCCTAGTATCATGTAATCGATCCATTCGAAGGGCATTCCCACGCCCCCGATCCCGTCCAGGAAACCTATGACGAACAGTAGTGCTCCGACCGCCACCCCGGCGATGAGGATGGTCTGGCTGTAATCCAGCTTCTTCAGGTCCAATTGCTCCAGGTCCATTATGTCTTCAGCCATTCCCCCACCTCACAGCGACGACTCGTTGGTCATGTTCCAAATGAAGAATATGAACCCGAACTGGGAAAACGGGATCATCAGTCCTATCACCAGCTCCAGCAGCAGCACCGTCGTCGATGCGCTGCCGCCGCCGCCCGGCACTATGGCCATGATGGCCATGATGACCACCAGGAACAGCGGGAACGCCACCACCACGGTGACGAAGGATTCGGCCATCAGGCCGAGGGTCTCCAGCTGGGACCGCATCTCCAGCTTGCCCTCCTTCTCGAACTGCTCGGCCTTCTGCAGGAAGTACGGCTTGAGCTGCCCTCCCGAGGTGGACGAGGTCACCACACCCTGCAGGAACTCCTGGAACTTTATGGATGGAGTGCGCTGGGCGGCGAGGTTGATGGCGGTGAGGATATCGATCCCCAGTAGCTCGGTGTCTCTGGTGATCCACTCCGCCTCGTTCTTGATCTGGCCGTAGATTTCCTGTTTGGACAGCTCCTTGAAGATGACATCGATGTTGACGTCCGCGGAGGCCATGGCCGAGATGAAGCTCATGGCCGGCCCGATGCGCTTGTTGATATCCCTCGCCCTGGTCTTGGCCTTGGAGCCTGGAAGGGACAACAATACCATATAGGTCATCAGCGGAGGAAGCATCACCAGGATGACGAAGAACATCAGCACCAGGGCCGGCGAGACGTGCAGGAAGGCCAACAATACCCCGCCAAAGAGGGTGGCCACCGCCAGGAACCCCACCAGTACCAGCACGACGCTCATCCAGACATAGGACAGGTACTCTTCCGGCCTCATCCTCAGGTGGGCCTGTAACAACTGCTGCTCCAGCTTGGGGTTGGGCTTGGCCCGCAACTTGACGGCCTTGCCCATGGTCCGCCAGCAGAACATCTGGTACGAGGTAAGCTCGATGTAATCGGGGAGGACGCCTTCGGGCAGCTTGACCAGGTGGGGGCCCCACTTGGTGGTGTGCTCCGAGGTCCGCTTGGTCTTCATGTAGTTCTTCTTCTTGGGATCGAACTTGGTGAACGAATCTGAGATCTCAGGCGACAACGGCTATCCCCCCTTCCTGCAGCTCCCGGCGGACCCTCTTAATGGTCTTCTCCTGGTCCTTGTAATATTGGTTGATGAGCTCCCAGATCTTGCGGTGGTCGGTGACGTCCCGATACACCATGTATTTGATGAGGTCCACCCGCCGGTTGAACTCGCTCATCATCTCGTCATGGGTGAGGTTCTTCATTTCCATGATCTTATCGAACAGGAAGCTGTGGCCCTTGAACACAAAGCGGTCGGTGGCCTGGTCCCATTCATAGACGGTGTTCGAGATCAGCTCATTGGTGTCCGGCTCGAAACCGACGATCTCGATGACCTGTTTCATCCTCCGGGCCAGGTCCTGTCCTACCCTTACCTGGGACTGGATGATGACGTTGCGCAGCGCGGTCAGCAGGATACGGGGACAATTGATGGGCTGGTTCTCCAGCCTGTTGACCATGGACTGCACCGAATCAGCGTGCATGGTCGAATAGGTGGTGTGCCCGGTGGCCATGGCCTGGAACATGGTGTAGGTCTCCTTCCCCCGGACCTCACCGACGATGATGTAGTTCGGCCGCTGACGAAGCGAGGCGCGCATGAGGTCGTACATGTCGATCTCGCCGGGCGCCTTGCCGTCGGCCCCTCTTTCGCCCACCCCGGACCGGGTGGTGCCAGGGATCCAGTTCATGTGGGGGAGGTTTATCTCCCTGGTGTCCTCCATGGTGACGATCTTGGCGCCGGGAGGGATGAACAGGGCGATGGAATTGAGAGTGGAGGTCTTTCCGGAGGCGGTGCCGCCGCAAATGATCATGGACTCGCCGTTCTCCACACCCAGCCAGAAGTACGCCACCATCTCCGGGCTGGCCGTCTTGGTCTTGACCAGGTCCACCGGGGTCCAGGGCTTGTCCTTGAACCGGCGGATGGTGAAGGTCGAGCCCTTGGTGGTGACCTCTCGGGAGTAGGTGGCCTGGACACGGTGCCCCTCCGGGGTGGTGCCGTCCAGGATGGGGCTGGAGACCGAGATCTGCTTGCCCCCCCTCTGTCCGAGGGAGACCACATAGGAGTTCAGGGCGTCCTCGTCGTCGAAGGACAGGGCGCTCTTGAGGCTGCCGAACTTGCGGTGATAGACGAACAGCGGGATGCCGACCCCATCGCAGGAGATGTCCTCGATGTTCTCGTCCCGCATCAGGATGTCCACCTTGCCGTAACCGACGAAGTCGCGCAGAATGTAGTAGTTGAGCTTCTTCCGTAACAGGGGGTTGACCTTGACGCCCCGGCTGTGGATGTACGATTCGACGCTCTCCACCAGGTACTCTTTCTTGTCCAGGGTGGTGAGCTTGTCCCACTCGTAGCCCAGCGTCCGGCCCAGGGTGTCCTTGATCAGGAGGAGCAGTTTCTCATCGTCCGGGGACAGCTTCGGTTCCAGCGCCTCCAGGAAATACTCGCTGGTCTCATTGTTGTACGTGATACGTGTGTAGCTGTAAGGTTCCTGGACCGGGTATAGGTCCGCCGTCTCGATGGACGGGTTATCGATCTTAGGGATCTCGGTGACCACCGACCCGCGGCCCTTGGACCACTCGATGCGTTGCTCCACCTCGGTGGTGGACAACCGGACCCGGGTGGCGCGGTTAGGCACCATCCGGCGGAGCAGCTTGAGATAACTGTCCCTCATCTTGTCCCGGGTGCTCCCCTTAAGTGAGGCCGGTGCGGTCTGGGCGATCTTTCCTTTTCCCTTCACTCGTGGTTCAGCCTCTTGCATTTGAGCACCTCAGGAGGTCAGCAGGGTCATGCTGACAAATGCGCGGTTGTAGGTCACTTGACCGCAGTTTTTTAAGGTCAGTTGTATCGTCGAAGCCCCACTGGGCAGGACGGTCAGCGGCGTTAGATCATAATCAGAGGGAGACAATCCCGATGCATTCAAAGTGTCTTTGAAATATTTTTCCCAGGCCTCTCCATAGGTTGTAGTGATGGCCAGATGCCATTTGAGATCTCCTCCCGCGGTATAGGTCTGAGCGTCGATGTAGATCAGGTCCAGGCTGAAGCCGACCGAATCCGAACCGGTCATGGACTGGTTGGCTCCGATGAGGTCCACCTCGGTGAACGCCACGTTGATGAAGCCGTCGTCCCTAGATATGTCCAGGTTGGGGTAGGCGCGTATGGCCTCGCCCACTTCCTGCTTGACGATGATGGCCCCGTTCTCGTAGCCGACCCATTGCTGCACGTAGTAACGGTTAGGGACGTACAGCTCGACCTTGCCGCCGCCGGTCACATCGACCGGGATGGAGGTGCTGGTGGTGCTGGCATAGGAGAACCGGACATGGACGCCGGTGTTATTGGAACCCTGGGGCATGTAACTGAGCATGCCGACGGTGGGGGAGGCGAACAGCGGGACGCCCGACGCGCCCATGGTCATGGGGGCGTACATCTTCATGGAGTTGTCCCCGGTGACCCGCTGCTGGTTGATCATGCCGTCCACATTGCCCTTGAGCTCGCCGAACTGGTCGATGGACTGGTTCATGTGCGACCGTTCATTGTCCAGCATCCAGGCGGGGACGTAGTTGTTGGTGATCAGGGCCATGAACGCCAGGAAAACGAGCAGCGCCATGATGGTGCCTATGGTCGAGGCCACTCCCTGCCGGTCCTTCTTCAATAAAGAAAGCCTGCTCGACATTTTCAGGGCTCTAGTGCGCACTGGTACCGACATTTTATCTATACTCCCCAATCCAACGACGGGAAAAGGTCGGTGGGGTCTTAAAGCCTTCTAGCTGGCTAGTACGAGACCATAATAATAAAAATAATAGGATTCTCCGGACCCCCTAGCTAGACCCTTCTAAGTAACCGTGTTGGTTAGGTAAATTTATTATAGGCGGGGCCTTTACAGAGTCTCGAAGCCGCAGTAACTCAGCTGGGAGAGTGCAAGACTGAAGATCTTGAAGTCGCTGGTTCAAGTCCGGCCTGCGGCACTCCATCTCTTTTCTTTCCAATTTGGTCAGGCAAATCTCTAATAGCCGGACAGGTCATTGCTCGAAAGGCGCTAAGATGCAACTCATGGGCTTTGAGACCAGCACGATCGAGGCCAAGCGTTTCTCCCGTCCGGGCGAGCACGTGGCCAACATCCGTATCGATCATAACAGCACTGTTACTCAGATCAACCGCGCCTCCGACCGCACGGCCACGGTGGAGTTCCGTTTCACCATCAACTACGTCGGCATGGGCTTCATAAAGATTGAGGGGAGCGTGCTGCTGGAAGGGGAAGTGGACGACCTGATGAAGGAGTGGACCGCCACCGGCTCCATGCCCAACGAGACCGCGAACGTCGTTCACAACATCGTCGTCTCGAACTGCATCCCCACCGCGCTGCTCATCGCCCGTGATATCCGGCTGCCGCCGCCCTTCCCGCTCCCCCGCATCAACATCGAGAAGAAGGCCGGTCCGGCGCCCCGGACCCCCTCGGGTCCGGAGTTCGCCTGATTTTACTCGTGCGTGCGAAGGCCTCGCCCGAAGAGGTGGGGCGGGCGGCTCACTTAATGTGGTCTAGGGCGAACGAACCAATGCTCAGCCCGTGGCGGGTGGCGTTGTACCGCACATAGGACCGGGACTGCACGTCGGTGATGCCCCGCACCATGAAGAACGTCCGGAGCTGGTCGATCTTGAAGTCGATCATGCCGTCCATGATCGAGCCGAGCATCTGGATCTCCTGGTCCCCGTGCATGCCCTTCTCGATGGTGTACATGGAGACGGCCCGGTCCCTCTTGCGGCGACCGGCGAACGGAGAGAGGAAACGGAAGGCCGTGTTGGGGTCCGAGTACGCGATCAGGGTGGAGATGGTACGGAAGGCCAGGCGATAGTACTCATGCTTCTCTTTGAACGCTTTCGCCGCTTCTTCCACCGCGTCCATCAGCTTGTCATGGGCGGTGGGCTCGTCGATGTACGCGGTGTACTTGTCCTCGGTGGTGTCGCCCATGCTTCGGGAGTATGAATCGATGTAGCGGACCAGGCCCAGGGCCTCGTAGTCCTCGTACGCCGGCAGCACCAGCTTCATCTCTTCCCGGAGGTCGGCGGTGGTCTTGTCGGTGGAAACCCAGATGGCCGGGATGCCCTTCTTCAGGCCTTCGGCGATGAACTGGTCGACCATCGTCTCCTTGCCTACGAAGGGAGGGCCGTAGACCAGCACGTTGGATCCGAACGGGATGCCGCCCAGGAGCAGGTCGTCCAAGCGCGGGTTCCCGGTCTTGGACTTGGCCGCCTCGACCTCGATGGCGATCTCCTCGTCCTTGTGCTTGAGCTCCTCCTCGATGGCCCCCTGCTCCCTCTTGCGGAGCTCCGCCTCCTTGTTCCGGAGGAAGTCCTCCTTGGCCTTGATCTCCCGCTCCCGCTTGTCGACCTCGGCCCGCAGCTCCTCGAGCCGCTTCTTCAGCTCGGCCTCCTCCAGACCGCCCGTGGAGCGCTTGTTGTCCTCCAGCCGGCGTTTCTCCTCGGTGATCTTGCGCTCGCGGAACAGCAGGTCCTCCTCCCGGCGGGAGAGCTCCTGCTCCTTGTAGCTGATGATCTCCTTGAGCCCCTTCAGCTCATCCTCCCGCTCGGTCAGCAGGTCCTTCAGCCGGCTGATGGTGTCCTGCAGCTCCAGGATCCTTCTCTCCTTCTCCTGGACGCCCCGGATCTTCTCCTCGATCTCCTTGCTCGCCTCGGGCTTGGACATTTTGGCCAGCTTGAGCTCGTCCTCGCGAAGCTTGATCTCGATCTCTCGGGTCTTTAGCTCCCTCTCGAGCAGCTCGATCTTCGCGCTGAGGTCGTTCTCCCTGTCCCGGCCCTCGGCCTCCTTCTCCCGGAGCTCGGCCCGATAGCGCTCCAGCATGGTGGCGCCGTCCCCGCCGCTCAGGCTCAAGGCTTTCTCTCTCAGTTCCAGGTCGGCTTCCAGGTCCCGCATGGCCGCCTCTTTCTCCTTGAGCGACTCGGGGGTGGAGGACACCGTACGGTCCCGCAGTTCGCCGTTGGCCTTGGTCAAGCGGTCCAGCTCGGCCCTCAATCGGGAGTTCTCCTGACCCATCCCCGGGCCGGCGCCGTCCCCGGCGCTCTCCAACTTCTGCCGGAGCGAGGCGATCTCCTCCTCGTACCTTTCCACCCGCGCCTTCAGCTCCGGGTCGAGGTCCAGCACATCGAGGGCATCGGTATAGAAGGTGGGGTGCGAAGAGGGGTCTTCCTCCAGCCAGGCCAGTATGGTCGACTCCCCGACCATCCATTTGCGAAGCTCCTCAGCCTGGGCTGCGGCAACCTCCCCTGAACCCGGGACCAATGCGAGAGAATCACCCTCGGCCTGAGGGGGCTCGGCCTCCCTCGCCTTCTTCTTTCGGGCCAAATGCGCACCTGTTCGAACTAGGTCGTGCTGGAACCACCCAGGAAGATAATAACTATTTCGCCCCGATTGAGCCCCCTGCGGAAAACCGGCCCGCGCCCTTCCGGAGGGTCGGCGGCCGTGCCATCCAGCATGCCGGTGGCCAGGATAACATAAAACAAAGTCATAAATACCGACAGGCTCATTCAATAGGGAAAGTTTAGTCGGGGCCAGGAGTTTTTACGGATGGAGAAGCAGATACACGTCAAGATCGATAAGAAGAGCGACTTGACGCTCCGCGAGGTGCTCAGGAAGATCGAGGAGATCCAGGCCGAGCACCCTGAGCTGGACGTTTTCTTCGACGGGGACATCTATGCCATCTGCAGCCGTCCCCGGAAGCAGTCCGAAGACCACTGATCCTGAACGATCATCGTTCTTTTTCTTCCAACGGTCGACGGCCTTCTACCGTTTAATAATGAATCTCCATAAGTGCCGCTCCATCGCGGCAGGGGCCCGTACGCCAGAACCGGTTCGAGCGCATCCAGCTTCAGGAAGCGATGCACCGTAATTATGCGCGACCTAGGCTAAGTTTTATATCCAAAAAATCATCACGCTCAGAACGACGGAAGGTCGAGGACCTCAGCTGAGCTCACCAGGCGGCCAGTTGATGCCCCGTCGAAAGGTCGAGTGGAAACCCATGAAGAAGAAAGACCTCCTGAAGAGAGTCGTCAAGCAGGTGGATGCAACCAAGTACGATTCCACACCGATAATAGACAGCATGCGCGAGATGTCGTTCACCTCCCGCGACACTGCCCGGGCGGCCGATATCCTCAAGCTGATGCTGAAGGACAAGGACTGCACCACCATGCTCACCCTGGCGGGAAGCACCAGCGCCGGCGGATGCATGAACGTCTACGCCGATATGATCAAGCACAACATGATCGACGCGGTCGTGGCCACCGGTGCCGCCATAGTCGACATGGACTTCTTCGAGGCCCTGGGGTTCAAGCACTATCAGGGCACCCCGTTCGTCGATGACCACATGTTGCGCAAGAACTACGTCGACCGCATCTATGACACTTATATCGACGAGGAGGAGCTTCAGCACTGCGATTCGACCATCAAGACGATCGCCGACGGGCTGGAGCCGAGGCCCTACTCCTCGCGGGAGTTCATCCGCGAGATGGGCCGGTGGCTGACCAAGAACGCCAAGAAGAAGAACTCGCTGGTCGAGCTGGCGTTCAAGCACAACGTGCCGATCTTCTGTCCCGCCTTCTCCGATTCCAGCGCCGGGTTCGGACTGGTGATGCACCAGGCCGCCAACCGCAAGCAGCATATCTCCATCGACTCGGTGAAGGACTTCTACGAGCTCACCCGGATCAAGATGAGCGCCAAGACCTCGGGCCTGTTCATGGTGGGCGGGGGCGTCCCCAAGAACTTCGCCCAGGACACGGTCGTCTGCGCGGAATGCCTGGGCAAGGACGTCCCGATGCACCAGTACGCGGTCCAGATCACCGTCGCCGACGTGCGCGACGGCGCCTGCTCATCCTCCACGCTAAAGGAAGCGAGCTCCTGGGGCAAGGTCGAGACGACCTATGAGCAGATGGTGTACGCCGAGGCCACCACGGTCGTCCCGCTGATCTTCAGCTACGTTTACCACAACGTCGACCTAAAGGCGCGCAAGCGGTATGCGTGGGCGAAGATGCTCGACCAGGAACAGGACTGAGCGCGGCCCAGAACGCCCATGGTCGTGGGCCTCTTCCCCTCCCTTTTTCTCTCTTAACTCGACCAGCGGCCAGCTGGGCAAAGCTATTTTAAACGCACATCTCCCAAATAATCAGTATCTTCGGGCCCAGACGGAGCAGGGGTACGGTGGCCGGCATGGTAAAGAAAAGTGATATTCTCAAGAAGAAGGTCCAGCAGATCGACTTCGATAAGATCGAGACGGTGCGGGACCTGGTCGAGGCGTACAAGAACAGCTCGATCCAGAGCCGGGCCCTGGCCAACTGCGCCAGCGCCCTTGAGAACGCCATGACCGACAAGGCCCGGCCCACCATCATCCTTGGCCTGGCCGGCCCCCTGATAGCGGCCGGGTTGCGAAAGGTCCTGGCCGACCTGGTCCGCCTGGGGATCGTGGACGTCATCGTGTCCATCGGGGCCATACCCTACCAGGATTTCTACCAGGCCCGGGGGTATCATCACTACAAGACCTCCCCGCTGGTGGACGACCTCGAGCTCCGCGAGCACTTCATCGACCGCATCTATGACACCCTGGTCGACGAGGACAAGTTCCGCGAGACCGACGCCTACCTCGGGGAGGTGGCGGCCAAGCTCGAGCCCCGCGGTTACACCAGCCGGGAGTTCATGGACATCATGGGCGCGGCCATCGCCGACCGGGACAGCATACTCTACAATGCCAACAGGTATGGGGTGCCCTGGTTCGTCCCGGCGCTCAACGATTCGTCCATCGGCATCGGGCTGGTGGGCATGTACGCCCAGAAGCGAAAGGCCCGGGAGCCCTGCATGTACATCGACCCCATCAGGGACGCCTACGAGCTGACCCAGATCAAGATGATGTCCAAGAGGACCGGGGTCATCTACATCGGCGGGGGCGTCCCCAAGAACTACATCCAGCAGACCGAGGTCATAGCCGAGACGTTAGGGGTGGACGCCGGCGGCCATCACTATGCCATACAGATCACCATGGACGCGCCCCAGTGGGGCGGCCTGTCCGGCTGCACCTTCGAGGAGGCCCAGTCCTGGGGTAAGATCAACGCCAAGGCCACCAAATCGGTCGCCTACGTGGAGGCGTCCATCGGCCTGAGCCTGATGGCCGGGTACATAATCCAGAAGGGAGTGTGGAAGGGCCGCAAACGCCTGAAGTACAACTGGGATGAGGACATATTGAAGGGGATCGAGCAGGTGGCCCTGGAGACCGACTAAACTTTATGACCCTCATCGGCTTCCCTGCCCTGGTACCATGCCCCGTCTCGGCCGACCGACCATAGCGCTTTACAATTCCTACGACCCCAAGAGCTTCCGCGAGGCCCACCGCCGGGCCTTGGCCAGGGCCGGACCGCTGGCGCTCGCCTTCGACTTCAACCTCGCCACCTTCGGCTTTCCCTTCCCTCCGGAGCTGACCACGCCCCAGGAGATCGCCGACTGGGTGGCCACGACCACCTCCATCGGGGAGCATGGCGGCTTCCTCAAGGAACTAACGGCCAAGGGGCGGTTCCAGACCTTCTCATACCCCAACAAGGGGTTCCCCCCGCAGCTGGGAGAGGTGGTGCTCACCACCAGGAAGCCGGAACCGGGCAAGAAGATGTCCCTGGACGAGGTGGCCGCCCTCTTGCGCAAGGGGCAGAGCGTGATGGTGGTGTTCGGCCTCGGTCCCAAGGGCGCCCCCAAGGAGGTCTTCGAGATGACCCGGCACCACATGGACATCACCCCAGGAGGATTTTCCCTGGAGACCTGCACCGCCATGGGCGTGGTGGTGGGGGCCATCGCCTATAAATTATAATGATCATTTTTATAGTCGTTTTATTCCAGCTATCGGTCGATATATAGACCGGCCGTGATGGAACAATGATATTATATTATGGCTCATTATTTTATTATATCGGCGATGATAACAATTATATCGTTGCCTGTGATTCTTATCCTCAGCGGGGCGCTCGGAAAATGGGTTCGGCACCCCCTAAAAAGGGATGGGAAAAATGATAAAGAAGAAATTAGCGATAGCTTTGATAGCAGTAGCGATCGTTGGCGTGTTCAGCACTGGCGCCATATTTGCATATTTTAGCGACACCAGGACTGCATCGGGCAACTCCTTCACTGCAGGGACGCTCGAATTACAGGTCACCGACCCAGGCACTTGGTCCTCGACTCCATATAACCTTGGTAATGTTTACCCTGGTGCGACCGGTTCTAGGGACATAGAGCTAGTCAACGTTGGGACCATAGCCGGAACACTCACCGCCTCCATCACCAACGTAAAAGAAGGTCCTGGAGCTACTGCCAACGATCCGGAGAAAAATGACGAGCCAACCGGCACAGATGTCGCGAACTTGGGCAAATATCTGACCGTTACTGTCATGGCCGACGCCAATGGGGATGGAACATATGAGACAACGATCTATAACGGGCTGGTGAACCCTGTCAGTACCGGTCCGTTTAGCTCCGTATCCATACTTTCTGGCGGTACCCTTCCAGTACGCGTAACCTATGCCGTGGCCGACATTGATAACAGGATTCAGGGCGACACCTGCGAGTTTGACGTCAGCTTCACTCTGAAACAGAGCTGAAAGGACGTCCCGGCGGCCCTGAGGGCCGCCAATTTCTTCCCTATTCTTTAGGGGAGGCTTTGGGTGAACAAGAGAGCAGGCCAGCTCGGTACGGTAGTTTTCCTAGTATTGATAGCTCTAGCCCTCGTTGCCCTCCTCGCTCCCCTGGCTGGCTACCGCATGGACGTGGTCCAGTCCGGTAGCATGGAACCAAGCATCGGGGTGGGCGACCTGGTCATCACTTCGCCGGCCTCTCCGTCGGAAATCAAGGTGGGCGATGTGATAGCTTTCCGCTCGCCTGAGGGAGGTACTCTCATCTGCCACCGCGTGGTCAGCATCAACCCGCAGAACGGCACCATGACTACCAAGGGGGATGCAAATAAGGGCGTCGACCCATTCGTCGTTCCCGATGCCAACATCATCGGGAAGATCGGGGCGAACATCCCCTTACTGGGATACGTCATCGCCTTCATGAAGACCCCCTTCGGATGGGCCCTCATCCTGCTGGTGGCCCTCCTGTTGTTCTTCCTGGGGGACGGCAAGACCAAGGGCACCAATAAGAAAGCCGATAAGAAAGAGGAGGGCCCATGAGGAACCAGTATCGCCTCTTGGTCCTCACCGCTCTTTTCATGGTGGCCATAATAAGCACCAGCGGGGTGGTCTGCACCTTCCAGGACGTCAAGGTGTCTTCGGGCAACAGCTTCACCGGGTGGACATCGTCGATCTGGACTCAGACCTCCGCCGCGGACTTCCAGGCCAGCACGTTGGTGAGGGCGGACGCCTCGACCAGTCCGGGCAACGTCATCCTCGGCGCTTCCAACAAGGACGCGGGCGTCTACGCGCTGGCCGGCGGGTCATCCCAGGCCTTCTATCGTTACAACCTCACTACGGGCACCTGGTCCGCCATGGCCTCGATCCCCTTCACCGTGGGCGAAGGCGCGGCCCTCGCCTTCGACCAGGCACAGTACGTGTACGCGCTCCAGGGAGGAGGGAATAGGAACCTCGGGCGCTACGATGTCATATCGAACACCTGGACCACCGTCGCCATCACCCCCGGTCCGGTGGGGAGCGGCGGCAGCCTGGCCTGGGACGGCACCGGGCTCTATGTGCTGCAGGGCGTGGGGGGAAGGAACATCTGGAGGTTCGACCCCGCCACCGCAGGGTGGACCACCGTGGCCCAGACCCCCTCACCGGTCGGGACGGGAGCGTCCATGGTCCTCAGCAGCGGTTCGCTTTACATTACTAGGGGGGATAGGACCAGGAACTTCTGGAGATACACCATCACCACCTCCACCTGGACCACCGTGGCCCAGACCCCCTGGAACATCGGGGCTGGCGCAGAGCTGGTAGCGGGACCGGTGGGGACCATGTACGAGTCAAGTGGCAATAATCAGAACCGGTTCGCCGTGTACACGATATCAAGCAATTCCTGGTCGAACAGGGTCAACGAGCCGGCCAAGGTCAACGCCGGCGGCGGCCTGGCCTTCGACGGAGTTAATAGCATCTATGGGCTGGCCGGCGGTTCCCTGACCAGCTTCTACCAATTCACCGTCAACACCAACAGTTGGGTCGCCCAGGCCAGCCTACCTACCGCGGTGAACGCGGGCGGTTGCCTGGTCTACATACCCGTCATCAAGGTAGGCTACGCCGCCACCGGCACGGTCACCTCGATGGTCCTTGACACCGGAGCTGCGGGCACCAGGCTGGACAGCGCCTTCTGGGACCGGACCCTGGCCGCGTCGACCGGCATCACCTTGGAGATCCATGCCGCCGATACCCTTGGCGACCTGGGCACCGCCCCTTGGCAAACGTTGGGGTCGGGAACCTCGGCCTCGCCGAGCGGATTGAGCGGCAGGTATGTGCAATGGCGGGCGACCCTCACCACCACTAACGCCGCCAATACCCCCACGCTCCAAGAGGTGAGGATATACTACGCCTAGGGGCGTCGACTATCCGGTACGGGCGTCCGATCGTCCTCGTCCTCATCATCCTCCTGCTTCTGACCGCCCTGCCGTCCCCGGTCGGCGCCGAGGAGGGTCCGGCGGACCTCGTATTGGGAGGGCAGGGGAGCGTGGCCTGGACCATGGGGGCGATACAGCCGGGCGGCAAGGGCGTCAAGGACGTGGAGATCAGGAACGCCGGTCCCGCCGCGGCCTACCTGAAGCTGTGGATCAGCGATGTGGTGGAGACGGACCACGCGGGGGACGGGGCCGCTCTTAGCAAGTATCTCCGGCTGGCCCTCGCCGCCGACGGTCTGCAAACGTCTCTGATATTTCCGACCAAGATCGACCTGCTCCCCCGGTATCCGTCGGGCGGTAATCAGCTGACCATCGGCCCGTTGGCGTCGGGGTCCTCGGTGGTGACCCATTGGAACTGGGAGTTCCTCGACAACGGCAATCCCCAGAACGATGCCCAGGGCGATGGGTTATCGTTCACCATAAACTACCTGCTGGCGGAGGTCCCTCCCCCCGGCGAATCGTTCAACTTCATCATCATCAGCATGCTGGGCCAAGAGACCGTGGCGGCGGTCAACTCCACGGGCGTGGTGCAGCAGAGCATCGACGCCACCGATCCGCAGGGCCTGCTTCGCCTGTCGATCCCGTCGGGGGCCACCATCTTGACCCGGGACGGGCTGGCCCCCAGCCACCTCATCCTGGTGGAGGCGGACCCTTCCGTGGCCGCCGCTCCTGAAGGGATGACCGTGGCGGGGCCCGCCTACGAGCTGAAAGGGTATCTGGGCGATATCATCACCGACGTGTACATCTCTCCCCAGGCCGGTCTGTCCATCGGAATCACATCCTCCGACCTTCCGGCCGGCCAGGAGATCGCGGGCCTCTACATGCTCGCCTCCCCGGGCAACTGGTCCCGGCTCCCCGGCCCCGCCGGGGCGCTGACCTCGTGGGAAGCCCGGGGCTTCATCGGGGGCACCGGGACCTATGCCGCCCTGGCCAGCCCCATCGGCAGCGGCGGCGACGCCCAGGCGTTCATGACCGCCCAGGGGCTGGTCGTCACGCCATCCCTGGAACAGATGTGGTGGCCCATCGTCCTGTTCTCTTCCCGCGGAGGCTCAGTCACGGTCAGCGTGATCGTGACCAATCAGGGAGGGGCCCAGGGCAGCGATGTGGTCACCTTGTACATCGACGGCAAGGCCGTCGACACCGAGGTCGTGGACCTCGGTCCCGGGGAGAGCCGGGAGGTCACCTTCACCGCCTCGGGCATGACCGATGGCCAGCACGAGGTGAGGGTGGCCGGTCAGAGCGGACAGTTCACCGTCACCAGCACCATCGAATGGCCGACCATCATCGTCCTCATCATCGGGCTCATCCTGGTCATATTCCTCGTAACACGGACGAGGCCGGACCCGAAGGAGATCCCCGATGTCCTGATGGCCGATTACAAGAAGCGGGTATTGCGGGAGCTGAACAAGCAGAACCTGTCCTTCTCGGCGCTATCCAACCTGACCAGCATCAAGGAGGCCCGGCTCATCCCGGTGCTGGAAGCGCTGTGGAAGGAGGGGATGATCGGGACCAAGTTCAGCGACGGAAACCTCGTTTACGAAGGAGTGTTCACCTTCCCCCAGATCAAGAAGAAGGGCTGACCCGCGTATGGGCGGTCCGATGCACCGATCAGTACTTCTCGTACCTGAGGTCCAAGGAGGGAACGACCACGCCGTCCCCGGCCAGCACGCGGCCCACGATCTTGGCGCCCTCACCATATATGGCCACGGCCTTCTTGGCCTCTTCCTCCGGGCAGACCAGGGCGAAACCCAGGCCCATGTTGAAGGTCTGATAGGCCTCCGCCGCTTCCACCGAGCCCAGGTCGGTGAGCGCCTTGAACACGGCCGGCACCGGCATGGGGTCGTCGATGGAGATGCTGATGCCCTTGCGGAGCCGCAGGAAGTTGCGCAGTCCGCCCCCGGTGACATCGATCATGCCGTGCACCTGGCACGCGCTCACGATGGCCAGCACCTTGCGGACATAGATCTCGGTGGGGGTCAGGAGCTCCATGCCGATGCTCTTTCCCAGCTGGGGGAACTTCTCGTCCAGGTCCACCTCGTTGCTCTCCAGGACCTTGCGGGCCAGGGTGAGGCCGTTGGAATGCACGCCCGTCGAGGGCAGGCCGACCACGACGTCGCCCGGCGTCACCTTGGAGCCGTCGATGATGCGGTCCTTGCGGACCATGCCCAGGCAGCTGCCGGACAGGTCAATCTCCTTCATGATCTCCGGGAGCACGGCCACCTCGCCGCCCACCAGGTCGCAGTTGGCCAGCTCGCAGCCCTTGTTCAGCCCGATGCCGATCTTCTCCATCAGCGCCGGATCGGGCGTGTCGACGGCCAGATAGTCGACGAAGGAGATGGGCTCCGCCCCCACGCAGATGGTGTCGTTGACGTTCATGGCCACGCAGTCGATGCCTATGGTGTCCCATTTGTTCATGGCCTTGGCGATGAGCAGCTTGGTGCCCACCCCATCGGTGCAGAGGGTCAGGGCCATCTCGCCGAAGTCTATCAATCCGGTGAACTGCCCGGGGAGGTCGATCATCTTGACCTTTCCCGACCGGCGGAAGGTGAGCTGCTTGACCAAGGCCTCGATGGCCTGGGACTTGGCGTCGATGTTCACTCCCGCCTGGGCGTACGTCATGGGCTTTCGACTGCAGGACATGCTGACCGTTACGGTAATCGCTCCTTTACTTCAAGCTTTTTCCCCGCTGACCTCGCCGGCAAAAATCGATTAGTACGACCGGGCGACGTGATTTACTTAGAGTGATGCAGAGAGCGGTTCGGCCATCCTGACCCCGGGCTTCGAAGTGCCGGAGACCGTCCCGCCGATGAAGATCGTGTACAATGGGCAGTACGCCTGATACAAGGCCGATTCACGGCATTCCTAGCCATAACCTTTAAGGCCGAGGCATGAATAGCGAAACCGATGAGCAAGCGCTGGCTTAACGAAAGGAGGGCCGACTTCTACTACCAGAAGGCCAAGGAGCTCCATTACCGTTCACGGTCCGCGTTCAAGCTGCACCAGATCGATGAGAAGTTCGCCATCTTCCGGGAAGGTAGCGCGGTGGTCGATCTGGGCGCGTGCCCCGGTGGATGGCTGCAGATCGCCAAAGAGAGGGTCGGTCCCCAAGGGAAAGTGGTGGGAGTGGACCTCCAGCACATCGACCCGCTGCCGGGCATCGAGACCATCCGGGGAGATATCACCAAGACGGAGACCGTGGAAGAGCTGAAGGAGCTGCTGGGCGGACGGGCCGATGTGGTCATATCGGACATGTCCCCGAACATCAGTGGCAGCTACTCCATGGACCACGCCCGTTCGGTGGACCTGTGCGGCCATGCTCTCAAGTTCGCCCGACAGACCCTCAAACCGGGAGGGTCATTGATCATGAAGATGTTCGAAGGGGACATGATCAATGACTTCCTGGCCGAGGTCAAGAAGAGCTTCTCCTCGGTGCGCCTTCACGCCCCCAAGGCCTCCCGTTCCTGCAGCTCGGAGATATACATCATCGCCAAGGGGTTCAGGGGCCCGTCGGAAGCAGCACCTAAGGTCGCTCCTAAAGCGAACGTTAACGATAATGCGGCATTAGTTAACGAAGATAAAAATCAAAACTGATTGTCTGACGGACGGCAATTATATACTCACTTTATCAGTACAATGCTTAGGGAGCGGAGAACCCCCCAACCAGAACCCATCCGATTCATCATTTTTCCTCCGCCGCTCCCACCTTTCCTTCCTCTCTTTTATATTCCAAATCGACAGGAAGCGTACCATCTGGAAAGGTCGGGAATAAGGTTATTAATCGACTGCCCCATTCTCTGCTCGATGATCACTTATCTCACCGTGACTTTCAGCACCGAAGGCTCCCGCCCGTCCGAGGTCATGGATGCCCTGCACGGCCTGGGCTTCGAGCCCACCACCGGAAGTTTCGACTTCATCTATCGGTGGGGGAACAAGGCCACCGTGGAGGACGCCATCTACCTGGCCGATAAGGTCCACCTCACCCTCAAGGGCAAGCAGGTGCTGTTCAAGCTCCAGACGGTCAGCGATTATCTCTGAGCTCTTATCATGAAATGTGGCAAGATCGTCTGCATCGGCCAGAACTATAGGGCCCATGCCAAGGAGATGAACTCACAGCCGCCCCAGGAGCCCATTCTATTTCTGAAGCCGCCTTCCTCGCTCATAGGTGACGGCGAGGTCATCGAGGCCGGGGACGTCGGCCGGGTCGACCACGAGGTTGAGCTCGCCCTGATCATCGGGCGGACGGCCAAGCGGGTGGCCGAGGCGGAGGCGATGAGCTTCGTGTCGCACCTGGCGGTGTTCAACGACGTGACCGCCCGGGATCTTCAGGGCCAGGCCCGGAAGGTGGGAAACCCCTGGTCCCTGGCGAAGGGGATGGACACCTTCGCCCCCATGTCCGAGCCGGTGCCGATCTCGAGGGTGGACGACGTTCATAACCTCGACCTCGAGCTGAGGGTGAACGGCGAGGTCCGGCAGAAGGGCAATACCTCGGACATGATATTCCCCCCGGAGCGGTTGATCGCCTATATCTCCCAGTTCATGACCCTGGAGGCGGGGGACATCATCGCCACGGGGACCCCGGAAGGGGTGAGCCCGCTCAACGATGGGGACATGATAGTAGCGAAGGTCGTCGGCGTCGGAACGGTCAGGAACCAGTTCATCAGGACCTGATCAGTCCCAGAACCGCTTGGTCCTGGCGTAGGTAAGTTCGGCGCTCAGTATGTCCCTCAGGAACTCGTCCTCGCCGTCGTAGAACGAAGAGAGCACCCGGGTCGCCGTATCCGGGCCGATGCCCCTTCCGGCCAGGGTCAGCATGGCCCGCGGCCCGTGCTCCTTGATCAGGCCGGCGTTCTTGAACATCCTCCTGATCTCCTTGACCTCGTCATCGGTGGGCTTGGCCTTCTTCAGCAGCCCGATGTCCTCCCGGTTGTAAGGGAGCAGGGCGGCGATCATCTGCCCGCCGCACTTGGGGCAGACGATCCGCTCGGGCGCATCCTTGGGCTTCATCCTCCACTGGGCCTGGCAGCTGAGGCAGGACATGTTCATGGTCTCCACCTCCAGGCGCTTCTTCAGCGCCATCAGGATGCTGTGGTCGGCCCGCTGGGGCATGATCAGCTCCCGGGAGTGCTGCAGTCCCGCCCTTCCGATGGCGGTGACGCCCATGATCTGGAAGGAGATCTCCCCCGCCTCGATGCGCCTCATGGCGGCGACCGTCCCGGCGACGTCGAAGTCCTCCCACAGCACGCGCTTGACCGCCTCCTCGAACAGGGGGGTGTCCTCGAACGCCTCCGCCAACCTGGTGAAGTTCACCTGCCGGTAGTCGGCGTCCTTCTCGATGGCGCCGAACTTCTTGGCCACGTAGACGAAACGGAACCGGAGGTAGGAGGATGATTTCAGCACCAGCCGGATGAGGCTCTCCACCCCCTCGGACCGGATCGATTTCAAGGTGTCCATGATCAGCTGGGGATTGATGTCCCGGGGCAGCTCGATGACGATGCGGTAGGGGTCCGTATGCACCCCCACGCTCTCGCCCAGCCGGGCGGACAGCAGCACCGACAGGATCTTGGCCACCGTCTCATTGATCTTGGTCCCGAAGCACATGTTGAGGATGGCCATGCGCTTCCCCATCTCCAGGGTGACCAGTTTGTCCGAGGGTATCGCGCCGTCCTTCCGCTGTTCCTCGAAGTACTTCCGGAGCTCGCCGACGGCGTCCCGGTCCCCGGCGTAGTCGGAGTAGTTCTCCTCCCGCCGCAGCCGACCGACCTCCTGGGCCACCTCGTAGGGGACGGGTATGTCCTCGCCCACCCACGATGGGATGGAGCCGATCTCCCGGATCTGTTCCACCAGCAGCTCGTCCTCCCGGACCTCCACGATCCGCCAGGTCTTCCCGTGGGTGATGAACGCCGCGTACGGCTCGGCGAAGGAGACCACGAACGATTCGTCCAACGAGCCGACGATCCGTCGCGAGCTGATCTCCCGGATGAGGAAGGTGCGCTCGTCGGGGATCATGGACAGATTGTCGTAGAAATAGCGCATGCCCCGGCTGGTGCGCCGGTACTTCTGCTCGTTGTCGAACAGCAGCCCGATGCGGACCAGCTGTTCCAGCACTCCGAGGAAGTCGTCCCGGGAGAGGTTCCGGAACGGATAGGAGCGCCTGGTGACCTGGTAGGCCCATTCCTTCTCCACCTGGCCGAGCATGGCCATGGCCACCAGCTGGTTGGCCAGCACCGCCATGGGACCTTCCCGGACCCACAGGTCCTCCAGCTCGCCCTTCATGGCCTTGCGGGCGATGACCAGGCTCTCGGCGATCTCATCGGGGTTGGAGGCGACGATGGCCCCCTCCGAACGCTCTCCCACCGAATGCCCGGCCCGCCCCATCCGCTGGATCAGCCGCGACACCTGTCGCGGTGAGTTGTACTGGATGGCGAAATCGATCGAACCGACGTCGATCCCCAGCTCGAGGGACGAGGTGCAGATCAGGCCCTTCAGCCGCTCCTGCTTGAACTCCTCCTCCATCTCGATGCGTATCTCCTTGGACAGCGAGCCGTGGTGCACCCCCACCTTGAAATCCTCGTCCCAGATGTGGTAGCGGGCCGCCAGCGCCTCGGCGGTGTCCCTGGTGTTCACGAACAGCAGGGTGGAGCGGTGGCCCTCGATGAGCTGTTTGCAGCGGCGCATCCCCGACACGAGGTGGGGGTCGCTCTGCAGCCGACCGGCCAGGTCCCGGTCGACATCGGTCACCTCCGGCGACTGGACCGTCACCGCCAGGTCCTTGGAGACCTGGGCCCGGACGGTGCGCACCTCCCTCTTGGCCCCGCCCAGGTAGTGGGCGACCTCGTCGATCGAACCCACCGTGGCCGACAATCCGATGCGTTGGAACTCGCCGGACAGCTCGGTCAGGCGTTCCAGGGCCACCGACAGCTGCGCTCCCCGCTCGTTGTTGGCAAGCTCATGTATCTCGTCGATGACCACCCAGCGGACCTTCGCCAGATGCTCCCTCAGCCGCTTTCCGGTGAACAGCACCTGCAATGTCTCCGGCGTGGTGATGAGCACGTCGGGAGGGTTCTTGGACTGATGCTGCCGCTCGGTCTGGGAAGTATCGCCATGGCGTACCGCCACCTCCAGGTCCAGGGCCTCCCCGAACTCGGTGAGCCGCTTCAGCATGTCCCGGTTCAACGCCCGGAGCGGGGTGATGTAGATGCATTTGATCCCCTTCCCGGAGGTATCCAGCAGACGGTGGAATATGGGGAGCATGGCCGCCTCGGTCTTGCCGATGCCGGTGTGGGCCACCAGCAGCAGGTGGTCGCCCTTCAGGATGTGGGGGATGGCCTCCCGTTGCGGGCCGGTGGGCTCATGGATGTCCTTGTCCCGGAGGACCTGCTGAATCCTCGTGTCCAGAAGTTCGAATGCCATGTCCAGCTGTCTTTTTTATCGAAGTTATGTGCCTATTTCAAGGTATCGCCGGGTGGTCCGGAAGCCGGCTCCTCGCAGGCCGTCATGGGCCGCCGGGTGATGTCCAGCGGCGAGCAGATGTTGCCGAGGACGCCCAGGACCTCCTCGAAGCTGAGCAGGCCCACCACCCCGGCCGGGCCGACCACCACCGCCTGAGGGATGCCTCGGTCGGTCATCTCGTCCAGGGTGGCCCTGGCCGTCGCCTCCGGGTCGACGGTCAGGAACTCCCTGCTCATCCTCGCCGATACCAGGACCCCGCTGCGGGGCTCCGTCTCCAGCAGGCCCCGGTCCACCACCCCCACCACCCGGCCGTCCTGCAGGACCGGGTAGTATTCCTGGGGCTCCACCTCGGCCACGGTGTAGGCCTTCTGCACCGGGTCGGCGGCCCTTATCTTGACGGTGCTGCGGACCATGAGGTCCTTGACCCGAATGGTGTTCAGGTCGTCCATGGTCACCGGTATCCACCCCCGGGTGGTCTGGTTCTCGTACATGGCGTAGTTGCCGGTCACGATGTACCCGATCGTGGTGGCGATGACCAGGGGGATGAACAGGTGGTACCCGCCCACCAGCTCCGCGGTGATGATGGCCGCCCCGACCGGCGTCTTGGTCACCCCTGCCACCAGGGCGCCCATGCCCACCACCATGAACAAGGCGGCGGGCTGAAGGTTGAACACCGCGGCCACCAGTCCCCCCAGGCACGCGCCGCTGATCAGGGAGGTGGAGAACACCCCGCCCGAGCCGTAGGACCCTACGGTTGTCGAGGTGGCCAGGATCTTCAGTGGGAGCAACAGGAGCAAGAATGGGATCGCAAAACCCCCTACAAGGATGGTCTGGACGATCGAGAGGCCCAGTCCGAGGACCTCGGGGACGAACACCCCCATCGCTCCCACCATGAGGCCACCGATGGCCGTTTTTACATAGAGGGGGAGGTTGGACAGACGGAACCGGGAGCGGATGAACCGCTGGAGCATCACGAAGCCGATCCCGATCAGGCCGGCCAGCAGGCCGATGAGAAAGAAGAAGGGGATGTCAGTGATATTGAAGATGGTCGAGGAAGTGGGGATGAGGAAGACCGGATTGGTTCCGTTCAGCGGCAGATAGACGATGTACGCCGCCACGCTCGACAAGGACGCCGGGACGATGGCCCTCCCTTCCAGGTCGTTCTTATAGGGCAGTTCGATGGCGAAGATCGCCGCCCCGATGGGGGCGCGGAACACCGCGGAGGTTCCCGCGGCGATGGCGCTGATCACGAATATCTTGAGGTCCTCGTGCCGCAGGTGCAGCCCCTTGCCCACGTAGTTGGCGACCCCGCCGCATATCTGGGCTATGGGCCCCTCCCGCCCCCCGCTGCCTCCCGAGCCGACGGTCAGGGCGGTAACGGCCAGCTTCACCGGGGCGATGCGGGGTTTGAGCTCCCCCTCCCGATAGTTCAACGCGTCGATGACGCAGCTCATCCCCTGGCCCGCGGCCTCGGGGTTGAAGCGATACATGATCAACCCCGCCAGGAACGCTCCCACCGCCGGGGAGATGAGGATGAGATACCAGGGTATGCCGGGGACGCCATAGGAGACGGCCTTCACCGCGGTGATGGAGTACTGAAGAAGCAATCCGCCCAGCCCGCCGGCGGCACCGATGGCGATGCTCAGCGGGATCCACTTGCGGAGATACTTGTTGAGGTCGAGAGAATAATGCGTATGCCTGGTCTGGGCCGGGATCCCTCTCACCTGATGGGGTAGGCCAGACCGTGGTCGTGCGAGGTCCTGGGCCCGAATCCCCTTTCATTATGGGAGCGTCGAGTTGGTATGCTTGACCGATTGGGATGGCGATGGGTCGCCCTGAGAACCGCAGAATAAATGAAAAATGAGGAAGGGATTTGCTCAGGCATTCTGAGCGGAGGCCTTTTCGGGAGCGGGGGTCTTGGCCGCGCCCTCGGCCTTGGGGGCCCGGGCCGCCTTGGGCTCGGCGGCCTTGGCGCCTTCGCCGGCGGCCGGAGCAGCGCCGGGTTCGGTGGCTTCCACCAGCAGCTCGGCGATATCCACGACCTTGATCTTGGCCCCGATCTGCTTGGCCCCTGCCTGCAGGTTCACGACGCAGAACGGGCAGGTGGTCACGAGTATGTCCGCGCCGGTGGCCACGGCCTCCTTGACCCTCTCGGCGGCGATGTTAACGGCCATGTCGTTGAAGGCGCTCTTGTAGCCGCCTCCCGCTCCGCAGCAGCGGGAGCCCATGCGGTTGCGGGGCATCTCGATCAGTTCGATGCCGGGGACCTTCTTGAGCACTTCCCTCGGCTCCTCGAACACGCCGCCATGCCTTCCCAGGTGGCAGGGATCATGGTAGGTGACCTTGGCCTTGATCTCCTTGGTGAACTTGAGCTTCTTGTCCTTGATCAGCTGGTTCACGTATTGGGTGAAGTGATATACCGGGAAGCTGGGGTTGGCGAAGTACTTGCCATAGTCGTGCGAGGTGGTCTTGAAGCAGCCGGCACAGGTCATCACCATGGCCTTAGCTCCCCTGGTCTCCACCGCCCGGATGTTGTGCTCCGCGAACCCGGTGGTTAACCCGGTCTGGCCGGTCCTGAGGGCCGGGGAGGTGCAGCACCATTCATCGCCACCGAGGACGTCCATCTTGACGCCGGCCCGGTTCAGTACGGTAGCGCCGGCCTTGACGACCTTCTGAGCCCTGTAGGAGCCGGTGCAACCGGCGAAGAATATGACGTCCGGACGGGCCGCGTGGGGTATCTCCGCGGGCCACCAGTCGCCCCGCTTCTCGGCCGGTTCGCCGTAGGGGTTCTTGGTCTCCTTGATCCTCTCGGCCAGCTTGGCATGGACCGGCAGCGGTCCCTTACCCTGGTCCACGACCCACTCCCTGACCTTCTCCCAGAAGTCGGCGAACTCGATGCTGACGTGGCAGACCGTCTCGCACTGGGCGCAGCCGGTGCAGCGGAACAGGGCATCGACGAACTCCTCATCGACCTTGACCTTGCGGCCAAGCATGGCGTCCATGGGGGAGCGCTTCGCCAATTGGCTCAGGTAGTAGACCTTTCCGCGGGGGGTTACGGACTCCCACGGGGTCTGCTCGTAAGCGGGGCAGACGCGCACGCAGTATCCGCATTGTAGACAAGCAAGAAGTTCTCTGTTGATCTCCGGCATCTTTACCATAGGTGCACCTCTGTGAATTGGAGAGCGCTATATCTCCTGTTAAGAGCGATTATGGAACGACTGTATGGAAGAAAACTTCTTATAACTATCGACGGAACGGGACTGCTCCTCGTGCCTTGTCCAGCTAGCTCCGCGGTCCGCCCTTTGAGGGCTTTGCCGAGGGCGTTTGGGAGGGTGTTCACCCATCTAATATGGGCGTGTACCCATACCAACTTCCGCCCCTCTTCAGGTAATGAAGGTTATCCTCCAGGACCTTCTGGTGTCCCTTCTCCCAATGGGCCAGACGCTGCATGAGCATCTTGAGCTCGAGGTCCTTGGCCATGTCGGCGACCTCGGTGTACATGCGGACGGAGGCTTTCTCGATCTCGATGGCCGTCTCCACTCCCTTGATCTCGTCCGCGGCCGACAGACACGCTCCCGGGGCCAGCTCGGGGAAAACCTTTTGGGGCACTATCCCGGCGTAGCGGGGGTCCGGGGTGAGGGTGGATATGTCCTTGCCCGGGAAGATACGGTCTATCTGGAGGGACAGCCATTTGCGATGCTCCTGCTCGTCCTCGGCCAAGCTCTGGAGGATCAGTTTGCCTGCCTTGTCCCGGACGCAATCGCTCATCCTCAGATAGAAGTCCCGGCCGTAGATTTCCACACGGACGGCTGCCGCGAGTATGCCCAGCTGACGATTGAGGGTCAGCTCATCTCCCTTCCAGTCGCTTCTCTCAGAACCCATGCCCTTCCCTCTACCGACTTAGAACCGGTATCCGTAATAATATAGCTTCCCACCCGTCGTTCCGTTCCCTGAATGGACCTTTTTACCACGCCCAGGTGTCGCCAAGTAGCTCGCCAAGGGGTCCTTGGGGTCCGAGGACCCGAATCGAAATGTTTAAGGTAGGTAACGGTTTGCCAGGTCACGGCAGGCATAGCAACGTCTCGTTGTCCGGTTGAAATTATAAGGAGCCAGTGATTTTCGTGCCAGTGGACTATATTCTACTGTTCACGGTAGTTGCGGCCGTCTTGGGTGCATTATCCTCATTTTTTCTTCGCTCCAAGCCCCATACCAGCGCCACGGTGGCCTCCATCACCACCCTTATGATCTCGGTGGGAGGCATGCTCATGGCCCTGAGCGCTCTGCTGGGCGACGGCACCTACACCGGCTATCAGTGGAGCACGGTGTTCGGTACCTTCTCCCTGTCCCTGGATCGCCTGGGAGCGTTCTTCCTTCTGATCGTCAGCCTCCTGATGGTCGCGGTGTCCATCTTCTCGGCCGGCTACCTGCGCTCGAGGCAGGGCCGGTTCGGTACCGGAACGGTCAGCTTCCTGTTCATCTGGTTCGTCCTCAGCATAGTCCTCCTGCCGATGTGCGGCAACGCCGTGCTCTTCATCGTGCTGTGGGAAGTCATGTCGGTGACCTCGTTCCTGCTGGTCCTGGCCGACGGCAGGGACCGCCGGTCGGTGACCTCCGCGCTCACCTACGCGGTCATGACCCATGCCGGAACGGCCCTCATCATGGTCGGTTTCATCCTCCTGTGGTTCTACACCGGCGGCACCAGCTTCGAGTTCGCCGTCTTCACCGCTCAGGCGTCCGCCGTTCCCGGCGAGATACGCAGCGTTGCCTTCATCCTGTTCCTGATAGGCTTCGGGACCAAGGCCGGGATGATCCCGCTCCATATCTGGCTTCCGAACGCCTACGCCGCCGCACCGGCCAATGTGACCGCCCTGCTGTCCGGCGCCACCATGAAGATCGCCATCCTCATGCTCATACGGTGCTATTTCGACTTCCTGGGGGTCACCGACACCTGGTGGGGGCTGCTGGTCCTCCTGGTCGGCTGCATATCCGCGTTACTGGGCATCATGTACGCGCTGCTGGAGACGGAGATCCGGAGGGTGTTGGCCTATTCCTCGGTGGAGAACGCGGGCATACTCCTGATCGGCCTCGGAGCGTCGATGGTGTTCCAGAGCTACGGCCTCTCCGATTTCGCCGCCCTGGCCCTCATCGCCGTCCTGTTCCACGTGATGAACCATGCCATGTTCAAGGGCCTGTTGTTCATGGGCGCCGGCGCCATCGAGGCGGCCACGGGCGAACGGGACGTGGAGCACCTCGGCGGATTGGTGCGCAGGATGCCCTGGACGGCAGGCCTATTCCTCATCGGGGCCTTGTCCATATCGGCCATACCGCCCTTCAACGGCTTCGTCAGCGAATGGCTCATCTTCCAGTCCCTGCTGCTTTCCTTCAGCTTCAACGATGCGGTGGTCAACCTGCTCATCCCCATCGCGGTGGCGGTGCTCGCCCTGACCGGAGCGCTGGCGGCGGCCTGTTTCGTCCGTCTGTTCGGGATAACGTTCCTGGCCCGGCCGCGTGGAGAGGGGGCCATGAAAGCGAAGGAGGCCCCCCTCACCATGCTGGTCGGGATGGGCATCGTGGCGGGAGCCTGCGTTCTCACCGGTGTCCTCTCGACGTTGATCATCCCCGAGCTGGACAAGGTCTCCCAATCCCTGCTGGGCGTCAGCATTGCCTCCCAGATCGTCAACGGCTGGGTCATCAGCACTCCGGCCTCATCGTTCTCCAGCATGGCCCCGCTGTTTTTGGGCGGGCTCATGCTCGTCCTCATACCCCTGGCCTTCCTGCTGGTCCGGCGCATCGGCGGGAGGACGCGGACAGAGATCGGGGACACCTGGGACTGCGGCACGCCGCTGAACCCCCGGACGGAGTACACCGCCACCGGTCATGCCCAGCCCATCAACCGGGTGTTCTCATCGGTGCTCCGACCTCACTTCGACACCCGGACCGAGTACACCTCATCGCCGCTCATCAAGCGGAAGGTCTCCTTCACCCGTTCCATTGAGCCGGTGTTCGAGGAATACATCTATGAGCCCATCGAACGCCTGGTGGTGCTGTTGGCCCTGAAGGTCAGCATCATCCAAAAGGGGAGCATCCAAGCCTACCTGGCCTACATCTTCGTCGTCCTGTTGGCACTGCTGGTGATCTTCCGATGATCCTGGAACTGGTGCAGTTCGCGCTTATCCTGGCCGTCGCCCCCCTGATCACCGGGACCATCCGTAAGACCAAGGCCCTTTTCCAGAGCCGGCAGGGGCCCAGCGTACTCCAGCCGTACTACGATCTTCGCAAGCTGTTCAGCAAGGGATCGGTGGTGTCCAAGGACGCATCCTGGGTCTTCAACATCGCCCCCTACGTATGCATGGGGGCCATGACCATCGCCGCCCTGCTGGTCCCGGTATTCATCACCTCCACCTACGGCTTCCTGGGCGACCTCATCGTGCTGGTCTACCTTCTGGCGATGGTCCGCTTCTTCATGGCCCTGGCCGCCCTGGATACAGGGTCCGCGTTCGGCGGCATGGGTTCCAGCCGCGAGATGTATATCTCATCCATCGTCGAGCCGACCATGCTCCTCTCCATCTTCGCCATGGCCCTGCTGGCGGGGACGACCTCCCTGGGGACGATTTCGGAGCGGATCGCCTCCACCGGCATGGACCTGGTCACGCCCTCGCTGTTCCTGGCCGCCGCCGCGTTCTTCGTGGCCATGCTGGCCGAGAACGCTCGGGTCCCCTTCGACAACCCGGCCACCCATCTTGAGCTGACCATGACCCATGAGGCCATGGTTCTCGAGTACTCCGGGAAGCAGCTGGCCCTGATGGAACTGACCGCCATGATCAAGCTGGTGATCTTCCTGACGATCCTATCCAACTTGTTCTTCCCGTGGGGTATCGCGGTGACCGCGACCCCCGAGGCCCTGGCGATCGGCGTGGTCACCTTCCTCCTCAAGATAACCCTGCTGGCAGTGGTGATCGCCCTGATAGAATCGTCCGTGGCCAAACTGCGCCTGTTCCGCCTGCCCAACCTCCTGACCGTGGCCTTCACCCTTGCGTTGCTGGCCGTCATGGCCTACTACATCCTGGGGGTGCAGTAGATGGACCTGTCCGCCAACACCGTGGACGGCATGGCCGCGGGCATACTGCTCATCACCTTCATCGCCGTAGCCAGCAACCGCATGTTGCCCCTGGTCCGCCTGTTCGCGCTCCAATCGATCACCCTGGGCGTCCTGGCCGCCGCGGTGGGGTATTACACCGGCGCCGAACACCTTTACCTGGTGGCGGCGATCACCATCGCCCTCAAGGGCGTGGTCATCCCCTGGATGCTGCTTTACGTGATGGAAAAGATCAAGGTGGAGAAGGAGATCGAACCTCTGGTCAGCATCCCCGCCTCTCTGCTCATCTGCGGCGCCCTGACCATGGTGGCCTTCTACGTCACCGAGCCCATCATCACCTCCGGCAGCCCCATCACCACCATCACCAAGAACTGTCTGGCGTTATCGCTGGCGGTCGTTCTCATCGGGTTCTTCACCATGATCAGTCGGAAGAAGGCCATCACCCAGATCATGGGCCTGCTGACCATGGAGAACGGCCTGTTCCTGGCCGCCATCTCCGTCACCTATGGCATGCCTATGATCGTCGAGCTGGGCATATTCTTCGACGTCCTGGTGGCCGTGCTGATCATGGGATTGTTCGCCTTCCGCATCAACAGGACCTTTGATAGTGTGGACACCACCATCCTCAGGAGGCTGCGGGATTGATCGAGTACCTGCTCCTGATCCCCCTGCTGGCGGCGGCGCTGTGCTACCCTCTGCATAACCGGAAGGTCATCGAGGGGGTGGCCCTGGCGGGCTCCTCCCTCACTTTGGCGGCCTCCTCGTACCTGTCCTACCAGGCGTTCGTCCACGGCACGCTGGACGAGGACCTGCTGTACATGGACTCGTTCTCGGCCTACATCCTGATGCTGGTCTCCTTCGTCGGCTTCATGGCCTGCATCTACTCCATCCCCTACCTCCGGCGGGAGTACGAGGAGGGCGAACTGACCGACCTGAAGCTGAGGAATTACTACATCTTCTTCCAGCTGTTCGTCTTCACCATGCTCCTGGTGTGCGTGTCCAACAACCTGGGCATAATGTGGATTGCTATCGAGGGCACGACCCTCGCCTCCACCTACCTGGTCGGCCTCTATGACCGGGACGTGTCCATCGAGGCGGCCTGGAAGTACCTGGTCATCTGCTCGGTGGGCATCACCCTTGGTCTACTGGGCACCATCCTCGTCTATGCGTCATCCATCCAAGTGCCGGGTGTGGCATCCTCCGCGCTGAACTGGTCGACCCTGATGACCGTGGCCGGGTCCCTTGACCCGGGCCTGCTCCGGATCGCCTTCATCTTCGTCCTCATCGGCTACGGCACCAAGGTCGGCCTGGCGCCGATGCACACCTGGCTGCCCGATGCCCACGCCCAGGCCCCCGCGCCGGTGTCCGCGCTGCTGTCGGGCGTGCTCCTCAACTGCGCGATGTACGGGATTCTCCGGTTCCACATGATCGTGTCCGGCTCCTCCCTGGGCCCCGGCTTCTCGGGCGGCCTGCTGCTGCTGTTCGGGATCATATCCCTGGCCACCGCCGCGGCCTTCATCATCATGTCCCGGGACTACAAGCGGATGCTGGCCTACTCGTCCATCGAGCACATGGGGATCATCGCCATCGGCTTCGGCTTCGGCGGGTTCTGGGGCATCTTCGGGGCGCTGTTCCACATGCTCAATCACGCGCTCACCAAGACCCTGCTGTTCTTCGGCGCCGGTAACATACTGCAGAAGCTGCACACCAAGGATATCGACCAGGTCCACGGGCTCTGGAAGGCCCTGCCCATGACCGCCGTGCTCTTCCTGGGGGGCGCGCTGGCCATCACGGGCTGTCCTCCGTTCTCACTGTTCCTCAGCGAGTTCATGGTGCTGGCCGGGGGCCTCGGTTCAGGAGATTACCTGGCGGCGGCCCTCTATCTGCTCCTGATCGTCATCATCTTCGCCGCGTTCATGTATCATGTCGGCCGGATGGTCTTCGGCGACCAGGACCACGTCGAACCGGTGAAGGAGAAGGGAAGCGTCAACCTGGCCATCATGTCCGTCCTGCTGATCTCGGTGCTGGCCCTCGGCCTGTTCATGCCCGCCTTCCTGAACGATGTCCTCAACCAGATTGTCGGCCTGTTCCTGGGAGGCAGCGGATGAGCGCCGAGCGCCTCAAGGCCATCCTCCACCATCTGCCTCCCGAGCTGGCCAAGGGAGTGCACTATTCCCTCATCGAGAGGAACGAGCTGCGGCTTTCCGTCAAGGCGGAGCACCTGGTGCCCCTGGCCAAGCACCTGCATCAGGCCTGCGAGGCCCACCTGGTCACCCTGCATGCCACCGACGAGAGGGAGGCCGACCGGTGCTTCAAGATCTACACCGTTCTGGCCTTTCCGGGCGAGGACCTCTTCGTGACCATCATCGCCTCGCTCGATCCGGGCTCCCGGCAGTTCGACTCGCTCACCCCTCATATCAACGACGCGGACTGGTACGAGCGGGAGATGCAGGACCTGTTCGGACTGGTGGCCACGGGCCATCCGGACCCCCGCCCCCTGGTCCTCTACGACGACTGGCCGAACGGGTTCTACCCCCTTCGCAAGGACTTCGCGCCAGGGACCAGGGTCCCTTACGCGAGGACCGAGTATCCCTATACCAAGGTCGAGGGCGAAGGGGTCTACGAGGTACCGGTGGGGCCGGTGCATGCCGGGGTGATAGAGCCGGGGCACTTCCGTTTCTCCGTGGCGGGCGAGCCCATAATCAATCTGGAGATCCGGATGGGCTATGTGCACAAGGGCATCGAAAAGCTCTCCGAACGGACCCCCTACCGCCAGGGAGTGTTCCTTTCCGAGCGCATCTCCGGGGACAATACGGTCTCCCACTCCACCGCGTACTGTCAGGCCGTGGAGAAGCTGGCCGGGACGCTTGTCCCAGAGCGGGCCGAGTACATCCGGACCGTCCTGCTGGAGATGGAACGGCTCTACAATCTGTTCGGCGACATATCGGGCATCGCCCTGGACACCGCCTTCAGCGTGCCGGCGGCCAATGGATACCTGTTGAGGGAGAGGGCCCTCAATCTGAACGAATGCCTCACCGGTTCCCGACTGCTTCGTTCCGTCAACGTCCTGGGCGGGGTTCGCAAGGACATCAATACTCACGACAAGGTAAAGATCCAAGCCTCCCTGGTCAAGTTGAAACTGGAGTTCGAGGACCTGGTGAACCTCATGTTATCGTCACCATCCATGCTGGACCGGGTGGAGACCACCGGGGTCCTGACCAGGGAGCTGGCCCGGGAGTTCAACGTGGTCGGTCCGGTGGCGAGGGCGAGCGGCATCGACCGGGACGTGCGGAGGGACCATCCTTACGCCGCCTACGGCCGGTTGAACTTCCTGGTGCCCAGGCAGACCGCCGGGGACGTCAACGCCCGCATGAGGCTCAAGATGGACGAGGTGCGGGAATCGTTCTCCCTCATCGAGCAGGCCCTGGACGCCATGCCTTCCGGTCCGTTCCGCACCGAGGTCGGGACCATCCACGCCGGCAGCATGGCGTTCTCATTGGTGGAATCGCCGCGGGGGGAACTGGTCCACTGGATCATGGCCGGTACGGGGATGCCCTTCCGGCATAAGGTCCGGGACGCCTCCTTCAGCAACTGGCTGTCGATGGAGCAGGCCGTCCTGGGCAACATCGTCCCGGACTTCCCGCTGATAAACAAGAGCTTCAACCTGTCCTATTCAGGAAACGATCTGTGAGGTGAGATGATGTTCAAGTTCCTAAAGCTCGGAGTGCTCAAGCGAGGGGTCCAGACGAAAAGGTATCCTCAGGAGAAGGTCGAGCTTTACGATGCCTTCATGGGAGCTCCGGTCGTGGACATGGACAAGTGCGACCGTTGCGGCCATTGCGCGGAGGTGTGCCCGACCCAGGCCATCACCGTCCTTCCGGAGGGGCTGGAGATCACCCTGGAACGGTGCATCTTCTGCTCCGCCTGCGCCGATTCCTGCCCGGAAGCGATCCGCATGGGCAAGGAGTTCGAGCTAGCCTCGAAGAGCAAGGAACAGCTGAGGATGGTGTACCGCCATGGATGAGGAGAGCGAGAAGCTGGGCGAGGAGCTGAAAGCGAAGATACGGGATGTGTTCGGCCGGTCCCTGTCCATCCGGGAGGTCGACGCCGGCTCCTGCAACGGCTGCGAGGTGGAGGTGAACTCCCTCACCAACGCCATCCATGACATCGAGCGCTTCGGGCTGCACATCGTGGCCTCCCCCCGCCACGCCGACATGCTGCTGGTCACCGGACCGGTCACCCGGAACATGTTGCACGCTTTACTGCAGACCTATGATGCCACCCCATCGCCGAAGTTGGTCGTCGCCCTGGGCTCCTGTGCCATCTCCGGCGGCGTCTTCCGTGATTCCTACGCCGTGCTGAACGGCGTGGACCAGGTCCTGCCCGTGGACGTGTACATTCCCGGCTGCCCGCCCCGCCCCCAGGCCATCATCCAGGGGATAATGGTCGCCGTCGGGAAGATGGAAGCGAAGCTCAACAAGTGATCGCAGTTACTTCACGACGATCACCGAGCAACTGGAGTTGCGCACCACGAACTCGGAGACCGAGCCGATGAGAACGCGGTCCAGGGCCGATTTCCCCGAGGTCCCCACGATGATGGCCCCGGCCTTGATGCGATCGGCGGTGGATATGATCGTCTGGTATGGGGAGCCGCCCTCCAGCAGGGTGGTGACCTCCACATTGCTCTTGGCCGCCTGGCCCTTGAGCTCCTGGAGGCGCTCTAGGCCCTCCTTGATCAGGTCCTTCTTCTCCGCCTCGTTCTTGGGGCTGACCACGTAGATGATGAAAAGCTTGGATGAGGTCAGCTTGGCCAGCTCTATCGCGTACTTGATGGCCTTGGCAGAATGAGGCTTGCCATCGGTAGCCAGGAGGAGGTTCTTCCCCTGTACCAATCCGTCTGCAATCGAGCTATCCTCCATGCCCATCACATCGGAGACTGGGTTATTATACATTTTCAGGGCGCGTTCGAACCGGAGAACGAATCATCGTCCACCTACGACGCCCATTGCGAAGATAAGAATACAAAGACCTTGATTAAACTGAGGTAAGGATGAACGCAGGAGCTTTACTGGCAGTAATACTCATACTGGTCCCCGTCCTGGGCGGGCTGGTCGTTCTGGTACAGCGGAAGCGAGCGGTCCTGCTGTGGACGGTGGCCATTCTATCGGCCGTCATCTCCCTGTCCGCGATCGGATTGTTGCTCTACATGGCGTCAAGCTCGACCTCGGTCCTGGTCATAGAGGCCCACGAGCTGTTCCCCCTGGGCCCGGCGCTCATCGTCCTTGACTTCCTCCTGCTCTTCGTCTTCGTGTACATAGGATGGCGCATCCGCAGCCCCTGGGTCATGGTCTTTGCCGTGGCCAACCTGGTACTGGCGTTCGCCTTGGACAACTGGCTGAACTTCGCCGAGGCCAGCCCGGCCATCCTGATCGACGGCCTGAGCGTCATCATGGCGCTCATAACCTCCATCATCGGCTCGATCATCGCCATCTATGCCCTGCGCTACATGGAGCACGATCCCCGCCAGGGCCGGTTCTTCGCGGCCGTGCTCCTGTTCCTAGGGGCCATGAACGGGGCGGTGTTCTCAAACGACATGCTGTGGCTGTTCCTGTTCTGGGACGTGACCACGCTTTGCTCGTTCCTGCTCATCGGCCACACCGGAACGGAGGAAGCGAAAAAAGCGGCGCGATGGGCGCTCATCATAACCTTGGGCGGCGGTCTCTTGTTCATCACCGGGGCGGTCCTATCCTTCCACTACTATGGCTCAACGGCCCTCAGCGACCTGCCGGTGGCGGGCCTGGCCGGACTGTCCCTGCTGCCTCTGTCCCTCTTCGCGGTCGCCGCGTTCACCAAGTCCGCCCAGCTCCCCTTCCAGTCCTGGCTGCTGGGCGCGATGGTCGCCCCCACTCCCGTGTCGGCGCTGCTGCACAGCGCCACCATGGTCAACCTGGGCGTGTACCTGCTCCTCCGGATGTCGCCGAGCTTCGTGGCGGCCACCTCCCTGAACTGGATCATCGCCCTGGTGGGGGGCGCGTCGTTCCTGGTGGCGTCCTTGCTGGCGATAACCCAGAGCAATGCCAAGCGGGTGCTGGCCTGGTCCACGGTGGGGAACCTCGGCCTCATGACCATGTGCGTGGGCATATCGACCTCTCTGGCCATCACCGCGGCGGTGATCCTTCTCCTCTATCATGCCATCTCCAAGGCCCTGATGTTCCTGTCGGTGGGCGCGGCGAAGGAGGGCACTGGCAGCGAGGACATCGAGTCCATGCAGGGGATGCGGACGGCCATGCCCTTCGTGTCCCTGGCCATCTTCATCGGCATCATCACCATCGTGCTCCCCCCCTTCGGGATGTTCGCCTCCAAGTGGCTCATCAGCGAGGCGGCGGTCTCCTTCCCCTTCCTGATCTTCCTGCTGGGGGCCGGATTTGCCGGCACCTTCGTCTTCTATTTCAAATGGATCGGGACCATCCTCTCGGCGGAACCGGGAGCGAAGCCGGTCCGGTGGCGGGACGACCCGCTGCCCAGGACCTACAAATGGACCCTTGGGGCGCTCATGGTGGGAGCGGTGGCCCTGTCCGCATTGATAGGCCCGGTCCTCCGCTATCTGATATTCCCGTTCATCGACCGCGCCTTCTCCCTGCCCATCGGAACGGACGATCTGACCCTGTTCACCGCGGCCGGGGAGTTCCCGGTTTTCCTGTTCCTGCTCCTGGTGGCCTTGATCTTCATCGGGCTGGGATTCCTGGTCCGACCGGCCAAGAAACAGATATCGACCCCCTACGCCTGCGGGGAGGACTTCCACTTCGAGTCCCGTAGCAACTATTATCTGGGCGAGGGCACGGTCTCGCGGGCCATCCGGGTGGCCGAGGGGGCCGGAGTGCTCCTGGTCATCGCCCTGTTGCTCACCCCCCTCGTCCTGGAGGTGCTGTGATGGACCTGGGGACGCTGCTGTTCCAGGTCCTGCTCATCATCGTCGTGCCACTGGTGGTGGGGCTGAGTATCGGCATCGACCGCAAGCTGACCGCCCGTCTGCAGAACCGCCAAGGACCGCCGATCGTCCAGCCTTTCTACGACATGGGCAAGCTGCTGCTGAAGCGGCCGATCCTCATCAGCAACCTGCAGGTGGTGTTCGCCGGGGCAGCCCTGCTGTTCCAGGCCGCCGCCTTCGCCCTGTTCGTGGCCGGCGGGGACCTGCTGATCGCCTTCTTCGTCTCCGGGGCCGGCTCGGCCTGCCTGGTGATGGGGGCGTTCTCTGCCCGGTCTCCCTACTCCTATCTGGGAGGGCAGCGGGAGCTCCTGGCCATCTTCGCCTGCGAGCCGGTCCTGTTCCTGGTCATCCTGGCCATCGGCCTGGAGTCCTCCTTCCTGGTCGGCGATATCGGGGGCGGTCTACTGCTCCAGTTGCCGTTGGCCCTCCTGGCCCTGGTCCCGGTGCTGGTCATCCTGCTGGAGAAGTCCCCCTATGACATCCCGACCGCCCACCAGGAGCTCATCACCGGCCCGTACATCGAGTACTCCGGCCCCTACCTGGCGATCATGGAAGCGGCCCGCTGGTTCCAGCTGGCGTTCATCTATGGTCTCTTCACCCTGTTCATCTGGAGCGACAATGCCGCGGTCTCCCTGCTCGGCAAGGTGGCCATCGCCTTCCTGGCCCTGTTCGTCACCATCATTCTCGACAATATCACCGCCCGGCTGACCCGGGAAAGGATGGTCATCTTCATGCTCACCGTTGGCATCGGCCTGGTGGCGATCAATCTCTTGGCGCTGTTCATCTTCCGGGGGTTAATGTGATGGGATTAGTCGAGACGCTGAGGAAAAGATCGCCCTGGATACTGCACTTTGACACAGGCTCCTGCAACGGCTGCGACCTGGAGGTGTGGGCCCTGCTCACTCCCCGCTATGACGTGGAGAGGTTCGGTGGGGTGAACCGGGCGAACCCCAAGCACGCCGACATCCTCCTCATAACCGGCCCGGTGACCAAGAAGTGCGAGGACCGGCTCCGGAACCTCTACGAACAGACGCCGGAGCCGAAGCTCGTGGTGGCCTGTGGCGATTGCGCCTCCACGGGAGCGCCGTTCCATAACTGCTATAATGTCAATGGCGGGGTGGACAAGGTGATCCCGGTGGACGTGTACATCCCTGGCTGCGCGGCGCGGCCGGAAGCGCTGATCGACGGGTTCGTCCTGGCCCTTTCTCTTTGGGACAAGAAGGTGGAGGAAGCGGAGCGGTCGAAGGAGGAAGCCAGATGACCACAGATATCATGCCGAACCAGGAATTCGATCGGGAAGCCTTCCGCTCCGTCCGGGCGAAGACCCAGGAACTGACATCGAGCGGCGCTCGGATGATAACGATTGCAGCGAGAGAGAACGAGGACGGCACCATCGAGCTGATATACCTGTTCGATCGGGCCGGCCATATGGTCAACTTCCGGTTCACCATCCTTCCGGAATGGGAGGTCGACTCGGTGGTCGACATCTACAAGGGGGCGTTGAACATGGAACGCGAGGTCGTCGATCTGTTCGGTCTTCATTACAAGGGAGTGCAGCCCGGTCTGTTCCTGGTCCCCGGCAAGAGCATGGTAGCTCCTCTCCGGAAGAAGCGAGCCGCCGAGGTCAAAGGAGGTGAGAGCAATGGCTAAGGCCACGGTGATACCGTTCGGTCCGCAGCACGCCGCGTTCCTGGAACCGGTGAACATCAAGCTGACCCTGGAGGAGGAGAAGGTCGTAGGAGCGGAGCTCAATCAGGGCTACAACCACCGGGGCATGGAATATGCGCTATCGCTCGACTATAGGAAGTCCCAATATCTGGCGGAGCGGGTCTGCGGCATCTGCTCCTTTCACCACTCCTCGGCCTACTGTCAGGGAATGGAGATGATCTACAAGGCGGAAGTGCCGGAGAGGGCGAAGCTCATCCGCACCATCCTGATGGAATGCCAGCGGCTCACCTCCCATCTGCTCGCCCTCGGCCACATCTCCGAGGCGGTCGGCTACGAGAACCTGTTCATGCAGTGCTTCCGGGAGCGCGAGTTCGTGATGATGCTGGTGAACCGCATCTCCGGCAACCGGGTGCATTACAGCGTCAACGTGGTGGGCGGGGTCAAGAGGGACCTGACCCCCGAGCTGGTCAAGGACATCGAGAGCACCATGGGCCTGCTGAGGCCGAGGCTGGATGAGCTGCAGCGCATCTTCAAGAAGGACAGCACCCTGGGCAAGCGGACCAGGGGCGTGGGCAGGTTCCCCCGCCCGGTGGCGGCGGAATGGGGCGCGGTGGGGCCGGTATCGAGGGCCTCGGGCATCGCCCAGGACGTCCGCCAGGACGGCTTCGCCGCCTACTCCATGCTCAAGTTCTCCCCAGTGGTCCGGGAGGAGGGCGACTGCTACGCGCGCATGGTCGTCCGCATGGACGAGTGCGTGCAGGCCGTGGACCTGATCGAGGAATGCCTGCCCCTCCTCAAGGACGGACCGGTGGCGGTGCAGCTCAAAGGGCACCCCACCGGGGAATCGTTCTCCCGGGTGGAGGCGCCCCGCGGCGAGCTCATGTACTACATCAGGGCCAAGGGCTCGCTGGCCCTGGACCGCACCAAGCTGAGGACGCCGGCGTTCATGAACGTGCAGGCCCTGCTGGCCATGCTGCCCAATTGCCAGCTCGCGGACGTGCCGACCATCACGGTATCGGTGGACCCCTGCATCTGTTGCACGGACCGGTGATGCCATGTCCATGCTGTCCTCCTCGCTGAAGAACCTCTTCCACCGGCCGTTCACCACCAAATATCCAAAGGAGCCGGCCCAGCTCCCTCCGGGGAACCGCGGTCGGGTCCTTTACGACATGTCCAAGTGCATCTTCTGCCGGAAGTGCGAGCGCAGCTGTCCCACCAATGCCATCACCACGAACAAGGACGCTAAGACCCAGACGGTGGTGAGGAACCGGTGCATCGCCTGCAACACCTGTGTGGAGGTATGCCCCACCCAGACCATCACCATGGCCGAGGAGTACTCCAAGCCGGACACAGCGCCGGTGGTCCACATCTTCTCGGTCGACCTGCCGAGGCACGAGTACCGGGTGGAGCACCTCCCCCGTTACGGCGGCAGGAAGGAGCCGCCAGAGTGAGGGGTTTTTCGAAAAAGTTATCATGGGTCCTTGACAATTCTTTCTAGCAACTTGGAAGGAGGTTGGAGAGATCATGGACATCGGCCCGCTCATCATCAGCAAAGGAGTTCTGGAATTGGACCACCAGTCGTTCCAACAATTGGTCAACAATACGGATAAGCTAGTGATCGTGGAGTTCTACCTGGAGAACTGCGAGATCTGCCAGGCCATGGAACCGGTCTACGAGTCGCTTGCCCACGAGCTTTCCGAGGAGGCCGTGTTCGCGAAGGTGGACGCCCAGGCCAATCTTGACATCGCCCTCCAGTACGGCGTGGTGGGCACCCCCACCTTCAAACTCTTCTGTCGGGACCGGTTCCTGGGTGAGATAATCGGGGAGACCAACGCCACCGTGCTCAGGAACACCATCAAGGATATGATCCGTCACCAGGCCGCCTGCGCGCTGCGGTCCAAGAAGATATCCTACGAGCAGGACGGCTACGGCTGAGCCCGTTCAACGCTTCGGAGGTCCCATGAGCAGGTCCATCATCCCGGGCATGAGCTGACGGACCAGGGCCGCCTTCTCCTGAGGGTCCAGGCCATCGAGCATCTTTTCCACGATGGACGGTATCATGCGGAACATCAGCTCCTTGCGGTCCTCCCGGCCCAGGGAAGTGATGAGGTAATCGCCCAGCTTCAGGATGAGGTCCTTCTTCTCCTCTTCACCCATGCCATCGATCACCCTTTCGGCCAACTCCTCGCTCAGCTTCATGGACCTACCTTGGAGCGGAACGTTCATCAGCTTTCTCTCGGACGGCCGCTTGAACTCAGGCCCATATTTATTTTAGGGTACACCTGTTTTCTCCACCGGAGCGGAGGTACCAGATTTGGCCAAAGGTGTACGGAACTTCCTTCTGGAGGTCCCCAACAAGGATCTGTACAGGATAGTGCGGAACCTGGACGACAAGGCCAAGCCGTTCATGCAGGGGGGATCGCTGGAGATGGTGAACTACGCTCCGGACGAGGTCGTGGAGGACGTCGAGGACGTTCGGCTGGTGACCTTGGGCACCAGGGAGGGAATACGGACCACCCACAACTTCAGCCCCCGGGCCGACGGGAAGACCGAGGTCATGGTGGAACTGGAGGCCGGCCTGCTGAGGGGCGGGAGCACCACGGTCAACATCAACTTGGCCATGTGGACGCTGGCCTATATGGCGATAGAGTCCGCCTACCTTGTCAAGAATGACGCCTAGGCTCCAAAGGGCTCATCCGGACGGTTTCATCGGCAGAGATCTCGTTAGGTCTATGTCACATTGGGGTCAAGGACATTATCTAATCAAACGAAGAAATGGGTATAGGGGGATGGGATTGCATTCGATGATCGGTTAATCGTCCCAAGCGGTCTTGACCCCTTCACCATGATGCTTCTGTTTAAATCGTAATGACACCCGACATTGAATACATTGGTCGTCTAGGACCATATCTTTGAAACGGAACCTCACCTTTTGTTCGAAGCCGCACTTGGGGCAGGGAACGGTCTTATTGATACACTCCTGATGTTGGAGCATACATGCGGTTAGGGTCGTTCATTTAGGTGCCTTGCGGAGGGAGGTGGCCGAAAACCAAGCCGTTAAATATTGCCAGATGGTTAATATAGGATGCACCTATCCAGAGAATCTAATCTCTAGGACATAGCACAATATTACTGAGTTGCGTTGCGTATTAAGAAACATATTTAAACCATTAGTAGATAATATGATTCGGGTTGAGGAGGTGCTTTGCTCCTTTGGGGTAAAGGAAGAACAACCCGACCCAAATTACAAAAATGGTGGGTGGGTCAATGACCCATCTGTGAATGGTAACGAGCCCCGCCCCCATTCCGTTTTACCACATTTTTAATTTAGTGGACTTACGCCGTCCGGCATAAGTCTTCCTAGATGGTGGATGGAGTTGTACACAACCCGATCATACACCTTTGGCCATTACCACTGGTGTAGTAATCTTTCGTTATACCGACGATTAGGTCTGCTAGTTGAAGGCCACTTGCCTTTCTACTGGATTCACAAGAGAAAGAGATTGAGATGCCCTCTTTCTTTAGATTGTCTTCAATGTGACGGGAACAGTGGTCCATTGCCTGTTTCCATATGTTATCATCTAGAATGACGCTCACATCGAATTTTTCTTCGCCCCTATAGAGGAACAGCGGTCGAAGGAGAGAAACGATCGCCCTCGATCTCAAAGTACAGTCAAAACTCACAGTGCCTCTTGCTATCTGGCTCTCGATATTCGGATGAAATGTTGCTACCGTGTAAGCCACCGGATGGCCTGGCCAATAATTTCCATTTCTAATAATGGTCGTGTCCTGGTGGCATTCTGCTTCCAGTATTGCCAATAACTCGCCAGCGTACCTCTTTAGTCCAGAAGCATAGTGGATTTCATTTTGTTTCTTGCCAAAACGCTTCTCTATCGTTTCCCAAACGCACCTTGCTGTGGGCTTCAGGACGCTTTGGTAACCCTCCCTCGTGGTAGGAGCACACCAAACAGCAGCTGTCGTGAACAGTCTGTCGGTATATGACGTAGTTCCACTCTCATCGATGAAGACCATCAGGCGGGTCAATGTCGGCCATAGTACCGATATTGAAAATAACCCTTTGTATAGAAAAACAAAGTGTTCATGTAAAAAAATGTAACAATATGGCACCTTGCTATGTACGATACTCCAATCGATTCACCATACTGATAGATTGGACAGATTTGACACAAGATACCCCCGGGGTGCAGCATCCGCTACACCTACTTGCCGAAAGGCCCTTTCCTTACGTATCCATCTATGACATTGAGGGATTGGGTTTTCATGTAACCTCCAACTTCGACCAGAGGGCACAAGGGAAGCAAAAGGCTTAACTGGCCCCCCCTCCAATCGTTAAGACCAGAGGTCCTTGGTGGAGGAAGCTAAGGTCAATCCAGATTACAGCGAAAGAAGGTATCTGTCGGCCGGGGAGGCCGCCAGGTATCTCGGCACAACGGTCCGCCAGCTCCACCGGCTGGTCCGTGAGGAGAGGGTGCCCATGACCATATCCGGCAGTGGCCAGCAGCGTTTCGACCTAGCCTCCTTGAGCCGCCTGGCCAATTTGGAAGATCCGATTCCTCCGACCCCGGAGAGAGCGGCCCTCGAGGTCCTGGGCACCCGACAGGAGGTGATCTGCCGGAGCGCCGTCTCGATGGAGGAGCTGGAGGAAGGAGCGATCAATCTGGCCCTCACCTCACCCCCCTATTTCAACACCAAGATGTACTCATCCCAGCCCATCCCCGGAG
>CAYZEV010000012.1:0-56841 GCA_964477865.1 uncultured Methanomassiliicoccaceae archaeon | reverse complement strand
CGTGATACTTTTCATGGGACACTGCAAGGAATCGCAGGGAGAAAGCAGGAGGATGGCAACCAACCTCGCCTATGATCCCTTCTACTGCCGTCCCCTCGGCATGGATTTCCAGAATGCCGACGCCCTGCAGGCCCCGGAAGAACAGCAGGACGAAGATGTTGTTCTCACCGAAGATGGCCTGGGAGATGTCCAGGGAGAAGCCGCAGCCCACCAGGGCGATCAGGTAGACCACCATGACCGCGACCAGGACCCGCTTCTTGCCGTAGATGTCCCCCAGTCGGCCCACCAGGGGGGTGGCCACCGCCCCCACCAGCAGATATATGGACAGTACCCAGGAGATCCATTCCGTATCGCCGGGGAAGTCCTGGGCGATCAGCGGAAGGGCGGGGACGAGCATAATTTCGATGAACATGACCATCATGGCCAAACTGGCCAGAATGATCAGGATGATGCCGTTGGCGCGGCTGAAGGAGCTCTTGTTATCCTCGACCATGGGAACACCAGTATCGTTGCTCGATATATGTGGCGATATTTTAACATATCCGAGCGGGAAGTCCCTCTGCGATAGCTGGGGGATGAGAGCGAGCGTGAGCACTTTCGGACACCTCCCCGTTCGACGTTTATATATGAAAGCCATCAAGAGATTCGGTGCACTGACACGATCGCCCACAAGTGCCGCATCTATCCCAATAAAGAGGAGGAGCATGAGCTATTGTGGACGACGGAAGTGTGTCGGTTCACGTATAATCTTTTACTGGAAACGTACAACGCCGGCGAGCATGATCGCCGAACTCTTCAGAACCTGCTGCCGGTCTGGAAGGAGGCGGACAAAGATCTGGAAACAGTTTACTCGAAAACACTTCAGTACGAAGTTGTTCGGCTTTTCGCCAATCTCGCTGCTCTCGAAGAAATGAAGAAACGCGGAAGGAAAGTCGGTAAACCTCGTTTCAAAAGCGAACATCGTTTCAGGAGCTTCACTTATAATCAATCAGGATTCAAGCTCCTGCCTAAGAACGATAAGTTCGGTCTTCTACACCTGTCGAAGATCGGAGACATTCCGATTCGCTTGCACCGAGAGATCGTCGGGGAGATCAAGCAGGTGACGATCAAGCACATGCCCTCGGGCAAGTGGTATGCCTACATAATCGTCGACAATGGATCAAGGGACTTCGAGCTCACTGAGGTCGAGACGGCCGTCGGTCTCGATGTCGGCCTAGCATCGTACATCGTAGACAGCGACGGCCACGAGGTCGAGAACCCTCGGCATCTAAAGCAAGCTCTGAAAAAGCTAAGAAGAGAGCAACGACGCCTTTCTAAGAAGCAGAAGGGATCGAACAATCGCGAGAAGCAACGCATCGTCGTAGCTCGAACTTACGAAAGAGTTCAGAATAAACGTAACGACTTTCAGCACAAGGTATCGAGAGAGTACGTCAACAATTACGATCTCATCGTGACTGAGAAATTACAGCCAGGCATAATGGTCAAGAACCGCAGACTGGCGAGAAGCATATCTGATGCTTCTTGGGGAAGCTTCAACGATAAACTCGCTTACAAAGCTGAAAACGCTGGTAAGCTGTTCGTTCAGGTCGATCCGAGAGGAACCACTCAGGAATGTTCTAGCTGCGGTAAACCGGTTCCTAAATCACTTAGCGATAGACGTCACGACTGCCCTTACTGTGGGCTGTCACTATCACGTGATCATAACGCTTCCATCAATATCCTCCACAGAGGTATTGAGAATGTACGGTCGGAACGACCGGAACTTACGCTTGTGGACATTCGACCTCTACGCCATCAAGCGATGGCGCAAGCCGAGTGGTTGAAGCAAGAAGCCCCGCCCGCAAGTGCGGGGTAGTTCACGATTGCTCTTTGGGCCAGAGGTCGAAGGAGTAGACACCTTAGGCCGCTGGGCATAGAGGTCCTGACCCGAACATGGATCAAAAAAGGCCCCTTCCCGCTATGCAAGCTTTTTGACCCACGCCATGTATAGTCATGTCGTGAACAAGTTACTGGTGATCGGTGGGACCGGGCTGCTCGGTCAGTATGTGGTGCTGGAGGCCACCGGCCGGGGCTGGGGCGTAACCGCGACGTATCACGATCAGGACGAGAAGCTGGGCACCGCGAACCTGGTGCATCTGGACGTGCGGGACGAGAACGAGGTGCGCCGCACCATCAACGACCTCCGCCCGGACTTCGTCATCCTGGCCGGCGGGCTCACCGATCTCGACTACTGCGAGAACCACCCCCAGGACGCCTGGGCCGTTAACGCGGAGGGCACCCTGAACGTGGCGGCCAGCTGCAAGCTGGCCAATATCCCGCTGATGTACATCTCCACCGACGCGATCTTCAACGGCGAGAAGGGGGAGCATTACTACGAGTTCGATACCCCCGATCCCCAGAGCATCTATGCCAAGACGAAACTGGAGGGCGAACGCCTCACCGTCGACGCCGACTATCGCAACATCGTCTGCCGCATCGCCACCCTATACGGCTGGAACCGGTTGGCGGAGAAACCGAACTTCGCCACCTGGGCGCTGGGGGAGCTGCGGGCCGACCGACCTCTCGGCCTGTTCACCGACCGCCGTTCCAGTCCGACCTACGCGCCGCACTGCGCCAAGGTCCTGATGACCATGATCGAGCACGGGGCACGGGGCATCTACCATACCTCCGGCAACGAGTGCCTGGACCGTTACGAGATGGGCCTCAAGGTGGCCGAGGTGTTCGAGCTGGACGCGTCCCTGTGCCGGAGATCAACTTCGAACGAGAGCAACACCATCGCCCCCCGCGGAAAGAACCTGTGCCTGAGCGTGCAGAAGACCGAGGGGGAGTTCGACCTGCGCATGATCAAGTTCGAGGACGGGCTGCGCTCGATGCGGTCGACCGAGCCGGGCACCGAGAACGGGTCGGAATACATGTGACACCCTTCCACGATCGCGGGTCCTCGGCAGATTTCTAATATTCCTGGCTCTCACGTCCCATTCAAGAAAGGAGTGGAACGAATGGGCCAGCCCGCCATGTCCTATATCATCCCGGAGCACCAGATGTACCTGTCCGACGACCGCACCGAGCTGGTGTTCGAGCAGCGCCTGCCGCAGGTAAGGAAGGAGGACCTGAACCTCGAGGTGCTGGAGAAATCGATCTGCATGGACTTCCGGACCGAGGGCAGGCAGCGCATGGCCCGGTGTTACTCCCTCCCCTATGACGTCGATCCGTCCACGGCGGAGGGAGCGTTCAAGAACGAGCTGCTCACCGTCCGGGCGAGGCTGCGGACCGCCCCCTTCCCCGGGAAGAAGTTAGCGCTGTGAGCCCTCTCGATCAGGCGTCTCATTTTTAAAATCGTATTGATATCGCGGCCCGGTCGTTTCACATGATGTCCAAAATACCGAATGAACTAGCAAATGTAAAGAAGGGCGACATCGACCTGGAGATCCTGAGGGCGGCGGTCATCGCCGAGCTTGACGCCATCTCGCTGTACGAGCAGATGGCCGCCTCGAGCGCCAACCCCGACGTCCGGGCGGTCCTGCTGGACATCGCCAAGGAGGAGAAGACCCACGTGGGCGAGTTCACCACCCTCCTGCTGCGCCTGGACCAGGAGCAGGCCGAGGAGCTGAAGCGCGGCCAGAAGGAAGTGGAGGAGCTGCTGGGCAAGTAGGTCCAGCGGCCGGAACATTTCCGGCATTTAAATTATATAGGCAAAATCGGCTAATAGCGCCCGGAGAGGAAGAATGAGCAAGACCATCGAGAACCTAGCAAAGGCCTTCATCGGGGAGAGCCAGGCTAGGAACCGCTATTCCATGTTCGCGTCGGTGGCCCGCAAGGAAGGCTTCGAGCAGATCGCCGAGGTCTTCCAGCTGACCGCGGACCAGGAGAAGGAGCACGCGTCCCAATTGTACAAGTACCTGGCCAAGCTGAAGGCCCAGGGCCAGTTCGAGAAGGTCCTGGTCGAGGCGGAGATGCCGGTGGCCTACGGCAAGACCTCCGAGAACCTGAGGGCGGCCATCGCCGGGGAGAACTACGAGCACACCACCATGTACCCGGAGTTCGCCGACACCGCCGACGCCGAGGGCTACGGCGACATCGCCACCCGGATGAGGGCCATCGCCCGGGCCGAGGAGCATCACGAGCAGCGCTACGCCAAACTGCTGAAGGTCGTCGAGTCGGGCACCGCCTTCAAGCGGGACCAGCCCATCTGGTGGGTCTGCCGCGAGTGCGGCTTCATGCACTACGGCATCGAGCCGCCCGAGCTATGCCCGTCCTGCGACCATCCACGAGCTTTTTATCAGAGGCAATGCGAAGAATATTAGGTGAAATCAAATGACAGCTTTGAACGAGATCTACAAGTGCACCGTGTGCGGGAACATGATCGAAGTAGTGCATGCCAACATCGGAACGATGGTGTGCGACGGCCAGCCCATGGTCCGGCAGGTCGAGAACACCACCGACGCGTCGAAGGAGAAGCACGTACCGGTCGTCGAGAAGACCGCCACCGGCATCCTGGTCAAGATCGGCAGCGTCCCTCACCCCATGGAGGAGAAGCACTACATCGAATGGATCGAGGTCATCGCCGACGGTAAGGCCTGCCGCGCCTATCTCAAGCCGGGCATGAAGCCGGAAGCGGAGTTCTCCACCAAGGCGACGACCTTCACCGTCCGCGAGTGGTGCAACGTCCACGGTCTGTGGAAGGCCTGAACACCTTTCCAACCCCTTCCTTTTTAATTTTGCCCAGGCGTGGTGTCAACAAGATGTGGAAAGCGCCTCGGTCCACCGGAAAACCCTTCCGTATTTCTTCGATTCAGGCGGTTAATCTTATTATATCCTTGTCCATTGGACATCCTAGCTACAGCTTAGCATGGCGGTACCAAAATGGACTCGACAGCCCCCCGAATCGGAGTGTTCTTTTGCGATTGCGGTGAGACCATCGACGGCCTTCTCGACTTCGGGAAGCTGAGGGAGTTCGCCAAGGCGTTGGACGACGTCGCCTATGTCGAGGAGGATCGCTTCATGTGCTCTCCTCAATCGTCGCAGCGCATCTCCGATAAGGTCAAGGAGCACAACCTGGACCGCCTGGTCATCGCTGCCTGCTCCCCCCGCATCTATCTCGACCAGTTCCGCGAGGCGGCCAAGGGGGCCGGCCTGAACCAGTACATGGTCGAGCAGGTGAACCTCCGTGAGCAGGTCGCCTGGATCCATTCCCAGGACGCCATCTCTGCCACTCAGAAGGCCCAGAACATGCTCTCGATGTCGGTCGCTCGTTCCCGCAAGATGCGGCCCTCGGACCAGGTGCCCGGCGCAGTGGTCCGCGAGGACCTCTGCTCCGGTTGCGGCGTTTGCGCCTCGACCTGCCGCCAGGGGGCCATCTCGTTCAAGGAGACGGGGCCGAACCACCGCATCGCCCAGGTCGACCGCAAGGAGTGCAAGGCCTGCGGCGCCTGCGTGGCCGCCTGCCCGGCCGGGGCCATGAACCTGGAAGGCTTCTCCAACGAAGAACTGGTCGCCGAGATCGATGAGTTCTCCAAGGGGCTGCTGGAGACCAGGGAGCCGTTCCCGGCCATCCTGGTGTTCGCCTGCAGCTGGTGCGCCTACCCCGCGGCCGACCTGGCCGGGCTCAAGCGCCTGCAGATGGACGCCCACTTTGGTCTGATCCGCACGCCGTGCTCGGCCCGGGTGGACCCGGAGTGGGTGCTGCGGGCCCTGTCCCGGGGCGTCGACGGCGTTCTCATCCTGGGGGGCAAGGAGGGCCAATGCCACTACATGGGCGGCAATGTGCGCACCAAGAACCGCATGGCCCTGCTGACCCGGGTGCTCGAGCAGCTGGGCTTCGATACCGAGCGGTTCATGGTGGAGTGGGTCAATCCGGACGAATCACAGCGCTTCGTGGAGGTCGTCGGCGACTTCGTCAAGAAGATCACCGAGCTCGGTCCGAACCCCATGCGGGCGCCCGAGGCCGAGGATATCATGACCTCGGCGCTGCGGCACGGCCGGGACGAGGTGGTCCACCCCTCGTACAACTGGAAGGAGTGAGCGGCTCTCTGAAGGCATTGAGGAACGAAAGTATCTCTGGCCATCGAGAGAGACCGTTCCTTCGCTATTCGATGAGCTGTACGGGTTAGAGCGTATGGTCATGCCAATGCCGGACGGCCCGGCGGTGCGGTCGGTCCGATCAGCGCCCTCTTCAACGACGTCACACGATGCTCGGAGCAGAGTGGAGGGGGAACTACGAACTAACAACGATCAGATCACTGTCGTTTCATGGTGATCGCGAATTTGGTCTGGGCCTTCTCTTCTAGGTAGTCGATCGAGAGAACCTTGATCTCACTGGCGGATAGCCATTCAATGGTGATCTCCTCCGAGGCCGGTCTTCCGTCCACGATACCTTCCCACCTCAGGAACAGGATGTTATCATCTCTCAGGTTCCCTGAGTGGTCGTGGACCGTACCATCGGAGGTGATGCTCAGGAGGTGCACCTTCCGCCCTCCTCGGTCATAGCCCCACAGATCGTTCTCTTCCATCGCCCGTCCCCCGGCGTTGAGCTTCATCAATGTGTGGATGCCCTTCCCCATCGATATCTCCCTGGCCGTCCATGTTCCGGTCCCTTCCACCCTGGTGCCGTCGGGCAGGGTGATGGTCACAGCCGCATCCCAATCGCCGATGATCCGCTTGATCGCTTCCATCTCATTTGGTACCGACATCGCTTCCTGCGTCATGGTTCCCTTTTGATTTTAGAGAGGGGGCTTGAAATATTTTATGGCCATCGAGCTCGATCTTGCTAGGATGAGAGTTCGCATCACAATGATGCGGTGCGGTGGAGGCGGCCGATCTCCTTCTCCTGCTCAAGGAGAATGGCCAGGATCATCCACTCCATTCGAGCGAGAGTTGACGACCCCATGGCCGGAGCGTGGGTCTGGGCTATGCGGATCATCTCATCGAACGCTTCTCGGTCCTCCTTGCCCAGCGCCTTTCGATAATTGTTCCAGCTCGCGTCCTGTCTGATACTGTCCATTCTCATGAGGCGGGGGACCGGGCTGATCCTTGACCTAGTTTACGGGGGGAGGTGGCCGAAAGTGAAGCGTTGGGATCACCCTCAGAGCGGAGACCATCACATTGAAACTCCTTTTCGATTATCTTGAAAGTGAGTGGGCTCACTGAGGCCACATTTCATGACCAATGTTTGTGGGGAGGCCTGTGGACCGAAGGACATGGGCAGGGGTTTGTGAGAGGGCGGGTCTGGTTTTTTTAGGAACCATCTGTCAATGCCGCACCACTAATTCTTCGAAACATTGGCAGCATAGAGGATCCGTATGCCTCGTATTTTTGACCAATATTTGCGCATCTTTACAATAATCCATTGAGAAACATATTGATACTCTGTCGAGCCCACGTTAATGCGGTGGTCAAGGTGGCCTATGCAAGGTTGTTAAACACGAAGTTCAAGTCCGGAAAGAGAGAAGAAGCACTCAAGATCGTCGATGACGCTCCGAAAGAAGATGTGGAAGGATTCAAGGGAATTCTGGCCCTTCTCTCGGTGGACGATCCCAACTCGGCGACCATCATCTCGGTATGGGACTCGGAGGCCGCATTGAACGCCTCCCAGAAGGGCATTTTCCAAGACATCATGAAAGCGACCGAGCATCTGCGGGATGGACCGCCGGAAATGAAGAACGTAAAGGTCCGTGAGATGAGGGGTCAGTTGATCCTTATTCCCGCATAGGATCGCCATACCAATGCAGAGAGAGCATAGCGCTCTGAATGAAAATCGATAGGGCCGTTCAAACCCCTAATTCTTTCATATTCTCTTTTTATCGTACAAATTGAACTACCATTCTATTTTTTAAACATATATCTGAACGAGATGTGGTCTAGTCCGAATTTATCTCATGAGTGAGAGTATCATTTTTCATCGTTCACGGCCTTTGCGGGGTCTCCCAGCACAAAGCGATCGACATGGTGGAGCGATGGAGATCCTTATCAATTTCCTAACTTATCTAGATGGACAGATTGCCGACGGTCGCTTCGGATCGTTCATCGGCAGTAAAATCGGTTATCTCGAGTTCATTATGAATAACAAGTCGTAGGCAGGATGAACATTCCAAATGGTCTGAACCCTGTTGTTTGTGGCAATAGGTCCCCCAAGGAACACTGTGAAGTTTATGTGTGGGTAGCTCAAATAAAATCATGAGGTTTGACAATGCAAGGCGGATCGGACGAACGGAGAAGGCGCAGGCGATACGGACCGATGGGCCCCTGGTGGCCGCCATGGATGGACCCCCGGTTCCGCGCACCGCCGGAGGTGTTCTACCCCGGTATGAACCCCTGGGACCCTTATGCCCCGCCCATGGCCCGCCGTCCCGAGGACGAGGTCAACATGCTGGAGGATGAGCTGGAGGACCTGGAGGACGAGAAGGTCGAGGTGGAGCGGGCCATCGAGGACATCAAGAAGGAGATCGACCGGAAGAAGCGGGACATGAGGGACCAGACCGACGTGCGGTGAGCACCCTAATCGTTTTTGATAGAGCATCGGTGTTCTGGCATAGGCGCCGAGCTCCTAGATTAGTAGAGATTAGGAGTTCTTAGCAGTCACAGGATCGACCTAAATTAAAGAAAGGCGGCCGGGGGCGGCCCCCCTGCCATGGAAGAGGTTTAGGTCGGGGCCTTCTCGCCCTTGGCATTGTTGGCGGCGCGCCCTTCCAGCAGGGAGACGCCCATGGTGACGGCGAATCCCAGCGGGATGGACACGATGCCCGGGTTGTTCAGCGAGAAGAACGCCCCGCTACCCATCATCGTCGGGGAGATGACGATGAGCAGGATGGACGCCGCAAGACCCGCCGCTATGCCCACGATGATGCCCTTCTCGGTGGTCCGTTTCCAGAACAGCGTGCACAGCAGCGCCGGCAGGTTGGCCGAGGCCGCTATGGCGAACGCCAGTCCCACCAGGAAGGCCACGTTCTGCCCCTTGCTCAGGATGCCTAGGACGATGGCGACGACGCCGACGCCGACCGCGGTCATCTTGGAGATGTACAGGGACTTCTTCTCGTCGGCCTGCCTCCCCAGCACTCCCTTGTAGATATCGTGGGCGATCGCTCCGGCCGAGGCCATGATCAGCCCGGCCACGGTGCCCAGGATGGTGGCGAAGGCGATCGAAGAGATGATCGCGTAGAACGCGTCACCGCCGATGTACTTGGCCAGCAGGGGCGCCGACAGGTTGGCGTCGGCCGGGTTCAGCGTGGGGTGTCCCAGGTTGAAGAAGTAGATGGCTCCCAGACCAAGGAACAGGATGAGCATATAGAATATGCCCATGACCACGATGGCCACGACCGTCGACTTCCTCGCGTCCGACGGCTTCGGCACGGTGAGGTACCGGATCAGGATGTGCGGCAGGGCGGCGGTACCCAGGATAAGGGCGATGGCCAGCGAGATGAAGTCCAGCGGATTGGTGTACTTCAGCCCGGGGGACATGAACACGTCGCCGGAGACGACCTTCCCCGTCGGCAGGGTGACGTTGCCGTTGATGATGGTCCCGATGAAGTCCAGCGGACCCAGGCCGGCCACGACCAGGACACCGACGGTGAGGCCGATGACCGCGATCAGCAGCAGGAAGCCCTTGATGAACTGGACCCAGGTTGTGCTGACCATGCCGGCGGTAGCGACGATGACCACGACCAGTCCGCCGATGATGACGACCCCGACCTCGTAGTCGAGGCCCAGCAGCGGACCGACGATGGAGCCGGCGCCGACCATCTGCGGTATCAGGTAGAAGACCGAGATCACTAAGGTCGATATGGCGGCCATGAGCCGGATCCGGCGGCTCTTGAACTTGCTGGTCAGCGCGTCGGCGAAGGTGTACTTGCCGATCGCTCGCAGCGGCTCGGCCACCAGGAACAGCGCGACTATCCAGCCGGCCAGGAAGCCGATGGCGTAGATGAAACCGTCATACCCGGCGAAGGCGATGAGCCCGGTGATGCCGAGGAACGACGCGGCGCTGAGGTAGTCGCCGGCGATGGCGAAGCCGTTGACGAACCATTTGACCCCACCTCCGGCGACATAGTAGTGGCCGGCGGTACGGACCCGGCGCGACGCGTAGATCGATATGATCAGCGTGGCCACGGTGATGATCATGAAGATGGCCAGCGAAAGCGGCTGTATCTCGGCCATCTTCAGGCCCCCTTCTTCTCAGCGCGGTTGGCGTAGATGTTGAAGCCGACGGCCAGCACTATGGTGCCCAGGATGAGTGCGATCCCTAACGCAGTGCCGATGTTCAGGTTGTTCCCGAACAGCTCCTTGAAGAAGGTGCGGGCGTACGAGCCGGCCAGGATGAACGCCGCATAGCTGATCATATAGATGGCGAAGAGGTACACCCCGACCCGGAACTGCTTGGTGCGGGTGATCGCCCGGACCGCCCGGACGGTGGGCGCCTCCTCCTTCACTTCCTTGACCAGGGAGAGAGCGTACTTGATTTCGTCGGGGGTCGGCTTGATGACCACCACTGAGGTAGGGGCCTGGTTGACCACCGACTTGGCGACGCTGCCCATGTACAGGCGGTTCATACCCTTCAGCGACGAGGTCCCCAGCACGATGAGCTCCGAACCCTCCTCCTCGGCGGTGCGGCTGATCTCCCCGACCACCGGGCCTTCCTTGATCAGCACCTTGGTGGCCACCTTGCTTTCGGCGGCAAGGGCCAGAGCGTACTCGACCCCGTCCTCGGCCATCGGTCTCATCAGGGCCGACGACTCGGCGGTCTTCTCGATGTCCATCATGGGGGACTGTTCGATCACCTTGAGGATGATCAGGGTCGCTCCGCGCTCCCGGGCCATCTCCACCGCCTTGATGGTGGCGACCAGGGCCGGGGTTGACCCGTCCGTAGGTAGCAATACGTTCCTCATTTCCCGTTCGCCTCCATTTCGGTTTTCATGCCCACATCCTTGGAAGCTCGTCCCGGAAAAGTCGTGGGGCCCTGTCTAGGCTCCCCCCGGGCACTGTTCCTACTAACAGCGGATCGTCCCCGCATAAGCGAGGGATTGCCACGTCCTTATATAAAAAAGTAGCAATGATGCTACGATATTTGTCGATATATAGCGATTCACTTACGATTCTCGCATGAATATCTACAATGGTCATTGTTCTAAGGAAATGGATATTCACTGTACAAATGTCGGTCCTGGAAAACGGCAGATGACGATGACGGTTTTCGACCGGTCCCGATGGCCTAGTGTTCTGGATAGTGAGAAAGAACCCCCTTTGTAACGCTGTCTGTCGTTCCAAACCTCGCCGTATGTCCGCCTTTGGACACCAAGGGGGCAGGAGCCGCGCCGATTATCTTCGGAATCAGAACGCTCTCACCAGCCCGTTTTCCGTAGCTCCGGCCGCTCACGTAGCACATTATTCGAACTTTACCTATATTATCTATCATGATAACGTTAAAATAGGATAGATTCTAACTAGCCAGTATACTGAGGGCGTCAAGATGGACACGATGCACGATGAGGCGAAACGATTTGTCAACGGCGTTGACGTTCAAAAGTTGGAGGATACCATCGCGGCGATCAACAAGGACCCCGACCTGGCATCGTTCTCCTTTCACGCCGTGAACGAGTGGGTGGACGGGTCGCAGAACAAGACCATCGTGCACCGGTTCGACGGGGGCAACCAGACGGTGGAAAGAGCCAGACCGTTCGTCATACATTCGGACCAGCCGGAAGCGCTGATGGGGGCCGACAGCGCCCCCAACGCCATCGTCTCGCTGCTGCACTCCCTTGCCTCCTGCCTTTCCGTATTGATAGTATACAACGCTTCGATCCGGGGCATCACCCTCGACAAGCTGAGCATCTCCCTGGATGGGGACATAGACATCCACGGGTTCCTGGGGCTGTCGAAGGAGTTGCGCCCCGGTTTCCAGGACGTCCGGGTGATGGTGGACGTCCACTCTGACGCGCCGAGGGCGGAGATCGAGGACCTGGTGCGCTATGCGCAGAAGGTGTCGCCCATCCTCGACTCCCTGCGGAACCGCATACCGGTCGAAGTAGAGGTCGCCTGATCACTCCGGCGGGGCCACCTGGGTCGCGGTCTTGGCGGTGCGGCACTCGTCGCCGTGCTTCTGGACGTACCTCTTGATGGACGCTTCCACCGTACCGTCCTCGTCCTGGACGATCCTGATGTTCTTGGACCGCAGCTTCTTCTCCCCGTGCACCCCGACGTAGCCGGTGAGCACCACGTCGGCGTCCAATCCGACCACCTGCTCGGCGGCCACGATGCCCGCGCCCTCGGTCGCTTCGCCGGCGACGTTGGGGAACGCCTCCCAGGCCTTGGTGTCGGTGTCGTAGATCACGAAGAACGGGCTGTGGCCGAACTCCTCCGCCACCAGGGCGTGGATGTCCGGCTCCTCGGCCGATACGCAGATCTTCATTTTTTCTCCTCCGTACTGTATTCCGCCCGGGGGGTCATAAATCCATTCCCAGACCGGAATCGCCGATAATAATGGCACCATCAAGGATTATATTCCACCACGCTTATCCTCCGTCCGAGGTCGGGGCTTTGAAGCTGAAGGTGAACTTTAACACTGCATCCATGGTGCTCGCGGCGATCGTCCTGCTGGAAGGGGCGGCCATCGCGGCGAACGCCCGGCAGGTAAATGGTATTCAAAGCCTCCATAACGGTTTCTTTGCCAGCACCGTGATGATGATCGGCGTGCAGCTGCTCGTCATCGGTCTGGTGGCCTTCCTGGCGCTCCTGCTTTCGAGGTATGTCAACAAGAGGATGAAGAAGCTGAACAAGGCGCTGTCCTGGGTCCCCGTCCTGGCCGGCGCGGCGGTGCTGGTGGAAGGCCTCGTGGTGATCCTTTATGCCTCACCTATCACCAATGTTGCAGGTTACGGGAAATTGGGGAGCCACATAATGGCCGCCATGGGCGCGCAGCTCTTCATCCTCGGTGTAGGCCTGGTCCTGTTCAAGCTGTTCACCAGCCGCCAATCGCTCAAGCTCCTGGTCCGCCTATCCCTGTTCATCATCCTGGCCGCCGCCGGCCTGTTCATCATCGGCATCGCCGAGCATGCTTTCATCACCGGTATCGGCAACCTCGCCAAGGATGCCGCTCAGATCGTAGGGGCCCAGCTCTTTGCCCTATCGATGACCGGCATAGTACTGATGTGGCTGGAGGAGCGCAAGTTCATGCAGAGAAAGGTGTACGGCCACCGCCTCGGGGCGCTGACCGTCATAGGTATAGCATTCATCATCTGCATGGAAGGGTTGATCCTAGCCAGCCTCGCTGCGCCGTTCAGCATAAAGGGCATTGGCGGCATGTTGGAGCAGACGATGATGATCGCCGGCCTCATGCTGACGTTCCTGGGTCTGCTCATCCCGGCATCATACTACTTCTTCGAGAAGACCGACTACGACGTCCGGAAGATCTCCTCGTCGGCATGCCTGTTCCTGGTGTTCCTGCTGCCGTTCGCCCTGCTGGTCTAAAATAGGAAAATGGTTGGGGAAGGCGTTTCAGGTCTTCTTCGCTTTCTTTCCCTGGTCCGGCCGCCCCGGCCGGGGTCCCTTTTCCTTATTGGCGAACTCGATGACCTTCTCGATGATGCCGTTGAACGCCGTGGCCGCCGGCGAGCTTGGGGCTGCGGCCACTATGGGCACGCCGTCGTCGCCGGTGTTGACGACCTCCGGATCTATGGGTATCCGGCCCAGGAACGGGACTTCGAGGTCATGGGCGGCCTTCTCCCCGCCCCCGATCTTGAACAGGTCGATCTCCTTGCCGCAGTGCGGGCAGATGAGGCCGGCCATGTTCTCCACGATGCCGACGACCGGCAGGTGCAGGCCCTCGGAGAAGATGACCGTCTTCCGGGAGTCCAGGAGGGCGACGTCCTGCGGGGTGGTGACGATGATGCTGCCATCGGCGTTCGGTATCAGCTGGGCGATGGTGAGTGGCTCGTCCCCGGTGCCCGGGGGCAGGTCGACGATCAGGTAGTCCAGGTCGCCCCAGTAGACGTCCTCGATGAATTTACGGATCGCCCCCATCTTCATCGGGCCGCGCCAGATAATGGGCTGGTCCCGGTTCGGCGACAGGAAGGCCATGGACATGACCTTGAGGTGCGGGGGGATGACCGCGGGATAGATGCCGTCGTCGTCGGCGACGAGCTGGACATCCTCCACCTTCAGCATCTTGGGGATGTTGGGCCCGTGGATGTCGGCGTCCAGGATGCCGACCTCGAAGCCGCGCATGGCCAGCCCGACCGCCAGGTTCACCGTGACGGTGCTCTTGCCCACGCCGCCCTTGCCGGACATGACCACGATGGTGTGCTTGATCTTCGACAACTTCCTGATAAGCTTGACGTCCTCAGCCTTCGCCGTTATCACGTTGATATCGCTCTGCGTACCCCTTCCTCCTAAGATGTTGGTGTATTACTGGAAGTGGATATTTAAGGGATTCCCCGGTTCCGACAAGACCGTGGGGAATGAACGGCTCCGCTCCACGTCTATATTTATAAAACGATTGGTAAATTTTAAGCTAAGATATGTTAATCCCTGCCCCGGGATGCATTCATGCAAGTCAAACACAACGCAAGTCTCATCATCACGGGCATAGTGATATGCCTGTTCGTAATGTTCATCGTCCTGGCGGCGTTCATTCACCCCGACGCCGAGACGAAGAACATCACCGACCCGCAGGTGAAGCAGATCGCCGAGAGCATGGCCCAGATGACCTGGTGGCTGACCGTCGCCGTGATCATACTGCCGATAATGCTCATTCTGATCATCATCGCCGGGTATATGTTCATCACCGCCAGCAAGACCGAACTCAGCAAACCGGTAACAATAGCAACGGCAGCGCCGGCATCGCCAAAATCCGGCTTCTTCGGCAAGTCGGTCTCCGGGACCAAGGTGGCCGAGGCCTCCAATCCCTATGAGGTCCTGGACCTCCGCTACGCGAGGGGAGAGCTTACCCGGGACCAGTACATGGCCATCAAGGCCGACATGAAGGTGAACCGCCTCTGAGCGGATTATATTAATATAATGCAAAAACGCAAGTGACGGTCATGAAACGGCGCAATGCCATCATGGCCGCACTTTCCATCTTCTTTCTCGTGCTGCTATTATTGACCATGATGCTGGCGCTAGTGTCGGCCCCGAACGCCCTATCGTCCCTGGTCTTCGGGGGGTCCTCGCATGATGCCCTGGTCGGGATGGCGGTCCTCTCGTTCCCCGTTTTCATCTTCGTTATGCTCACCATAATAATGCTGGTCATCGAGGATTCACGGGCGACGAGGATCAGGGGAAGGCACTGGTGGCTCCGACCGACCCGGAATCTGGAACCGCCTTCCACGATCCATGTGGAAACTCATCTTGAGGGCAAGGACCGATGAGCATCGGAGCGGCGGAGTTGGCGGCGTCAGAGGTCGACGGGTTCGTGTCGGTGGCCGAAGGCCGGCGGTTGTACGAGCTCGCCGCGTCCGCCCCTGGCCCCATCGTGGAGGTGGGCTCGTGGAAGGGGCGGTCGACCATCTGGCTCGCCTACGGCGCCAGGGACGGCCACCGGGGTAAGGTGTACGCCGTCGACCCTCATTCGGGCTCTCAGGACCACGAGTTGAAGGGTGAGGCTTCCACACTGGTGGAGTTCGGGCGGAACGTGCAGGCGGCCGGTGTGGAGGACGCCGTTGTCCCGGTGGTCATGAGCTCCCAAGAGGCTCGTCAACACGTTCCTTGCCCCATCGGTCTGCTGTTCCTGGACGGCCCCAACGAGGAGGCGCTGGTGCGGGAGGAGCTGGCCCGCTGGCTACCCTGCCTGGCCGAGGGAGCGGCCATCGCCATCCACGACACCGTCTCCACTCACGGACCCAGGGAGGCGGCCGAGCACCTGTACCTGTCGTCGAGGTTCGTGGACGTCCGTCAGGTCGAGAGCATCACCCATGCCAAAGTGGTGAGCCGAGCGCCCATTCCGGGAAAGCTCACCGACCTGTCGAGGCTCCTGGCCCGGAGGGCGGAGATCCTTCTCGGCCGGATCAACTATCCCGCACCGGTGGCCAAGCTCGGCCGAAAGGTCCTGTCGACTTTGTCGAAATGAACTGTCCGGGCAAGATTGATATCTCCGACGCTACATCGCTGGAGGGATGAAGATCGCCGTCGTCCTCGGCACCCGGCCGGAGATCATCAAGATGTCCCCGGTCATCCGGGAGTGCAGGAAGAGGTCCGTCCCGTTCTACGTGCTGCACACCGGGCAGCACTACTCCTATGAGATGGATAAGGTGTTCTTCGACGATCTCTCGCTGCCGCCGGCGGAGCATAATCTCGACGTCGGCTCCGGCACCCACGCGACGCAGACCGGTAAGATATTGGCCGGCGTAGAGGCCGTATTGCAGAAGGACCGCCCGGACGTTATCCTGGTGCAGGGCGACACCAACACGGTCATGGCCGCCGCGCTCGCCGCGTCGAAGATGGGCGTGCGCGTGGGGCACGTGGAGGCCGGCCTGCGCTCCTGGGACCGCACCATGCCGGAGGAAGTGAACCGCGTGGTGGCGGACCATGTGTCCGATTACCTGTTCGCTCCGACCGAGGAGGCGAGGAAGAACCTGTCCAAGGAAGGCATCGACCGAGGTGTGTTCATGACGGGGAATACTATTGTCGACGCGGTGCAGGAGAACCGGAAGCTCGCCGATGCGAAGGTGAACGTGCTGGAGAACCTGGGCCTGAAGCCCCGGACCTACGTGCTGGTGACGGCGCACCGCCAGGAGAACGTCGATTCCAAGGAGCGGCTGACCAAGATATTCGAGGCGCTGGAGATGGTCGGGAAGGAAACGGGGCTCTCGGTCATCTTCCCGGCGCACCCGCGGACAGTGGCGCGGATGAACGAGTTCGGCCTGAAACCGCGGGGCGTATCGGTCCTCAAGCCCTTCGGGTTCCTGGACTTCCTGCAGGTGGAGGCCGGGGCGCGGCTGGCTATAACCGACTCGGGCGGCGTGCAGGAGGAGACCTGTATCCTGGGTGTTCCGTGCGTCACCATCCGGGAGAACACCGAGCGGCCGGAGACGGTGAGCGTGGGCGCGAACATGCTGGCCGGGACGGACCCGGAGAAGATCCTGCTGGCGGTGTGGTCGATGATGAACCGCAAGTCGTCGTGGACGAACCCGTTCGGCGACGGCAAGGCGGCGGCGCACATCCTGGACGCGATCGAAACGGGGAAGGGACGGTTCGACTGAAAGAGTAGGAGCAAAATCATATCGGCGGTCGAGCGTCTGGCCGCTGGCCACATTTTCCTTCTGATGACCATTCTCCAGTTGAATTATATATATTCCTTCGATGATAGCCAGACCACAAAGGATAACAATTGCAAACTATTGGGCGATCTAATGGCGATACCTGCATCTTCCGTGGAAGTTCCCGAGACGGACTTTTTCTCCGAGGAGCGGTCGCTGGACGAAAGCCCTGCACGTACCAAGAGATGCACGAAGCCGCGCCCCGAGGTTTTCGCGGTCATTCCCGCCTATAATGAGGACGTGGCCATCGGCTCGGTGGTGCTGGGCGCCTATCAGTATGTCGACCGCGTGATCGTCGTTGACGATTGCTCTCACGACGGAACGGCCAAAATGGCCGAGCTCGCCGGAGCGCAGGTGATCCGCCTGCCCAAGAACGGCGGCAAGGCCAAGGCGCTGCTCGCGGGGCTGAGGGAAGCGGAGAGAAGCGGCTGCCATGTGGCGGTCATGTTGGACGGCGATGGACAGCATCGCTCAGAGGACATCGCTCACGTCGTAAGGCCGGTCCTGAACGGCGAGGCCGATCTGGTCATCGGTTCCAGGTTCCTCGGCGAGGAGAAGGACATTCCTGGCTACCGCATCCTCGGCCAGAAGGTCATCAACTCATTATCGAACTACGGCGCGAACGTCGAGTTCACCGACTCGCAATCCGGACTTCGAGCTCTTTCCTGCCGGGCGCTCAAGAACCTCAACTTCTCTTCCGACGGTTACAATATCGAATCGGACATGATCACTCATTTCAATGACAAGGGCTTGAGAATCATGGAAGTGCCCATATCGGTCCGCTACGATGTCCCCAACGGCCATAAAAAGGGCGCGGTCTCCATGGGCATGAGCCTCCTTGGCAACGTCGTCTCGGTCATAGGCTACAAGCGCCCCTTGCTCATGTTCGGCGTCCCCGGAATGCTCATTCTGCTATCAGGATTTTTCCTGGGGTTCATGACCGCATTCGAGGTCCACTTCTTTTTCACCCCCGTTTGGCAGGCGCTTGTCTCTATCGGCCTGGTCCTGATGGGTGCGCTTTTCTGTGTTTCGGCGCTGACGTTGAACTCATTGACCCTGCTGATGAAAGCGAACTCGAAGTGAAGAAAAACCAAATCTGAATGAATTGTTTTTCAAGAGATGTTGAGGTTCAGATTTAAGCTCGGATCTTTGTCCGTTCCGTTGATCATCTCTAGGAAGCGGGTCTGCGTCGCGGAGCCGGTGTAGTCGATGTTGGTCGCCCCCTCGAACGGCTGCCCATCCTTGAGTAGCACGAACCACATCTTGAATTAACCTTAGAATGGCACGGAGTTGCCGTACTGCTCAATCCATATTGTAGCATCACTTGCCCTTGCCGATTCCGAGGTACCGGAACCCCTTGGACCTGGCCTCATCGGCCTTTAGAACATTTCGGCCGTCCACGATGAACGACGTCCGCATCAGCCCCCTTATCCATTCGAGATCCAACCCACAGTAGCAGCTGTGGTCAGTTACGATGACCATGCAGTCTGCGTCCAGTAGGGCAGATTCCATCTCTCGAACCAATGGCGCCTTGTATGGCACCTGTGCCATCGGGTCGTGGACGACCAGCTCTTCGACGTTGCCGGCCAACCGATCGATGATTGCCAGCGCTGGGGAGTGCCTAACATCATCGGAATCGCGCAGGAACGCCAGCCCCATCACGGCGATCCTAGACGAGGCAAGGCTGACGCCTTCGTCGGCCAGCCCCTGCTCGATGAGTTCCACCATGTGCTGAGGCATGTGCTCGTTCACGTCCCGGGCGGCGGTCATGATAGCTGGCGTCACTGTCTTCAGAGCAGACGCGAATAGCCACGAATCCTTGGGGAGGCAGTGGCCGCCAACCCCCGCGCCGGGGATGTGCATATCACGGAACGGACAGGTGTTGACCAACTCTCTCACCTCGAACGCATCGGCGCCAAGCTCCTCGCATGCCAATGCGACCTCGTTGGCGAACGCTATCTGCACGTCCCGATAGGCGTTCTCGAGCGTCTTGGCCATCTCGGCGGAGAGCAGGTCGGTGGTGTGCAGCTTGCCGTGGACGATCGTCGAGTACAGCTCCGCGGAGAGCTCGAGCGAACGCTCGTCTAGTCCCCCGATCACCCTGTCGTACGTGGCAAGGTTGCTCAGCAGCCGCCCGGGCATCACCCTCTCAGGGCAGTGGACAACGAAGAAGTCCCGTCCCGCCTTCAGCCCGCTCGCTCCCTCCAGAAGGGGCACGACGACGTTCTTCATGGTGAGGGGGGGCAGGGTCGATTCGACGGAGACCAACGCACCGCGTTTGATGTTCTGACCGATCGAGCGCACAGCGCCGGTGAGCGCGTCCAGTCGCGGCCTCTTGGTCGACTCGTCAATGGGCGTATCGACGCAAACCAGCACGAAGTCTGCTCTGTTTACGATCGATACATCGGTGGAGGCGATCAATTTGCCCTCCTTGACCGAGGTGGCCAGTAGGTCCTGCAGCCCCGGTTCGTCGCCGAGGATGGGGCTCTTCCCTTCATTTATCAGGCGGACCCTCTCCGGGACGATGTCCAGCGCGTAGGTTAGCAGCCCGGCGCCGGCGAAGGCGCAGGCTACCGGGAGGCCGACATACCCGGCCCCGACAACGACCACGGTCTTCTGGCACATCTGGTATAACACTCCACCTATCGGGCTTAAGGGTTTTGTTGTCCTAAAAAGTAAGTTTGAGTTTTTGCTATATCGTCCATCATTATATGTAGTGATAATACTAAACAATCTGCCGGAGGTAAATCATGCTTAGGGTTGGTGTGATCGGAGTAGGTTCGATGGGGCAGAACCATGCCCGGATCTACTCCGAGATGGGGAACCTCGTCGGCATTCACGACGCCTTACCCGAGTCGGGACGGCAGGTGGCCAAGCGATTGGGCACGACCCCTTACGAGTCCATGGATGAACTATTGCTCGATGTGGACGCGGTGAGCATATGCACGCCCACCACCTCGCACTTCGGTGTAGCGCAGAAAGCGGTCCGGCTCGGTAAGGCCGCCCTGGTGGAAAAACCGTTCACCGGTGATGAGCTCCAGGCCAGGAAGTTGTGCGAGCTCGCCGAGGAGAACAAGGTGACCCTGGCATCCGGCTTCGTAGAGCGCTTCAACCCCGTGGTCAAGACGGCCAAGGACATGCTAGCGGCCGGTTCGTTGGGTCAGCTGGTGTCGATCGCATCGAGGCGTGTGTCAGCGTTTCCCAAACGCATCCGTGACGTCGGCGTGATCAAGGACTTCGCCATACACGATGTCGACGTCATCCGCTATATAACCAGCCTGGAGGTGTGCTCGATTTATGTGTTGGGAGGAAGGACCAACGGAACTCAGTTCGAGGACCATGCGAACTTCCTCATGGAGATGGATGGTGGGGTCATCGGCACCATCGAGGTGAACTGGTTGACGCCCATGAAAGTGCGCCATGTGTCGTTGACCTGCTCCTCCTGCTTCGCTCAGATGGACTATATGGACCAGAGCCTAGAGTTCTCGTCCTCCCGTCTCCGTGACGTCGACCCCGCTGACATGTCGCAGATACCACTGGAACTCGATGTACGCCATGTGTTCGTTAAAAGAGAGGAACCCCTCAAACGCGAGCTCGAGGCATTCGTGCACGCCGCCGAGATGTCCGATAAGGCAGTCGTGGACGGATGGGACGCGCTTGCTAATCTACGGATTTGCGATGCAGCGCTAATGTCTTTAACGCATGGTCGGCAAGTTGACATCGCTCAGCCCAGGGTCCTCAAGGAGCCGTTGCTCAATTATGCGTGAGGGATAGAGTTTGAGCAGGATACCGGTCTCGAAGCCTGTGATGACCAAGGAAATGATCGAGGCCTCGTCCCATGCCCTGGCCGATGAACGCCTGGTCATGGGCGAGAGCGTGTTCAAGTTCGAGGAGGAGTTCGCCCGGTACATCGGCACCGACCACGCTTTGTCGGTGTCGTCGGGGACGGATGCGCTCATCCTGGCCACCATCGCTCTGGGCGTCAGCGACCGCCAGGTTCTCACCACCCCCTTCTCGTTCGTAGCGCCAGCTACCTCCATCGTCCACGCCGGCGCGATCCCGGGGTTCGTGGATGACTCCGCCGACGATTACAACCTGGACCCCCAATTGCTTCAGAGTAAGATCACCAAGGATGTCGACGCAGTCATGCCGGTCGACCTGTTCGGCTATCCTGCCAGGATGGACGAAATTATTGAGGCGGCGGGCGAGGGCGTCAAGATCATCGAGGACGTCTGCCAGGCTCACGGAGCGGAGTACAACGGCAGAAAGTGCGGTAGCATTGGTGACGTCGGTTGCTTCTCCTTCTACCCGACCAAGAACATGACCGTCGGCGGCGATGGCGGCAGGATCACCACCAATGACAAGCGGCTGGCCGACGACGTCCGCAAGCTGCGGGACTGCGGACGCGTCTCGCGATACGAGCATGACGTGTTCGACTTTACATCGCAGTTGAAAACCTGTAATGCTGCCATCGGCCGGGTGCAGCTCCGCCACCTGGAGGAGTGGAACGAGAAGAGGAGAGCGATCGCCAGACGCTATGTCGGCTACCTCAAAAATATCACAGAGTTAACTATGCCTCCTCTTAGCAATGAGAACACCCGCCCTGTCTTTCACCTCTTTGCCATACAATGCGATAATCGTGATGCACTGGCCAAGCACCTCGATTTAAAGGGCGTCGACACCGCGGTGCATTACCCGATACCCATCCATAAGCAACCGGCATACCGCGCCGCATATGGTTATCATAGTGGCGAGTTCCCGGTGAGTGAGCACCTATCCCAACGTATGCTCAATTTGCCGATGTTCCAGGATATGAATGACGAGGAGGTCGATCGTGTCGCCGAAGAGATAGGCGAGCACTTTACTCAAGAAGCTAGACTTTGGCGCGGCCAAATCACATAGGGGTCGCTCTAGAGCTATATCGTTAAGTAAAGGGGGGAAGTAGGAGATGTATCGCAACAACAAAATCGGAATCGCAGTCCCGGCGTATAATGAGGAAGAACTTATACAGTATACCTTACTTGGCATACCCGATTACGTCGATCGAATCTATGTTTGTAACGATGGGTCCACAGATCGAACAAAAGAAAAAGTCGAAGAAATCGCGAAAGGGGACCCACGGGTCTTTTTGATAAACCACGAGTCGAACATCGGTGTAGGCGGGGCAATAGTCGACTGTCATAAGAAATCCTTAGAAGAAGGGATGGCCATTATCGCGGTCATGGCGGGGGATGACCAGATGGACCCTGCTTATCTCCCTCAACTCTTTGATCCATTGGTTGATGGGGAAGCTGATTATTCTAAGGGTAACAGGCTCTACATAAGGAACGCTCTGCACGGAATGAGCAAATGGAGGCTTATCGGGAATAGGATGTTGACTATACTAACCAAGGTCGTGACCGGAAATTGGAATATTTCCGACCCTCAAAATGGATATACTGCGATTACAGCCGAAGCGTTACAAAGGCTGCCTCTGGACAGCCTCTATCGTGGATACCTCTTCGAGAATGACATGCTCATCAAACTAAATAGTCTCAATATGAGAATTATGGACATTCCCATTCCCGCCCGGTATGGGAACGAGATATCGAGCATCAATTACTCCTCTTTTGTTACAAGGGGGATTGTCTTCATGGTACGGGGCTACCTATGGAGGTTGAGGAATAAGTATCTCACAACAGGATGTCGCCCCTTAGTGCTGTCTTCAGTCTCTGGAGCTCTGGCAATCCTAATCGGCGGAGTGATGATTTCGTGGGGGATAAACGGCGGCCCGACCCATGACCAAACGGTTACCGTGTGGCTAATAACCGCTTTGGCTGTAGGTGCTCTTGGCGCATTGGCCATAGCTTCATGGGGATATTATAAGAAAACACAAACCAGCGTTCTACATAGAAGATCATGACACTAGAAGGGCCAATCTCAGCCGGGGGGCCGACCTCCGTGTCCCTCGACGCTTTCTTCAAAGAAGACCTCGGGCTTCATCCTTCAAGGAGGGTGGGAATATTCACTAACACCCCCGGACAGGTCCATTTCTATCGGCACATTTACCAAGAATTGATACGACGAGGTCACAGCGCGTTCATCATTGCTCGTGATTACGGCGAGACCCTCGATCTTCTGAAGGAATTTGAGCTCCCCCACCAGGTTTACTCGGTCTCTCCATCATCTAAGATGGGGAAGGTGTTTTCTCTGCCCAAAGACGTCATAAATGCAGCCAGCAGCCTTAAGAAGAATCGGGTCGACATCATTACTGGTTTTGGCGTTTACGATGCATTCGCATCGGCCTTGCTGGGCGTCCCCAACATCATTTTCACTGACATTGAGCCATGGATGGGTAGGGGGGCGTTCGGGCTTCAGTACAAGCTTTACTCCCCTTTCGTTGATTCGTTCCTAACTCCGCATTATTTCAAGGAGGACCTTGGAGAACGGCACATCCGCATAAACGGCATCAAGGAGATGGCATACCTCCATCCAAACCGCTTTCGTCCAGACGAATCAGTGCTCGATGCCCTAGAAGTTGGCAAAGGAGAGCGGTATTCCATTCTAAGGTTCAACAGCCTTGACGCCTTCCATGATTTGAGAGTAGGGGGCTTTAGCATCAAAGACCAGAAAATATTAGTCAGAGAGCTGGAAAAATTCGGACGCGTATTCATCTCGTCTGAAAAGAGTGTTCCCCCCGAACTAGAGAACCGGGTCATCCGGGTTCCCAAATGTCGCATCCATCACATGCTCTATTACGCGTCCCTATTGGTGACAGATACTGGAACAATGGCAACGGAGGCCGCCCTCCTCGGGACGCCCACGGTCCGATGTTCGTCGTATGTTGGCACTAGCGACCTAGGCAATTTCATCGAGCTGGAAGAGAGGTATCACGTCCTATACAACTTCATGCATGCCGATGGGGCCATTGCGAAGTCAATCGATCTTCTTAAGGACACCAAGATTAAAGGAGAATGGAAGCGAAGGAGTGAGAAGCTCTGTAGCGATAACATCGACGTCTCCTCCCTAATGACTTGGTGCATTGAGAACTATCCAGAAAGCGTAGCCGACCTAAAGCGTGATCCAAAGGTGCAGGAGAGGTTCAGATGAGATGCGATTGTAGGCGGGGGGATATCTCTTGATCCACAAAGGGCTCTTCATTTTTGCACACCAGTGCGGAGATACTTCTTTCTACGGAACATACACTGGCCTTGTAAAAAACCAATGGAAGCCGTACGCCGAGCTCATACTGGATCAAGAAAAGCAGTTAAGACACATGGTCGAGTTCGCTTATCAGAACGTCCCCTACTATCACGAACTCTTCAGGGGCCTTGGCCTCCGACCGACAGATGTTAAGCACATAAAAGACCTCGAGAAGCTTCCTGTTCTTACTAAGGGCATGGTTTATGAGCAGTGGGAAAAGCTCAAGCCCACAAATCTCAATCTCATGAAGTACAGTGAGAGATTCACGGGGGGGTCAACGGGGACGCGGTTGAAATACCGGCTCTCAACGAGGGATCGGTTCATGTCAGGCGCCATCCTCTATAGAGGGTGGGGGTACGGAGGTTTCGAATTGGGGGACAAAACCGTTTTTCTCGCCGGCACATCGCTCAACGTAGGGATAAAGCCCACCCTATCACAAAAGGTCCACGAGTTGGCGAGAAACATCAGAATGCTATCGTCCTTTGACATGGGCGAGCTGGAGATGCGCCAATACGCCGCCGTCCTCCAATCCTTCAAGCCCCGTTTCATAACGGGGTACGCCTCAGCAATCGACCTCTTTTCTAGGTGGCTACAATCGAGCCGCATCCTCGATGTGCACCTCGACGGTGTTTTCACCACCTCGGAAAAGCTGTTTCCCCACCAGAGAAAAAACATAGCAGAAGCATTCGGCTGCGAGGTGTACGACACCTATGGGCTGAACGACGGCGGTGTGAGCGCCTTTGAATGTCCCCATCACACTGGGCTGCATATCGACACCGATAGAAGTGTTATGGAGGTGGTCGATGACGAAGGCCGACAGATGCGATCAGGCGAGGGAAGAATCCTGGCGACGAGTCTGCACAACTACGCAATGCCATTCATCAGGTACGTCACCGGTGACTTGGGTCGTATCGTCGACGAGGAGTGCGGGTGCGGAAGGGAGTATCCGTTACTAAAAGAGGTCATAGGCAGGAGCACGGATATCCTCGTAACCCCTGATGGGAGAAACATCCACGGCCTGTTCTTATCCAGCGTATTCGACCACTGTATTGGTGTTAAGGGATATCAGATCGTCCAAAAGAACAAAAAAGACATCATTATCCGGATTGTCCCCGAAGACAGCTATAGCGAGGGGCAAGAAGCCGTCGTTCGGCAGATGGTGAACGCAAGAGTCCCCGAATGGGACATCGAGTTTAGGTACGTGGACGAAATCGAAAGGACAGAGGGCGGAAAAATGAAGCTGATTATTAGCGAGGTCGATCGTGGCTAAAAACCTCCTTGTGATATGCAACAGCTTCCCGGACAAAGGCAATACCTACGCTGGTGGCATTTTTATAAAGGACCAAATAAAATATTTGGAACGCGATTTTGACAACATATATGTAGTGGCGCCAGTGGCCTATGGTGTGGAGCGCCTTAGGGGCACCAACCATCTCGATTATGAATTCGATAACGTGAAGGTCTATTTCCCAAAATACATCAATAGTCCCATCTTCTGGTATCGTGGGCGCTCCGCCTGGTTAAATCTCGAGTCCAGGGTCATTTTATCCCTCATCAAGCGGGAAGGTCTCAATTTTGATTTAATGCACGCCCACTTCACATGGCCATCGGGGGCTGTTGCCGCCAGACTGAAAGAGACCTACCCTGTCCCTTTGGTTATCACAGAGCACACCTCGAGTACATTCCATAATGCAATATCCTCCCGGGACCGGGTATTCGAGGACGCCTGGTGCATGGCGGATAGAATAATCAGGGTCAATCCGTGCGACGCACACCTGTTCGACCTTGCGAACGTCCCTAGGGACAAGGTCGCCCCCATAGCGAACGGCTTTGATAGGAAGATGTTCTATCCAATGGAATCCCGGTCCTGTAAAGACGTCTTGTCGTTAGAACAGGATAAGAAGGTTCTTCTAAGCGTCGGGAACCTTTATAGCAAGGTCAAAGGCCACAGGTTCCTCATAGAGGCAGTGAGCAGGTTGGCAGAGGCTCGTAAGGACATACTATGTGTCATCATAGGTGAGGGAAAACTGCGGGGAGCGCTCGAGCGCCAGATTCACGACCTCGGCTTATCCAGGCTGGTCGTACTGCCAGGTGGAAGGCCACACGACGAGATTCCATTGTGGATTAACGCGAGTGATATATTCGTGTTGCCAAGCCTTGAGGAAGGCAACCCGACGGTGATGTTCGAGGCGCTCGGGTGTGGCAAACCGTTCGTGGGGACAAGGGTGGGTGGGGTGCCGGGGGTCATCGTGTCCGAAGATCACGGCCTGCTCGTCAACCCCGCTGATTCCGTTGATCTGGCTGAGAAGATTTCAATCGCCCTGGACCGTGAGTGGGACCAGGAGGCAATCGCTCGGTATTCGGAGCGGTACACGTGGGAGAACATCGCCGAGGAGATATTAGGCGTCTATCGCCAGGTCGTGACAGAGCATTGAGGTGGAGGCTACGCAGGGATAAATGCCCTGGCCTCTAGAATGCCACCGACATATTTCCTGCACGGCGGGAACCGATCACCTATACTGTATAAGATACTTCAACAGGACGGCCAACCGCCGATCTCCGAGATAGTTGCCGATCACTTTCAAGGTTATTACAAAATTCGCCAACATCGCTATCGATGTGGCTAGGGCGGCACCATTTATCCCTAGAGGGGGGATGAGCAATATATTCAGAACTATGTTCAAAACCACACAAACGGCACCGATGCGGAAAGGGATCTGCACCCTTCCGATGCTCGAGAGTGTGGCCCCAACCGCCCCGAAGGACGCGCTGATCGGGTAGCCAATAAGGAGTACCAGCAACGGGACGTACGATTCGGCGAACGCCTCGGTGAAGAGTAGGGGAATCAGGTAGGGCGCACAGATGACCATTACGATCGCGGTGGCCCCGGAAACGAGGAGGCTCTTTTTCAACGTAGAGTAGAACAGCCTCCTTATGCCCTCCATATCCCCTTTGCCGTATAGCGTCGCTGTCGCCGGTGCCGTGACGCGCTGCACCGCGCTCGGGATGAGCGTGAAGGTTGTGGCGAACAGCACGGCGACGGCATATATCCCGACGTCCGATGGACTCATGTAAAACCCGATGAGGATGTTGTCGACTTGGGTGTTGAGGAAGCCTATCGAGTTGCCCAGCACCACGTAAAAGCCGAACGCAGTCGTCGCGCGAAGGGCCGGGACGTTCCAGAGGCAGTCGCGGCGCCCCACGCAGTCACGGATCAGGAGGGGACATACCGCGCTGATGGCTATGGTCGGCACCACGAACCCGATTACCGCGCCCGTCACGCCCATGCCGAAGGCCAGGACCAAGGCGGCCGACATCGCCACGACCGTAACGTTCTGGACCACCTCTAGGAACGCGATCGAGCGCATCCTGCGGAAGCCGTTCAGCGTCCCGAGCACCGCCTTTTGGACCGCCATGAAAGGGTAACAAAGGGCCGTCAGCCGTATCGGGTCCGTCAGCTCAGGGACATTGAAGAAAGAGTTGGCTATGAAGGGAGCCATCAGGAACAGCACGAGCCCCATGAGCACGCCCGTTATGATCGAGCTGGTCATCCCCGACGACACGTAGTTACGGATGGCGGCCCGGTCCTCAAGATACTCCGCGACGTATTTGGTCATCGCCGAGCCGATCCCGAACGCAGCGAACTGCATACCCAATAAGTAGATGGTGAAGGCAAGGGTGTACGCCCCAAGCCCCTCGGCACCGAGCTCCCTTCCGAGGATCATCCTGAGCAGGAAGTGAGCGAGAGACGCCGTGGCGATGCTGACGAACGCCCACTGCACGTCCACCACTGCCTTGCTCAACAGGTTTTTCATGCCTATCGTCCCAGAAGTACTTATTTATAATCAGCACGAGGGTTGACATAATACTTAGCGGTTCTCGGGGAGTTATCGTGCTGGGGCGATATATATCGAGCATCACACTGGGTGATATTTTTATTGTGGCCCTCCTTGAGATTATTGTGGTGGGGAGCCCTTGGTCACACCACCATCGACGGCATCCCTGAAGTGATCGGACATGGGGTGGACGGCCCCTCTGTGGCACATAGGGTCGCCTAGATGGCCAAAAGGGTTGACATTATTCACTAAAACAAGGCATGTGTGAAAAAGCTTGTTAGGCGCGTAATGAGGAACGGAGAGGAAAGGTTCTCTTAGAAGCAAGGGGCAGTACACATGCTACCGATTTTATATGGTCCGAGTGCGAATATGATATAAAGTTGAGTCGATCGTAGACGTTCTGGAGGGGGACTGGTGCGTAGGGTCCCTTCATTTTCCAGACCAATAGGAACATAACACGGGTGCTTAGCTTTGCAAAGTGGACGCTTTCTCAAGATCGCTAATCTCGATAGAAAGATGGCGCTCATAGGGTTAGTCTCGTCGTTTTGCATCGTGCTGTTGCTCTTGTCAATGAATGTCATGAACATATCCTATCTTCTGACAGCGCTCCTCCTTTTCTTTGCATGTGCCGCCTGGTTGTTGTTCCTGGGCCGAGGTACAAGGAACATCACTTTTTTTGATTCGGACCTTGTTCGCAATAAACGGGTAGGAGCAACGCTCAACATATCATTTTTTATTGTTCAAACATTAATAATATTCGCGCTTTACTCTCGGCCAGATCCTTATCAACGGCCACTCTCCTTTTTTGTACTAATTTCGGTAATGGTGGCGATTGTCGCCTTTGAGATCTTCATACGTGAGGAACGAAAAACCTATCTGGTTTTGATCATGATAATGTTAATTGGTATAAATCTGGCATGGTCCCAAGCATCCCTGTATCCGGGCCTATTGGGGGATGACACTTGGTGGCATTTTAATATCACTCAAACCATAATTAAAGGCGGGGTCATTCCCGATGGCACCCCTTACTCCTTTTTCCCGGTGTTCCACACGCTGTTAGCCTCAACGTCACTGACAAGCGGAATAAGCTACGAATCCGCAGCCATCGTGTTGTCTGGGACGGGGCAGATAGCGCTAAATGTCATCTTCATTTTTTTAATCGGCCACCATATAACGAAAAATGCTCAAATCAGCCTGCTCGCAGCTCTCCTAGTGGTGTTGGCAAGCAACCATATCCAGATGAGCGTCAATTTCATCCCCAATTCTCTTGCTTCTATATTCATCCCAATAATAATATTTCTAATTTTAAAAATGAATGTAAACCGCTCACTAATGATGTTGGCGGTTTTGCATTTGTTCATGGTGGTTACCGTTTTAACCCATACCGTAACCGCCTTATGCGTATCGTTCATCTTGTCGATTGGATACCTCGCCCTAAGGTTTTATATTTGCCACATCCCAGAAAAAAGATTGAGGCTATCCGCCGAAATCCCGTTATTTTTTAATATCACCATGCTCTCGTGGTGGACCTTTGTGGCCGGCAACATCGGGGTATTTATCGGGTTCTTTCGTGGCTCTCAAGATATTAACCCGGTAACTGTGCTTAACATCACTAATGTCGCTCAGTGGGAGCAACTGTTTAACAACCTCGGGATGCTTCTTTTTTTTGCCTTTGCGATTATCGGGATTCTATACATGATTTCAGATGATAAAGGCGATAAAATGTTTTTTTACACCGTCGCCTCAATAATTCCTTTAGTTGTCGGCTATTTCCCCTTTGTCCTGGGTCGGGCAGTGATTCCGCACAGGTGGTATTTTCTCGCGCAACTCCTCCTTTCGATCCCTCTCGCGATCTCGATGATACACATATCAAATAGGTCCAAGAATAAAAGTTTTAGGCCCGTATGGGTGTCCGGTTTTGTTGTAGCATTAATATTGCTATCCATGATGAGCAGCGTGGCTAGTATTGACAATCACGCGGTGGCAGTAGAAACGGGCGTTCGATACGCCTTGACAGATTCAGAGATCGCTACTTTCTTAATGGCTGATGGGGCCAGTGGCGACCAGGTGCTCTCTGACGAATATTATTCGTCGAGAATGGGATATTTGGGGTATAGTGCGGCTGACATAAGCGGGCACATACTAGACAAGAATTTTGATGAAACGGGAAACCACATAATCTTGATTCGAGAGGAGATAAGCAACAGGCCATTCATTCTGCACGAGGACGTTTATCGCCTTAACTATGGCCTCGAGGGCCTACTAATGGGTGAGCATTCAAAAGTGATCAACAGCGGCACTGTAGCTGGCTATATTAAGGACTGATATGGGGCGGGAGCCCGCTGATCTGAAAAAGGGCCCAATTTGGTGAAGGCGTAGCAAAATTGATGCTCGTGGCTCCAGCTAACCGCTCATCCGCATCGGTTAATGCGCCCTTGAATGGAGCTGGATTTCCGGATGATCAATGATGGGTCATGAGAGTATCGGCCTTTTACTTTTAACATCATTTCGAAGGGCGACGCCACTCGGCATAGCCCACGCCGGTGTGTTTTAACTCCAATGGGGCCGTCCAGGGCAGTTCGATACGACGGCCGAGTGAAATCAATCCCTGACGTTCAGGTTTAAGTTCAGGCTGAGGTTTTTGTCGGGGCCGTCAATCATCTCGAGAAACCTTGCCTGCGTTGGTGACCCCACAAAATCCACGTACGCCTGTCCCTGGAACGGCTGCCCGTCCTTGAGCAGCACGAACCACATCTTGTACTGGCCGGGGAACGGGACGGAGATGTTGTACAGGCTCTCCCATTGTTTGGTCCAGTTGCCATCGGTGTTCGCTGGGACATGGTCTAAGGTGACGTTGCTGCTGCCGACGAAGTAAAGCTGGTGAACGGTGGTCGTGTTGTCCGCGTAGGTGGCGTTCGACAGCCATACCTCGATGGTGTAGGTGACCGTGCGATATTCGTGATTGGCAATGCCTAGGATAACCGGACCTGCCTGATTGACCGTCAGATTGGAAGGATAATCGGTCGCCTTTCCGCCCGGTCCGAGAACATAGAACTCGGTGAAGTGCTCGCCGTCTCGCGGCACTGCGACGACGTAGGTGAGGGCGATGACCGACGAGAGGATCGCCAGCACTAGGATGATGGTCAGAGCTCGATCGACCTTCGACTCGCCCCGGAATTGCTTCCTTACCGAACCACACAGTATCTTGGGCTCGAACGGCAGGAACGGCTCGATCGACGAGCTCCGGCGCCACATCGCCAATAGCGAGAATGCGACATTGAAGGCGATCAGGGACCACAGGATCGGCTCGAGCCTGATGCCGAACGGCGTGTAGTTGAGCCCGAAGCCGATGAGCGGAACGACCGCGATGCTGAGCCCGAAGGATAGAGCGACGCGCTCGATGAGATCGAGGGACTTTTTCTCCGGGAACAGCGTGCCGATGAGCGCGTAACCAGGAAAGAACAGGATGAACGGCAGCCCGAGAACGATCCTTCCCAGGTTGTCCGGAATAGCATAGATGAACAGCGCTAATAGTAGGGATAGGACGATGATGGCGCTGAGGTCCCAGGAGCGCTTCAGTTCCGGCTTGAGGTCGTCGAACAAGTCATCATCGCTACACGGCCCTGACTATTTATGATTTCCTTTTATTATGGCCAGTCTGAATAACGCTCGTGGCCGAAGCGGTCTAGGCGATGATTTCCATTGGATAATGTCTTAATACGGTGACCGAAATCCTGCTCCGATGGATTTTCGCCTCTCCAGGATGAACGCTCACCTGCCCATGGTGCTGCCCGTCGCGGTGCCCATGGCCCTGATCCTCATCGGAGAGGTGCTGTTATTCACCAATAATCCCGAGAACAATAGCAATCTCGAAGCGTGCGTCATCGTCCATCTTCTGAACATCCTGATCTGCGTGATGGCGCCGATCCTGCTGAAGGAGAACCCCATACTGTGGCAATCGTTCTCCCTGGTCTCGATATTGAGGGTCATGAACCTGGGCATGCCCAAGTTCGCTACGATGACCCTGTACTGGATTCCCCTGGTCTACGCGCCGGTGATCGTCGTCGCGTTCCTTCTTATCCGCGATGAATCGCTGGGGATCAAGGACTATTTCCGGGACCTGAAGAGGTTCTTCACCATCTCACCGAAGGCTTCCGGATGGAAGATCTACTATCTCCTGTTCGGATTTGCCGTAGCCATCCTGCTCGCCAATCTCGAGTTCAAGATCCTCGGCATGACCGTCCCCGACCTGCGGATGATCCCGGACCTGGGATTCTTGAACATGGGCCTACTGTTCGGCGTGATGGTGTTCTTGGTCGGGTTGGGCGAAGAGCTCGTGTTCCGTTATATCCTGCAGGCGAGGCTCGAGGGTGCCGTCGGCGTGATCGGTGCGATTATCATCTCGTCGGTAGCGTTCGCAGCCATGCACTCGGGGTATCAATCGATCCCCTACATCCTGTATGTGTTCTTCGTGGCCCTGGTGCTCGGCTCGCTGTTCCATCGTACCAAGAGTCTGGCCTTGGTAGCCCTGATCCACGGCGCCCTGAACTTCTTCCTGTTCTCGTTCCTGCCGTTCGGCCATCTGGTCCTATTCTAATTATTAATTCAGAGAACCAAATTATATATACGTGGCTATTCTTCTAGTGGTCTAATGAGCCTGATCCTGACAGCTACATCATCGGCTGCATCTAGCGCCATCACCATGACCACAGCTTTGGGTCTAGGGGTCGGTGGAGCGCTTATCGCCATCATGCTCATCATGCTGCTCTCTTCAAAGGAGCTGATCTCTTCTTCAGCATTGAACTCGCCGAAGATCAAGAAGGCGCTGAACCTGGCGATCTTTCCATTGCTAGCGGTATTCGTTCTAGACGTTGCTTACATGGTGACAATGTAAGGAACGGCCAGCACTTCCTTTAACAGTTTATTATATTAATTATTGATTCTGAATTATGTATTTTATCAATATCGCCATGAATAATTAGAAAGTTAGTATTAAAACTCCTTCTAGCATACCAACTGGCGTGGCCATGAATGCCAATGAGGCCGTCCTGATGCTTATTGGTTCGATTGTCGGCTTAGCCATATCTAATCGCCTGTTAAGTTCTTGGCCCACGCAGAGGTCGTCCGGTGCCTTCTTGATGATGATGGGGGGGACACAGTGATCTCTGTCTCCTTTCGCAACTCCATCGTTCAATCCCACGGCCATTCGGAAATCGCATTCAGAGGCTTGTGAGAATGAACATATTGGTCGTTCAGGAATCAGATTGGATCGCCGTAGGGGCTCACGATAGTCATCACCTCTTGGAAAGGATGGCCGAAGAGGGGCACGTTGTCCGAGTGATTGATTTTAAGATCCGTTGGAAGAGCGACAAGCTATTTCATCATAAGCAGATAACGGAAAACTACCATAAGATTCGGGCTAATGCGAAGGTAACGGTCATAACGCCTGCCTTCATTCAATTGCCGATATTGGATTATATCTCGATCATATTCAGTCACTATCAGGAGATAAGGAAACAGATCAGAATTTTCAAACCGGACATCATCATCGGACTGGGGCTTCTTAACACAAATCTGGCATCCAGATTGGCCAAGAAAAACAACATCCCTATCGCTTTCTATCTTCTCGATGAATTGAACACCCTGGTTCCCCAAGAGCTGCTCAGGCCTATAGCAAAAAAAATTGAATCAAATAATATGAAGAGAGCAGATATTGTGATATCTACAAACCGGGCCTTGAGAGAATACACAATATACATGGGCGCCGATGATGAGAAAACGAGGATCATCCAGCACGGGGTGGACCTTCATCTGGTAAATAATGGTGATAGGTACAAAATTCGTAATCAGCTTGCATTAGCCGATGATGATGTGGTTCTCTTCTTTATGGGTTGGATGTATTCATTCTCGGGCCTAGAAGAGCTGTCACGCTACCTAGTAAAGAGTGATAATAGAAAACTCAAATTAGTGATTCTGGGAAGCGGTGACCTTTTAGAAACCATTCAACAGATAGCAGCAACAGACTCACTTCATCGAATAATCCCAGTAGGTTGGAAGCCCTTTTCAGAAGTGCCCGATTATTTGGCTGCATCCGATATCTGCATATTGCCATCTCAAATGAATGAAACGATGCGCAATATAGTCCCGATCAAGGTCCTTGAATATATGGCTGCAGGTAAACCGGTGATCTCGACGGAGCTTCCTGGGCTCATTAAGGAGTTTGGACTCGAAAACGGGGTCTCATTCGTTAAAGGACCTGAGGAGGTATTGGAAAAAGCCATCGAGCTGCATGCCCAAGGCCTGATACAAGAATATGGGGAAAGGGCAAAAAAATGTGTTGAAGGTAACGACTGGGATACTATTGATAATAATTTCAGAGCGGTCCTGGCTGATTTATTAAGCAAGGCCTGATCAATGTTATGAGCAAGGCCCTTAGGTGAAATTCTTTGCTATTTTTATCGTCATTTTGCTAGCTCACTGGTAATTATCCTTAGGACTGTGCTGCTGACATTCTTTTTCAAATATTCTGGAGGCGAAATCCAATCTCGGGGTTGGTCCAACGCCACCGCTGCGCATCGCAGGATTGAATCCACGGTGCATCCAGTGATGATATTGCTTCCTGACTCCATTGTTTCAGGCCGCTCTGTAACATCGCGTAGCGTGATATTGGGAATTCTGAATAGGCAACACTCTTCCTGAACAGTGCCCGAGTCTGTCAGCACGCACCTGGAATTTTTTTCTAACTTCACGAAGTCAAATAATCCTAAGGGTTCAACGGTTTGGATTTTATGATGGAGATTTATCTTGCTATTCAATAGCCTGCTCTTGGTTCGAGGATGGACGCTCCAGATCAGGGGAACATCATACTTTTCAACGAGTTTGTTTAACGATGCGACAAGTATGAGCAATCGTCTCTCATCATCAACATTCTCAGCCCGATGCAGCGTTACTAAAAAGTAACCATTGCTCTCAACGCCAAACTGGTCTAGTGCATTGCTGGCCTCAATCTGTTTCTCGAAATTGTCCAACACTTCCCCGATTGGATTCCCCGTGACGAATATTTTGTCAACAGGTAATCCTTCCCGGATAAGATTCATCCTACTTCGTTCGGTGTATGGCATTAAGATGTTGCTTATGTGGTCGATGATGCGGCGGTTCATTTCCTCCGGAACCCGATCATCGAAGCAGCGGTTGCCCGCTTCCATATGGTATACTGGAATCCCCATCCTCCTTGCCACGATCGCCGATAGTCCACTATTGGTGTCGCCGAGTATCAGGATCTTATCGGGTCTTTCCTCTAGAAAGATGTTTTCGCAACTGGTTAGGATGGAGGCGATCTGATCCATGGGGGATTTGGACCTAACAGCTAGGTCGAAATCCGGGTTTCTAACCTTGAGATCTTTGAAGAAAATATCACTGAGGTTCTTATCGAAGTTCTGTCCCGTGAACACTAGCTTATGATCGCAATGGCGATCTAGCAATGGTATCAATGTGCTGAGACGAATGATCTCAGGGCGAGTGCCGAGGACTGTGATTACCTTCATCTTAACAGCTCTTCTCCCTCAGTGCCAAGACCATGGCTAGGGTTTGAAATGTCGCTTTCCTTACTGGCCTTCAAATTGTTTTTGATCATCGTCTGCTCGACCTCGGCCTTTGACATAATGCTGTCAGCCGAACTGTATTCCTTACCCAATACATGCTCTGCAGAGAAATCCCCGCTGAGCTCGGGCAAGATAGGCAATATGGAATAGTATTTGCCCCGGTCGACCGTTCGATTCGCTTCTTCTTCCGAGACCAATATCTCATGGATCTTCTCACCCGGTCTGACGCCAGTGACAACGACATCCATCTCTCTATCTCCGATCAAAGCCTCTGCCACATCTACTATCTTAGCCGATGGTATGCGCGGTATGAAGGTTTCGCCCGGCTTTCCATTCCGAAGGACTGCAAAAATGGTATCAACGGCCTGGTTAAGATTGAGGAGGAATCGAGTCATATCTCTCGTAGTGATGGTGACCGGACCACCGCTGGCTATCTGCTCAAGGAACAAAGGGATGACTGAACCTCTCGATGCCATCACATTGCCGTATCTGACACAGACGAATCTGGTGTTCGGACAATCAAGGTTGGCATGTATGAACAACCGCTCCTGAATGGCCTTGGACATGCCCATCACATTCACTGGTTTGCATGCTTTGTCCGTTGATATCCCGACGACCGTTTCTACGGGAATGTTGTTCTCCCTAATTGCGCGAACGATGTTTTCTGGGCCGTGAATGTTAGTTTCAACTGCTTCAAAGGGAAAATATTCACATGTTGGAACTTGCTTGAGAGCTGCCGCATTAAAGATGATATCTGATTGTCTTACTGCTGAACTAACAGAATGAAAATCCCTGACATCTCCAATTCTAAAGGTTAATTTTTCTTTGAAGTTGCGATAGATCACTTCATCGGTCGCAGCATACTTATTGAGGTACTCGAGACGCATGAAGTGTTGTTTTGCTTCATCCCTTGAAAATACAGTAACTTGCTTTGGAGTTCCAAGCTCTCCCGAAAGAATTCTTTTTACCAGCACTTTACCGAGGGATCCAGTCCCGCCTGTAATCAATATTCTCTTCCCTTCAAGCAACATTGTATCAACTCTTAATGGAAAACTCATTTACTAATTCGTCAATCATCTCAACCCAGCTGGGGGCTTTGTAACCAGTTAGCTCTGCGAACCGCTTACCATCAAGGCTGCGATTACATGCAAATGTAAAATCTGGTTCGATATTAATGCATAGGTTCATTTTCTCATTGATTAGTGATAGAAGATTGAACTTGGATATCGGTTCGGACGCGACCTGCCAGACCCCATGGAGGTAAGGATGTCGGTCGAGGACCATTGAGACGATTCTTGACATCTCGAGAGTCGTGAACCCGGAATAGATGGCTCTCTCGTAGCCCTTGATAGTCTTTCCCTTCTGGCTAAAGAACCATTCCAGAAGGCCGTTCTTCGTACCGAGCTCAGGGCCGATGATTGAGCTCCTGATGGTCAGGCAGTTCTTGTAGGGGAGCTCGCCCAGAAACTTTGTCTTACCGTAGAGGTCCTCGGCGTCCGAAGCATCTGTGGTTTTATACATGCCCTTCTTACCAGAGAAAATACAATCCGTGCTGAAATGAATCAATCTGGCGTCATGCTCATTGGCAATGTAAGCCAACTTGTGCGGGAACACTGAATTGAGATACATCATCGAAACCGGATCGCTGGACGAGCTCAATTGCTTTATGAGCCCTATGCAATTGATGATCACCTCCGGTCGCAGACGTTCGATAGTGCTTTCTATGCTTCTGAAATCAAAAGCGTCGATTTCATTTATTATCTTCCCGTTATTAAATCTTGATGGAGTGAGCGAATCATTCTTCGCTCTTGCAGTAGCTAAAACATCATATTTATTATTTAGTTGATTGAATAACACATGGCCAAGCATGCCATATGCGCCTAATACTAGCAACCTCATAGCGATCGCCGATTGTTTTACTATTATTATATCTCTTTGACCTCACGGGTTTTTCTACAGTTTGCACCCCTCTTAATGCATTTTTAAAACCATTGACCCAATATTTTTTATCATCGATACGGATAACCAGATGCACAAGCTAAATGCCAATGAATGAATAACTGCTAAAAAAAATGCCGAGACTTGTTCGCCCATGAAGAAAATGAAGATTCTCCAAATTACCAATTTCTTTAAGCCATCTTGGGACACGGGTGGTGTTGCTAGATCTGCCTATGAGATTTCAAGAGAGTTGGTGGATAGGGGACATGAAGTAACTGTCTACACAACAGATGGGAAAAATAGAATAGATGTGAGGAATGCCACTGTCCAAAATGTTGATGGCATTCAAACACTTTACTTTAAAAATGTCTCCTCAGCGCTTGCCAGGGCCAATATGCCTATCCCGATTTCCATTGGATCGATTGCTCGTAGAGACATATGTGATTTCGATATAATCCACATTCATGACTTTAGAACTATACTCTCAGTTGTAGTTCGGCATTATGCAAATAAATATCACATACCCTACGTCGTTCAGCCTCGAGGGAGTGCCCCCCGGCTAACAAAAAATATCCCAAAAAAGGTATTCGACACATATTTTGGGGATAAAATAATATATGGCGCGGAAAGGATAATTGCCTCATCAACCGTTGAATCAGGACAATATCATAGCACATTCCCCTATCTCAATAGTAAAAAGATTATCCACATGCCCAATGGGGTTGAGTTAGATGCAACATCAGGTTTACCAGAAAAAGGAAGTTTTAGAAGGAATCACAATATTGATCAGGATACAAAATTAATTTTATATGTGGGACGCATTCATCAAAGGAAGGGGTTGGACGTTCTAGTAAAGGCCTTTAGCAGATTGAAACAAATAAATGTAAAACTCATTATTGTAGGGCCCGACGATGGATATTTGATTGAGTTAAGAAAATTAATCGATGAACATGGTATGGGAAAGAGGATAATCCTGACTGGCCCTTTATTTGGCATGGATAAGTACCAAGCATATGTGGATTCCGATTTATTTGTACTCCCATCAAAAGACACCTATGAATCCTTCGGAAATGTTGTCATTGAGGCGTTGTGGTTTGGAACGCCTGTAATTGTGACAGCAAATTGCGGAGTTTCTGAATGGTTAAATGAAAAAGTGGGTTATGTCGTTGGATACAACGATAGAGAATTATTAGGTGCCATGGAACATGGTTTGAAAAATGAGTATCTTAATACATCTTGTCAAGTTGAAGGAAAGAGGCTCATTTCTACTGTGTTCAATTGGAAAAGTGTCGTTAACCAATTAGAAAATATATATTCTGAAGCAATAATAGAATATGTGTAATCATGCATCTTTAAGGATGCGACGATATGATTTGGTCCGCCGCATTAGGGAATTAATGAGATGAAAATGTAACCAGGGGAAAAAAATGAAAGTAACATTCGTAACATATGTTTATCCATATCCTAGGATGGGTTTCAACCCTGGAATAGAAAGAGTAGTAAGTGAGCTAGCTCATGCTTTAACGCGGAAAGGAATTGATCTTAATGTTATTACCACTTACAGGAATGGAGGGCAAACGAAGGAAGAATACGATGGTGATGTCAGAATAATGAGGATCAACGACCTGCGAAATCAAATTGGGAAAATTGGCAGCACTTTTTCAATGGATCTTCTATCAATTAACTTTTATGCGCAAGAATGTATTAATTTGCTCAAACAATCCGACATAATCCATGCTTTTACCCCCTTCCTAACTGGCCCCTCCGGTATTCCACTCGTCTCTCACTTCCATCATCGTGAAGAAATCTGTAAGGGCATAGAGTATCTGTATCAGCCAACTTCGGAGTATTTTTGGCGGATGACATACAAAAAATCCGATGCCATAGCTAGCGTATCAAAATATTCGTCTAACGATCTAATGAAGAATGGAATCCCCGAATCAAAAATTCACACAGTATATAATGGTGTAGATATAGTAAGGTTCAACCCAGCGATTGATTCTGAAATAATAAAATCGAAGTACGAAGGAAAGGACATATTGCTTTATGTCGGCCCCATCTCGGAAAGAAAAGGCTTAACATACCTAATAGATGCCATGCCGTCGATTATAAAAGAAAGAAAGGATGCAATCCTCATATTGGTTGGCTCTGGGGATAACACTGACCTAATAAAAAAATGCGTAGAATATAAAATAGACAAGAACGTGATTTTTACTGGATTCATTGATGAGAAGATGCTCCCTTATTATTTCTCGGCCTGTGACATATTCGTTTTGCCCTCGCTCCAAGAAGGATTCGGCATGGTTCTCTTAGAGGCGATGGCATGTGGGAAGGTAGTTATCGCGAGTAAGACATCCGCAATTCCGGAAGTGGTGGGTGATGCAGGCATATTGGTTGAGCCAAAGTGCCCGGAGGCAATAAGTGCGGCCGTTATCGATTTGCTCAACGATCAAACAAAGAGAAGGGACTTGGAACATAAGGCCATTGAACGAGCGAGAAGTGTATTTACCTGGGACTCGGTGGCAGATCGACTCATTGAGGTATATAAGAAAATATCTGATGACAGTGGCAAGTCTCCACAGATGTGAAAAAATGAATAATCATCAGCGGATGGGTTCAGCTTCGATAATTATTAACAATCAAATAAAGCTTGAAGTAGGTCGTCTTTTATACGCGAGCAGCTGCATTGTTGAACAAAATTATCGAGGCTCGGATATCGTACCTTTGATCGAATATTCTAACCGTTTGACAAGTGGATTTTGTATGAACTCAAAATTATTTACTATAATCGGCAAAAACAATGATTGGGATGATGATCAATGACTCTTAGGTCCAGGCTCTTATTAGCATCAATCATCATGTACTTTGTTCTGGTTTTTATAACATTCTATTTTAGATTTTTTCCAATTATAATCTCTACAGAAATAAGTGATTTTTTATTGTTTGTTTCGTTAGCTCTGTTTTTTATTATTCTCATTTATGGGGTCTCCCGTATAAAGAGTCCTATCGAAAGCCTATTATTTATACCACAGCCAATAATATTAGCTTTCTTAATAAGGGCATTGCCCAATCTTCGATTATCCTCTCCCCCTCTTCATGATCCCTATTTCTATTATGTTTCTACATTAAATGTAGTAGATTATGGAACACTATCCCCACTCCTAGGTTCCTGGTACAGTCAAACCCAGATGCAACTAAATTGGCCGGCAAACAGTTTGTTACTAACTTCATTGAGCCAGGCCACAGGAATCGATCCGATGCTTTTGATGCGTTTTCAAGAACCCATTATCGGAGCGATATTTTTCATAGTTGTATTTGCCCTCTCGGTCTGCCTAACAAAAAGATATGGGCTATCAATATTGGCCGCAACAATTGCTTCATTTAGTGAAGTAATAATATATTATCAATCTGAATATCATCCACAGGGTTTAGCTTTCTTGCTATTCGCTCTTCTATTATTATCTATTGCGATTTACCACGAACGTAAGAAAATGAGACATGGGCTAATATTGTTGCTCATAATTCTAGCCTTTATCACTTCGCATCATTTTTCCTCGCTCTTCTTAGGCATATTGGCCATAATGTACATATTCGTGAGCAGTATGTTTGCTAAGTTCCTTGGCCAAAAGCAGCTAAAGGTGGGAAATAATCTATGGCTCTTGATTGCGGTCTCTTCCTTAGCCTATCACGTGATGATTTATATTTCTCCATTAAAGCAAATTCTTGGTAAGGCTTCAGAGACCTCACTTTATCCAAGTGTTGGCGGTGCCTCCCTAGATGCGCCACTGTACTTTGACATTTTAAGCCTCGGTAAATGGGTTGTTGTGATGTTAGCCGGAATATTTGCCATATTGATATTTATACAGTTTATAAAACAAAGGAAATCGATAGGCCCAAGCGATCTTAATCAATTTAGACTATTGTTGCTCGGAGCATGTATATGCTGTGCTGGCTTTATTAGTACGTTTATCATCGCTTCCCCTATACAGCGGTTTGTTGGTTTTATTATGCCAATAGCTGCCATATTTTCAGTCATAATCATTTTTAAGATGTGGGACAGAAAACAGTTACGGCTAATAGCAACTATGATCCTTCTATTTCCAATCATTTCAGGTTTATGTCTTGGGCCGTTCATGCCTTCTCTACTTTGGCACAGCTCAGAAACGGATGACTATTATTGGTACTCGAATGAATTGCCCTCGATGGATGAATATGTTACCTCGGGGCATTGGTTGGGTGAATACACTCTGGAAAATGCAAAATTCGAAACGGAATTTGATACCAGAATGGTACCCTTCTTCTATGCGGAGCGGACCGACACAAATATACATTATGGTTCAGACGCATATTCTTATGAATATATCATAATAAATCCATTAATTGATCATGCCAATAGCACAAAGTATGATTCAATAAATAATTCCGGTTTAGTATATTCAAATATGGAGATTAATGTCTATCTCCAAAAGTAGTTGAAGTAAGGTTTCACTGCTAAAATTGTCATGATGTATGGATACTGATGAGCTTAAGAAAATCTACAATAATAATGAATTGCGGTTACATATGTCGCAGCGGGGTTGAGAGCGTTCTTTTTTTCCATCAAAAATTGTATGGCGAAGTCCTTAAGTCCCACGCGCCTCGGGGTTATCTTAAGAAAAACATTTTGATGAGAGTGCATATGTGGGTGTGATTGGCGTGGATGTACTTTTAGTAGTGTCATTTTTTGTGATTCTCTTATCAGGTTTATTGCTACGTTCCGCTCTGCTAATCCGTTGTGGCTGGATTGGCAAAGACACATTCTATCATCTGTTAATAGCCCGGGAGATGCGTCAGAATGGACACCTTCCGGACATGGTGGATCGATTCTCAGAGCCTGAGCGTTATGATTACCCCCCGCTTATGCACGTTTTACTGGCTCAGATTCCAAAGGAGTGGGACAAAGCGGCCCAATATCTTTCCCCTCTGGTAGATACTGTCGTAGCTGGCGGAATATTTCTATTTTGCCTTAATGTGGCCACCTATGAGGTAGCTCTCGTGGCTATGGCGGTCTACTGCTTCACACCTTTCGCCATTGATATCTCATTCTATCTTAGCCCTAGGTCGTTTGCGAATGCCTTTCTTGTCCTGTGTCTGATTGCTACTTACTATACATTAGGTACATTCTCTTTGTTACCTTTTGTCATCTCGGTTGTCAGTGCTTCATTAGTTTTATTGACCCATCGCCTAACTGCCCAAAGCTTATCAGCGGTGCTGGTTACTGAGGCCGTAGTCTTCCTCGATTTTACACCCATCGTTATCTTATTGGCCTCAGTCATACTAGCAATCTTATTGACGAGGGGATTCTATCTACGTGTCTTAAGGGGCCATATAGATTTCATCAGAGTCTTAGGTGCTCGCCTATTGGATCCAGAGGCGCGGAAGGGACATTCCAATCTCATATCTAACATAAAAGTAATATTATTCAACCTGCCCATAATTACAATACTTCCCATTCTGCTAATCTGGACATTGCCAAGTTCGCCACTTCTAATATTTGCATTAGCCTGGGTGCTCGGCCTCATAATAATAAGTTGCATGTGGGTGATTGGGGAAGGGCATCGACATATGGCCAACTCGGTAGCCGCATTGGCCATAATTGTCGGCAGCTGGGCTATGGGATCAAATATGATATGGATAGTCATATTATTGCTCGCTTTATCGCTGACATTGAGCTCTTTTAAGATATGGCGCTTAAGCATTCAGCCAGAAGATAGTGGTGTGATGTCATTGGAGGTCCTGCAGGCTTGTAATGCCGTTAGAAGGATGGGCAGTCCTCAGGATGTCATCCTCTGCCTGCCCACCCAGCTAAGTTATAATGTGGCCTATTTTTCTGGGGCGATTATTGCTCAAAGCAGTGGGGGCTTTGCGAAAGGTCTTGCTTATAACTGTAGGATTAATAGCATGATTCAGGACAGGCAAATTAATGAATTAATTGCAAATCTTGGAGTAAAATGGGTTTTAACCATTGATAAGAAGATTCCTATGCCACTGGCTGAGGAATTTCATTTTGGACCCAATGTAACTCTCTACCATGTTATCTGACCCAGAGTTCGTAAATCTCCAGCATCTCCTGAAGATGGAGCCATTCGCCTCAAATGAACATACCGTGTAATGGCGGGTCTTATGAAATGCCTACGTCTTTGTGCCGACCGATGACCCACTTCATGTTCAATGGTTTGTACCGCTAGTTGACCATCAGAAAGTGCTGACACTAATGGATTAATTCTTTTAACGCTTAAGTAGGCGGACTTCCAATTTATTTACTTCTACGCTACCCTAATGCCAAGTTGAGGGCAATCATAATTCTTATCTGCCCTCTGCTCTAAAGTGAGGCGATCACAAGTATCCTATCAAATGATTTTGATATTGACCCATAGGTGTTAAGGACGGGATGAAATTGCGGATTGATGGTGCCCCACTGCACGAATGCCTGACTTTCCTAATCCGATTATCATTAATATTCTCCACAACTCAGTGTCCGCTATCCGTGCAGTCATCATCCACTAAGTCATTTCAAAGCTCTGGAATGTCGCGGAAATGATCGAGTCCAAGGCATTTGATATATAGATACCATTATTGTAAGAGGATTGACGACTGAGTCTTTTGGTTCATATGCTATATCTATATTTCCAGACGATGTGTTTCAGTCCAACTCTGGCATTTAATGCCGCTTCATTTTTTTGCCATCTATCTCATCAACTCTCTATGTCTGATGGCTCTCTCTATGGCATAGACGATATCTGACTAGTAACAATTCTTACATCCAAATCCAAGGACTTCAGACAGTACTCGTTGTGGCCAAAGATGTTCTGGTTAACTCCCCTAGCCTTGATACTTTAGGCAAAGCCAAGAGTCGGGATGAATTAGGAGAGGAGAGTGATAATTCGTTTGGCATAATATGGCATCTTAGACAGATAATATGTTATCATTGAAGTTTTATTTGGCATCTCCTTGAAAATATCAAATTGAATCTTAAAATTCGAAAAATTTGGATTACGTAATGTCCTCAAACAAGAACTGACCAATGCCTCATAGAGGGTGTATGCGGGTAGTTTAAAACTTAACGCCTCTTTAGCAAACTGCTGCAATGCTAATCTCTGCTTAAACTGAGAATAAGCCGTATTTTTACCATGCATTCTTGCACTCCAACTCGAGCCCTCCGATTCAATCCGCCTATATGTGGACGCGTCTTCCGAAAAACAGTAAATATCCCCCATCATTACGAAGAGAAGAGAGAGTTTCTCATCACCATTTGCTCTACAGGAATAGAACAAGTCTAGAATATGGGGGGGCAGGGTTAAAAATTCATTACGCATAACCCACGATGCTAATTGACTCGGCAATCGACCCATGGCATACTCATCCGCAGTAAACACATGCTCCACAACATCCGAGAACCCAGGAATATCTAATGCTACGCCATGTTCGTTTATGGCCCTCACCCTATGCACCGTCCCAATATACTCTGGGTGTGTCTCCAAAAAGCTTACCTGTTTCTGTAGTTTCTCAGAATTGGTCCAATAATCGTCTCCCTCACAAAAAGCAAGATATTTCCCGCGTGCACGATCAAAATTGAACCTACTTACGTCTATCCCCCGCGAGTATTGATTTTCTGTTTGATATATTGGCCTGATTATTCCAGGATATTTTACTTCGTACTCACGGATTATCTCCGCTGTTCCATCCGGCGATGCATCATCATGAACAAGCACCTCATACGGAAAATTCACTTCCTGCGTCAAAATACCATCAAGACACTGGCGAATGTATTTTTCATGATTATAAGATATTACAGATACACTAACCAGCGGTACGGTTGGATTTAACATATTATTTGCTAGAACTTCTTCAGGTTTATTAAATCAATTATGATGAAAATATCAAATGCCTCCGCCGAGAACAATATTAATCACCACATATGAATGGGATGCAGGGCCTTTGAAATTCTTCAAAACACCCGGTGCGATACTAAAGCAGGCATTGGCCCATAATATGGGGTATGTAAAATTCCTCTCGCTCCTGGTGGCCAACGCAAGTCTTGGTATGCCACAAAACATAGTGGTATTGAGTTCGCCCATATTGCTGGCCCCTATCCTCATCAGTGTGGCGGTGTCACCGGCCTGACGGTGCAAGCCCTATAGCCCGGCGGCGACTCGATTCCCACCTTCGATCAGGTGTACGACCTTGCTCCCTACCTTCTTCCGTCACCGCCATTCGCCATCATCAGCGGAGCTTTTCTTGTGTTTATCTATTGAATAATATTCAGCATGGTTCCTTTTTTCTCGGGAAGTATTCCTTTACTGTATTCATCAAATAAGTTAATGATTCCAGTTTCAGCAACCACGCAATTCCTACGTATACAATAACTCCAACCATAATCTGCAAGATGAGCGTTGCCCAAACAGACAGACCCATGAACAGTATGCTGTAAATTATTCCGCCCATTGTCAGAGAGATCATAAGGGTCGGTGTGAGATCTTTCCACTGTTCGGTGAAGCTATATTCAAGTAATAGCTTGTTGGGATATGAATTAATCAGCGTAGCAATTATTCCGGTCACGATCAATCCCAGGGCTATAGCATAGATGCCAAACGAGATGGTGACCGCAAGCACGGACAACCCGACAACGACCTTCACTATTTCGAGTTTCAGGAAGACGTCACTACGTCCGAGGGCGGTGATTGCCTGGAGATTTGTTGTATGGATTGGCCATAGCGCATATACTACGCAGAATATCTGGAGGAATGGGACAATCATGAGCCATTTTTCTGTTAATAATAAAGTGACCAGAGGCTCTGCAATGACTGCAAGACCAACCATTGCGGGGAAGACCAGAAATGAGCTGGTGACTAGCGATCTGCGCATTATCTGTTTTACCAAAGGTCTATTGTCCTGGTTTTTAGAGTAAGCAGGGAGCATGACTGCCTGAATCGAACTATTGGCGTTCGACATCAGCATATTTGGGAATTCCTGCCCTTTTGTGTAGAATCCTAGCATTCTTGTAGAGTAGAGTTTTCCGATGATCAGAGAACTGAGATTATTGTATGTTACATCTATCAGGCCCGACACTAGGAGTTTCCACCCAAAGGAAAATAGTCCTTTTATACGTGTTATTGAAAATAGAAGTCTCGGTCTCCATTTTACGGTGAACCACATGATGATGCTGAGTATTACGATTGATGTGAGCTGTTGGTAGACAAGTGCCCAGACTCCATAACCGCCATATGCCATGGCAATTCCCACGACTCCCGACAGGAGAATTGCACTAAGACTGCTGACGAAAAGTCTTCTGAATTGGAAGTTTCTTGCGATAACTACATTCTGGATTGAATTTATTGCTCCGAAGAAGAGCGTAAGGCCAAGTACGCGGAGAACTGGAGTTATTACTGGCTGGTTATAGAATGCTGCGATGAAGGGGGATGCAAAGAAGAGAATGGAGTAAAATACGAGCGCAACTCCCAAGGTAAGGTAGAATACGGATGAGTAATCTGTATCCGTAACCTCTTTTTTCTGGATTAGGGCGGTTCCAAGCCCACTTTGCACAAATGTCTGGGAGATTGAGATAAAGACAATAATCAGTGCTATCGTACCATAGTCTTCGGGGAGAAGCAGGCGTGCGAGGATGATTTGTACGATGAATTGTACCCCGGTCACTCCACCGCGTTCCAGAAATTTCCAGAAAAGTGAGGAGAGTACGCTGGTTTTGAGATCGTCTTCAAGCATGGAGGGGCAGAATTTTGATGGGTGCTTTTCTATTTGAGGCTACGGGTTTGACTTTCAAAATATATTTTTTCTTCCATACGATTTGTGATGAATGGCTCTGTTACTGAAAAATAGATAAGTAAGTCGGATTTCATTAGCGCCTTTATATACTATTAATAGGACATATATTGCTGCATCTTATTTGCTCTCGTAGCACTTGAATGGAAAATTGTTTTGTTATAATCATCAATGAACGAATCGCCAATCTTCTTGAATTACTGCCACGACGCCGAGGGTGGAGGGTTCGATAGTTGTGAAATATCAAGCACCTTGAAAAGTGATGAATGTGCACATCGAAGAGTTGAGCGTCAAAGTCATGTGATCAAAAATACATTCCACCATTGATATTGAATGTCTGACCAGTAATGTATGTATTCTCATGGGATACTAAGAACCGAGCCAGTCTGGCAACCTCTTCAGGCTCTCCAAATCTTCTCATGGGTATCTGGGTGATAATCTTCTGCATGATTTCGGGCTTGATTGACTCTGTCATCCTCGTTCTTATGAATCCTGGGGCTATCGCATTGATTAAAATATTGTATCTGGCACTTTCCTTTGCTGCAGTCCTGGTGAATGATATTATCCCGCCTTTAGCTGCCGCATAATTGGCTTGACCTACGTTACCATTTTCAGCAGAAACGGATGCCAGATTTAGGATTCTCCCTCCCTTTCCGTTCCGCATTAATGCTGTTGCATGCTTTGTGCAGAGATATGTTCCCGTCAAGTTCACTGCTAAGACCCTTTCCCATTTTACTAAATCCATATTTTCCAAAAGAGCATCATCCGTAATTCCAGCATCGTTCACCAAAATATCAATACGTCCATATTTATTTTTGATATGGTTGAAAAGACTCCCCACATCCTTCTCTTTTGATACATCGGCCATTATATACTCTGCTCCCACCCCAAATTCATTGCGAATCACTTCACAGGCAGCCAAACCCTCGCTTTCATGAATATCATTCACAATAACGATGGAAATTCCATTTCTTGCCAGTTCTTTTGAGATAGCAAGGCCGATTCCGCTTGACCCGCCAGTAACGGCTGCGATGGTCGAAAATTGTGAAATCATGAAGAACAAAAAAGCAATTATGTGGAGCATAATAAACGTATTGATAACTAATATGCCAGTCTCAAAATGTAGATTAAATAATTATATATGTAATAATTATTAGTATAAATGCTATCTCTTTTATCCGAAAAACATAGTTTTGAGCTTAGGATCAGACCCGCCAATGATTTATGAGGCGGTTTATTACATGATGGAGAAAATGTCGCACCAACGACATTGAAGTGCTAATGAGCTTAGAATGGATCACTCGATGAGTCCATTGGATTGGCTGACATTTTTAAATCTACACATCTACCAAGGTATAATGAGCGTACTAGAAAATATTTCGAATTTTGTCACTTGTCCATTTTACCCCATTCAAGCGAAAAACTTAGCAAAGACATCCAGGTAGAATACCGGAGTTGGTTTCTATATTATCAAATCAAAACTTAAAATCGGTACGAATTATATGTGTTTGAGTTCTTCTTCTAACTCTAGTAAATGCTTCTCCCTCTCTTTTATTGGGCGACAAGGTATGCCTACATAAATTTTCCATGGCTCAAGACTTTTATTTACTAGACTCCCCGCTCCAACTGCACACCCTTCTCCAATAATGGCTCCAGGTAAAACAATACACCCCGCTCCCAAAATGGAGTGTTTTTCAAATCTGACTACTCCGCATAGGATGTTGCGATATTCGAAAGGGATAGTTGGGTTAGTAAGATATTTGCCCGAATAATCATCAGAACCACTGTACACCAATGTCCTGGCTGAAAGACCAACATAATCCTCAAGAATGATGCCGTACTGACCATAAAGTGCCACATAAGCGGCAATGTGAACATAGGAGCCAATCGACAACTGACCGCTCAGAATACAGAAATCATCTACTCGAACATTATCACCTATGCACATGTCTTCTGGACCATAGATGCTTGCGTTACGGCTGATTTTGACGTTGCTTCCTAATTTTTTAAAGCCAAATTCATGCAGCTCTTGTTCTGTTAGAAATGAATCCTTCGCCCTAGGCACGAACGGTTATCGTTCTACTCTTGATATACTTGTTCGTTCAGCATAATGAAATATTACCATCATAAGCTATGGCAGATTTTCCGACAGATATTCAAAATTTTGAATGGACCGTTTGGCTTCAAAATTTCGTCATCTATTTGTTTCAGAAATGCGCTAGGTAGTACAACTAAAAAAACACTCGAAATAAAGTTAATGGATTTATTGTCACTGACACCTTGAAACTAGCCAAAAATCAACTTTGCTGGTCAGGTGTATTTTGAGGTTTGGGATGCGATCATCATCGATATGATCCTATCTTGAACCTCTACTGAGAGGGCGGGGTACAAAGGGAGGCATAGCACTCTACTTGCCCTATCCCTTGAGATAGGATTCCTATTTCCTGAAGGAGCGTACTTATCAGCGTCTAGAGAAGGATAGAAGTACCGCCTCGGGAAGATACCTGCATCGTTCAGGCGTTGCTGAGTTTTCAGCAAATCGTTTTCTGAAGGAAAGAACACTGGGAAATAAGCGAAATTATGGGTTGCACCCTCTTTCCATATTGGCATCTCAAAGCGGGAAGATAGTGCTTCATAATATCGAGTGTATACATCTTCTCGCTTTTGGAAAATAGTATCAATTTCATCCAGCACACTCAGTCCCATGGCAGCATGGAATTCGCTCATTTTGGCGTTTATTCCCGTGGCGACCACTTCGCTTCCCTCGTAGCCGAAGTTGATCAGCCTGCACGCCCGCTCGTAGTCCTCTCGCTTTTTAAAGACGATCGCCCCGCCCTCGATGGTATGAAATACCTTGGTCGCATGGAAGCTGAGCGTAGCGGCATCGCCCCACTGCAGAACGCTTTTGCCATTTAACCGTACATCAAAAGCATGGGCGGCATCATAGATTATCTTCAGGTCGTGGTCCTTTGCTATTTGATCGAAGGCCCCCACATCGCAGGGATTCCCATATACGTGGACAGGAACAATGGCTGTAACATCAGAATCTAGGGTCTTCCTTGTTTTCTCAGGACATAAATTCAGACTGTTCGCGTCGATGTCAGCATAGACCGGCTCGATGCCCTCCCACTTCAGGGAACTGCTTGTGGCCACGAAGGTGAAAGGCGTGGTGATGGCCTTCCCAGAGATACCCAGGGCCCTATAGGCAATCTGAAGGGCCATGGTCCCATTGGCCACTAGGAGGAGGTTTTGTACACCCAGGTAATCTTCCAGGCGGGCTTTCAGTTCCTGTACTAGGGGGCCGTTATTCGTTAGCTGGTTGTTCTGATAGCAGCGCTCAATATAACTGAGATATCTGCCTTTCTCTGGAAGGTAGGGCAGGGTCACCGGAATCATATGGATCTCCTAGCATCGGATTCCAGCAGCTCAAGAAGATAGCGCCCATAGCCGTTCTTTGCTACGGGTTGGGCGAGCTCTTTCACCCGCTCGGAAGTTAACCAGCCGTTGCGCCAGGCGATTTCCTCCAGGCAGGCGATCTTGTAGCCCTGTCGTTTCTCTATGGTCTCAACGAATTGAGCGGCATCAAGCAGGCTATCGTGGGTTCCAGTATCTAACCAGGCGAAACCTCGGCCGAGAAGTTCTACGTTGAGGGCACCTCGTTCCAAGTACGCTTGGTTGACGCTCGTAATCTCGAGCTCGCCCCTATCTGAAGGTTTAACCTGTTTTGCGATCTTTACAACATCGTTATCGTAGAAGTACAGGCCGGTAACCGCATAGTTCGATCGAGGTCGTGCTGGCTTCTCCTCAATGGAAATGGCTCTATATTGTTCGTCAAATTCTATAACACCAAAGTGCTCCGGATTTTTTACAAAATACCCAAACACCGTTGCACCAGACTTCTGGCTGAGCGCTCTCTTGAGCCGAGGAGTCAGGTCCGGACCATAAAAGATATTATCCCCCAGTATGAGGCACACATGGTCGTTCCCGATAAAATCCTCGCCGATAATGAAGGCTTGGGCTAACCCATCGGGACTGGGCTGGATAGCAAAGGTAAGCTTGATTCCGAACTGGTCACCATTCCCTAGGAGGCGGATGTAGCTGTCTCGATCTTCCGGAGTGGTGATAATCAGAATATCTCTAATTCCCGCAAGCATCAGCACCGATAAGGGATAGTATATCATTGGTTTGTCATAAATCGGCAGAAGTTGTTTGGACACACCCATGGTAACAGGATATAGTCTAGTTCCGCTCCCACCAGCGAGCACAATGCCTTTCATTTTCGAACACCTAACCTTTCTCTCTGATAAGAACCGTCCTGGATTCTCATACACCAGGCCTTGTTCGCTAGATACCATTCAACGGTCTTGCGCATGCCAGTTTCAAACGACTCCGTAGGGGTCCAGCCAAGTTCATCCCGTATTTTTCTTGAATCAATAGCGTATCGTTTGTCATGGCCGGGGCGATCCTTTACAAAAGTGATCAGGTCACGGTAATGCTCGACATTTTCCGGTTTATTGGGGACCAGCACTTCCAGCAGATTACAGATGTGCTGTACGATTTCGAGATTTCTTTTTTCATTGAGGCCACCAATGTTGTAGGTTGTGCCCAGTTCTCCTTGAGTGGCCACAAGGCATAGGGCCCGGACATGGTCTTCGACATAGAGCCAGTCCCGAACTTGACCACCATCACCGTAGATTGGCAAAGGCTTGCCTTCCAGGGCATTAAGGATCATAAGCGGGATGAGTTTTTCTGGGAACTGATAAGGGCCATAGTTGTTAGAGCAGTTGGTCACCACAGATGGTAGACCATAGGTCCGGAACCAAGCTCTAACTAAGTGATCCGAGCTTGCCTTACTGGCGGAATAAGGTGAACTTGGTTCATACGGGCTGTTTTCGGTGAAACCACCGGGAGCATCCCCCAAATCACCGTAGACTTCGTCAGTTGATATGTGGTGAAAGCGGAACCAGTCCCGTTTGCCTTCGGGCAACTTCTCCCAGTACGCCCTGGCCGCCTCCAGAAGGGTGTATGTTCCAATGATATTGGTCTGAATAAACGCCGTTGGGCCATCGATGGAACGATCGACATGCGATTCCGCCGCTAGGTGCATGACCAGGTCAGGCCGATATTGCTCAAACACCCTATGCAATCCTATGGGGTCGCAGATATCTACCTGCTCAAAACGATATCGTGGACTGCCATGTATTCCTTTGAGTGAGTCCAGGTTGCCTGCGTATGTTAACTTATCAACGTTTACAACGAGATTATCTGGCTGCTCGATTAGGTGACGAATAAGCGCAGAGCCAATAAAGCCAGCCCCGCCAGTAACGATAATTGTCTTCATAAAGCGCCCCTTCTGCACAGCAATCTATTACTTTCGAATTTTGAATAAATTCGGATTTGTAGCTGGGCATCCCCTTGCTATTTCCTGGTGAGATGATTTTTCTCTATTAAATCATTGGCGGTCATATTATTGGTGCTGAGCGGACCCCTTCACCGTCTTAGTTATGCCCTCGCTAGAAAGACGCGGTGGTCGCACCCTAATCGAGACGCTCATCAGCGGGCGTTATCGATTTAGAATTGCCGGGGGTTAACGACGACGAACAGAATTCGCCGAGGACGCGACGACCGTCATCGGCTGCAGCCATGCGCGCAACCCGGTATCGGAGTTAATCAGCTCCGCCCGCACATAGCCTTCTTTCCCCGTCAGCTCGTACATTGCGCTCGAACCCCTGATCGTCTGCAATGCCTTGCCCTCAGGCCCGCGGAACACGATCTTGTCCGCACCAGTGGCCCGTATCCGGACCGCATGACCGTCCACGCCAATCTCCGCCACCTCCGGTCCCTGCGTCGAATAAAACGCTCCGCGGCGCAGCGCCCCCAGTACTTTGTTAGTGGTAGGCTCGCCGGCGAACCGGACCATGACCCACCCCTTGCCGAACTGATCGAGATAGTGGGCATCGTCGACGGCGAACCCCCACACCTTCTTCCCCGCGGTCAGCAGCTCGTCCCACTTCCTCACCGCGCTCTCGTCGTGGTTGCAATTGTAGATCTCGATGCCCATGTAGCTGTGCAGCGAACGCATCAACGGGGTCGACCAGCCCGCGCCGGTGTCGGGGTGGGACAGGAACACCAGCCCGCCCTGGGAGGTCATCCGGCTGATCCGCCGCTGGGGAGAGGCACCCGGGTTGGGGTAAGAGATGACGTTCAACCCCACCATGTGCCCGCGCCCGGAGCTCTCGGTGGACCCCTTGCCGAACTCCTGCCCGATGACCAGCAGGTCCGATGACGATGCCCGCGTCACCAGGTTATGATCGGCCAGCGCCACGAACACGTAGCCCAGCTTCTTGTAAAGCGCCAGCACCTCGTCGGGCGACAGGTCCCCGTCCGATTCGGAGGTGTGGCAGTGGAGCTGCCCCTTGTGCCATGTCCCCTTGGAGACGTAGGGGTTGGATACTTCGAACGTTCCTGTCGTAATTGTCCTGTAGCATCTCTGGGCCAAAAGACTTGTTATTCATTGACCATCGATCGGGAGACCCCCATAGTCTGGCATCATCGAATTGTGCTCAATAGGATGATATATCAATTATATTCTGAGACGACCCGATCATGGGGTGGCCGTTGAGCGATGCGAATGCCATAGCCCCGGTGATCATCCGAGCTCCCTATTGGTGATCCATATCGTTGGGCCAACACAAAAACGAGTAAGATTGAAGACCGCGGTCCGAACGGTCGGCCTAAAGAAATCTTACATGCGGGGAAAGGTGGCGGTGGACGCGCTGGCGGGAGTGGACCTGGAGATATTTTCGGGCGAGCACGTGGCCATTCTCGGATCGTCCGGCTGCGGAAAATCCACCCTGCTGGCCATGATGGGCGGACTGGACCGGCCGACCTCGGGAAAGGTCTACGTCGGAGGTACGGACCTCTCGGAGCTGAGCGATGATGGACTGGCCGAAATGCGCCGAAAGCTCGGTTTCGTGTTCCAGTTCTTCAACCTCGTTCAGAACCTCGATGCCAAGGAGAACGTGGAACTGAGCATGAGCATCGCGGGCATGCCGCGCTCGAAACGAAGGGCGCGGGCCGAGCAATTGCTCCGCTCGGTCGGTCTCGGGGACAGGATGGACCACTATCCGCGAGAGCTGTCCGGCGGCGAGCAGCAGCGGGTGGCCATCGCCCGGGCTCTGGCCAATGATCCCAGCTACCTATTGATGGACGAGCCCACAGGGAATCTGGATTCAAAGAATTCCATGGACATAATGCATCTGATAACGGATCTGAACCGTCGAAAGGGGACCACCATCATCCTGATCACCCACGACCTGCGCGTCTCCCAGTACGCCAACCGGGTCGTCTACATGATGGACGGCCGCATCGGGGACCAATTGCGGGCCGTCCACGCTCATAGGTAGGAGGTCGTGGGAGTGAACACTGCCGACACCATCTCCTACTCGTTCGGGGCCTTTCGGCGAAGGAAGGCCCGCACGACCCTGACCTCGCTGGGGGTGGCCATCGGCATCGCTGCCATCGTGTCGTTACTCTCCATCACCCAAGGATTGCAGACCTCGGTGGCCACCGAGCTGCGCAACGGGTTGGACACCGATACGCTGATCATCATGTCCAAGAACGCGGTTCGGTCGCCCCTCCAGGTGAGCGATGGCGCGACCATCGAGAACATCGACCGGGTCGCTCTGGTCGCGCCGATGGTGCAGGGCGTCGGCTACCTGGTCAATAACGGATCGACCATGGAAGTAAGGACCGTAGGGGTGGACCTGAGCAAATATGGGGCCATCTACAGCCATGCTTTCGTCGCACAGCAGGGAGATATGTCATCCCTATCCGACGACGGCAACATCATCATCGGGGCGGGAATTCATGACCCCGGGGACAACGGGACGCTGTTCGCCAGCGCCGGAGACCCGGTCCAGGTCTGGAGGACCGCTTCCCATAACGGCTCGGGAGCAGGACAACCGTACCAGGCTCACGTTTCCGCGGTCCTGAAGGAAATGGGCCCCATCGCCTCGGGGGGGCTATCCGATTCGGCCATCTACATCCCCATCGAACAGGCCACCGCTCTTTTCAATACCACCACCTGCAGCATGATCATCGTTCAGCTGGAGGACGACAAGCGATCGACCATCGACAACGTGTCCGCCGCGATCCAAGAGCGTTTTGGTGGCCAGGTCCAGGTGATCTCCTCGCAGCACATCAACGATGTCGTTTCCCGGGTCTTCTCCACCATCGACCTCTTCCTCATCGGCATCGGGGGCATAGCCCTGCTGGTGGCCGGCATCGGGATCATGAACGTCACGACCATGTCCATGATCGAACGGACCAGGGAGATCGGAACGTTGAAGGCGCTGGGCATGAAGAACCGGACCGTAATGGCCATATTCCTGTGCGAGGCCAGTTTTATCGGTCTGATCGGAGGCCTCTTCGGGGCGGGGGCGGGGCAATTTGACGGCTACGACCTGTGCAGTTTCGAGTCTGTGGGGCGTGGCCAGTTCCGCCCCCTAAGCGGGTCTCATCCGGCCCTCGGCACCACCAACCAGGTTGAAACCGTCGAGGAAGTACGCATCCCCGTCGTCCCGCCGGCCATGATGCGCTCCCCGATACGCAAGGCCCTTGTTGATGCTCACCCCTATGAGGTACCCGCCTACGATGTGAAAACCATCGACTCTGGATCCCGTCCTGGACCTGCCACGCCAGGAATCGGGCGCATCGGGCACCTCGACGAGCCAATGACCCTCCGCAGTTTTACCCAGCGCGTATCCGAACGGCTCCCCCGCACTGCGTGGGGGGTGCGAGCCGCAGGTAACCCGGATCAGCTCATCACCACAGTCGCTCTATGTTCTGGCGCCGGAGACTCTCTCCTCGACGCCGCGGCAGCCAGCGGTGCTGACGTCTACCTCACTAGCGACCTGCGTCACCACCCGGCTGACGAGCATCTTCTCGCCAACGGCCCTGCCCTCATCCACCCCGCCCCCTGGGCATCCGAGTCCCCCCGGTCCGCCGACGTTTGTCGGCGCGGCATTGATCGTGCCCCCGACCGGCGACGGTCCATAAATATCCGCCAGCAGACTGTGGCCTTGCAGGGAGGATTGCGGGTTGGTCGTGTCGCGGACGAGTTGGGCAAAAATGCCGTCGAGCTGCTTTTGCGGGTCGTCGCCGTATTGCTCGTGGCGGGCGTCGGCCCGGGTGGCGCGGCGGCTCTGGCTGGCCACCAGCACA
>CAYZEV010000011.1:11321-59335 GCA_964477865.1 uncultured Methanomassiliicoccaceae archaeon | reverse complement strand
TACCGATTCGCTTTGGCTGGCAATGCCAAGGACAGGAAAACCATGAGAGCGGGGATCGTCATCAACATCACGCTCGTTAACAAAAAAGTCTGCGTGATCTCAAAGACAAATGTTTTACCCACCAGAATATCCGCGACCACTCCCGGTGAGAAGAATCCAATGATGTCCACATAGACATACATGAACATCACGGTCGCCCACAGCCCCGCCAATTTGACCTGCGTGGGTATCCTCAACTCCTCAAGGACACGTCCGGCCTTCCCGTACTGGTCCTTCACGTTCTTCTTCTCACCCATGCCCGCTCCTATCGTCTGACCCTGTTCCACTATTGTATCACCCGGCGATTTTCGCCAATTGTGTCATGGTCGAGAAAGTACTAGCGAATTGAGACATACATGTATTATAGTTTAAATATGGAAGTGCATAATTAGAGAAACGGTGCCATGAGAACGCTCACCCTGGAGATAGAGCCTTTCGAGACCGTGAAAGAGGAAATGGCCGAGACCTTCGTCCATGTCCGTTCTTACGAGATACTCGAGACCCTGAAGATGGACTACCAAGAAGGCATATGCATTGAAATTTTGGAGTTCACCCTGAAAGAGGGTGCGTCGATCCACGATATCGGGACAGTAGGCAACATGGAGATCCTGAGCGTTCTGAAGTCAATTGGCAGCAAGCACACTTGCCTCATCAGATACACGGAAACGGAAGAGGCCAAAGGACAGTTCCAGGAATCCGACCTGGGCCTGGTCCACACAATACCCACAATCATTTCACCGGAGAAATTCACTATCAGCATGATGGGAGAGCGGAAGAACCTGTCGGATTTTGTTGAGATGATCAGAAACGCCGGTACTATACGGAAGATGTCCTTCAGGAGAGCCGCCTACCAGAAGGCTGACATCCTGGCTGTCCTGACCGCCAAACAGAGGGAAGTGATGGTAGCGGCATTTCAGAACGGTTACTATGATTTTCCCAAGAAAATCAGCAGCGAGCGGCTATGCCGGAAGGTCAGCATCAGCAAACCCACCCTCCTGCAACACATGAGGAAGGCCGAGGGGCGGATACTCAAGGAGATAATGACGGGGTACCCCCAACGTGAAGAGTGATTGCGGATATAGCGGGACACGCAAGGGCCCTATACTGCCAGTTGATCGGAAATGACTATCGGACAGGTGAATCCGGTCGATTCGCTGATGTCATTGTTAAGAGAGCATAAGGAGATGGAATTTCGATTGGTCCGCCTTTTAGTAAGCCACCATGTGTGAATTTTTAATCTCGGAAAACGAATTTTTGTCCGGTAATGATATTAAAACGATAATACAAAGATATCGTTTCCGGATGGCCAGCGATTGATAAATTATATCAAAACGAATAAACGATATTTCTCTGATACGTCAGTTCAGCCAGGTGGTCTGGGGAGTTAAAATCCCCCCTGTCCATTTCTAACTATATCCAGTGTTGTATTCTCGAATTCTGATAACGCCCTTCTCGGCAGGACGCTCGTTGCGAGCTTCCAACGCCTGTCCAGTCGTCAGAAGGCGTTCCGGTCTCTGATGCGACCGCCTGGAACTCCGCTCACGGGTGCGCCGGTGCCGGTAGCACTACGGCGGGTGAGCGACCTCTGACCTTCAACGTCACTGCCACCCTTACTGATCTAAGGTAACAGCTCTACTGGGTGTCGCTTGGCAACCGGGGAAGCAACCGTAATAATTAAGGAACAAAGAGGTAATTTTTGAATTGCCACACATCCTCGTCTGGTTGGTTAGCGAGATTTTCCTTGAAGTACACCCTCCTGTTCACAAGCGGGGTCCAGTCAGACGGCACCGACAGGAGCTTGCCCAGGTAGGGCTTGGCGACCTTGAGAATGTACTCGTGGGGCAGGTCTTCAGGGGTACACAGCCCTTCGCGGGGGTGCTCGATCATCCACATGATCGCAGACACGACCCCTGAGGCCACTTGTACGGTGGTAGCGTTCTGTCCCGGGGCGAGCTTCCTGGCCTCCTCGATCGTGAGGACGCTCCCGCACCACCAGGAGCCGTACTCATGGCCCATCAGGAGGGCCCCGAGCATGTCCGCCCCGGAAACGATCTCTTCCTCCTTCAGGATCCTGAGATTAGGCTGCATCTCATAGTTCCTGCACCTCAGCTCATGCAAGGAGACAAGGGTGTCATTGCATGGCATGTAGGCGTAGCAGACGGTCGGTCGGTAGACGGCCTCTCCGTTTTCCAACACGGTGAACTTATCCGATAGGCCGAAGGCCTCCCCGTGCCTGATGGTCATCCCGACTATCTCGCAGTCAGGTACCCAGGACCTCACCAATGTATTCATGCCCATTTGGGCGAGCATGATCTGGTTCCTAGGTCCGGACGACGGTATGAACGCCAGTGGCGGCAAGGTTTTCTCGTGTGTACCCCAGCCGATCTCCGCCGGGGCGGTCCCCTCCTCCCTCAGGCCCTCGATGCTCCAGGTCCCGACGAACTCGTTGACCTTCTTGGGGTTGTTCGTGACCTGAGTGTCCCTCTCCGAGCAGTGGATGACCTTAACGTTCAGAGCCATGGACAGCTCGGCGTAGTTATGCGCCGCCCTCAGGGCCCTGAAGCGCTCGCCCTCTCCCTCGCTCACCTTCTTATCGGCTATCAGCCTCTTGGATATGTCCACGAGGGCCTGCTTCACGAAGTGGGAGATGAGGCCGGGGTTGGCACCATGGTCTATGATTGCGGTCACCCCGTCATCCCACCCTCTGGTCAACTCCCTAAGGCGCATCTGTCTCCAGTAGAGCGACTTCTCGACCGGGTCCTTGATCGCAACATCGTCTTTGGAGCCCCAGACCTCCAGCGATGTGTTCACGAACAGCACCTCATGCTCATGGCACCATCTGATGATGGTGCATGTGTCCAGGTTCCAGGACAGGTCGATGAGGAGCCCGCCGGGCGACAGATGTTCCGACAGGACGGAATCGATGTTCTCAGAGGTAATTCTATGCTGGCGATATGTGACGCCCTTTTTGGTCCATCCCTTCAGGGCAGGGGCCTTATCCTCGAAGTCGATGATGGTGATGTTGCCATAGGGTATCTTCACATGCTTTAACAGGATGGGAAGCGTGCATCGCGCTACGGAGCCATATCCAATTATCAGCACCTTGCCCTCGAACTCCATCGTTGGAAAAACTACCTCTTTGACCATGATGAACTCGGGGCCGAATACCTCGTCCTGATAAATCCTTTTTTCGGGTCGCAGAGCAATGGAAGAAAGTTGGAATGAGGTTCGCTCAATCCTCCCTTAATCGACATCGTTAAGGATTTTGCGGGCAAGGCGGAGGTTAATGATGCTGCTCCCCCACACCCTTCTCCCGAGTGCCGCTCTCGGCCATCAGGCGTTATCTATCTTCGTCCTCTCTGGCCTGGCGACGTCCACCTCTGCCATGGACTAAACAGGTCCCTAAGCAAACCCTTCTTAGAGGGGGGCTTGGGTAAGGACGTCACAATTTGGTCGATCAGTTCGTCCTTTGATAGGTCGCTCCTCAGGCCGTTCGCACCGCATATCCTTTGGAGGCTCTCCTTCGGAGCTCCGGTCAACAAATATTTCCAAGAGATGGCCTCAGATCTCTTCTGAACTCTTCTCTTGAGTTCGTCATGTGCTCCAGAAGAATTCTCGTTCATAAACCGGAGGATCGCCTTCAGATCCTCAGTCGACAACGACCCGGCGAGCGTTTCAGCATTCATTCGACTTCCCCGACCTGTTCGGTATGGGGCATTGAGGTGAAATAATTACTATCAAGGGCAGCTCCCACCATTGGGTCATCGAGCTCGGACCTAGGATTCCGTCCCTGGTGGTTCGTGGGTTCAAATTCTTCCCCTCACCATCAGGCGTAGCCTTCATCCCATTTATTTTCGTCAATCAGCGATTCTTGCACTGGGTCGCCTTTAGCTGCCGTAGGGGCGATCGAGGAGGATGTGCCCTGGCCCGGATCGGGCTCTGGTCAAGGGGAGGGGCCTAGGGCAAGACCGCTCTCATCGTTACAGTATCCTTAAGATGGCCTTCAAGCCATTATTTTCTCAACGCGGCTTACCTTTGGTAGGGGGTTCGTGCCTCCATGAGGAGAATAAGAAATGTCTTCATCGATCTCTAAGGCGTCGTTCGGGAACACAGAACGGATATTGGCGGTATTGTTCGGGTTGGGAGCCCTCTTAGGCTTCCTGCTGACCCCATTGGGTTTCGAGACCCGATCGAACGAAATAAGGACCTTGGCTTTTGCGGCGTTCTTTATTGCAGTGGGGTTAGCGCTCCCGATCGCCGGACTGGTGTTGCTGTTCCTAAGACCAAAGTTCGCTGGCATATTGGCAGTGATCAATGCTGCGCTCCTTTTCCTCATCGCGCCTGCCGACCAGGCACTGTTCTTCTTCACGGTCCCCCCTCCCCTTGCCGTCACCGTTGGTGAGTACATTCTCATTTTTGTGGGGATCGGATACATGCTGTACGGACCACTGGTGTATGCCAAGTACCGAACGAGTAGGGCATCCTGAATCAAAGGCTCGTTGCAGTGGTTGGCCGGCGCTGGTTACAACTACAATTTTTGATGATATCTTTATTCAGGTCTCAGCATTCCCCTTGTTAATCACCTGTTTTGCTATTTCCTGCTGTCTTCTCAGGAACAGCTTTCCTATCATCGCCCTTGCGGCCCCACTCCCCTGCAACGACCATCAGGAGGACCAGGGAAGCTATCGACACGATCATGACGGTGATCGACACCAGCGGCCTATCAGCAAAGTTCACTCCAGAGATCAGAATGCCTGCCGAAATGTTCCGGTTCGCGGTGCTGAGTCCGAACACCCGCTTGGCGCTCCTCTTACGCCCCCCTGAGTAGTATCCAACCACTAAGGCGATCACTACAAAGATTATTGAGAAGGCTATAGCGCCGGTCCCGAAAGTGCTGACAATGTCGCTCCAGAAGAGGGCGAAAACAAGGAAGAGCAGGAGGAATATGCTCAATGTATTAACCGGGACCAACAGCTTCGCGGCCTGTTCCGCGAACGACTCGTAACGGATCCTGATCAGCAGTCCGATGATAAGGGGAACCAGCATGAGAAATATCAACGGTTTCGCCACGTCCCATGCGTTGACCGTGATACCTGGAACGACCAATGGCAGCATGATCGGCAGCACGATTATGGTCACTACCATTAGCAACGTCATAATGCCAACCCCCATGGCGATGTCCCCCTTGGCGAAATGAACGATCATAGGAATGAATGGCGCGCCAGATGCAAACGCGAGAATTATCATTCCCAGCTTGATATCCTCAGGCAGTGGGATGACGTAGGTAAGGAAGATAATGATCGCTGGTATGACAACGAAATTCGCCACCAGCACTGAAATGTCTAGCCGCCAATTCTCCAAGGGCTTGGCGATCTTGGCAGGGGTCAATTTGAACCCCATGGCAAGCATGGTTCCCACAACGAAGATCAAGGCGAATATCGAGAGCAGAATCTCCCCCAGATCGGCCATTTTTCCCCTAAGAATTTAACACCATCAAGGGATACTTAATTATATTGAGAATTAAAAGTATGAACGGTTTTTGCTGTCGCTTGACCTAGCTTGCCCATCGATTCAACGAGATCCACGAGCCAGGGAGACCACTGTCCTTTACCTCAGTTTTTGGCGGTTCGTACATGTGGAAATCGAGATACAGCGTCTAGAACTCGAAACGGTCATTATTGATCCACCGCTCCCGCTCTACTGGCTCGGGGTCGTCCGGTCTTTGAGAACCCCTGTCAGAGCCTACGAGGTGGAACCCTTTCATTTGCAGAGCGGCATAGTGGTCTACACCTCTCAACTTTGTGAGGTAGTAAAGGGAGAAACTATCCATTATTTTGTGCCAGGATGAGACCTTCCGGCATCATGGATGCTATTGCCGCTTGGAAAATGAGTTATTCAGAAAATAGTTTGGTGCTCAAGTACTTCTCGCCCCGGTCAGGAAAAATGGTAACGATGACGCCGGACTCTATCTGCTTGGCTAGTTCGATGGCAGCGTACATTGCGGCACCGCTGCTCATACCAACAAAGATCCCTTCCTGTTTAACGATCTGACGGGTCATCTCATAAGCTATATCCGTCTCGACCATGATGGTGGTGTCGATCTGGGCAGGGTCATATATCGCCGGGACAATGGCCTCTTCCATGTTCTTTAGTCCCTGGATATAGTGTCCTTTAACAGGATGAGCACTGACTATCTTTATTTCCGGATTATGTTCCTTCAACACTTTGCCTACGCCCATTATCGTGCCGGAAGTGCCTAATGCCGATACAAAGTAGTCTACTTTGCCTCCGGTTTGCTTCCAGATCTCATCCCCGGTCGTCTGGTAATGCGCAATCTTGTTATATTGGTTGGAAAACTGGTCCGGCATGAAATACTTTTGAGGATTTGCCTTGACCAATTCCCTTGCTTTTCTAATGGCGCCGTCTGTGCCGTATTTCCCCTCGCTTAAGGTGACGATCCCGCCAAATGCTTTGATCATCTGCCGCCTCTCTACCGAAACGGATTCACTCATAACGATTTCTACTTCATACCCCTTGATCGCACCGATCATCGCCAAAGCTACCCCAGTGTTTCCCGATGTTGGTTCGATGATGGTTTTATCTTTGGTCAGCATGCCTTCATCTTCAGCCTGCTGGATCATGCTCAAGGCGATCCTGTCCTTGATACTGCCGGTAGGATTGAATCCCTCCACTTTGGCATAAATCGCCGTGTTCTTGTTCGGATTAAGCTTGTTGATCCTGACCAAAGGGGTATTGCCGATTGTCTGGAGGATATTATCTTTAAAATCGGCCGATGGCGTTTTCATGTAATATTCTCCTGGTGAAAAGGGAAGAGCATTTATAATAAATATATCACAGCTAAGAAATATCTGCGACAAGGACGGTTGTTGAGTGCGGTTCAAAAGGAACGGGGCCACACCATACGCAAAGCCCGGCTACATTTCGATAACCGTTATCGCCGTAATCGTTGCATCAAAATCCCTCCTGTCCACTTCTAACTATTCATCTGCGGGTAAGTAAGTCGTGTAGTTGTTTTGGTCGCAAGCGCCTTGGTTAAGCTGACATTGCACCTAAACGGCTCGGGCCCCCATTGGCCGTCACGGTCGCCACCAGCCCAGACGCCTTCTTCCCCGAGTAGCGTATTGATCAGGTAATTGGCATCGTGTTGCATATCGCTTGCTCTGAGTGGGGTAGAGTCCAGGCAAGTGGAAGAGGAGAAGGTTAACTGTTTTGTTTAAGCGGTTGGTTGCCAACCCACTAGCAGAGCTGCATACTGTGTATCGATTGATTATATATACCCATATTCTCCGTGGAATAAGTGGAGGTGAGTGGTCCCATGGCCACCATAGATGAAGGAATAAACAACATGGTGAATTCTATAATCGCCGCGATCCCTTCCATTCTGGGCGCAATAATCGTCCTCATAATAGGCATAGTGGTTGGGATACTGATAGGAAAAGCAGTCAACAAAATTGTTGAGAAGTTTGGCATTGAAAGAGCTTTCGACAAAACGGACGTGGGCCGGTCATTCAAAGCTTCAGGCTTTGATTTGTCAAACATTGTAGGCTGGTTCGTCACAGCCTTCATTGTAGTACTGGCCATAGTTTGGGCAATAGAGATACTGAACGTAGGAGGAACTTTTGGTGTCTATCTATTGCAGATAGCGGACTATCTGCCAAGGCTGCTCGCAGGAATTTTGATAATCATTCTTGGTGTGGTCTTCGCTGACCTCCTTGCGTCGTTCATTGGTAAAACCATAAGGCCGATGTTTGCGGCGAATAAGGGCGAAATGGCAGACATGCTCAAGAACCTGCTATTCATCGGTCTCATCGCCTTCGTACTCCTGCTGGGCTTTGACACCATGCTCCTGTCCGGCAACCTCATCTACCCACTGATACTGGGCTTCGTGATCATCGGCGTTGGCATCTCCTTGACCGATGGATTGGTGAAATCGATCACCGATGAGCATGCCGAGTTCAGAGACGTCGCAGGTTACGCAAAGTTCGTTCTTTACGCCATCTTCCTGATAATTGGTGCGGGGGCTATATTCGCCACGTTCCCTGGAGTCACCACTATAGTGGCTAACGTCTCCTGGGCCTTCGCGATTGCGCTTGCCATTCTGCTGATACCATTGGCATACGGCCTGACCAGGAAGATGTGGGAAAAAATGAAATAAGCCATCCCCGGCTTCCTTCCCTTTTTTCCATTTCTTTTTTTTCAATATAATCCCAATTGCGTTCTCTTTGGAGAATTGCTTTAAAGAGAAAAAACAGACTGCATTGAAATGGAAACCCCTAAATATCTGCCCCCTCTTGGCAAGTTTCTCTGGTGAATTCATGGATGTAGTAACGGTGATCCTAATTGCGATCGGCTTAGCCATGGATGCATTCGCAGTAGCAATCGCAAAAGGAATAACCGTAACTCGCAATAGGCGGAGATCCGCAATCTTACTGGCTTCTCTTTTTGGAGGCTTCCAAGCGTTAATGCCTGTAATCGGCTGGCTCGCAGGCCTAAGTTTTCAAGACCTGATCATGGGCGTTGATCATTGGATCGCGTTTGGGCTGCTCGGGTTCATTGGCGCAAAAATGATCTATGACACTACAAAAAGCGAAGATGACAAGGACGAGAATGTTACACTATATGCAGCCCTCATCCTCGCGGTTGCCACAAGCATTGACGCTTTGATGGTCGGCCTCAGCTTCGCATTCCTGGAAACTGACATCTTCGTTCCGATCCTGGTCATCGGAGTGGTGACCTTAGCGCTCTCCCTGGTAGGCTTCGAATTCGGTTCCAGGATGGGAATGCTCTTCGGTAAGAGGATCAGGGTGGTTGGTGGCATTATCCTCATACTGATAGGAATACGGATCTTGGTGGAGCACACACTTTAGGCAATGGGATATCCGCTTTAGAAAAATTACGCGTTCGGCCCGTTGTTTCAGCGATCACAATCGATGCCTGCCTCCCTAGTATGCGATGGCCGATGCCTGTGCCATTAAGCATATCCAGTATGTGTATTTCACTCCGAATACGGCACTATTTTCTTATGTAAACATACTGCCTTGATAAATCCACCAAGTACATCATGACTGTATGCAAAGCCGCGTCGGATGTAGAAGTTGTACGCGTCGTCGTTGCCATTTGAGATGAAAACATAGATCAGGCCGACATCTTCAAAGCTATCTAGCCAAGCCATCGACATATCGAACAGTTTCGAGCCGAGGCCGGTGCCGCGGTACTCCTCCTTGACATATAGATTACTGAGGCATCCGATCTTTTGAGGCAGATCATCCCGTTGCGGTAAAAGGCGAAAGGGAGAATCCTTCATACCGTCCAAAGAGTCTATTGCGGAAAAGGCATAACCGACGGGAACGCCGCTGTCCTTGACAACCACGACCTGCCTTTCCAGCGCGGCCTCATAGCTCTTTTTCATCCTCGTTTCATAGTTCATGGCATCGAACCGCTCCGGTTCAAAGTATGCCATTGATTTCTGAAAGATCATCAGCTCGTTACAAAGTTCTCTGCACTGTTCGATGTTACCATCTTGAACAATCTCAAACGCGATCTTCCTCATAATTGCCCCGCACGGCCCGTATGTCTTTTTAATTCTTCAATATTACAAACGAAATTGCCATCCCCGTCCACCCTCCTACCTCAGGTCTTGCCCGATCCTTTTTTTTGACGTTGCACTGAAGACCACGAATATGAAATAATCTGGCGGCGTTAATGGTGCTCATGGCCGCCTGTCCGAACTGCAAGAACGAGGGCCTGGAGGTCGAGAAGATCACCGTCGCCAATCACGCCCGGGAATCGTGCTGGCCCTTGGGCGATGAGAAGTTCTCGATCTGCGAGAACCCCAATTGTGAGGTCGTGTACTTCAACGCTTCCGGAAGCAGAACGCTGAAGAGGGCCGACGTCAAGACCAGAGTTACGTTCAAGGAGAAGGACGCTCCGAGACCGCTATGCTATTGCAAACAGGTCACCGAGGAGGACGTCGTCAAGGCGATAGATGGCGGGGTAAGCTCCTTCGAGGAAGTGAGGATCGCCACGGGCATAGGCGGTGGCGGTCAGTGCAAGGTGACGAACCCGGCGGGTCGGTGCTGTTCCCGCAACTATAGGCCATTCATCGAGAGGGAGCTAAAGAAACGGGGACGGGGCGGGACCGAGGGTATACCGATGATCGTTCGATGATCATTAGATGACCTTCTTATTGCCTACGAGCATCAGCACATCCCGCCCCTTCTGCCCATCGTGGCCGCATCGCCCAGTATGTTGCCGGTCAGACAGGGCAGGTCCTTCAGGTAAGGCCCCAGCGATGTGCGAACAACAACATCATCTGCCGTTCCGTCCGCCGAATGGAAACACTAGGATCGAATCAAACGTTTAACCCATGATAACATCGGTACTGACCAAATCCCTTCGGCACGACGCCAGATTATTGGCTCGGCATTACTGAGCCGATGAGAAAAAAGGAAGGTGCTTGTGGTGAGCCATTAACGTACAAACAATAATACGCCACGATTTATGATTATATGGTAAGGTGCATCGCCTATGCCAATCGCTTGGAATATGGAAGATTGCGATGAGAACATCACTCCCGACCTGATCGCTGCCCTGAATTCGATATGGGATGAATTGCCCTCACGGATGCAGGAAAGCATCCTATCCTATCTGGATTTTGAGGACACTGGCAAATGGGAAATGACCATCGATTTCTTCCTCTCGGAAGAAGGCAAGCCTGTTTCCCTGATGATGGCCATCGAGAATACGGACGATATTGAAAGTGACATAACTTATACCGAAACAATAACCATCGATTTCAATAAAAATGAATAGATCGGCTCAGCAGCAGGTCTAGCCACGGGTCTTTCAACAACCCACCGGCTCGATGTTGGAAAAGACGATATTTTCACTTGGAGCACCGTGCCCCATCATACGAGACGATCCATGCGGTCATTCTCCGTGGCTGGCCCCATGGATTAGAATCGGCCCCAAAAGCTAAAACCCACCCTCTGACGTCCTCCGCCCGGGATTCGGGATGCACCACATCGCCAGAGCTTCAGCGGTCATCGTCATAGTCTCCTTCATGTTCGTTATCGCCTTCGCGCCGTCACTGGTGGTGGCCGCTGACGAACAGGCCAATGAGATCACCTTCGAGATCGTAAGTTGGTCCACGGACTGTTGCACCTGCAAATGCGATGTCCAGTTCAGCATATCGACGGACCTCGACAACGACGGTTCCTTCGAGAAAGTGAACACCAGCCAGGTCATTTATGGCGTGGAGCATGTGAGCGAGCCTCTGAGAGCCAACATCTCGATCCCGGCCAACCAGGAGACCTTCGCGTTCAAGGTGGAGGCCTTCCGAGTTGACGGTAATTCATCTGCCCCGCTTTTCTATGGCCGCAATGAATCCGGGATCATACACCAAGGTGCCAACATCCCCGGGTTCAATAGCTCGTGGGAATACAATTATCCCAGGGACCAGCCGGCGAACGGTTCCACCTGCTCCCTGGCCTACCGATATGAAGTGACGGGACAGGGGCCCGATGAGGAGACCGCCTCATCAGCCGACGACCCGAGCCCCGTCGGGGACAGCTCCTCCCCGTTCATCGATCCAGTGCTGCTTGGCGCGGTCGGCCTCCTCTCTGCCGCCGGCGGGGCCGGGGCGATGAAGCTGGCCAACGGCCGTTCCGAACCCTCCCCTTCGGAGCCTCAGAACGACCAGGACGGACCCGATGCTCCGGACGACCCGGACAGTCCCACCTGCCCCAGCTGCAATAATGGTGTGCTCAAGGAGGGCGACTTCTGTCATCACTGTGGAGCCCGCAAACCCGATGATTGAGGGGGCGGGAGTGCTCAGGTCCTGATTGCTGGATTTCTGGAACTCCTCATCGAAAGGGGCCCAGTCCATATCCCCGTTCGGTCCGTCTATGAACCCATCGAGCGATACCATCATGTCCAAGACTACTTTTCTCATTATTCCCCTCCGTTCTTTCATCCATGCGCTCTTCCTTCTCCTGATGCCCCTACATTTCCGATGGCGTGTCAAGGAACTCCGTGATCATCGAGATCAGCCAATCGGACCGGTCCACGAGCGTCACGTGAGTGGTGCCAGGGAGCACCGCCAGTCGGGAGCGGGGGAGGCCGACCATATCGCCCATCACCCCTCCGCCGAGCAGTCGGAACATCTCCACCGCGTGCTCAGGGCGGACAATGTCCGAATCCCCGATGATGATCAGGGTGGGCGCTCGTATCGATCGTATGGTCTCGGGCGGGACGCCCGTGAATTCCCTGGTCAGTTGCTGCTCTTTGGCGACCAGCACAGGCCAGTGGCCCGGGTCCGGGGCGACCCTCACATAGTCCTTGTACCATACGGTCCCGGCCAGGTCCTCCGGCCTCATCTTCTCCTCGCCCGCGAACATCTCAGGGTAGAGACCTGCGCGGTCGTAGGCGGGCGAGGCGACCACGAGCTTCCGCACCAGCTGAGGGTGCCTTAGGGCCATCTGAACGGCGATGCCCGCTCCAAGGCTATAACCGAAGAAATCGGCATTACCGATGTTGAGCTGCTGGAGCAGCTCAGCGGTATCATCGGTCATCTGCTCGTTCGAGAACGGGCGGTCGATGTCCGCGGTGCGCCCATGGGCCTGCTGCTCGATGGCGATGACCTGCCGGTCCCTGGCGAAGGACGGCAGGACCTTCCCGAAGGAGGTGTAGATCGTCGTCAAGGCCCCGTGAAGCAGGACCAGCGGCTGGCCGGACCCGTGGACCTCATAATACATCTTGAGGCCGTTCACGGCGGCATAGTTGCCAACGGCGGCGGTCTGCTCGATCTTGGCCTTCAGGCCTTCTCCAGAAGCTTGACCAATCGGTCCAGGCTCTGGCGGGTGCCCTCTTCCATCCCCTCCAACGCTCCGGCCGCACCGGGCGTTGCCTTGGTAACGACCTCATGCCAGGTCAGCTCCGTCCTCCCTTCCCTATCCGCGAAGGTGACGGTGTTCAGGTCCTCGAGCATGGGTTCGCCGTTCAGGTCAGCGAAGGCGGTGCTGGTAAAGACCAGCCGTTCGGGCTCAACGATCTCCTGGAAGACGCCACCCATGGGATATATCGTACCATCGGGCCCCCGCATGTCGACCCGGATAGCTCCGCCGGGACGGACATCCAGCTCGACAACGGGATTGGTGAACTCGTTGGGACCCCACCAGAGCGCCAACCGCTCGGGATCGGTCCAGGCCTTGAACACGAGCGCCCGTGGGGCGTCAATGATACGAGTATTGGTCAGCTCCCTGATCTTTTCATTGTACTTCATCTCGGTCATCGTGGTCCTCTCCATACCCACCCGGACCTCATCGCCCACGGGCCGCGAGGGTTCACCTGGGCACCCCTGAGCTTTTCACCGCTAGGCGGGCTGGCCAAGGTCTCTTCGATGAAGCCCGGACGTGGCCATTCGAACTATTCGAGGATGGGAGCAATAAAGCCATCCGCCGCCCGGCCACTGCCAGAAACCGGCGATGGCGCCTTCCCGAACTCGAACTGTGGCTAGTTGATCTGGTCGACCATCGGGGCGGTCAGGACCTCGTGACCCGGGCCCGGACCTCGATGTTCGCCGCCCTGGGTCCTTGCTGTCCGTCCATCCGTCCCTCGGCCATCGTACGGACGTCCAAGGGAATCCCCCTGCTCTCGTCCCGGACCAGGGACCGTGCGCTCGGCGGGCACGCTTCCACACAGACCCCGCAACCCATGCACTTCGCCATGTCGTTCACCATCATGCTGCCCTGGGAAGTGACCGCATCGAAGGGGCACGCCTCGATGCACTGGCCGCAGGACGTGCAGGCCTCGGGGTCGACCTCGATAGCGTAGCCGGATGGGGTCAGGAACGAGGTATGGTATCGGTTCATCATGCGGATCCCCAGGCAATGGTCCTTGCAGCAGTTGCACAGAGAGTAGAACCGGTTCAGCATGGCATCTTTGAAGTAGGCCGTGTGCATGTGCCCCCGCTCATGCTCCTGCCGAAGGACCTCCAGGGCCTCCTCCTGGGTCACCCTCCGGCTGGTCCGGGGATGATTGGTCAGTTCCCAGTCAGTGAATGGCTTCCCGATGATCATGCAAACCTGGCTCGGGTTGCAGTCACCTCCCATGGCCCGGCGGCAGGCGCACTCGGTGAGAACGATGTCGGCGGGAGCCCTCAGCACGAAGTTCCTGGCCATGGCATAGGGGACGACCTGCTCGAGATCGCGCAGGGGGATGTCCCGGTCCACATTGATGATGGCCTCCGCCTGGTCGAGGGTCAGCACCTTGCCGTGGTAGTGCTGGCTGAACCTATCTTTTGAGGCCTTCCCGGTGAACGGACCCCGGATGTTCTTCTGGAACCAGATGTACGGCGCGCTGCCGTATACGGACGCGACCAGTTTCTGAGTGGTGGTCAGACCCTCGAGCTTCGCCTCCTCCAAGAACGCCTTTCGAGCATCTCTCTTCGCATCCCTAGCGGCCGATATCCCAGTACCCCCTTTTCCGACGGATAATTCAATGGGAAAGAGCCCCTACATATCTGTATCCTGACCGGCCTAAGGCGCTGGATCGCAAACCAATCCCAAATCCCCGATTCAGGGCGGCGGACTAGGCTAGATCGACCAGGGCCGCGACGTTGGTACCAATTCTGGTGACCGTGTCCAGGGTCAGTGGTCGGACCTCGGTGCAGAGCTCCTTGCCCCGGGCGAAGAAATCCTTGAACTCCCTCGTCTCCCTCCATCGGGCCACCGCCTCGTCGCTCGTCCAGGCGCCAAAGCTTACAAAGAGGTTCGGGTCCGACCGATCATGCGTAAGATAGGCCTCGATCGCTCCGGATTGATTTTCGACGGTCCACTTGGCGAAGGCCTGCCAGGAACTGATGAACTCCTCCTCATTTCCCTTTTTAACGGTCCACCAGGCCATCGTGAAAAAGCTCACCTCATCTACCATTTTATGACCTCATATCAACGTGGCAGCGGGAGTATTTCAAAGACGTGCTGGTCCCGCAGCATTGAGATCATTCTATCGAGCGGGTGACCGGCCCTTGTTCGAGGTGTATGGGCGAAACGATATTTAGCTCTCCTTCGCCCTTAGTGGGTCCGACCAGTCACCGATTGGCGATAGAGTTCGATCGCCCTCCGGCTCGTCCACCAGTCCCCGGACCTCTTTACTGCCGGTAGCATCCCCTGGCCGGCCCTCAAGGATAGGTACTTAGCGCTGTACCCGCCCTCTCCGTCGAGCACCCGTAATGGCCCAAGTTCGTCTCTGGCCGTACCGATCGAGTCTAGGGTCAGGAGGAGGACCTCCCCTTCCAGGAGCCTTATCAATCCCGCCAGCAGCTCGTTAGCATTCTCAGGGGCTTTCTCCAAGCTCTCAATATATGCGGCCCTGACCGGCGGCCCTATGGCCACAGGTAACCAGTTGCGCTTCATCAGGTGAAGATTTAGAAGTAGGCGGCCCACACGCCCATTGCCGTCACTGAAAGGATGGATCCTCTCGTAACAGGTATGCATCCATGCCCCCAGGGCGAAGGCATCTTCTCCTTCCAGGTCCCGGCGGCTAAATTCAGCGAGGAACCTTTCCATCGCCGGGATGACCTTTTCCATTCTGGGGGGAGAATGGGATGATCCAGAGATGCGGACATTGACCCGGTGCCACTGCCCGGCGTCTGTTTTTGTGCCCTTGAAAACGGCCTCGTGCAGCTCTAGGATGGTGACCAGGTCCATTTGTCGTCCCGTCCTTGCCAGCAAACTTCGGAGAGCCTGCTGGTGCTGTACAGTCTCTAGTATTTCGCTCATCGGCCTGCCGGCCACGCCGACGCCATCCACGATGATCTTCCTGACCTCTTCCTGGGTCACTGTGCCTCCCTCGATGGCATTGGTGCCGTAGGTGACATGGGCCCCGATATCCAGCCAGATGCGGTCAGGGAGATCGGCCAGGGACGACCTTTCGAGAAACGAATCCCTAAGGCCGATGAGTATGCTATGTTCCATTGTTTGATTAATGAACATATAATGTATATATACTGGTATGTTTTCCATTAGTATCATATAAAATAAACATACGGCCTCGATCCAAGGGCCTAACCTCCCTCTTCTTCCTTCTCTTTTTCCAACAGCCGCTCCCAGTCGGGCGGTCGCTCCCGGAAGCCGCGGGAACGCCAGAACGCGATGTTGTTGGGATTCCTCTGGTTGGAGCGGTCGTTCCGGTACAGCACGTACTTCTGCACATTGACGGGCTTTCCCCCGGCGTCGGTCACGCGCAGCCCCTCGCACTGCTTGCCCTCCCGCTTCCGTTCGCCGCCGTGGCCCTCCATGACCTTGCTGCTCATCGCCAGCAGTTGGATGACATGGCAGCCGAAACCCAACGATTCGCACTTCGAGACCAGGAAACCGGAGATGGAGTTAGCTTCTCCCACCACCTGGGCCGCGCGGCCGTGATCGTGGATGTAGTCCAGCGCCACCGTGATGTCCTTGTCCCCGGTGACCAGGACCATGACGTCGGGGCAATCCTCGTCATGCAGACGGTCCACCAGGGCGCAGTGCATCGACGGGTCGGTGAGGCTCTTGCCGAAGGTGAACGCCCCGGTGCGGGGATCAACGTACTTGAACGACTTGGTCTCCTGGAACCGGAAGCCGTTCATCTCGTAGTCCTCCCGGGTCCGGGCCGACCTCCACAGGGTCGCCTCGTCCAGGAACACGCGGGCATCCTTGATCTCGCCGAAGGTGCTGGCATGCTCGACCAGTAAGCTCCCGACCCTTTCAAGGATGGCTAGCTCTCCGGCCTCATAGAGGCCGCGTTCCACATTGGGGCCGTCGACGTAGATGCCCACGGTCGTCATTGCCGCCCACGCCCCTGAAGGCCGGCCAGAACGATGTCGTCGATGCCCTTCCGCTCGAGCTCGCGATCGATGAGGGCGAGGAGGACGCGAGGGACGGTGAATGTCACCACCTGCGTACCCTCCAGATACCGACGGATCTGGCCGCTCAATGCGTAGCTGTACTTGGCCAGCGACTCGTAGTAGTCGAGGACGGTGATCTTGGCCACGATGTCCCGGGCCAGCGCGTCGTCCAGCCCCTCCTTCTCCGCCCTGGCGATGAGCGCGTGGACCTCGGCGTCCAGCACATCCACGTCCGGCTGGGGGAACTGGGCCGGATCGCGATAGAGCTGCCGGGACAGGGCCAGGAGCTTGCCCCCGACGGCCAGGACCAGCTGGTCCATGGCGCTCTCGGACACCTCGGTGCCGTCGAGCAGGATCCGTCCGGAGGCGGGGTCGAGATCGAGATCGAACCCCAGCACCGAGTAGTCCTGGTCTCCGCAGTCCGGGTCCCGGGCGTTCACCGGGAAGAGCACCTCCGCCCTGACCCCCGAAAGCTCTCGAAGTCCCGAACGGAACAGCTCCAGGCCCCCGGGGGACATCGCCTGCGGCAGGGCGGCCGCCCGGGGGACCACGGCGTGCTCGTCGAGGAGCACCGTCTCCACGCTCAACGTCTCCTGAAGTGCCAGCTCGTCCTCCCGGCTCGCTCCACGCAGCTCCACCCGGCACCCCTTGATCCGGGGGTCCCGTTTCTCGGAGGCCAACATTTCGAGGAGGCCGTAGTAATCGGCATTCTCGGACCGCTCCAGGCCGAAGCTCTTCGAGGTGTGGTAAAGGCCCACCGCGAAGCTCTTGGACGCGGGGGCCATCTCGGCGTGGAACACTCCCTGGTCTGGTGCGATGATCTCCCAGTAGTTCTCCACCGCCTCGGGAGGGTGGAAGAACTCATTGCGGTCGTGAATGTTGTTCAGCCGGAACAGGTTCTTCAGGAAGTACCGAGCATATTTCCTGAGGTCCGCCGGCAGGTCATCGTTCTCCATCCGGCTGCGCAGGACCGGCCTACTGGCCGCCCCTTCGCTCCCGCCCACATCGTCGGAGTCGATCTCCTCCGGACCGGTCACCCTGGTCCTGGTCCATCCATCCAGGGATATGCGGAGCAGGCGCATCTTGTTCTCGTCGACGCTCCCGGCGATATCGTCCAGCGCCTTTCCCGTCACCGGGGCCAGCACCCGCCGCAGCAGATCGTTGCGGCTCTCATTGGTCCGGGTCATCGCTTCCAGCATGCGGTAGAGCGTCGAGGTCCGCACCCGGACGCTGCGGGAGGCCATTTGTGAGAAGCATTTCCTGAAAATCGCCTCCCCGTCGAACTCCAGGTCGGCAAGCCGACGATAGGCCTCCTTCTCCTCTCCCGCGATGCGCAGCTCTTCTATGAGGTCCATGACCTCATGCCGGGCCATCAGTCGGATGACCTCGCCGGACCGCACCGGGACCAGGTCAAGGAGGGCGGCCAGGATCTCAGCGTCGGCCCGCTCGCCGGCCGGCAACTCACGGAAGGGCATGTGTCGCATATCCTCCTGGGGCCATATGGCACTTTCGTGCCCTCACAGGTCGACGGTGACGCATCCGTCCTTCATCTGGACCGGGTACGAACGCAGGTCGAACGCCCGGCCCTCGGCCTCCACCGGCTGGCCGAGCACCTTGCCGGTGCGGACATCGTACCTGGCCCGGTGCCGGGGGCATTCCACGACAAAGCCTTCCAAACGGCCTTGGGTCAGGTCGGCCAGGCCGTGGGAGCAGATGCCGTCCATGGCATAGAACGTCCCGTCCACGTTGACCACCATGATCGCCCGACCCAGGATATCGACGTTGCGCATGCTGCCTGGATCGAGCTCGGATGTCAGGCACGCCATCATCTTGACCGTTCAGACCACCTAAGTGAGAATGACCGACGGCACTATACATCGCTTTCCCGGGAGCCTGGCCGACAAGGCAGATATAGTCCTGGTCCGCTTCCTGAGCGATGATAATCGACAGCCATATCCACATCTGGCTCCGTGATCATTTGCCCGACTCGATGGTCCGGGCCTATCTGGAACCGTTGAACGCTCTGAAGGACCTCTTCGACCTGGAGATCGATGTGGAGAACGTGTGGCCTGACTATGGGGTCGACGTTCAAAAACTCCTGGAGATGCTGGCGGCCGGACCGGTGGACAAGGCCATCGCTCTGCCCATCGATTACAATCTCATCGAGCAGGCCCGGATCGGCATCGAGGAGTACAACACCTGGGTCTTCGAGACCGTCGCCCCCTACCGGGACCGGGTCGTCCCGTTCATCGGGATCGATCCCCAGCGCGGCGCAAAGGCCCTGGAGATCATGGAGAAGTTCGTCAAGCGGTACGATGCCCTGGGCCTGAAGGTATATCCGGCGACCGGGTGGTATCCCCAGGAGGACCGCATCAGGGACTTCTGGACGATGGCGAACGACCTCGGTCTGGCGGTGGTGACCCACGCCGGGGCGGCCTGGGGGCCGCTGGACGACAAGTACACCCGCCCGTCCTTCTACGATGAGGTGTTGAGCAGGTATCCGGACCTCAAGGTCATCATCGCCCACCTCGGTGGCAAGTGGAGGGCGGAGACCTATGAGCTGTGCGCCAAGCACGCCAACTGCTATACCGATATCTCGGCGCTGCAGGGCTGGCTGCCGTCCGATCCTGCGACCTGCATCACCCGGCTGAAAGAAGTGGCCGAAAAAGCTCCCGATCGAGCGTCATTCGGCACCGACTGGCCGCTGTTCGACCTGAGCTATCCCTCCTCGAGCTGGCTGAACTTCGTCAAGGAGCAGGATTGGGCGAACGAGGACATCAAGGCCCAGGTGCTGGGCGGGAACATGCAGCGGCTGCTGAACCTCTAGCGATGGTACCGGGAAACTAGAAAAGGACAGCATCCCATAGGTCGTCAGGGGAGTCGAGGTAAAGCGACGAACGGTGGTGATCGCTGCCATAATCGTGACCCTGGCCATCTTGGCCCCGGTCCTATTTCTTCAGTCAGGGGAGAGGACGATCAAGGCGTCAGCAACGGAGGTTATCGCCTCTTCAGGCTTACTGCCCACGGGTTGGGTTCTGATGAACCAGACCTATATCGCTGAAGGGGGCGTAGCGGGCTGGGGATACGAAGGTCTGTTCAAGAACAGCACCGTCCTCCAGGGCAACCTGACGATGAGGGTTTACAACTATCCTACGATTCCGGAGGCTAGGACAGGCTACGACATCATGGGCGGAAACGATCACGACCCCCGCCTTCCTGACAACCTGCCGATGGGTGACCAGGGGCTGTTCAGGGAGCGTAGGGGCTACGACCCATACACCACCGGGACCGAATTCGTTCGGTGGGTCGGTTCCTACTACATGGTCCGAGTGTCGAACGTTCTATTGACTCTGGAGTTCAACTACGAGAGGGACCAGAATTCCACCGCCCCGATGTTCAACGAGCCTTGGATGAGAGAGATGGTCGCTTCGCAGGTGGCCAATCTGAAATCGTTCCTCACATAGAACGAGCTCATCCAGATCGCCTATGTGATCAGGAGTGGGGCGAGGGTATGGAAACCTCACAGATCATTGGCCAGGCGATCCAAGGAAGGCCCGTCCACCCGGTAAACGGTCCAGTTGGACATGGGCCTCGCCCCCAAGCGCTTATAAAAAGCGATGGACAGCTCGTTCCAGTCCAGGCACCACCAATCGAGTCGTCCGCAACCCCTCTCTACCGCGATTTTCGCCAGGCAGGCGAACATGGCCTTCCCGAGCCCCCTGCCGCGATGTTCCTCGTCAACGAACAGGTCCTCCAGATAGATGTTCGCCTTGCCCAGGAACGTCGAGAAGTTGTGGAAGAACAGAGCGAAGGCCACGGGCTCTCCTCGATATTCGCCGATGATGACCTCTGCCTGGTGTTTGACGAACAGAGAATCGAAGAGCACCGCCTCTGTGGCCACTACCTCATCGGACAGCTTTTCGTAGGCGGCCAGCTTCCTGATGAACTCCAGAACGAGGCCGGCATCCTCTTGCTCGGCCAGGCGAATGGTGAACCCGGGAATCTTGGTGACGTAATCTTCGGTCATCGCGTCTCCAGGCCAGTGATCAGATCAGAGGCTTGCCCCAGCCGTCCCGGTAGAAGTTCTCTCCGATCGGCTTGCGTTCCCCGCGCTCCCGCTGCTGCGCTTTCTGTTTATCGGACAGCAGGCTGTCGTCCTCACCAGGATAACCGCAGATGACCAGGGTGATGATCACGTAATCGCTCGGGATGCCCAAGGCCTCCCGCACCTTCACCGGATCGAAGCCGGCGATGGGATGGGTGACGATGCCCAGCTCGGTGGCCTGCAGCAGCAGCTGTGCCACCGCCAGCCCGCAACCGAACAGATAGTAGTCCCGCCCCTCGTTATGGCGGCAGTCGTCCGCCGGCCTCGCGGCCACGGCCATGATCAACGGGGCGGTGGTGGCCCAGGCGTTTCCTTTGTTCAGGCATTCCTTGACCCGGGGCAGTGATTCCCCGACGCACAGGACCGCTCTCCAGGGCTGGTTGTTGTTGCAGCTGGGGGCCAGGCGCATGGCCTCGATCATCGCCCGTAACTTCTCTTTTTCGATGGGGCGGGAATCGAATACCCGATACGCCCTTCTGCGGCGAACGGCCTCGGCGACATCCATGTTCTCTCCCGGCGGCATGGGGCTCACCCTGGATAAGGATATTGAGGGGGCGGGAGCGGCGGGCGACAGAACATCCGCAACCTGGCCAGATGTACGATAATGAGGGTGGCTCGGCAGGCCAAACCTTTTATTGGAAAAGCCCTATCGAGGGAATGCGGGCTCGTGGCTTAGCCTGGATATAGCACTGGCCTTCTACCATGAACGACATGGAAGCAAGTCAGTGGTCTCGGGTTCGAAACCTTCATAAAAAGGCGAAATTCCCGACGAGCCCGCCAAATCTCAATCAAAAGCTTCATTAATGCCCACCGATTGTGGGCTAGAATATAGCAGCTTGAGGAATACTAATGAAGAGAAGCTCACGCGCTTGGAAAAAGCGAGGCAAGCAGAGATGGAAGTGGCGCAAGAAGAAGATGAGGCGCCGCAAGCGTGCGCAGAAGATGCGCAAGGTGTAGGTGTAACGCTGACCAGTGGGGGTATGGGCTAATTCGGTATACTCGCGGGCTCCAGTTATACGGGAATGATAGGAACGGGTTGGCTGACCGGTTGATGAATAACTGGAGCGTTGACCCGTACAATTCCGATGGGGTCGCTCCCCATCCGGTGGAAACCCGCTGATCTGGGTTCAAATCCCGGTGCCCCCACTTAACTATCCTGGCATTAGGGCCTAACTGCCCCTCCCTTGGAGGGGCCAAACTCTTTCCCACATCTGCAAACCTTTTATTATTTTTCGAATTATGAAACATTTCTTAACATCTCTCTCTATTCCCGTTAGGAACGTTCCACGTCTCGCTAAGACCCCCTCTAATCATCCCCCTGGGATCCAAGAGACCTTTGGCCCCCCTAACCGGACCACTGAGAGCTATATTGGCATGGTGATCTCCTCATACCCAATCACTTTCCACGAGAACGATATGGTAATTCAGGCCGCCCTCAAGGTCCTTATGTGTCTGACCCGAATCGCCCAATGCCCTGCAAACCTTCCTATAATGATGGCTAAAGTCGTTCATCCAGATTTAAAAGCATATTGGATGGCCATTCAATTTATGAACATAGGACGGCTTCACCGCCTAATGCGGTCGACCAACATTCCCAAGTTTAACATCGCTGCCGACACGATCCCCTTGACCTTGTGATCCCCGGGATGAACAACCGTTTTCTTGAACGAAAGGAAAGAATCGAACTCGTTGAAGATCCGCCCCAGCTCCATCCTCACATGGGCATCGCTCGCGGCGATGGGCGGCTTGTCGAGTCTCGCGGCCAGCTCGGCTGCCAGACGGTTCTCCGTTTCCGATGTTCGTCCGTTGAAGGTCTCGATGAGGTCGCACCTGGAGGCGATTGCCTCGATCTCCCGGTGGGAGCGATAGGGGTGGGGCATTATGGCCAAACCTCCCTGAGCATGGATGGCATCGACGACCGATTCCCAGTTCCTTGATCGAATCGGCTCATTGACGTTCAGGGCGACAATGTCCCCGGCGTCGGTGGAAATCTCTATTCCCGGGATGAGGTCTATACCGAACTCGTGAGCATGCTTCTTCGCTTGCTCGTATCCCGACATGGTGTCATGGTCGGTAATGGCGACGGCGTTCATCCCCGCCTTGTGGCAAATCTTAAGGATGGTCTTCGGGTTCATGAACCCGTCGAACGAGTGATTGGAATGAATATGAAAGTCGCCTCGGATCATGCCCTGCTCAATTATTCTATCAATTAGCCACAATGAGATATTAACCTAACTATTATCCATGTCGATATTACTCGTGCGATGCCCTCTGCGCAGTAATGTCTGGTAGCCATAACTGCAGGTAGGTTATCTTTGACATAAATGAGGATACCGGAACCGCCAAGTGGTCGCTCGAGGCCGGTGTTCATCGAAAGGCCCATATCGTCAATCCGGTTAGTTGGGGCCATGGATCTGTCAATTTTTAGGGCGGGTTCGGTCAGAATAATAAAAAATAGGAGCAGGACAAGACCAACTGACGAGCGCTCGCCGCTGAGCCTCTGAAGTCGTTCGGCGTGGTCGACTTTCTTTCCGGGGCGGTCATTGATGGTACCGTCCACATCAGCGTGGGAAGTGTCGCCGGCTCCTCCGGCATCTTGAACCGAGATGCGGCACTCCAATATCGGATTCCCCGAGGAACCAGTCGCCGCTCCTAACGATGACAATTCTCCCTGGAGATCCTCCGCCATATGAATTGAAGCTACATGGCTAGGCTATTAAATTCCAAAATATGTAATAACCATCAGAATACATCAGTGTTTAAGGTATGTTCTTTAATATTTTGAACCCTAAGTAGTTGTATGGAGATCTAGGCCGTGGCTTCTGTCCTTATAACCGATGGAAATAGTCGAAATGCTTTGTCCATCGCCCGATCTTTGGGACGGAAGGGTCACCGGATCATCATATCATCAGAGAATCCGCAGTCTATTGCCTTCCATTCCAAGTACTGCCACCAACGATTAATCTATCCTTCACCGTTGGAGGACAAGGAAAGTTTCATTGAGAGCATGGTTGCCTTCGTGGAAAGCAACCCAGTGGACTTATTGATACCCGTTAATGATATCACTTGTATCCCATTCGCTGAGAATATGGCTAGGTTCAAGGGCCTCACCATTGTGGCGTGTCCGAATAAGGACGTGATGGACCAGGCCTATGACAAATCACAGACCCTCAGGACAGCCCTCAGGCTGGGCATTCCCATACCCAAGACCAATTTCATCGAAAAGCTCGAGGACATCTTCCCGCTGGCCAAGGACCTTCAATATCCCGTAGTAATAAAACCTCGATGGTCTTGGTATTGGAAGAACGGAAAGGCCGTAAGGGGTTTCCGTGAGTTTGTCAATTCCGAGGAAGAGTTCTTGCGGACCTATCAGGCGATGGATGCCTTGATCCCCCTCCCCCTGGTCCAGGAGGTGGTAAAGGGGGATGGCGTGGGGGTGTTCGTCCTCACCGATGAGGGTATGCCCCTCGCCACCTTCGCACACCATCGTCTCAGAGAAGTCCCCGTCAGCGGAGGGGTGAGTACGTTCAGGGAAAGTGTCATCCCCGACAGCCAGGTGAAGGAGTATGGCCTCCGTCTGCTACGGGAAATGAAATGGACCGGCGTGGCCATGGTGGAGTTCAAGCTCGATGCCCAGACCAATGTCCCTAAGTTGATGGAGGTCAACGGCCGCTTCTGGGGGTCCCTGGACCTAGCGGTGGAGGCGGGTGTTGACTTTCCGTACTTGCTCTTCCAACTATTGATGGAGCAAAAGCCTGAGGCACCGGCGAAGTACCGACTAGGCGCTCGCTCCAAGTGGTTTAGAGGGGATCTGGAGCGGACGGTTTTCATTTTGAAGAGCCCCAATTATTCCACGAGAGCGAAACTAAGGTCGGCGATAGACTTGCTCAACTTCTGGGAAAGGGACGTCAGCTATGACACTTTGAAGCTGGACGATCCCTTGCCGGGGATATGGGAGCTGCGTGAGTTCGCCAACGACTTCATCTTCCACCGAAATCAATCGCGCTAGAAGCGAGGCCTGGATGCTGGTCAAAAGAATCGCCTGATCGGCATGTGTACTTTTTTAAAAAAGCAACTACGAGAACGAGAGGAGAGGGTGTTGGTCATATTGTAGAGCTATGATATTTCAGTTCCTCGATATATTTTGCCACCATCGGCTCCGTGATCTCGAGGTGAGGATAAACTCTCCAGCATTCTCCCTGCTCCCCCTAACCCACCCCATCACTAGATCGGGCTTGCCAAAGGGGCAGAACCTCTCTTTCCTGAAGCGTTCGACCATCCCCTGTGGCGTCGGCGAGCGGTGAGGAAATGCGGATGATCATCGGCGATTAAGTGAGATAGGATGATTATTTTCAATAGGGTGGGAATTGTGTGAAAACATCACATCCATCACGGGCCAGCACATCGTTGTTCGTGATGATGATCTTCAACTACCCAGTGAGAATTATCACACAATAATTAAGGAAGATAAGATGAGAGGTCGTTCATTTTATTTAAAGAGCTAAAGCTAGAATAACTTGGACCCTCGCTTTTCCGGGACAATTTTCTGATCTCTCTGCCTAGCGAGACCTGTTATTATTTTTGGGGAACGGACCACCAAAAATGGGGACTTTAGTAACTAGCTAGACTATCAAGGCCCTGCACATCCCGGTGCCCCCACTTCCTGATCCCCTAGCAATCATGAGTTGGATTATTCTCAACCTGTCTTAAACACAAACCCCAATGGAACAATGAATTCACCAGGCTGCCATCTGGCTGCCCTGCCGAACGATTCGTTCATCCGCCGCCATTTTTTGTGAAATCCTTGTCGAATAGCTCGGCACCTCGAGAATCGATCCTGATAGCTGTTCTTGATTTTTATAAAATATGAGCTAAATTATATCAACCCTCGTCTCGCTTTTCAACCGCCCCTGGGGGCAGGAAGGAAAGAGCATGGGGAGAAAGATCACTGTAATAACAGCCGTGTTAGTGATGTTGAGCATGGTGCTGGCCTTCTCGGCCGTCGCCGCGCAGGCGGAGGCCAAGGACAGCAAGACGATGAAGATCGTAGAGACAAGGGATGTGGACATGGCGTTCACGTTCACATTGGCCGATCTGGCCACATCAGACCTCGTGGACCTGGTCCCTGCTGAGGTGCTCTACGCCATCGACCCGGAGACCGAGGTGACGGTGCGTCTTGACGGCAAACTGCACGTCAATGCCATGGTCTCGGAGAAGAAAGATGCTCTCGAAGTTGATGTCCATGTCGTCTGGCATGGCTCGATAGGCCTGCAGATCGGCGATGGGCCGGAATTCCTGTTCGAGTTCAAGAACGCCCAGTTGAAGATATCGGGATCGGTGCCCGCCTCGATCGAGAACCTGGACCTTAAGGTCAACTTCCACATCAACGGCCAACTATCGGTGGACGGCACCGAGGAAGGACTGGACCTGTCGACCCACGTGCTGCTAAAGATCACCGACGGACAGATCATCTCCCTCAAGATCTGGCTGCCCGAGCTGCTAGAGGACCAGCTTCTGGACCTCTGAGCGAAAAGCCGTCGCCCGGCCGCGACCGGAAACCTATTCCTTTTTATTAAAACGCGGCTCGCTCTATAGATAAAAAAAGAATGGGTGTGGAAGGAGTTTGATCGGTTCAGCAGCAGCGAGAGTCTTTGGCCCCCCGGTCATTCTGCGTCATGTTCCCGGAGCCATCGCAGGTCCGGTCCTGATCGCAGGAGCACTGCTTCGATCGGTCCATGAACTGGAATTTCTGCCCCTTCATGTGGCCCCAGTTCCAGTGATGCATCTTGACCATGACGAGTTGGTCCTCGTTCAGGTCGCCCCGGAAGAAGCCCTTAAGGCCGTTGTGCTGGGCGAAAATGAAGTACTTACCTTCGGGTAGCTCGAACACCACGGTGCCGTTCTCGTCGGTCTGACCTTCGGCCACTCGGATGATCTCGACGGTGGTGCGGTTATCCTCCCGTGTTATGTTCATCGTGCAGATGGTCACGTTCACGCCCGCGAGGGCGACCCTCGTACCATTGACCTTGCACAGGACGTTGACGCTGAGGTTATGGGTCGTTGCGGATGTCGTCTGGTCGTCCACCGAGACGATCGGCGAATCGTCACTGGTGGCCGATGCGTTGGTCGATGCCATCAGGGCCATGGCCAGTCCGGATACGACCAGGACGGCCACCGCTCCTACGGCCATTAGCTTGGTGACTAGCTTCAATGCTTTTCCTCCAGACCTGCCAGCGACGGCGGGTTATATCCCCCCTCGGAAAGAATCGTATGGACGAATCGTCCATCGAACCGGGCGCTCGGGCAGGGGAGAAAGGTCGCCTAGGACGCTATATCTGAGATTATTCTATATATCTAGAATATCCAAGTATCATTGCATCCGGTCGTTAGGGGCTGGAATGGAGTTGATATGTTTGGCCGTTGAAAGCGTACGAGACAAGAGATGGGGCAGGATGGCCTTCGGGATCATAGCCTTGATATTCGGGCTCGCTTTCCTTCTGGTCCCTGGATTCACGCTGACCCTGTTCCTGTTACTGTTCGGTATATTCATGATATTTGCCGGACTGGTACTGATAGGGTTCAGCCGGTCCCGGGCTCCGGGTTCAGGTCATCGGACATTGAACGTGATCGAAGGCATCATCGATATCGCGATCGGTGTCCTTGCCATATTCGCGCCCGGGTTCACCAGTCTGCTGGCCATATATCTGGTCGGCGCGTTCCTCATCATCGCGGGGCTCTTCCAGCTCTTCGAAGGGGTCATCGCTCCACGGGGCACCCGGACCTTCGGGACGTCCAACCGGTGGATATTGGTCGGCGGAGGGCTCCTATCCTTGCTGATCGGAGTTCTGATCGTCCTGTTCCCGGGTTCAGGGATCCTCGCCCTGCTGTGGATCATCGGTATCTTCCTGGTGATCATCGGCATCATCAACATCGTATCGGGGCTGAGGATGGGCTCGGCGACCGCGCCCACGACCACCACGCGTTGAGACAAACCCTTTCAAATAACCTTTTTCTGTAGGATTGGTTCATATACAAATTAAATATTGGGAGCATTCGGCCATAGCACTGGTACCCTATGTTCCCGCCCCGCTGGTTCCTGCCGTATGACGCGATCTTTCAATTGATCACCGCTGTCGTGGCCCTGGCCGTGGCCATGTATGCGCTCCGGGGCCACCAGTGGGTCAGGGAAAGGACGCTGTTCGCTCTGTTCCTGGCGTTCCTTCTGCTCTCGCTGGGACTGTTCATCAACGGCGTCACGCTGTCCTACGCCTGGCTGACGGGCATATCCTTCTCCCATAGCGGTTCCTCCTCGGCCATAGCCGACTTTGGCTTCTGGGCCTACTATGTCATGAGCCTCATCGCCTTCTCCATCCTGGTCCTGGCCTATACTCATCGGCTGAGGGAGTCCTCCCTGGCCCTGGCGGCCGGCGGGATGATGGGGCGAGGCGGGGCAGGACTTGTCGTGATCGGTCCTTTGTTAGAGCTTTTCCTGGTCATCCTGTTGTTCGTCATTATCGTGGCCCAGCTGGCCCATAATATCGTCAAGCATAGCCGCTACTCCGCCCTGGTGACGTTCAGTTTTGTCCTCCTCCTCCTCAGCCACCTGCTGATCATGTTCAGCTCGCTCGAGGACATCATTTACGTTATCGGCCGCCTGCTCGAGCTGTCCGGGTTCCTCGCTCTATTGGCGGTGCTGGTAGGCCTCAGGAGGGCTAGATGACCGGGCCGCAAAAATATCGGTCCAAGGGGCGCATCTTCTCCGACATCCTCCAGGCGGTCCAGGAGAGCGGGGCGGCCAAGGTGACCCACATATTGTATAAAGCGAACCTGTCACACGACCGCCTGACCAAGTATCTGGCCCAGCTGGAGGACTCGGGCCTCATCGTCCGGTCGCAGGAGGGGGACCGGGCATCCTATTCGATCTCGGAAAAGGGGCTCAAGTTCGTGGCCGAGTTCCGCAGGATGGAGGAGTTCGCCGATGCATTTGGACTCGATATCTAAAAAAATATCTGGAATGATAATTTAAATGGATTTGCGAAAGAAGGGGCGATAGATTTTATTAACCCCTCCTCAATATTGCCTTGAGGAGTCCCCGTGGACCTTCTCCAACTTCCCCACCATTTCTTTAATCTTCGGGGGCTCCTCTCAAATCTCCTTTATTTCCTGTTCTGTGACCACATCGAATCGTTGAGCGCCCCGGTGATCAGGCGATCAGCAGGACGCGGAGAGGATGAGGTCCACGCTACCGGCATCCGGGCGGGCCCTCATCCTGGCAAGCGATCTTCCTGATGATATCCTGGGTCTCCAGCGGCGGCCCGGTGGTGTTGACCATGTGCACCTCGCACTCCTCCAGGAAGCGGCGGTAGAACTTGGTCCGGAGGTCGATCTTGCGCTGGTCGCGGACCAGCTGATGGGGGTTGCAGAAGTTATGCGCGATGAGGTAGTCCATCGCTTCCTCGGGGTCCATCCTCCGGGCGATCCTCCTGTCCTCGGCCTCCCGCTTGAGGAGGATGACCTTGTACATCGTGGTCAATGGCATGACCCCGCCCTGCCCAACCGTCCAGCGGACGTTGACGATGGCCCGCCCCTTGTTATCGAAATGGGCCCGGTCCACCAGCCCCTGGTATTCGGGCCAGATGCTGGCGATGTCCCCTTCCACGTAGAAGTTCTTCTCCGAACCGTAGGCCAGGGGCCGCTTGCCGGACAGGCGGACGAAGTACCAGTCGTCGGTGACCAGCCGGGCGTCCTTCATGCGCAGCAGGCCCCAGGAATGGGTGGTCTTCCCGCTCTTGGACGGGGCGATGAGGGAGATGCCCTTGCCGGCCACGTCCAGCGCCGCGCCGTGCACCGAATAGATGCGGTGCTGGTCCTCCAGGATATCTCCGGCCAGGGCTAGGGCGATGCTCTTGATCCAGCCGTAGTAATCGATGTTGAACAGGAACGCGGTGCGGGTGAGGGGGTCGTACTTGACCTCCATCCGCTGCTCCGGGTCGTTGAGGATGATCAGCCGGCCGTGGGAGCGGACGCTCTCCGACATGCTGTAGAAGTTGTTCTCCCAGATCTGGCCCGTTCTTTCCTGATCGGTGAGCAGGCGGATGCAGGTGCCGTGCAGCTCGCACTTGGCGGTGTAGAGGAACCGGCTCTCGTAGCGGGCGAACAGTTCCCTGCTCTCTTCAGGGCCGATGAGCTCGATTTCGTAGGGCATAGCACCACGGATGAGGGCGGTTGACCGGTTAAAGGATTGCGGCCTCTCGGATAGCCGGATGTATCGACCCGGGACTAAGGCGTCCCTCCTCGTCTGGCCACCAATGGGCATCATGCTTGAACCCAGGGCCACCTCATCCCACGATCGTACCCGAGACGGTCAAATTGGCCGTGTGTCCCTCCCAGATGAATAACGACGGCCTCTGCCAATCGAGAACGTAGTCTTCCTGGAATGAGAAGCCGGCGTTCCTAGCGATCGAGAACCCGGCCCCCGGTTCGGCGATGTAGGGCGTCTTGCTCACCACATTACTGGCGTCCAGTTCATGGTAAAGACTGACCTTGTTGACGCCAAAGTTGCTATGATCTAACACCACGACGTCCTTTATTCTGTAGTCCCAGTGACCAAGATAGTCGTTCGCGTTCTTGCTTAGATAGATGCCGACACTATCGACTCCATAAGCGGTGCTGGGATAATATCTGTGCATCTTCGCCTCATCAGCGAACGATGCGCTTATGGTCATGGATTTGGTGCTGAACTCATTGTTATAGACTCCGTAACCGGGGTCGGTCTCAGCCCGGTAATGAACGTACCATTCCTCGTTCGACGGGTATAATGTTGTGTTCCAGATGGTGCGGATGTAAGAGTTCGCTATAGCGAACCGCCCGTAGGGTTCGAAAAGGTCACCAGAATAGTAGGAGTAAGAAAAAGCCTCGTAGATCTGCCGGTCATCCCATACGATCCCGGATGCATTCCCGTTCAGAAGGCGGTCGGCGGACCAGTTGTAGGCGTTAGACAGGGCCTTGGCAAGCTGGGCGCGATCATCGGCTCGACCTCCCAGGTCGAGGCTTCCTGAATTGCCGCCGAGCGGGTCGTGCTTCAGTGCCCGGACCGCGATCGGCGAGCCGTCCGTCGAAACGGCGGCGATATGGGAAATATTCTGGCCCACCACGAGGTGGTCCAAGATCCCCTCGGTGTCGTTGATCAATATCAATGGCGTACCATTCTGCAGCAATTTCTGAAGGGGCTCCGTGTACTCGCCCAGGGTCTGCTCCGACAGACCGGAGCAGTCAATGCAGATCAATCCGTTCGATCGGTTCATCTCATCGGTATCGTTGGTCGTAGTGACGCTCAGCGCTCTCGTTCTCAGAACATCGACGATCAATGGAGTATCGGGCGAGCCGCCCACCACTGTAATGTTGGCTTGAACGGTGGAACCGATTATCACGGACCAGGTCGTCCGGGCCATTTCCTCGCGATCGGCGCTCCCGCCCGCCCCCATGAATGGTGTGAGGGCGGCAATGACAACGATTACAACCACAATGATCGCAGCCAAGACCAGAACTGTCTTTCTCGGCCGCCTAGGCTCCTTCGCAGGTCCCCCTATCATTGATATGACTTCCCCGGCCTAATATTGGGTGTGCCAATATAAATGATATGAATGGTCACCGCTTCCCGTTCTGGGCCCTCATCAGCTTGTACTCCATGCTGTCCAGCAGGGCGGCCAGGGACGCCTCGATGACGTTGGTGGAGACGCCCACCGTCGTCCAGGACTCTTCCCCGTCGGTGGAGCGGATGAGCACCCGAACCTTCGCGCCCGTCGCGTCCTTGCTGTCGATGACCCGGACCTTGTAGTCGGCCAGCCTCACTTCCCGCAGCTCGGGGTAGAACCGTTCCAGGGCCTTGCGCACCGCCCGGTCCAGAGCGTTGACCGGCCCATTGCCGTTGGCGGCGGTGTGTTCCATCACGCCATTGGTATCGACGACCTTGATGCTCGCCTCCGAGGAGACGTTGTTGCCGGTCACGTCGACGAAGATCCGGAAGCCTTCCAGCCGGAAGGGCGGCTTGATGCCGTTGCGCAGGCGGCGCACCAGCAGCTCGAACGACGCGTCCGCGCCCTCGAACTGGTACCCTTCCGATTCCAGGTGCTTCAGCTGGTCCAGGATCTTCTTGCCCGATTCCTTCTCGGTGTCGATCCCGAACTCCTTCATCTTGGCCAGGATCGACGCGGTGCCGGCGAGCTCGGACACCAGGACCCGGCGCTGGTTGCCCACCAGTGACGGATCGATGTGCTCGTAGGTCTTCTCGTCCTTCATCAGGGCGTTGACGTGCACGCCTCCCTTGTGGGCGAAGGCGCTCTTGCCGACGTAGGGCAGCTTGGGGTCCGTCATCACGTTGGCGGTCTCGCTGACGAAGGTCGAGAGCGCGGTCAGGTGGGTGAGGTCCGGTATGTTGAGCTTCCGCCCCATCTTGAGGACCAGCGTAGGGGCCACCGAACAGAGGTTGGCGTTGCCGCATCTCTCCCCGAGGCCGTTGACGGTCCCCTGGACCATGGTCGCTCCGCACTCCACGGCCATCAGGGAGTTGGCGACGGCCAGCTCTGAGTCGTTGTGGGCGTGGATGCCCAGTGGCAGGTCGAACCGCTTGCCGACCGCGGCGAACGCTTTCTCCACCTCGCGTGGCAGCGAGCCGCCGTTGGTGTCGCACAGCACGAGCCAATCGGCCCCTGCCCCCCGGGCCGCTTCCAGCGTGCTCAGGGCGTATTCGGGTGAAGCCTTGTAGCCGTCGAAGAAATGCTCGGCGTCATAGACCACCTCGAGGCCGTGGCCCTTGAGGAATGACACGCTGTCGGCTATCAGATCCAGGTTCTCCTCCAGCGGTATCTTGAGCGCGTTCTGGACATGGCGGTCCCAGCTCTTGCCGAAGATGGCCACGCAGGGGGCCTTAGAACCCACCAGCGATAGCAGGTTGGCGTCCTCCGAGGCGTCCACCCCGGCCTTCCGGGTGCTGCCGAAGGCGACCAGTCGAGCATGGTCGAACCGGACCCGGGACGCCGCTTCGAAGAAGGCGACGTCCTTGGGGTTCGACCCGGGCCATCCGCCCTCGATGAAGTCCATCCCGAACTGATCGAGCCGTCTGGCGATGTCCAGTTTATCCTCGGTGGAGAAAGATACACCCTCCGACTGGGTGCCGTCCCTAAGCGTCGTGTCGTATAGCGCGACTTTACCCGCTAATAAAACAATCCCTTTCTGTGTCCTTCATAGGTAATCTACTCCGAGACTGTCAAGGCATATCATGGCGGTGATATAAAAGAGTGCCTTTTTTCATCGCCCCTTGGCCTGGTCCTCGCTCATGATCGCCAGCAGGTCGCTCAGTATGGCGCTCGCCGTCTCCATGCGTCCCGCGCCTCTCCCGACCACGGTGATCTCTCCGGCCAGGTCGGTGATCAGTTGCACGATGTTCAGCGTGCCGCCGATCGCCAGTGGATGGCCGGCCGGCACCATTCTCGGCGATACCTCCAACTTATGGTTGCTGATCTCGCCGATCAGCCGGATGACCTTCTTCTGCTCCGCCGCCAGCGTGATGGCGTCCTCGGTGATGCTGCGGATGCCGGTCCTCAGGACGTCGCTGTAGGTGACGTCCATTTTGAATATGGCGTTGGCCAGGATGGCAAGCTTGCACGCGGAATCGACCCCGTCGATATCGTAGGACGGGTCCCGCTCGGCGATGCCCATCTCCTGCGCCTCCCGAAGGGCCTGGTCGAACGGCAGGCCCTCATCTTTCATGCGGTTGAGGATGTAGTTGCAGGTGCCGTTCAGGATCCCCCGGAGCGAGTAGATCTGCTCGCCCCTGAGCAGCTCGCGGGAGAGGTTGATGACCGGCATCGCTCCGCCCACCGAGGCCTCGTATCTCAGCTGGACCTTGTTCTTGGCGGCCGCCTGGGAGAGCTCTCGGAACTTCAATGCCAGCGGCCCCTTGTTCGAGGTGACCACGTTCTTGCCCGCGTTGAGCGCGGTCATGATGTTGGAGTACCCCGGCTCGGCGTCCACGATGTTGGTCGGCGTCGTCTCGATGAGCGTATCGAAATCGAACTCCTCGATGAACTCCCTGACCGCGCCTTCCGGGGCCCTCGCCCCCACGGTCCCGGTGGCGGCCTTACGCGAGACCAGCTCGATCGGGTCCAGGCCCTTGGAGTCCTTGATGAAGGTGCTCGAATCGAACGCTCCGACGATGGTGACCTTCTGCCCGAAGCTCCGGGCGAACAGCTCCTGCCGCTGCCCGATCACCTCGGCGATGCCCTGCCCTACCGTACCGAAGCCGGCGATGACGACCTTCATTTATTCAAGCCCCCTGATGAGGATGTAATCGTTCTTCTCCGCCCGCTGCTTGAAGAAGCCGTCGAGGGCGGCGATCGCTTCCTTCTTCGATGCTTTCCCCGTCACCAGGGCGGAGCGGGAGCTCGAATTGGCCGAGCCGGAGTACCGGATCTCGATGGAGGCGATGTTCTCCATCGACTCCAGGCCCTTGGTGATGCTCTCCAGCTCCTTTGAGGTGATGTTGCCGACGATGAGGTACTGAATGGGATAGGTCTCCAGGAACGCGTCGATCTTGGCGATGTCCACTTCCCGCAGCTTCCAGGTGCTCATGATCTTTTCCAGGGCCTGCTCCGAGCGGACCTCGAAAGTGACGTTGACCGCGATCCTGCCACCGACCTTCATATCGTGGTGGTGCACGACGCTCTTTATGTTGCCGTCGTTCGCCGATATCGGCTCCAGGGCGCCCACTAGCTGCCCCGGAACGTCCTTTAGTCGCAGGTCCACGTTCACCTTCATGCCAAAACCTCGTCGTCCTTTCCGACCAGACGGTATTTGGCATATATGATACTTGATAGCATGGCAGCATGGCTGCCGAAAAAAATGGTGGTGAGCGCCGAGGGGGAGATTTGAACTCCCGATTCCTTGCGGAAACAAGCTTTCCAGGCTTGCGCCTTACCGGTCTGGGCCACCTCGGCCTAGTTTTGCTCCTAATCGCTAAGAGTGATTTATACTTTCGGGGCTCCGGATGCGCCGGTCCCTGCTTCTGGAAAGCATCCATGGCCACCTTGGTCAGTTCACGGACCTAGTAGGGTTTAGGCACCACGCCCACGAAACCTTGGTCCCGATAGTCGGCTATCACGGGATCGCTGGGGTAGCCCGAGGGAGCGATGGCGCAGGCCTCGTCGATCCGTTCACCCTCGATTTTCAATCCTCAATGGGGGCAGCCAAGCACCCGATCCGCGGCTTTCACTTTCGCTCACCTCCCAGGGAAAAAGAGCTGAACCATCGGGCCGATGTTATTGCGGAGTGAGCGAATGGGCAGAAGGGCGAGGACGGTGTCACTTGAGGAGCTTGATATGAAGCCGACGGACGGTTTGGAAGGCCAGGGCGATGAGCCGCCTGTAAACAGTAACGGCGCCATCGAAGAGGCAGGATGTGTGCTTCTTCCCTGCGCTGACCTAACCTGCCCCTGTCGCGTCGTGAAAACGCAGAAGGTCAGATTGCCAGATCGTTGATCAGAACGGTCGGGAGTCCCGGACGGTCGGCCGGGCCGCTCTGGCCGTCCTCAGGTCCTCCAATGAGGTCTCGATCACGTTAAGGTCCTCCTCGAAGTACTTGTTCTTGACCAACCTGTGCCCCTTAGGTCCGCAGGCCTCTCCCCCGCCGAAGAACACCTGGTTCAGCTGAGTGCCGACCTGATTGACATAGACGACATAGGTGGTGTTCTCGATGGCCCGGGCCGGGATCAACGCCTCGAAGAACTCTCGGGAGGTGACCGGGGAGGCGGACAGACAGATCACCGTCTCCGCACCGGCCAGGGCGTAGGATTTGGCCAGCTCGGGGAAGAAGAGATCATAACAGATGACCACGCCGACCTTTCGCCCCTCGATCTCCATCAGCGTTCCGCTCGAGCCGGCGCCGAAGTAGAAGCCCTCCTCGAAGGGCCCGAAGGTGGCCAGGTTCACCTTGTCATAGCGTTGCAGGACCTCGTTGGGGGAGACCAGGACCGCGCTGTTGCGAACGATTCCCGGGACCTCATCGTCCCAGGCGGCCATGCCGAACAGGACGTTCGCCCCGTGCTCGTCCGCCAGCTGCTGCACCGTCCTGACGCTCTTGCCGTCCAGTCCCTCGGCCAGACGGTAGACCTGGTCCCTGACCATGTACCCGGTCAGGAACAGCTCTGGGAAGACGTACAGGTCGGCCCTGCCGCTCTCCACTACCTTCCTCATCCGGGCGAGGTTCTCCTTCTTGTCTCCAAGGGCACAGGGTACCTGGGCTAGGGCGATGCGCATGTTCCTACCTTCTCGCTCGACACCAATGGGATAAGTGATAAAAGAGAGTACCCTTATTTCATCCGTATGAGGCCGCAGCTCAAGGACTATGCTTACCCCGCCATCAAGGACTTCGTACGACAGAAGGTCGAGGAGTGCGGAGGAGAGGGGGTGGTCATCGGCCTGAGCGGAGGCATCGACTCGGCCACGGTGTCCAAGCTGTGCGCCGACGCCATCGGCCCGGAGAAGGTGCTGAACCTGTTCATGCCCTCCCGGACCTCGTCTAAGACCGACCGCCAGGACGCCGAGGAGTTCTGCCGCCAGTTCGGCATGGAGTTCCTGGTCGTGGACATCGAGCCGGCGGTGCAGGCCTACCGTGCCATGTTGCCGTCCATGGACAACAAGGAGTTCGTCGGCAACACCATGGCCCGTTCGCGCATGATCGTCCTTTACCACCATGCCCGCCTGCGGGGCCGCGTGGTCATGGGCACCAGCAACAAGAGCGAGCTGTTGACCGGCTACTTCACCAAGTTCGGGGACGGTGGGGTGGACTTCTGCCCCATCGGCGACCTGTACAAGACCGAAGTGCGCCAGCTGGCCGAACGGATCGGCGTCACCCGGGCCATCATCGACAAGGTGCCGTCGGCCGGGCTGTGGGAAGGGCAGACCGACGAGGGGGAGATGGGCATCACCTATGAGGACCTGGACCAGGTACTGTACGGCCTGGAACGCTCCCTCGGCAACGAGGCGGTGGCCGCGCAGACCGGCATCCCGCTCGACAAGGTGGACCGGGTCTGGAACATGTACAAGTGCACCGTCCACAAGCGCAAGACGCCCTTGATACCTAAGCTGGGCCTGCGTACCCTAGGGCTGGACTGGAGAGAGTGAGCCGCCGCCCTCCAGCACCTTGATGAGCGCGCCGGGCTCCTCGACATCGAACACGATCCGGTCGGCCTTCTTTCCAAGCGCCCATCCGAAGGCATGCTTCTTCTGCAGCTCGACCTCGATGAGGTCCGTCCGCCGGGTGGTTACGAACAGGGTGGAGGTCAGCAATCGGAAGAACACCCCGGTCCTCTTGGGGCCTCGGATAAGACGGGTGACCTTCCTTATCTCCTGCAGAGGGACCCGGGCCTGGAAGTACCAGCCCTGCCGGAGCACGAGCACGCCGTCCTGGACCTCATGTTCGGTGAACAGCGGGGACAGTCCCAGCACCAGGAAGAGCGCCAGCTCCAACAAGAGGATGGCCGCCAGGTACATGAGGTCTATGCTGGTCATGAGCAGAATGAACGATGTCAGCATGATCAGCACTCCTAGGAATGCCATGTTGACCACGAAGGACCTCTTGGAGTAGGCGAACGACCTCTGCATGTGGAGGTATTATCGTAAGGCCGATATGCAATTTTCCAATACTAGCGAACCACCAATGGCCGTGGGGAATGGAAAGATTTAATTAAGACTTCCTTATTTGGCAACCAGTACGCTCCCGTAGTGTAGCGGCCAATCATGAAGCCCTCTCGAGGCTTCGACTCGGGTTCAAATCCCGACGGGAGCACTTCTCTTTTATCCAGTTATCGAATTCTCAGGGTCAATTCGGGATTTTCACGCACCGGGCCGTCTGGCCCGAAAACCCATTCTTTTTTCAGCTTACTCGACTCACTCCTCTATCTTGGGGAGGACCCGGTCACATTATCGTATGGCGCCCCGGTGGTCGGCGTGTTGCCGTTGAACGATGACCTCATCCTTGCGGATCTAGGATATCCAGATCAAGGAGATCGTCTATTCTAAAGGCTGCGCTACTGCTCTCGTGGATGGATCCGGATAACAATTTTTCTCAGCGGTGTGCCCATCTCACTTCGATGACTTCTTGACGAGCTCCTGACCCCATGCCTTGGCCTTCTCCAGCTCGCCTTCCTTCAGCCTGTACGCCTTGTCCTTGCTCTCCACGTACGATATCAGTGCAGGCGAGGCGATCTTGAAACCAAGCTCGGTCAGGCCCTTGTCCATATGCTTGGTAGCATCTCCGCTGATGGCAGATTTCGTCTGGGTATCGAAGGATGCCGCCAGCTTACCAGAATAGTCCGTTCCCTTCAGGTTGGTCAGGAAGTCCTTCATCCTCGTCGATGGCCTCCAGGCCATGGTAGGCGCCCCCACCACAAGGCAATCGTAGTCCTTGATGTTCGCCTTCCCAGCGTCCTCAACGAAGTAAGAGTCCACCGATGCCCCGCTCTCCCTCATTGCTGCCACGACTGTCTCAGCGACCTTACCGGTGACCTTCGCCTGGGAGACCGTATCATAAATCACGAGCACTTTCACTTTACCTACCTCTTTTGATTGGGTGGATACCATTCTCTTGTACTAAAATGGATTTGCTCATGATAATAACGCGTTGCTTTCCCTCAAGCTACAGTGGTTTTAACGTCTCGTATTAACTGAGCAGTCATCAGATGCTCATTATCGCATTGATGTGAGGAGTTATGGCCGTGATCTCCGCTCAGGCCTGTGATCGACAGGTCCCCGAGATTCCTGACGGGAGCACTTCTCTTTTATCCAGTAATCAAATTCTCAGAGTCAAATCGGGCATTCTCGGTACGAGCCGTCTGACCTGAAAACCTCTTCATCTTTCATATCAAAATGGAAGGGCCCGTTCATTATTAGCCCCTTGGAAAACAAGTATTCTCCATATCTATCATTACAAAAAAATGGAAAACTATTTAAGCAACCCCCAACATCTAAAACTTGCATTAGAAGGCTTCGTGTCTCGGTTGCGAGGCTGCCTGAACGGCCAACGACGCTTTCTGGTGTTTACAATTCTCAGTCATCCTTTGCCGGACGATCCATAGTGTTCGATCTGGGCCGGGCCCGATCTTTTTGGGCGAAACCTTTCTACCGGTCAAACCATATTAAATAAAAATGGAAAGCGAACGCCCCTCGTGCGAGAGCGTCACACCGGCGTCTATCCATATGATGCCATATTGGTCCGTTCTCGCTCCTCACACTGGACCGGTGAGCGTTGGCAGGAAGGTGCCTACTATCGCGGTAACGATCCATATGATGAACGCAATGATGATCGCCTTTATCCATCCGATCCTGTACAGTACCTTCAGGGCCAGAAGCCAAACGATGCCTCCGATGAACGCGGCCAGCCAGCCGTTCCCGAGAAGCCAGTAGGCCCCGGTATAGATGATCGTACCGATGATGGCGGCCACTAACGCCGTCCCAATGCCTTCCCTCTCGCCGGTCAACTTGTTGACGATCCAGATCACCAGGGTGCTGACAATGAGCGCTATTACGAAGCCGAGAACCGCATCGGTAGTGGTTACCATGCCGATTTATTTGGATTCCAAGGTATATCAAAGAGCGTGGCCACGCCGGCCACGCCCAATTTTCCCCGCAGGCTCGTTCGGACGGTCGTTGATACCGAGGCCCATAATTTATTAAACGGGCCGCCGGATAAATGTCCGATGCCTGCGGTCTCTCCGAGGAAAGGCTCATCGATAGGTCTGATGGCGATAGGGCCGCTATCCCTCGCTATGCTGATGCCCCTCCCCAGGATCAATATCTCATTCCCGAAGAAACACAAAGGAGCCCAGGCCGCCGAAACAGAGGTCAAGGGAGAGAATTTAAAACTGGTCGATCTGAACGGACGGAGGCTCACCCTCTTCCATGAGCACCGCCTCTTGCCTCGCGTCAGCATCGTCTTCCCGAGCGTGGTGAGAACGGAGGAAGAGGTCGAGGACATCAGCGCCCTGAGCGACGAGGCGCTGATAAAACAGATGATCCTGGACGAGCAGGGGAAGGGGGCGCCCGATGGCATTGAACCCCTGGTGAGCTCCGCCCCGCTGCCGATATCCGATGACCGGCTGTCCCTCGAGGATGCGATCAGGAAGGCCATGAACGAGGAGCAGGAGGCCGAGGCCCTCGAGGTGGCCAAGAACATCGTGAACGCCGATGGCACCCGGGACGTCGTGCTCCCCGGAGGGGTCGACCTGCCTGAGGATGGGCCTTCCTACAAAGGGGACGGCTCCGACACCATCTCCCAGGGCTCCATGGTGCTGGTGGAGGGGAAGAAAGGAGCTGAGACCCGAGGGGTGGCGGAGAACCTCTGCTACGGCCTGCTGGAGAACGGCCACACCGTCACCTACATAACGACCGCGCTCCCGATCCAGGACTTCATCGTAGAGATGCATGCCCACAACTACCGCATCGCCCAGTATCTGCCGGACCGCCAGGTCCTGGTCATACCGGTCTACCCGATCATCGAGGGGAAGGGGAGCACCGAAGAACTGCTGGACAAGCTGATGTCCTCGTCCCAGCTGCAGACCACCGATGCCATCATCGTGGACAGCCTGTCCGATTTCCTGGGCGGTCACTTCGACGAGGTCATCTGCATGCGGCTGCTCGAATATCTCCGGCGTCTCATCAACATGGGGAAGACCGTCTTCCTGGTCGTGGAGGACGGACAGAAGGGCATATTGTCCCTGCGCCTGGCCTCGGACCTGCATTTCGCCCTGTCGGCCCAGGAGGGAAAAGGCGTTCAGGTCAAGCGGTATCATCCCCCCAAGGAAGATGCCCAGGACGTGCTTCATTTCCGCATCGATCCGGTCGTGGGCCTCATCTCCCAGCCGCGCAACGCAGGGAAGATCTGATCATCTGGCGGTAGGCTGGTATTATCTGAATAATATTAAAATCACTTGTGATTACCAGCCGAATACCTACTAATATGCTCATTTTCGGTCCCAGAAGCATAACCGGGGTCTGAAAATGAGATTCAGAGCTAGCACCGTACGGGCCGTGTTCCTCATGGCCATCCTGCTTCTCAGCTCGCTCTTTCTCCCATCGGCCATTGCCGACCCCAATCCGGATGCGCCGTTCATGAACGATCCGGTGGCGTGGAACGCCCAGGTGAACCTGACCTGGACCGTGCCCTACGACTATTCCCATGCGATCGAAGGGTACAATATCTACCGGGGAACGGCCCCCGGGCTTGAAACGATGTATTGTACCGTCACCGGTCCGTCCAGCACCGCCTATGCTGATAAAAACCTCACCAACGGCCAGACCTATTACTATTACATCGTGGCCATCAACTACTACGGGGCCAGCGAGCCATCGAACACGGTCGTCGCCACCCCCTACGGGCCGCCCGGCATTCCCACCGCCCTCAACGGCGTTCCGGGCGCCGGCTTTATCAACCTGTCGTGGACCGCCCCCTACGACAACGGCGGAACGCCGATCATCCACTATCGTATCTATCGCGGAACGCAGCCGGGTGCGGAGATCTTCCTGGCCACCTCCGAGGCCACCACCTATGTCGATTCCGGCCTCTCGGAGGGCCGGACCTTCTACTACAAGGTCTCGGCGGTCACCAATGCGCCCATAGCCAATTTCTCCGAGGGCAATCGCTCCGCGGAGCTCAAGGTGGTCCTGAACAACGTGCCTGGTCCGGTCACCACCCTGGTGGCCACATCATGGAACGGTTCGATCATGCTCAATTGGACCGCCCCCGCCGATATCGGAGGCTCACCGATCACGGGCTATCAGGTCCACCGGGGGACGACCATGGGCTCGGAGACCTTCCTGGGCAACGCCCCCTCCAACTACTATAACGATACCGCCCTGGTCAATGGACAGATCTACTACTATCGGATAGCGGCCTCCAACTATGCCGGCCCCGGGCCACTATCGAACGAGGTCTCGGCGACCCCTCTGTCGGTGCCCTCCGCGCCGATCACACTGCAGGGGTTCAAGGGCGACCAGCAAGCGGTCCTGACATGGTCCGCGCCGGTCATCGAGGGAGGGACACCGATCCTGGAGTACCGCATCTATCGCGGCACCACCCCCGGCGCCGAGATATTCCTGACCAAGTCCGCCACCCTCAACTACACCGATGGCGATCTGACCAACGGTCGTATCTATTATTACAAGGTCAGCGCGGTCAACGCCCTGGGCGAGGGCTCTAAGAGCACCGCGGTGACCGTGATCCCGCTCACCGTTCCCGGCGCGCCGGGAGGGGCGTCCGCGAGGGGGGACCTTTCCAAGGTGGTCCTGACCTGGACCCAGCCGACGGTGACCGGAGGCGCCAACATCACCGGTTACAACATCTACCGCGGCGAGGGTCCGGGGACCGGGACGTTCCTGATGGCGGTCGGTAAGGTGCTGACCTTCACCGATGCCGGACTTCCCGCCAACACGGCCTACTACTATTACGTCACCGCCATCAACGGGGCGGGAGAGGGGGCGCCGTCCATAGAGGTCCATGCCACCACCCATGGGGTGCCCAGCGTGCCTCTGACCGTGGCCGCGGTCCCGGGCAATACTTCCATTCATCTTAGCTGGAGCCAGCCGATCGATAACGGCCGCACCCCCATAATCCATTACAAGATCTACCGCGGTACGACCTCGGGCAGCGAGGTCTTGCTGACCACGTCGGAAGTGCTCGCCTACAACGACATCGAACTGACCAATGGGCAGACCTACTACTACCGGGTCAGCGCCGTCAACGCTGTGGGAGAAGGCCCCCTGAGCCCCGAGCTATCGTCCATTCCCGCGCTGCCCCCCATCGAGCCGGTATGGCTGGTCGCTTCACCCTCCTCACAGCAGGTCACCCTTAACTGGACCGCCCCCCTCTCGGACGGGGGATCGCCGATCACGGGATACAGGATCTATCGGTCCACCCCGCCCGGCAATGTCAAGTCCCTGCTGACCACCGTCGTCGGCACCACCTACATCGACGGCGGCCTGGTCAACGGAGAGACCTATTACTATCAGGTATCGGCCTACAACGCGGCGGGCGAGGGAACGCTCTCATCGGAGGTCACGGTCACGCCGTCCCGCGCCCCCGGACAGCCCACCGGGCTCGTGGCGGTGGGAGGGCTGCGCCAGGCGGGGCTGAACTGGACCGCTCCGAGCGACAATGGTGGTTCATCGATCACTGGATATAACATCTACCGGGGGACCTCTCCCCATGGCGAGGGAGCTATGCTCGTAGTTGCGGGAGTGCGGTCGCCGTTCACTGACACCGGGCTCGAGGACGCCACGACCTACTACTACCAGGTCAGCGCCGTGAACTCGGTGGGAGCCGGGTTGCGGTCGGAAATGGCCTCCGCGACCACCCTCTTCGTGCCCCCGCCCCCGCCCAACCTGGTGGCGGCGGTCAAGGACCGGGCCGTCGACCTCGCCTGGGAGGCATCCGTCTCCAACGACGGATCGCCCATCATCTACCGCGTCTACCGGTCCGCCAGCTCGGGAACGGAAACCTACCTGGCCACGGTATCGTCGACCTCCTATCACGACGGCGACGTGGTCAATGGCCTGACCTACCACTATTTCGTCACGGCGGTCAACGCCACCGGCGATGGCCGCATGTCCAACGAGGTCTCGGCCCTTCCCTGCACCTTGCCCAGCGCTCCGCTCAACATCACCGCCGAGCCCGGGGACGGTCGGACCATCGTGCAATGGAACTCCCCCTACGACAACGGCGGGAGCGCCGTTACCAGCTACAAGCTGTACTGGAAGAACTCGCCCTCCGAGGAGTTCAGGGTGATGAGCGTGAGCGAAATGTCGCTATACCATGGCGGGCTGGTCAACGGCAACCCCTACTACTACAAGGTCGCGGCGGTCAACGCGGCGGGCGAAGGGCCCGCCTCTGAGACGATCGTCGCCACCCCCGCGGCCATGCCCGCTCCGCCCTCCGACCTGACGGCCACGGGAGGGGACCAACAGGTGGTCCTGACCTGGACCGCACCCATGGAGTGGGCCGACTCCAACATTCTGGGCTACCGCATCTACCGGGGGAACGACTCCCAGGACCTTCAGCTGTACGACGTATCGACGGACGCCACCTACACCGACACGGAGGTGATCAACGGCCAGACCTACTACTACCGTGTGTCGGCGATCAACGCCACCGGTGAAGGCCGTATGTCCAATGAGGCCAACGCCACGCCCAATATCGTGCCCCAGGACCTCATGAGCGTATTGGGCAACTACTGGCTGGAGCTCATCATCATCGCGATAGCCGTGCTGGTCGTCGTGGGCGTGGTCTTCCTCATGTTCGGCAGCGGCATGCTTTCCCTGGGAAAAGAGGGCCTGGAATGAGCATGCGGTGCGGCTCATGATAAATTCATATATTCTCATGGCGTGGCCGGTCAGGCATGTCCGAAAAGGTCATCGAGGCCAATGAGCTGGTCCGAGTATATCGTTCCTCGACCGGCCTGCTGCGCAAGAAGAAGAAGGAGACCTTGGCAGTGGACCGGATCTCGTTCTCGGTGGAGAAGGGGGAGCTGTTCGGCATGCTCGGGCCCAATGGGGCCGGGAAGACCACCACCATCAAGATGCTCACCACCCTCCTGACCCCGACCGGGGGCAAGGCCTCGGTGCTGGGCTTCGATGTGCTCGAGGAGCCGGTGGAGGTCCGCAAGCGCATCGGCCTCATATTGGGCGGGGAAAAAGGCCTGTACTATCGGGTCACCGGCCGCCAGAACCTCAAGTACTTCGCCGATCTGTACGGGGTCCCCATGCAGTACCGAGACCGCCGCATCCAGGAGGTGCTGGACCTGGTCGGGCTCACCGCCAAGGCGGACACCCAGGTGGAGGATTACTCCCGGGGCATGAAGCAGAAGCTGCATATCGCCAAGGGCATCGTGCACGACCCCGAGGTGATCTTCATGGACGAGCCCACCATCGGCCTGGACCCCCAGGCGTCGAGGGAGACCAGGAAACTGACCAAGGACCTCATCGCCCAGGGCAAGACCATCCTGCTCACCACTCACTACATGTTCGAGGCCGATGAGCTGTGCCGCCGCATCGCGGTCATCAACAACGGCAAGATCGTGGCCCTGGACACCCCGCATGGATTGAAGGGGCTGGTCAAGGACACCGCGGTCATCGAGGTCGAGGGCTTCGGCATCGATGAGGCGGTCATGGACAAGGTCCGGAAGCTGGAGGGGGTGAGGACCGTTTCGGCGACCATGACCGAGTCCAAGCAGATCATGCGGGTGCATGTCTGCGACGCGGTCGAGCTGCTCACGCCGGTGACCCGGTCCCTGGAGTGCATGGTGATCGACGTACGGGTAAAGGAGCCGACCCTCGAGGACGCCTACCTGTGGTTGGTGGAAGGCAATGCCTAGGTTGCGCGCCATGAAGGCGGCCTTTGAGCAGCAGGCCCGCCACTTCCTCGCCGATCCCGGGTGGCTGATCCCGAACATCATCGCCCCGTTCGTAATCACGCTGGTCGCATTACTGCTCTACAAGGACCAGGACGGCCCGGTGATCATGTACGCGGTCCTCGGAGGGGGCATGATGGGCATGTGGGGCAACACCCTGTACGCCTCGGGCTTCTCCATCCAGTCGGAGAGATGGTGGGGGACATTGGAATCCACGCTGGCCGTGCCCACGCCCCTGATATGGATCATCGCCGGAAGGACGTTATGGAACGCCCTCATCGGCATCGTCAACGGGCTGGCCATCCTTCTGATCGCCGTCTTCGTGCTCCAGGCGCCCATCGCGGTAGCCAACCTTCCGGCGTTCCTGATAGCGTTCCTGCTGACCCTGCTGTCCCTGGCGGCGCTCGGCCTCCTGTTCAGCTCGGCGTTCGTGCTCACCCGCCAGGCCGGGGTCCTGACCAACGGGCTGGAGTTCCCGATCTATGTGGGCACCGGTTGCATGTTCCCCATCGCCATACTGCCCTTATGGACCGGCCCCCTGTCCCTGTCCCTGGGGCCGTCCTGGGGCATCGATGCCATCCGCATCGCCGCGGGTTACAATCCAATGGGGATTTGGGACGGCTTCCTCGGCCAATTAGGTAACACGACGGCCTACCTAGTGGACCTCGGAGTGATGATCTCTTTGGCCCTCGTCTATCTGGCCCTGTCGATGTATCTGTTCAAGGTCGTGGAGCGCCGGGCCCGGGTCAGCGGTAATCTGGGGAGGTTCTAAGATGTCCGTCCAGCAATCGTTCCGGGTGTTCTGGTCCTCGGCGGTGATGGCCAAGAAGGCGCTATTCCATTGGCTGAGCCCCGGGCTGTGGGCCATGCAGCTGTTCACCATGTCCCTGTTCCAGATCGCCTTCTTCGTCTACATCGCCGATTACGTCGCAAATCCGGAGGTGACGGTAGCCTACGTGGCGGTGGGGAACGCCATACAGAGCATTGCGTACGTGGCCATATTCGCGGTGACCAATGTCACCGGTGAGGAGAAGGAAGCGGGAACCTTGCCCGGGATATTGGTGACCCCGGCAAACCGTTTCTCCTTGTTCGTGGGGAGGGCCATGTTCCAGGTCATCAACAGCATCGCCACCGTGGTCATCGCCCTCTTCTATGCCGCCTTCCTCTTCGGGGTGGACTTCTCCCAGGCCAACTTCCTGACCCTGGCGGTGGTGATCCTGGTGACCGCCTTCGCCACCGTGGGTTTCGGGCTCATGCTCTCCTCGCTGGGATTCTACCTGCGGACCTCCATGGTCGTGGCCAACATCTTTCTATTCATGGGACTGCTGTTCTGCGGGGTCAATTTCCCGGTCTCTTATCTGCCAGAATTCCTGCAGCCCATCTCGTACGCGATCCCCCTCACCTACGCCACCGACGCGGCCCGGGCCGCGGTCTCCGGCGCGGGACTGGATGCAGTGGCCGGCAACATCGGCGCCATGCTCGTGGTGATGATGGTAGCGATCTTCGTCGGGTACATCATGATGCTGGGCTTCGAGTATCTGGCCCGCAAGAAAGGCACCCTGGAGATGTTCTGAGGGACCGCCCCCGTCAACGCCGTTAGGACAAGGTTGGGGTTTCCTTCCTCCTTCCCTTTTTTAAAAATATCAGAGTTACGAGTTTCATATATTATTACTATTAATTTTAACATTAAATAGAGACATTTTTACGTTTTATTGTTTTTCATTTCTCTGCTGGATAATATAATATCATCTATGGTAACAGTAAATTGTTTATATCGTGGGCTACAAGAGATGACGTCGCGGAGCATGGTTGTCTATGGTCAGCAAAACGAAGGAGCTGAAAGCCGAGGCCAAAGAGGAAAAAGCTGAAGCTAAGACCGACCGCATGGCTGCTGATGTAAAAGGAGGGGTGGCCGACGTGAAGGAAGGCGTTGCGGACGTCGGAGAGAAGATCAAGAAGAAAATGGGGAAATGATTCATGATGGATGAGGAGAAGCGGAAGGAAGTGCAGAGAAAACTTGCCGAGGAAGAAAGGGTCCGTCGCCTCGGCGAAGGGGGCGAGACCATGAGGGCCCAGCTTGCCATGGAAGATGCCGAACGCTCCTCCCAAGGGCTGGAGAGGAAAGGATCCAGCGAATACTTGACCTCTCAAGAAGAACAGCAACGTCGGATGATGAGGGGGGCCGGGGAACCATACCGTGGCCTTGGTGAAACGCAACAGGCCGAGCAGGCCATGTGGAAAAAGGAGAGTGAAGGTGAAATGAAACCCACTGGACGTAATCTGACCCAGGACGAGATGAGAAGGATGGGGTCCGACCAGGTCAACTACCCCGCCGGAGGAGGAAGCTATTATACCGAGACGTTCGAGAGACCGACCGGTTCGGCGGGTCCCGAGAGCTCGTTCGGCAGGACCGAGCGGGTACCGAGCGGCCGACGATATGCCGAGGGCGGCATGAGCGATCAGGACACCCGACGGATGATGACCCAGGACGAGATGCGGAGAAGTGGTTCCGA
>CAYZEV010000011.1:0-11221 GCA_964477865.1 uncultured Methanomassiliicoccaceae archaeon | reverse complement strand
ATCAGGACACCCGACGGATGATGACCCAGGACGAGATGCGGAGAAGTGGTTCCGACGAGACAGCCTATCGCGCCGGATCGGGGAGCTATTACTCGGAGACGTTCGAAAAGCCGACCGGCTCAGCGGGCCCGGAGAGCTCTTTTGGAAGGAACGAACGTATTCCCTCTGGAAGAAAGTATGCCGAGGGCGGCATGAGCGATCAGGACACCCGACGGATGATGACCCAGGACGAGATGCGGAGAAGTGGTTCCGATCAAACAAACTACCCCGCTGGAACAGGAAGTTACTATTCAGAAACCTTTGTGAAGCCCTCCGGCTCCGCGACCCAAGAGCGCACTTCCGGTTGGAACGAGCGCATGGAAAGGGGCCGTCAGAGCGAAATTGCGGCCGCTGAACGTAATCTGACCCAGGACGAGATGAGAAGGATGGGGTCCGACCAGGTCAACTACCCCGCCGGAGGAGGAAGCTATTATACCGAGACGTTCGAGAGACCGACCGGTTCGGCGGGTCCCGAGAGCTCGTTCGGCAGGACCGAGCGGGTACCGAGCGGCCGGCAATATGCCGAGAGCGAGACCACGATGGGCCGGATGGGCGCTTACCCATCTGCAGAGCCCTCTACAACCAGCAAGGTGGGACAGACCGCCGCGGTGGCCACCGGAACGATGAAGGAGATGGGCGGCACCGTGGTCACCAAGACCAAAGGGGTCACTTCCCAGATAGGCACCAAGGCCAAGGAGTTCACCGAGAGCAACCGGGCCGAGGACATCGCCCACCGGGCCGGAGAATCGCTCGGCAGGGCCATCCGCAAGACCGTTGCGGTGGCCAAGGAGATGGCCTCAGGGTTTAACCGGGGGGTCAATCCCAAGAAAGAGTCCCGAGAAATGGCACCTGAGGGTGCCGAAGGAGATATTACTCTGCGCACGGAGCAAGAGACCGTTAAGCGCGAGGCGGCCTCTCAGCAGACCCCTCGCGGTCAAGAGAAAAAACGCCAGTAGGTCCGCCGCGTAGGGAACGAGTGAACGGGGGCGGTCGCCCCCTCTATTTTTTGCTCATTCGTCGCCGAACTTGCGCCTGAACAGGTCCATCCCGTCCAGGATGCATTCCATGCCGGACTTCTTGCCCTCCCATCCCAGGACCTCGGTGTTCTTGCCCTCTTCCAGATGCTTGTAGGTCCGGAAGAACTCGGCGATCTCGTCGAGGTAATGGGTCGGCAGGTCGGTCAGGTCGAAGTACTCCCGGTTGCGGGGGTCGCGGATCGCGGCGCACAGCACCTTGTCGTCCGCCCCCTTCTCATCCCTCATTCGGAGGACACCTAGGGGGCGGGCCTCCACGATGCAACCGGTGAAGGTAGGTTCGGACATGACCACCATTGCGTCGATGGCGTCGCCGTCCTCATAGAATGTGCGGGGCACCATGCCGTATTCCAAGGGGAAGACCACGCTCGAGTGCAGGACCCGGTCCAGCACAATGGCATCGTACTCCTTGGACACTTCATACTTGTTCTTGCTGCCCTTGGGGGTCTCCACGATCACATTGATAATGTTAGGGGGGTCCTTCCCTACCGGCAGGTCTTTCCACATCGTCATGTTTCTCACTTCGACCTTGGCAGAATACAACTCCCATTTAACTTTTTCGAGCGGGAAGTTGCAACAAAAAAGTCGGATAGAGCAGGGCCGCCATCATCGCATTTTCATTCATCAATATCATGTGGTTAATAAATGATCCAATGCTCTGGCATGATGCATTACAAATGCCGCGGACACGAACAAGGATGAGCGGATGAGGGTCCCCGCACCATTACGAGCATGACATAATGACGCAAGATCGGAATGAGCCTACCCCAGTCCTTAAATCCAACCATGGAAGAATCGTGCTGGCCGCAAGTAAAGGTCGGAAGGCCAGCCATCGGTAGTTCGCCGCCTTGGCGGAGGTCGGAGAAAATGTCCATTTGGTGGCCGGATCAACCAAATCTACTGGGCTCGCTCTTGGAGTACGGGCTATCCGTGTCCGGTACCCATTGATGTTCGAGCAGAAGGGCTCAGACCGGCCAGATGATCTTCGCCACCGATACGACGATGACGAGGGCCACGATGCCGCCGACCACGTACCAGGGCTTGAAGACCGGTCCCTTGTCTACCTCGTTGTCGAAATAGCGGATCAGACCGGCGGCGGACTGGAATCCCGTGTTCTTTTTGCTCTTGGCGGGCATGCGTATCGTTCCTTGAAAACCACACTATGTTATATATTTTTGTCGAGTCGGTTGCCGGTCCTCAGACCGCGCTTCCTCCGGCAAGGTCCTCATCATAGCCCAGGACGACGAAGCGGTTGGGGCCCTTGACCCTCTTCATGTTCTTGATCTCCTCGTCGACCTTCTTCTTGGGCACGATGATGCCCAGCTTGATGCCCCGTCCGAGTACGTCATAGTATTCTGTGGACCTTCTCGGCAAAAGGATGGAGCGGCACGACTCGATGAAATCGGTCTCCAAGATCCGGTTGTTCATCGATACCGAGACGATCGCCCGGTCTTCCAATAGCTCCTGGGTCACCTGGGCCTCAGGGCTCTCGTCCTGAAGCACCTTGGCCCTCTGAAAAGCTATGGACTTTATCATTGGTTGAGTCGTCATAACCAATTACTATAGGTACAGGTTGGTTATGCCACTTTGCATCATTCCAACGTATGATAATGGGTAGGCCAGGCACGACGGCTATGGTGGGATGAGCTTGTGGCATCCTCCCGCGACCAGGGTCGTGGGCCTAGAGCTCAATGGATGCGACGAGCGCTCCCCAGCAAATGGTCCCCGTCTTAATGGCGACCGTCTGCTCTAACGAAGGTCTTATGTGATCCATCTCCAGACGCCATTCATCAATGTTCGAACTCATTGGTTCTCTGGCGACAGACTTATAAGAATCCTGCCTGTTGGCGTTTAGCTGATAGTATGCACTGGGCAGATGTAGAGGCCACCACCCTTCTATCGAATGGCAAGACCCACCTGATAAACACCGGCATCACCCCTTCCGGTACTCTCCATGTAGGCACATTGCGAGAGGCCATAACCGCCGAAGCGGTCAGGAAGGCCCTAACCAAGCAGGGTGCCAACGTCCGGATGATCTACCTGGTCGATTCCTGGGACCCTTTGCGGAAGCGTTATCCATTTCTACCGGAGAGCTACGAAGCGGAGGTAGGCAAGCCCTTGGCCTATATCCCGTGCCCCTGTGGGGAGCACAAGAGCTATGCGCAGCACTATATCCAGCCATTCCTCGATTCCATCAAGGAGCTGGGCATCCACTGTGATGTGCTGTGGACCCATGAGCAGTATGAGCAGGGCAAGTTCGCCGAGGTCATCGACATGGCCATCGGTAAGAAGGAGCTGGTGGCCCAGATCCTGAAAGAAGTGAGCGGTAGGGACGTACCAAAGGACTTTTTCCCCTATTCTCCCCGGTGTGAGAACTGCGGCCGATTGACCCATGCCAAGGTGACCGGGTACGAGAAGCCGTTCGTCAGCTACACCTGCGCCTGCGGCCACTCCGGACGGTCCGATATTCGTAAGGCCGATGGCAAGATGCCCTGGCGCGTCGAGTGGGCCGCCAAATGGAAGGTCTTCGATGTGACCTGCGAACCGTTCGGGAAGGACCATGCCGCGGCGGGCGGTTCCTACGATACCGGCGTTCGTCTGGCCAAGGAGGTCTTCGAGGTCGACCCTCCTCATCCCGTTCCCTATGAGTTCGTTCAGCTGAAGGGCAAGGGGCAGATGCACAAGTCCACCGGATCCTCGGTCACCGGAGTGGACGCATTGCACATCACCCCCGCCTCGGTAATGAACTACATCGTCCTGAGGGTGAACCCTAACCGACACATCGACTACGACGCCGGACTGGGCATCCTGGACATGGTCGACGAGTACGATCGGGTGGAGAACATGGTCTATTGTGGAGGCTGTGAGGAGCGCGACAAGGATCTGCTACGGGCCTATGAGCTGTCGCAGCCGGAAGGCCCCCGTTCCAAACTGCCCCTCCAGGTGCCGTATCGCCATCTCGTCTACATGGTCCAGATCACCGACAGTTTCGAAGGCGTGCTCGGGGTGCTGCGCCGGATCGGGGCGATCGACGATTCCGTGTCCCCCGAGGACGTGGCCATCCTGAAGCAGCGGGTCGATTGCGTCAAATACTGGCTGGCCAGCTTCGCCCCCGATGAGGTCAAGTTCGCGGTGTGCGAGACCATGCCCCCCTGTGAACTATCGGACCCGGAGAAGGCCTTCCTGCGGGATCTCTTCGTGGTGATGGAGGGGGTCGAATGGAAGGGCGAGATCATCCACGATGCCATGTACGCCTGCGCCAAGAACGGACCAATAGGTGCCAAGGGCGGGTTCCAAGCGCTGTACAAGATATTCTGCAATCAGAAGCAGGGCCCCCGCTTAGGGTTCTTCCTCTCCACACAGGACCGTGACTTTGTCCTCGGGCGGATCAGGGAAGCGTCCTGCTGAGTGCCACTTCCTTCCCCGCCTCTACCGCCTTTGATGTCGCCGGCATCTTGGACCACGCCAGCTGGTAGGAGCGCTCGAACAGGGTCGTGTCGCAGCGGGTGGTCTCCAGGGAGAGGTCAAACATGGATGCGAACATCTTGGCCTTCTCCCAGAACGCCTCCCTGTCCCCCAGCCCGGTGTCCAGTATCATCGCTTTGTCGTAGCCAAGGGTCTTGAACATGAACTGGTAGTTCTCGTACAGCTGTACCAGTGCCTCCAGCCCCTTGCCTTCCTGCTTCGAGGCCAAGTACTCGGTGTACCCGGTGGTGAGGAGCATGGTCCGTTTGTTGCACATGATCATGTCCAGGTACCGTTTCCGACCCCCCAGGACGGCGGCGAAGCAGTCATCGACCACCGCACCTTCGGCATCGGTCAGGAACATCACTGGCGTGTCGAAGCTCTCCACGTACCGCTCGATGTCGTACTTTGTGCTCCGGCACATCCCGTAAAAGAGGAGGACGGCACCGCAGCAGGCCTCCAGGGCGTGGATGGAAGACGCCAGGCTATCGAGCAGGCCCGGCGGGTCATCGTGGAGGCTAGCACTCTTGATACACACCACCACGGAGGGTCCGGTAAACTCCAAATTCCTCAGCTCTTCCTCCCCTATCAGTTGGACGTATTGCCCGGTGGCAGAGGGGTCGAGCTTCTCCCGGAACAGATCTCCCTCCCGGTTATCCACGATGAGCACGTTCTCTACCGCGGGATCGTTCTCCAACACATGCGCCATCTCATCCCCCAGGACAAGACACCCGACCATACCCAGTATCGCCCTGTCGTTCATATCTACCACAATTAGGCTAGGCTTGTCCTCAAGGGGATATAAAACTATTCTCTAGCTGCGTAATCGTAAAGACAAAACGCATAGATTTTGGCCGGGTTGGGTTAAAGAAGCCAACGCGCCGGACCTGGATCCCCGGTCCGGCGTCTCATTTTTTCAACAGGCCCTGCTCGTTCAGCTTATCGGGCAGATACGTATCGGTGACGTAGTCCAATCCGTACTTGGCCAGGGCCTGCTGTTCCGATTTGCGGTTAAGCTTGAGCATGAGGTCGATCTCGCCCTTCCAGAAATCGGTGTTGAACCGGGGGTCCTTCAGTTCGGCGTTCAGCGCCCGGACGTCCATGTCGGTGAGCTTATCGGTCGGCAGCTCGTAGTTCTCGATGTCCGAGGCGGTGATCCCGATGTACTCGGCGGTCGGGGTGGCCAGATATTCGGACAGGTGGGCGGTCTTGATCGCCCCGTAGGCGATGGACGCATAGATCCGGAAGGACCAGGGATCGCCGTCGGTGAACACGATGACCGGGAGCTTCAGCTCTTCGTTCAGTCGCTTGATGAAACGGCGGGTGGACCGGGCCGGCTGTCCCTTGAGGTGCACCAGCACCGTGTTGTAATCCTCGTCGAAACCGTTCTCCACCAGACGGTCGAACATACCGCCGGTCTCGATGGCCACGACGAACTTGGCGGAGGAGCCCTTGATCTCGATCTTCTCCTTCTCCACATTGTATGGGATACCGTAGCCGGAGTCGCCCACATCGTCGCGGCAGTTGAGGGCCTTCTTCTTTCCTTTCCGATCGGTCTCCACGAGATTGATGTCCCCGATGACCCGGGCCCCGTCCTCCTCGGGGCGGAGCTTGAAGTCCTCCCGGAGGCACTGGGTGACGATCTCCAGGTCCTCGGCCAGCATATTGGACTCGTCCTGGGTGTGGAACTTCGCCTTTCCCCAGCCCTCGGAGATGTAATACGCCTCTCTCAAGGTCGAGGATTTGTTGGTCTCTATCATGTTCTGGATAAGTTCCAGCATGTAGGAAGTCCGGAGCAGCATCATCGCCCCCTTGACCTTCTTGGCCGTCCTCGCTCCCCGCAGGCTGCCGTACTTCCAGACATTGCTCCGGGTATCGAACTTGATGTTGGCCTTGGTCCGGAGGGGCAGCACCATCTTGGGGATATTGCCCTTGTCCAGCTGGTCGTAGATCGACTCGGAGATGGAGTAGAGCCTCTTTATCGCTTCCGTGTTGCGTTCATTGGTCGTCATTGAGGTCATCTCCCGACTCGTCGTAGTCCGGCTCTTCCTCGGCGTCCTCGGCCTTCTCCTGGACCGGCGCTTCCACCTCGGTGAAGTGAACGCCCGCCAGGTCCCAGTCGCCGGGCAGGGGGTCGGCACCCATGACGTCCACGGGGTTGATCCCCGAGACATAGAGTTCCGTCTCGGAGTAGGCCTCATGATCCAGGCCTTTCAGGTCAAAGCAGACCTCGCATACGGCGGTGGAGGCGATCTTGGGCAGCTCCCAGGTGATCTTCTCCTCGTCCTTGATCTCGACCGGCTTGATATTGCAGGACTCGAGGTCCAGGCATCCCCGCGGGAGCACCGTGTGCAGCCTGAACCGCTGCTGCTTCGGCGTATAATTGTAAACGAGCACCTTGACCTTGTGACGCCCCTTGGCGAAGGTAACGGCGTCATCGATCCATACTATGTTCATGATCTTGGTGAGCGTTCCCCGCAGGTCGGGGATGGGCTTGCCGACGATCTTGGAGGTCTTCTCCGCCATCAGGGGGATGATGACCTGGACGATCTCGAACTTGGACCGGGTCTTGGTCTTCCGGTCCTTCTTGTTGAGATGTATCTTGAGACTGCGGCCGCAGGCCTTGAGGGCCAGGGCGATCTCTTCCTGGATGGCAGGCACCGAGGCGATGGCCTCCTTGGCCTCCGACGTGAACGGGATCTTGGTCGAAGCCACGTGCACCATGATGATGGCCGGTCCGAAGGGGATGCCCGAGCCGCCGCGCTGCTCCAATCCGTAGCGCCGCCAGTCGGTGGCCTCGATGGCCTTCGTCACCACGCAGGCGCCCTGCTGGTACAGTAGGGGGACCCGGTTGGCGAACCGCAATATCTGCACCGGCTGATCGGCCGGCATATCTCCGCCATAGACGATCCCGACCTCCACCAGGAAGGGGTTCCCAGTATGGACCTTCGGCTCCCTGGTGACCGGCGGAGCGTAGTACTCTGGCTTGATCTCCATGAGCACATGCTTGAGGCCCTTGCGGATGAGGTTCTCACCGATGGGGGAGAGACAATCCACCTGGGGGGCCATGATCTTGACCTTGCCGATGCCATCCAACAGTTGCTTGGACGACTCCAGGCTCAGGTTCGCCGGCCGGGTCGTTTCCGGTAGGGCGGCGGCGGAGCAGATCTCCTTGGCCACCCGTTCGGAGATACGGTTGAAGTCGTTCTGCAGGAACTTGGCCAGGCTCCGTTCCTTGGTGGCCTTGATCATGTTCATGAGGGTCCCCAGCTCGATGCCGTCGGGGTGGGGCTTGATCTCCTTGGTGGGCGGGGGCATCAGGTCCGTGGCCCTCTCGAAGTTGTATCTCTTGCCGTCGGGGTCGATGAAGGAGAGGGTGGCGTGAGGGTTGACGATGGCCGTCTGTCGGAGATACTCGAGCACCGACTGCTTGCCGGTGACGTAGCGCCCGTTCATGTAGAACCTGACACTGGTACCATGGGCCTTCTCGTTCCAGGGCACGAAGTCCTCGCGTAGGATGATCGGGGCGTTCTTCTTGGTATCGATGATGATGTCTATCTCTTTGGCCGCCTCGGCCCCATCGACCTTGGAGCGGGCGGTGGCCGCCTTGCCCGTAGTGATCTGGCCATACATGATGGTGGCCGAGATCCCGATGCCCTGCTGCCCGCGGGACTGGCGCACGGCATGGAACCGAGAACCGTAGAGGAGGCGGCCGAAGACGTTGGGCATGGACGTGGAAACGATGCCCGGGCCGTTGTCCTCGACCAGGACCCGGTACTCCTTCTGATCGATCCGGTCGATCTTGACCAATAGCTCAGGAAGGATCTGCGCTTCCTCGCAGGCGTCCAGGGAATTATCGACCGCTTCCTTGACGCCCATGATGAGCGATTTCACCGGAGAATCGAAGCCTAGGATCTGACGGTTCTTCTCGAAGAACTCGGAGACCGAGATCTCCTTCTGGCTCTTGGCCATTTTCGCAGCGGTGGTCGAGGACATCCCATTACCTCATCGAAAAGTTGTATAAAAGGTTTGACCGGGAGGTGTCCGAAAGTGCTCAGTTCTCGAACTCCTTCCCGCAGTTCCAGCACTTCTTGGCGCTCTCGTCGACCTTGGCCCCGCAATCGGTGCAGACGAACTCGTCGTTGCCCTTGTCGACGGTCTTGGCCTCTTCGGCCTTCCCGGCGTCGTCGAACTTATCTCCGCACTGGGGGCACTTGTCCGCGCTGGACGGGACGTCCGCGCCGCACTCGGAACAAACGAACTTCTCATCCTTGCCGTCCTTGGACGGGGGCAGCTTGCCGCCCTTGGCGCCGTACTGCTTCTCCATCTCGGCCACCTTGGCCTTGGACCTCTCGCTCATGTAGCTGAGGCCCAGCAGCAGGAAGTACAGCACACCCACCTGGATGAACAGGGCGAGCATCAGGGTCGGAAGCCAGTGGATGTAGAGGTCGCTGTCGGACACTTGGATGGGGCCATAATTGCCCGAGGTCATGACCCATTTCTGCCCGTTATCAGCTTTGAAGAAATGAGCATATTCGGTATTGTTCTGCAATGTTGTACTATAAGTGAACAGGCGACCCTCTGCCACATCCGTGGAGGTCATGGTCACATTGCGATCTGTCGCCCCGGTCCAGTAATCTGCGATTATGATGTTGACCTGCGTTATGTTGACGTCCTTCACTAGGATGCTGAACGTATAGTCAGTGCTAGAGTTACCGTATATCGGGGTGAGCTTGCCATCTACCATGGCCCCATCGGTAGTGCTCTGGGTCGTGTTCGCCAAGCTCTTTTGGCTCTCGATGTAAGAGATACTGAAAGGCACCGACAGCAATACTATCAAAATGATACCCCAGGCCGCCAGCTTCTTCTTGGACTTGAGGCCGAAGAAGTAGGGTATGTAATATCCAGCCAGCGCGACCAGCAGGAGGCCGAAGCACAGCAGGTAGCCGGCGAAGACTAGCAGTAAGGAACAAACGACGAAGGCCAAGGCCAGTCCGAGCAGGACGGCGTACTTGTGCTTCCGAAATTTGAAGAACCTTTCCTTTAGGTCATCCAGCGTTGACATTGATATTGGGCATTGCCATGAAGGGTTTAAACTTATTGTCTTCCCGGCAGAAAATCTTTATTTAATGCCAGTGGGTTGGAATGGATCGGAAGTGCGCACGTGAGAGCAGCAGTGGTGGCCATTGGCGGGAACGCTATTCTGAGGAAAGGGCAGCGTCCCACCCTGGAGAACCAGCTCAGGAATCTCGAGGAGACCTCCCGGCACATCGCCCTGATGGTCAATTCCGGCTACGATGTCGCCCTCACCCACGGCAACGGCCCCCAGGTCGGGGACATCGTCCTGCAGAACGAGGCGGCTAAAGATGACGTGCCGCCCATGCCCCTGGACGTGTGCGTGGCCGAGTCCCAGGGACTTATTGGCTACATGTTCCAACAGGCCCTGACCGAGGCGCTGCGGACGCTTTGCTGCGAGCGAACCGTCCCCTGCGTCCTGACCCGGGTGCTCGTGGACGAGGACGACGAGGCCTTCAGGTCGCCGTCCAAGCCGATCGGGCCGTTCTACTCGGCAGGGGAGGCGACGGACCTGCGGCGTAGCAAGGGCTGGACCCTGATGGAGGACCAGGCCCGCGGGGGGTGGCGGAGGGTGGTGCCCTCTCCCCGACCCCTGGGCATCGTGGAGGCCGCGTCGATCAGGAGGCTGGTCCGGGGCGGGAACGACCTGGTGATATCGGCCGGTGGGGGAGGAATCCCGGTCGTAAATCGCCAGGGCCGCCTGCACGGAGTGGAGGCCGTGGTCGACAAGGACCTGGCATCCGCCTGTCTGGCCAAAGGAATGGGAGAGAGCCTCCTCATCATGCTGACCGACGTCGACCAGGTGTTCCTCGATTTCGGTCGGGAAGAGCAGCGCCCCCTCGGCACGATCACCGCCGACGAGGCTGAATCCCATCTCCGGGCCGGTCAGTTCCCCGCCGGGACGATGGGACCAAAGATCGAAGCGGGCATCGATTTCGTCCGTTCGGGAGGAGAACGGGCGATCATCACAAGACCGGAACTTTTAGATACGGCCTTGGCGAGTAGGGCGGGAACTGAGATAGTCCTTAGGTGAACCGTGGCCCTTACAATCGATGAGCAGATCAAGGCGATCGAGGACGAGATCCTCAAGACCCAATACAACAAGAAGACCCAGAGCCACATAGGTCTCCTGAAGGCCAAGATCGCCCGCCTCAAGATGGAGCAGGAGAAACGGCGGGCCGCTTCGGGGGGCGGCGGCCAGGGCTATTCGGTCAAGAAGTCCGGTAACGCCACCGTGGCGTTGGTGGGATTTCCGAGCGTCGGCAAGTCGACCCTGCTGAACAAGCTGACCGGCGCCGAGAGCGAGGTGGCCGCGTACGCGTTCACCACCGTGGACGTCATCCCCGGCATCATGTACCACGAGTTCGCCAAGATCCAGATCCTGGACATGCCCGGGCTGATCCGCGACGCGTCCAAGGGCAAGGGCCGTGGCCGGGAAGTGCTGGCCGTGGTCAGGACCTCCGATCTCATTCTGTTCGTAATCGACGTCTATGACATGAACATCGACGTCCTGGTCAACGAACTTTACAACACGGGCATCCGGCTGAACACCCACCCTCCCAACGTGGTCATCACCAAGACCGACAAGGGCGGGATAGACGTCAAGC
>CAYZEV010000010.1:0-62168 GCA_964477865.1 uncultured Methanomassiliicoccaceae archaeon | reverse complement strand
TCGGGAAAGTGCAGGCCGTACCACTCGTGGAGCCGCTCGCTCATGAGGTTGATCGTCTCGATGGTGTCGTCCAGCGCCCGTACCGCCTGGACGATGAAGCGGTCCGCGGGGAGGGGCTCCCTGGTGCGTATCTTGCCCAGTTCGACCATCACTTTCTGCATCAGCTGGGGGGAGAACCCGTAGTCCTCGGACTTGATGAACGCGGAATCGAAGAACTCCGGCTTGCCCAGGGGGGACAGGCGGGGTTCGGCGACCCGCATCCGCTTCTCGGCCAGCCTCCGCTCTTCTGGCAATATCTCGCCCTTCTGGACCAGCGCGAGCTTACCGGCGATGATCTTAGGGTCCTTCTCGAAGAGGACGTGGCCTACGACCTTCGTTTTTTCCTTGTCGGCCAAGAACACGCCGAACCACTTCGTTACCAGGATCATCGGACACCGCACTCCTTGCCTAATCATCTACTTTTTGCTGAGCATCCGGTCGACCTCCTCTTCGGGGAGGTCTTCCAGGTCGCCTAGCTCCTCGCACCGCAGCTGCAGGGTGGCGAGGTACTCCATCGTCTCCATGCGGCCGAACGCCTCCAGGAGATCCTTGCCCACGGCCAGCGCCCCATGGCTCTGCATCAGCGCGGCGTTCCCCAGGCCCAGGCCGCCCACGATCACCCGGGCCAGCTCCTCCGAGCCCGGAGAGGCATACTTGATGGTCGGGACGAAATCACCCAGCACCAGCACGCCCTCGGGCGTTATGGCGGGACGCAGGATGCGGGAAAGCACCGCCAGCGCGGTGCAGGACGGCGGGTGCAGGTGCACCACCGCTCCGATGTCGGCCCGGGAACGGTACAGGGCGGTATGGAAGGGCGTTTCCATGGACGGCCTCTTGCCGCCTACGGCCTTCTCCGTCCGCACGTCGACCAATATGGTCTGCTCCGGGGTCAGCAGGCCCTTGATCGTTCCGGAAGGCGTTATCAGGATGGTATCGTCATCAAGACGGGCGCTGAGGTTGCCCCCGGCCCCGAAGGTCAGTCGGCGGTCATAGGCCAGCCTGCTTATTTCCGCCAGTTGCTGGCGGAGCGCGCCCTCGTTCATAGCTCTCCCTTTTCCATGAACTGTTCCTTGCGCACCAGGGATATCTCATGGGGCCGGAGAATGCCGGCCTCGGTGATGAACCCGGTCACATACTTGGCCCGGGTCATATCGAAGGAAGGGTTCAGGGCCGGCGACTCCTTGGGCGCGATCCTTTCCCGGCCGATGGAGGTCACCTCGTCCTCGGAGCGGTCCTCGATGACGATGTTATCGCCGGTCGGTATGGAGAAGTCGAAGGTCGAGATGGGCGCCGCCACATAGAACGGCACGCCCAGTTCGTGGCACAGCACCGCCTTGTCGAAGGTGCCGATCTTGTTGGCGAAGTCCCCGTTGGCGGCGATGCGGTCCGCTCCTACCAGCACTAGATTCACATCCTTGCGCAGGTAGTGGCCAGAGGCCCCATCGACGATGATGGCATGAGGAATGCCCTCGTTATATAGCTCCCAGGCGGTGAGCCGCATACCCTGCAGGCGGGGCCGGGTCTCGGAAACATAGACGTAGATGTGCTTGCCCTCGGTCCAGGCGGTCCGTATGGGCGCCAGGGCGGTTCCGATGTCCACCGTGGCCAAGGCCCCGGCGTTGCAATGGGTCATGATGTTCTGCTCGTCCCCGATGAGCCTGGCCCCGTGCTTGCCGATGAGGCGGCAGCGTTCGATGATCTGGTCCGCGTAACCGTCCGCCGCCTCCACCGGGTCATCGCCCAGCTCCAGGGAGCGTAGCATGTGGTCGACCGCATAGAACAGGTCGTAGGCGGTGGGGCGGGTGCCTTTGAGCAGCTCGGCCGCCTTCTGGAAGTTCTCTTTGTTCACCGCGGCCAGGGCCATCCCGTAGGCGGCGGCCGCCCCGATGGACGGCGCGCCCCGGATGGTCATGTTCCTGATGGACTCGGCCACCTCACGGTGATCGGCGAGATCGATGATCTTGAATCTCTGGGGGATGATGCGCTGGTCGATCATGCGGACCTTGCCGTCCTCGTACCAGACCGCCCTCGTCTCAATGCTCTTCTTACCCTTGATGACCCTCATGATATGACCTTCAAGTTATTCATGTCAGTGATAGAAAAGGATTGGTGTGGACCGCTGCGTCGTTACGATGTGGCCCCTCCATCGACCCGGACCGTTGGCGGACCGCGCCGAGGCCGACCGTCCACAGGTGCGGTACCGTTCATTCCCGCCGTGCTTTAGCTGCCCCAGTGGGGGTATCGACTATGCCCCCCCATGTCCTCGGCCCACGATGGACATCTTCGCTTTTAAGGAAGCATTGGCGCCGCCTGTGGACTTTCTGCTCAAAGCACCGACGACTTGCACCTATTAACGTCATTCGGGGAGGCCCCGAAGATGTTTACGGTCCTCACTCACCCGCGATGGGACTCCCATACCGGGTAAGTTAACAGCGTTTAGCGAACAATCGTCAAGTTATAATATAGACGGAACGATTAGACCAATGAACGCTATGAAGAAGAGTTCCGCGCTCGATGTTTATTCTACCAGCTCCGGATTGAAACAGATTTCCAATCCCGTGCGACAGAAGATATTGAGCGAACTACAGAGGCGGGACCTGAGCCTATCGGAGATCGCCCAGCTTACCGGGAAGGCGCAATCCACGTTATCGGTCCACCTGGACAAGATGGTGAAAGAAGGCCTGGTGGCGTCAAGGGACGACCCCTCCGACAACCGAAGGAAGATCTTCTATCTCGTGTCGAAGCCGGTGGGGAGCTCGGTGGTCCCGCGCGAGGACCTGGCCAAGGCGGTATCCAGCATTATCGACAAGAGCGTCGGATCGCCGACCAAGTTCCTCAAGGGGGAGCTGAGAGCACTGGTCATCGGGGTGGAGGCGATCGGCCTCAATATGGACCCGGTGCTCAAGGACATCGGACGTCAGATCGGCGTTTCCGTGGCCAGGCACATGAAGTCGAACGATGTGAAGGGCCTGATCGACGAGGTGAAGGAGTTCTATGCTCAACATGACCTGGGCGAGCTGAACGTCTATTCCCTGGTGCCCCTGACCATCATCGTGAAGGACGACTACGACATGTCCGATGCGCCGGACGTCGGGAAGACCCTGTGCATCCTAAACGAAGGGATCATGGAGGCGATCTTCGATGATCGGACGGGAGTGCCGCTGCGGGTGACCCATTCGGAATGCTTCGGGACCAAGAGCAATTTCTGCAAGTTCGTGCTGGAACCGGCCCTGTACGACTAGTACGGCAGATCGACCTTCGTGGAGGGGCCGCTCCGGGGGCACAGGGGGTCCTGAGAGTAGGCGCCCCCGCCAAAGTAGAAGGCATTGGCCCGGCATCCCCAGCATAGCTCCTTCTCGCAGGAACTGCAGACGATGTTATGCTCCTCCTTCCTGAACTCAGTGAAGAACAACGAGGACGAGTTGCTCGCGATGATGTCCTCCAGGGTATGCTCGCGCACCGATCCCAGGTTCCGCCGGAGGGAGTAGCAGGACGACACCCGCCCGTCGCTAGAGACGAACAACGTGGTGCCACAGTATTGTTTGGGCAGGTCCTGGCACCCCATATTGTGCCCGCTCAGGAACAGTTCATCCCTTATCTGGTAGGCGGTGTTCACGTCATCGACCCGGGGCAGCATCGGATATAGTCGGCCGGTCTCGTCCACCGGTTTGAGGGACATGAGGCAGGTCCGGAGGCCATAGTGTTCGTAGAGGTAGGACATCGTCTCCTTGACGTCCGCGGGGGTCTGGGAGGCGGTCAGCATCAGCAGGTTGCCCATCTCCTGGGGGGGCTTGCCCATCTCCAGAAGAAGCTCCACGCCCCGAAGCGTTTCCCGGGTGGTCAGCGGGTTGTAGGTCGAGCGCATCGATCGCAATATGTCCGGGTCCAGGGAATCCAGGTGGATCATCACGTAGCCGCCTTCGGTCAGGTCCAGCACCCATTTGGCGATCCCGACGTCATTTAGGCGGGAGCCGCAGGTCCATAGGTTGTTGGTCATGCCGTTGTATCGAGCGGTCTGCAGCAGATCGATCCAGTCTGTCCGCTCCATGGGATCACCGCCCATCCAATCGATCTGCTTGATGCCCAGGCTGGAGGCCCGGCGGAGAAGACCCTTTATCTCACGGGAGGTGAGCGGCTCCCCGGTGGAAGTGGCCTTTGCGTAGCAGTAGGTGCAATCGGCAGCGCATTCGGTGGAACACTCTATCTGCAGGCGGAAGGGCGCCATGCGGTAAAAGCAGGAGCCTTGGGGATCCGACGATGCAATATCGCCGTTGAACATCGCATCGAGCGCCGAATCTTTAGAGGGCAGTGCTTCACGCTCCAGTTAACTTTTCGGGCCATCGTTGCGGGCCACTTAATAACCTTTGGGAGAATGATTAGCGGCCTGGCGATGGTTAACCGATATCGCTCGTGAACAAACGATGCATCTCAGTGCCTATGGCGGTGTTCGAAATCTGGCAGGTGTTCATGGGCGTGTCGCTCCTCCTCATGCGTATGCTCGTGCTCATGCGCCCCCTCCATGTCCATGGGATGCTCATGCTGGTGTCTCGCGTCCGCGACATGGACATGGGTATGAACGACCCGTTCATGCCGGTGGGGATGGGCGTGACGCTCGGTGAGGAGCAGATAGGCCCCCAGGGCCATGAATGCCCCGGCTGGCACCAGCAGGAGGTCGGGGCTTTCGCTCAACAGTAGAACGGAGAGGGCCGCGCCGACGAAGGGGCCCAGGGTGAAGAAAGCTCCCGTTCTGGCCGAGCCCAGCTCGCCCAGGGCCAGGATGAACAATACCAGGCTCACTCCGTAGCTCAGCGAACCGAGCAGCAGGGCGGTTAGGGTCTCCATCCCCAGCGGAGGGATCTGCCCCAGGAGGAAGGCCAGCCCCAGCGACACGCTGCCGGCTACCAGGCCCTTGAGCATGGCGATCTGGCGGGGGTCCCGTTCCGAGATCTGCCTGGTGAGGTTGTTGTCCAGCCCCCAGAACACCATGGCCAGGGCGATCAGTCCCGCCCCTAGTGCCGATGTACCGCCGTTGCCGGCCTCCAGGGTGAGCAGGGCTCCTGCCGCGGTCATGAACGCCAGGGCGATCCAGACCCTTCTTCCCACCCTCTCCCGGAAGGCAAGCCAGGCGATGAGGGCGGTGGCCACCCCCTCCAGGTTCAGGAGGAGGGACGATGCGTAGCCGGTGACGGTGAGAAGGCCGGTCAGCAGGAGGATGGGGGCGATCACCCCACCGGAGGCGATGGCCCCTGCCAGATACGGCAGGTCCGCTCGGCGGAGGGGTTCCACATTTTTCCTGGTGCGGGGAGCGAACGCTCGAGCAACGAAAAGGAAGAGGAACAGCCCGACGAAGGCGCCCAGGTATAGCAATCCGGCCAGGGCCACCGGGGTCAGGTCAGCAACCAGCGTCTTGGCGATAGGGGCGCTCGCCCCGAACAGGATGGCCGAACAGGCGATATAGATGAACGGACGCCAATGTCCATGGATCAAGGTCTTTCCACTCCCTTCTGCTCAGGCGGAGCCGGCCCGATCAAAGTTGCACCGGTCAATGCTCCTATTTCCTCCTGACCTTTCCATTGAGGACGTCCCCGAACTCCTCGTACACTATCTTCTCCTCCTCATGGACCGTGAGCCCATACTTCGAGGCCTGGGACATATCCTCGGTCCTCCGGCCTCCTCGGTCCAGGAAGACCACCGTGAACTTGGCACGGGGATGAGTGCTCAATATCTGCTGGAGGTCCTCCCGGAGGCCGTTGAACTCCTCTCTGGTCAGGCCGCCGGGCATGGTCGGCTTCTTATCGGTCATCGTGACAACCCGCAGAAAGGTAGAGCGAGGGGGAACATGAACCTGTGGCTGTTCTGGAGGGATGGAAGCGGTCAGGACGATAGCTCATGACCCGCCCTGGCGTTCTTGGCCCCTTCGACCCGGGCCCGGATGTCCCGGGCGGCCGCTTCCACATCGGCCTGGCCGCAAACCGCGGATATGACCGCCACGCCGTCGGCGCCCGCCGCGATGACCTCGCCCACATTTTGGGCGTCGATCCCTCCGATCGCCAATACCGGCACGGAGACCGCTGACCGGATGGCCCTCAGGACCTGCAGTCCGTGGCCCGGACCGGCATCGTCCTTGGAGCCGGTGTTGAAGAGCGGACTGAGGACAACATAATCGGCCCCGTCCCTCTCCGCCCGCACGGCCTCCTCCACCGACCCGACCGACGCTCCGATGACGAATCCGGGAGGGGCGATGCGGCGGGCCACCGCCACCGGGAGATCGTCCTGGCCCAGATGAACGCCGTCCGCCCCGACGGCCAGGGCCACGTCCATCCGGTCGTTGACGATCAGGATCGCTCCCGAACCGATGGTCAGCTTCCTCAGTTCCTGAGCAAGGAGATAGAGCTCCCTTCCGGCCAGCTTCTTGTCCCGCAGCTGGATCACGTCCGCTCCTCCGGCCAGCGCTCGCCGGGCCGATTCCAGGTGACCCAGGCCGCGGGACCGCTCCGCGTCGGTGACCACGTACAGATCGAGACGGAGGGTCACGCAGACCTCACCCGGGCGAACCTGGCCAGCATGGCTGGTGTGAGGGTCGCCACCTGGTCCATCAGGGCCAGTTTGAACGAACCGGGCGCGGACGCCCTCTCGGCGGCCAGCTCGCCGGCGATGCCGAAGGCGGCCAGGGCGGCGGCCGATGAGAGCACATGATCTCTCGACGCGGCGGCGAAAGCCCCCACTATGGACGAGGCCATGCACCCCGTTCCGGAGATCTGGCCCATGAGCTGATGACCGTTATCCACCAGGGCGGTCCTGCTGCCATCGGTGACGATGTCGGTCGGTCCGCTCATGACCACCACTGCCCCGGCGCCCTTGGCCAGCGCCTTGGCCACCGCTACGGGATCGCCGCTCAGACCGCCCGAGTCGACCCCCCGGACCTTGCCGCCGGTCCCGGCCAGCGTGCCGATCTCGCCGGCGTTGCCCTTGATGACGGAGATGCGAAGCTCGATCAGAAGCTGCCTGGCCACCTCGGTCCGGTAGCTGGTGGCCCCCGCGCCGACCGGGTCAAGGATGATGGGGATGTCCAGACGGTTGGCCTGGCGACCGGCGATGAGCATGGAGTCGACCTGCTCCTGGCGCAGGGTGCCGATGTTCAGCACCAGGGCACCGGCCATGGTCACCATCTCCTCAACCTCCTCGCGGGCCTCGGCCATGACCGGGGCGGCGCCGATGAACATGGTGATGTTGGCGCAATCGTTCACTGTCACATAGTTGGTGATATGGTGCACCAGGGGCCGTTGTTCCTTGAGCCGAGCGAAGATGTCAGAGAGTAGCGGTTCGTTCATATGGGGCCCTTCTAGATCGTATCTGGATAGGGGCCGATCGATCCCCTTTCCAACACATGTGGTGCTCACATGGAGTGTGATTATTTACCCCTTTTCATGCTCGATCATCCTCTTCGCCCATTACCCCCTGTGCTAGGGTCAGATCAGTGTTCTGTCTTCCATCTGCGCGAAGCAATTAAATAATGTAACAATTGTTACCTCGCTCAGTGCCGGTCATCTCCCTTTTAACAGGGTGGTCCCCGGCCGAGAGGGTGAAGCGATGAGCAAGAGCTACGAGGAGATCAACGCCAGGATCGAACAGGGCGACGCCGTGGTCCTCACGGCCGACGAGTTCAAACTGGTCGTCCAGGAGAAGGGAGTTGTAAATGCTGCCAGGGAGGTGGACGTTGTTACCACCGGAACCTTTGGCGCCATGTGCTCCTCGGGCGCTTTCCTGAACTTCGGGCATGCCGAGCCGCCCATCAAGATGACCAAGGTGTGGCTCAACGACGTGCCTGCCTACACCGGACTGGCGGCCGTGGACGCCTATATCGGCGCCACCGAGCTTCGGGAAGGGGACGGCCTCGAGTACAGCGGCTCCCATGTGATCGAGGAACTGGTGGCCGGCAAGCCCGTGAAGCTTCGCGCCACCGCCTACGGCACCGACTGCTATCCGCGCAAGGACATCGAGACCTACATCTCATTGAAGACGCTGAACCAGGCGTACATGTACAACCCCCGCAACATGTACCAGAACTATGCGGTGGCGACGAACTCATCGGAAAAGTTGCTGTACACCTACATGGGCAAGCTGCTTCCCCGCAACGGCAATGCCACATACTGTAGCGCCGGGCAATTGTCCCCGCTGCTGAACGACCCCAAGCTGCGGACCATCGGCATGGGCACCAGGATATTCCTGGGCGGCGGGGTCGGCTATGTTTCTTGGGAGGGCACCCAGTTCAAGACCAATGTGCCCGAGAAGAACGGCGTCCCTTCGGCCGCGGCGAGGGCCCTGGCGGTCATCGGGGACCTGAAGACGATGACCCCCGAGTACGTGCGAGCCCTTTACTTCACCAAGTACGGATGCTCCCTGGGCGTGGGTATCGGCGTCCCCATCCCCCTACTGGACGAGGAGGTGGCGAGGTCGTTGGCGATAACCGATGAACAGATCTACGCTCCCGTGCTCGATTACGCCGTGCAGTCCCGGGCCCGCAAGCCGGTGAAGGAGGTCAGCTACGCCCAGCTCCGGAGCGGGACGATCGACATCGGCGGAAAGGAGGTACGCACCTCCGGGCTTTCCTCGTACAAGAAGGCGCTGGCGATATCCAAGGAGCTCAAGGACTGGATACGGCAGAAAAAGTTCTATCTGTCCCGGCCGGTCGATACCTTCCCGATGAGCCAGGCGCAAAAGCCGCTCGATCTTCATTCCCGGACGGAGGTGTGAGCATGGCCGATAAGAAGTACGTGCTGACCTTTTCCCAGCAGCAGGCTAGCTCTCCGGTCACTTTCCGCCTGGTCAAGGAATGCGACATCGACCTGAACATCCTGAGGGCGGAGATCGACGAGCAGGGAGGAAAGCTGATCGTCTCCATGTCCGGGAGCATGGTGGAGATACGCAAGGCCCTCAGCTATCTGGAGAAGTACGGTGTTCAGGTGAACGAGCTGGACAGCTTCGTGGTGCGGGACCAGACCCGCTGCACCGACTGCTCGATGTGCATATCGATCTGCCCGGTCAAGGCCTATTATCTCGACAAGAGCACCTGGAGCGTGGTCTTCGAGCAGGAAAAGTGTGTGGCCTGCGGACTTTGCGTGGACGCCTGCCCGCCCGGCGCGCTGGGCCGGGGGCGGGTCACCATGGATGCGGTCTGATATTGCCCGGTCCGGTCCTTAACCCACTTAATGGCCGGACCGTTATTCCTTCTGCTCCACCAGCGGCTCCTGCTGAGTGACGCAATGGAAGCCGCCGTAGCCGTACACCAGGTCCTTGGCATAGATGGGCAGGACCTGCCGATCGTTGAAGCAGTCCTTCAGCATCTGGACCGCCCTCTGGTCGCTGGGATCATCGAACACCGGCACCAGCACCGCCTCGTTGCCGATGTAGAAGTTCGCGTAACTGGCCGGGAGCACCCGCTCCTCCTCGGGCAGGGGGATGGGCTCGGGCATGGGAAGCTCGAGCACGTGGAGGGCCCGACCGTACTGGTCCCGGTGCGCGTTCAGGATGTCCAGGTTGGTCTGCAGGACCTGAGGGTTATGGCCTCCCCCGGTCTCCGAATGCGCGCAGACCACGGTGTCGGCGTTGACGAAGCGGGCGAAGTCATCGACATGACCATCGGTATCGTCGCCCTCGATCCCGGACTTCAGCCAGACCACCGAGCCGATGTTGAGGTACTGCTCGAGGTAGGCCTCGAGGTCCTCCCGGGTCAGCTGGGGGTTGCGGTTCTTGTTGAGCAGGCACTGTTCGGTGGTGAGGACCGTCCCCCGGCCGTTGACATCGATGGAGCCGCCCTCCATGACGATGCCCGGATGGAAGACCTTGACCTTGGCGTTCTGGACGACCTCCTCCCCGGCGATGTCGTCGTACAGGAGGTCGTCGTACTTGCCGCCCCAGGCGTTGAACTTCCACTTGACGGCGGCCTTCCAGGGCTTCTTCTCGTTCAGCAGGAAGGTCGGACCGTAATCGCGGATCCACACGTCCGAGCTCTTGATGAGGGGCAATAGGACGTTCTCCACCACGGCGTCGGTGTCCTGGAGCAGCTTGCGGACCCGGTCCCCGGTCGCCCGGTCGTTGACCAGGACCTTGACCTTCTCCCCCTGGCTGAGAGCGGCGATCATCTGGAGGTACACCTTCTCGACACCGTCCAGGACGCCGTCGGGGAAGGTCAGGGGGTTCTTGGGCCAGGACAGCCAGGTGGCTTCGTGCCTGGCCCATTCGGCGGGCATGTAATAACCGAGGGACCTAGGGGTCGTCTTTTCCATGTTCATCGCTCCGGATCAGCTCTGCTCGACGCACTTTACCAGCTGTGAATAGCATTCCGGCCGGCGGTTGGGGAAGAACCTCCAGCCTTTCCTGATGTTCTCGCCATGCTCCAGGTCGACCGTGGCCAGCACGACCTCTTCCCGATCGGAGCCACGGGCCAGGGTCTTGCCGAAAGCGTCGATCACAAAGCTCCCTCCCCAGAACTCCATCTTGTCCTCCACTCCCACCCGATTGCAGGCCGCGACCACCATGCCGTTCGCTATGGCGTGGCCGCGCATGACGTTCTCCCAGGCCTGCTGCCAGTCGCCCTCCCACTGCTCGATGTCCTTGACCTTGCCGATGGCGGTGGGGTAGAACACCATCTCCGCCCCCAGCAGCGCGTTCACCCGGGCGGCCTCCGGATACCATTGATCATAGCAGATCATGACCCCTATCCGCCCCTGGTCGGTAGGATACACCTGGAAGCCGGTATCCCCTCCTTTGAAATAGGATTGCTCGTAGAAATCCTCGTCATGGGGGATGTGGGTCTTCCTATAGCGCCCGATCAGGCGGCCGCTCCGGTCGAACACCGGGGCGGTGTTATAGAACCTCTCCCCCTCCCGCTCGTAGATGGAACCGCCCACCAGGACGACCTGGGACCGGGCGGCCGCCCTGGACAGCGCTTCGGTGGTGGGTCCGGGAACGGCCTCGTGGGGAGCGTGCTCCCTCCGCCTTCCGCCGACCGTGTCATATTGTGGAAAATATGTGGTGGTGAACAGCTCGGGCAGGCAGACGATCTGCGCGCCACGCTCGGAGGCCTCTCCGATCATACGCACCGCCTTATGGAGGTTCTCCTCAGGGTCCTCTGACATGCTCATCTGGACGAGCCCTATGGTGACCTTCCGACCGTTCATCTTCCGTCAGCCTCGTCAAGCCCAATGATGAACAGGATTATAAAAAATGACCCTGCCGCCGGCAGCTTTTTGCCCGACCCGGCCGTTCCCATGCTCCATGGTGCTACCGCCCCAGTACGAGGAGATGCGCCGAGCGCGCGTGGAAGCCACCCCGAACGCTTTTCACGAGGTGCTCGAGAGCGCTCAGCTCCTTGACCACTATGGGCTCAGGAGGATAGGTCCGCCGCTCCGGGCGCCGGGGTGGGTCGGACCGGTGGCAAGGCCCTCGTTCGAGATCTGGAGTTCGAGACCATCCCCGAAGCTGGTGGCCAGACTTTTGCCGGACGGCTCCAGCGAATGCATCGATCCAGCGTTCGGACCCCTGCTCGAGAAGATGCTGGCCCTGATCGGGTCGGCCGGCCAGAAGGCCCATGACGATTTCCTGACGGAATACGCCAAGAGCAAAGAATGAGGTATGGGCGCTCGTTCCGAGGTTCAGCGGAGCATGGGACTACCGCACAGCTCGATGGATGCTTCGCGTACCTTAAGGGGCGCCTTTACCTTGGAAGCCTGGCGGTGGGGAAGCTTCATTATTTCGACGCCGAACATGCTCGGATGAAGATCGTAGACTCTCGCGCTCATTGGTGTGTCTCCGCTATGGTGCCTAGCGCACCTTGCTGAGCTTCTTAGCGTGGCCGACTAATATATAAAAACACGGTCTAGAAATCGAAAGTGATTTTGCTAATAAGGCCTCGAACGTCACTATCTGGCCGTCATTCTTCTATGCCCAGCGCGGCCAACCGCTCGAGCGCGTAGATGGCGCTCCGGCGCACGCTCTCGAACCGGTCGTTGCTCAGTTCGGTCAACGGTCCCATCGAGGTGAGGAAGCCCATCTCCAGCCTTTCGGCCATCCGGCCCAGCGCCCACGCCGCCATGCCTCTCACGCTCGGAACGTCATCGCTCAGCAGTTGGTTCAGATGCTCGATGCAGCCCACCGTTCCGATCCGCTGGCCGGTCAGCTCCCCGATGGCCCAGGCCGCGTTCTCCCTCACCTCTGGATCGTCGTCATGGAGGAGGTTGCTCAGTTCCTCCAGCGGCCAGAACGCCACCACCTTGTTCTGGGCCAACTTGCCCATGAGCCAGGAGGCCCTTCTCCTGCTTTCCGGTTCGGGGGCGTGGAGGATGGGAATGAGGTAGGTGATCGCCCTTCCGTCCGCCCTGTTGTCCCGGCACAGCCGCTCGAGCGTGTCCAGCGCCTCCGGCCGACTCTCTGTGATCAGGAGTCTTTCCAACAAGGCCAGCATCTCGTCCGCGGTCATGGGCAGGTTCACTTCCTGGGCGGGAGGGGCTTTTCCACGAAGAACTCGCAGCCGGGGTAGTCCCGCTCCTTCACGCAGTTCTCGTAGTCGCTCATCCTGAGGACATCGTTCCTTATGCGGCGGGCCTTGCAGTTGGAACAACGCCCGTCGTCGGCATGCCAGAGGCATCTTGTCCTCGGGCCACCTTCCTGTCCAGGCATATGCATCCCCGATGCTCTTGACCTAACATAAACATGCGGACGTGCTCCGGACCGATGGGTCCCCGGTCAGATAATTTCATGCCCCTCCGGCTGCCTTGTCAATGGGGCTGAGGAAAAGGATGCGCCGTTCTCTGTATTTCACCGCTCCCCGGGAAGTGGAGGTCAAGGAAGAGGGGGTCCCCGAACCGAAGGAAGGCGAGGTCCTGGTCCGAAGCTTGCTCTCGGCCATCAGCGCCGGCACCGAGATGCTCCTCTACCGCGGACAGGTGGAGCAGGGGACCAGGCTGGACACGACCATTCGATCTCTGGGAGGCTCGTTCTCTCATCCGTTCAAGTACGGCTATGCCACCGTGGGCGAGGTCGTGGCCACCGGAGAGGGCGTGGCCTGCGCCTGGGGCGGAAAGCGGGTCTTTTGTTTTCACAGTCACGAGAGCGAGTTCACCGTCCCCATCTCCGAAGCGGTGGCCATACCGCCCAGGGTCAGCGACGAGGAGGCCCTCTTCCTGCCGAGCATGGAGACCGCCCTGTCCCTGGTCATGGACGGCGCCCCCCTGGTGGGCGAGAACGTCATCGTCCTCGGGCAGGGGGTGATCGGCCTGCTGACCACATCGTTGCTGGCCCAGATGCCTCTTTCCGCCCTCGTCACCGCCGACCGCTACCCCTTGCGAAGGGAGCGGTCGATGGAGATGGGCGCGGACCGCTGTCTGGACCCTTCTATCGACGCGCGCCAGTTCCTGAAATCCTCCGGCCTTGACGAGATCAAGGGCGACCTGGTGTACGAGCTGAGCGGAGAGCCGGCGGCACTGGAGTACGCCACCCACCTCACCGGCATGGAAGGCCGTATCGTGGTCGGTTCTTGGTACGGGAACAAGGAAATGCGGACCTGCCTGGGTGACGATTTCCATCGCAACCGCCTTCGGATCATCAGCAGCCAGGTCAGCCGGATCGACGGCAGCCTGTCCGGCCGCTGGTCCAAATCGCGGAGGATGGGGGTGGCCTGGAAGATGATCGGCAGAGTGCGTCCCTCGCGTCTGGTCTCCCACCGTTTCAAGATAGCCGATGCGGCGAGCGCCTACAGAATGCTGGACGAGGACGGACAGGAAGCGGTCCAGGTCGTCCTGGACTATCAGGGGGGATGAGCGTGTACGAGACCGGGGTCAAAATGCGGATGGTATCCCGCCACCGCCTTCCGGACGCTTCGCCCGGTGAACGGGAGGAGCATGGCCATGATTATCTCGTGGAGGTCGTCGTTCAGGGGGGCAGGGTCGATGACATGGGCTACCTGGTGGACATAGGCACTCTAAAGGAGGCCTTATCCTCGGTCCTGGACCTGTACCGGGGCCGCTGCATGAACGACATGGCCGATTTCTCGGCCTCGGTGCCTTCCCTGGAGAATCTGGCCCGGTCCATATGGCTCCGGCTGTCCACGACCCTGGACGCGCCCATGGTGGGCCGCTTGGTCATCAGGATCTGGGAGGACGATGAGGCCTGGGCCAGCTACGGTCAGGGGATCGGTCATTGAAGGTCGGTCTGGTCATCTATGGCCCCCTGGATGGTCAGAGCGGCGGTTACCTGTACGACCGCAGGTTGGTCGCGCATCTCGAGGAGAACGGGGACCGCGTCGAGGTGGTGAGCCTCCGGCCCTATTCGCCCGGCCTGAGCATGCTGGACAACCTGGACCCCCTGCTGCTGCGACGGCTTCGGTCCCTGGACGTGGATGTGCTGGTGGAGGACGAGCTCGATCATCCTTCCCTGTGTCTCCTGAACGGGCGGCTGAAGAAGGATGCGCACTTCCCTTTGGTGGGGCTGGTCCACCATCTGACCTGTCGGGCGGAGGCCGGTCGGGGGAAGGCCTTCCGACATCGGGCGATCGAACGGCGGTTCCTCCAGAGCCTTGATGGGCTCATCTGTAACAGCGAGGCCACCCGGCGGTCGGTCCGGGAGTTAGCTCCTCATCTGGATGGGGTGGTAGCCTACCCCGGAAGGGACCATATCGAGGCTAGGGGGAAGGAAGGGCGGGACTGTTCGGGACCATTGACCATCATCTACCTGGGCAACATCCTGCCCCACAAGGGCCTGGACGTGCTGGTGACCGCGATGGCCTCGCTTCCCCGGGGCACCATGCGGCTGGAGGTGGTGGGAGCGCCCCTGGATCGGGACTACTATGAAGTGATAAGGAACATGCTGGCCCGATGGGGCCTCGACGACGAGGTACGGTTTCACGGTCGATTGCCCGACCGAGAGAGGGACCGGGTCCTGGACGGTTGCCATTTGTTGGCCGTTCCCTCTCATCATGAAGGTTACGGGCTGGTGTTCGTCGAGGCCCTGGCCCGCGGCCTGCCGGTCCTTGCGCCCGCCTCCGGCGGAGCGGGAGAGGTGATCGCCCACGGACGGGAAGGCTTCCTGATCGGACCGGGTGATCATTCGGCGATCGCCGCCCACCTTACGGAGCTAGGCGCCGACCGGGTCCGTTTGCAGGAGATGTCCGTGGAGGCTCGCCAGAGGTTCGACGCCCTTCCGAGGTGGGGGGCGGAGATGGGCAAGGCGAGAGGTTATCTTTTGAAAATGGTCCGATCGCTTTAGAAAAAATGGAGCGGCCGAACCGCGATTAAGGCGATTCTCCCCGTTCCTTGCCCTGGTTCACTTTCCATTCGTAAAATATATAATTCTTAATTATTACGGATATGCTGGCTTGTATGATTATCGCGGTATTTGAGAGCAAAATATAAAGTACCCTTGACCCCGGTCGCCGGCCTAACTGTCGTGAGGGATGAGAATTGAAAAAAGGTATACATAAGTTAGCGGTAGCTATTGCGGTGTTCGCATTGCTACTGCCGGGGGCATTGATCATATTCTCCACCCCGTCCGCCTCGGCCGCCACGACCTACGGTCGAGTAACAGTATCTGGAACGAATATGCTCGTCAATGGCGCGGTGCCCGCCCAGAAGTTCATCGGTGTGGTCGAGACCACCGCCCTGCAGTTCGCGATCCTCGCATATATCGAGGGCGAGACCGGCGTGGCCGGGAAGACCTCACATCTCAATGGGCCGGACACCGCTGGTCAGGGATACATACCCTACCACGCCACCGCCGAGCAGTTCTGGCACCAATACTTCGCGCTATCCGCATACTATAATACGAACCTGGTCAGGCTGGGAGCGGGCGACCAGTGGGGCTCCAGCATACAATATCAGGCATGGCTGAACCACCATGATGCCTATATCTCTCTGCTGAGGACGATGGCAGTTCAGGCCGAGCAGCATGGGGTGTGGATCGCCCTGGTACTTGCTGGCTCGCAGGAGTACCCGACCTACAGCTACGGCGGAACGGGCACGGTGTTCGATCCGTCCAGCTCGTCGTACTCGCGATATATCGCCTATGCTCGTGACACAATGGCCGCATTGGAGAACGAGAACGCCATCGCCATGTACGACGTGTTCAACGAACCGGACCACAACATCGTCGCCGATAACTACTGGAAGGGTGACAAGGTACGGTTCAATGCCTGGGAGCAGGCAGTGGCCAGGGACACGGCCGGCGTATCGACCCATCCCCGCACCATGGGAGTGGCCGGGCTCGGCAACCTGTTCGGCTGGGGCAAGGCGGACTTTGATCTCGCCACCGGCAATGGCGGCTTTGAGATCCTACACCGCCATTACTACGCCTCGGCAACGGGGGCCGCGAACGCCTACCTGTTCACCGACCCTGAGTCGTGGGCCAAACAGTCCGGCAAACCCCTCTACTGGGGGGAGCTGGCCTACAACGGGGTCTATCCTCTGACCAGGTGGGACTTCGGCGAGCAGACCATCTGGGCCGCTGGAGGACAGGCCATCGCTCCGATGGTCCTGACCGGTACCCCCGGGTATCCCTACACGGGCGGGCTGCTGCCCGACCCGGTGGTCACCCCAACCCCCCTGCCGGAGCTGAAGTTCACCTCCAGCCCGGCGACCACCGCCACGGTCGGGAGCGCCTACGCCTACAGGCCAATGACCTCGATCGCCTGCACCCTGACGCTGACCACCACCGCCGGGTTCCTGACCGCCTCTTCGGGCACGGTGTCAGGTACCCCGGACAAGGCCGGGTCCTATAGCGTAGGGATCGCCGAGAGGTCGTCGGACGGTCGGACCATCTACCAGAACTATACTCTGGTCGTTGCGCCGGCCGCCACGCCCCCTGTTCCCCCTGTCAACGGCGGTAATACCACCAATGGCACCACCGGAGGGACGGGCGGCAACACCCCCGGAGGAAGCACTGGCGGGTCCACCGGGAACACCACCACGAACCAGACAACCAGCCAGCCCAAGAGCGGCTGGTCCTGGCTATCCAACTGGTTCAAGAGCGTGTTCGGCGGGAGCCGGTCCCCCATCGTGACCGGTCCGGCCGCATCGCAGAGCACCCCCTCTCCCAAATCGAGCGGGTTCGTGCTGGGCGGCGCATCCGATGCATTGCTGGTCATCGGAGCCATGGTCGCATCGGTGGCCCTGGTGGGAGCATACCTGATGGTATCGAAGAAGAAAAAGTGAAGGAGAACTATCGAGAAGGCCGGACCCCGCTCAACGCCTGAGCGTACCGAGGACCCGATCAGATCATGGGCGGGTCCGGCCAAACCATTCTTTTTTTCGGTCTCACGCTAGATCCGACCTCGATTTTGGGCAAACCAATATGTCATCCTTCGCCTCTGCAATCAGAGAGGAAGGTTGAGGAAGATGGCGGCAAGAAAGGGCGCAAAGATCAAGGTCACCGAGGACGGCCCATACATCGTCACCGGCAATGTCCCGCTGGTCAAGGAGGCCGTCATCAGGGCCAAGGACGGCATACCCGGGGAATGGAAGAAGACCGGGTCCTATCCGGAACGGGAGACCTACGCCCTGTGCCGTTGCGGTCGCTCCCGGAACGCCCCCTACTGCGACGGGGCCCATGTCAAAAATGGATTTGATGGTACCGAGACGGCCAGCCGCGGTCCCTATGGCGAGCAGGCCACCCTGGTCAAGGGCGCCACCATCGACATGACCGATAGGAAAGACCTCTGCATGGGGGCGCAGTTCTGTCACCGCGCCGGAGGGGTGCGAAAACTGGTGGCCGATTCAGACGACCCGAGGAAGAAGGAGCTGGCCATCGAGGTGGCCGGCCAATGCCCCTCCGGGCGGCTGGTCACCTGCGAGAAGGACGGGACCCCTATTGAGCCCTCCTTCGAAAAGAGCATCAGCGTGACCGAGGACCCCGGTAAGCGGGTGAGCGGACCCCTATGGGTGAAGGGCGGATTGCCCATAGAATCGGCCGATGGTCACGAATACGAAGTTAGGAACCGAGTGACCCTATGTCGCTGCGGCCGGTCGCATAACCAGCCGCTCTGCGACGGGACCCATAATGTCATAGGCTACCAGGACGGTTCCGTCTGATGAGATACCATGGGCGTCATCTACGGGGTTTTTAATCACACCAGGAAGGAGTTCGTACAGCCCGCCGACCTACCGGTCGAAGGAAGCGATCCGGTCAGCTTCCCTTACTCGGCGTTCATCGTCAACCTGCTGGTCAATAGTTGGCGTCATGACCACGTGGTCGTACTGGATGATTCCGGCGACATCCAATGCGATTGGGACCTGTCCAAGAAGTATAAGGACCGCAGCGTGGAGCTGTGGAACGAGTTCGTCACCCTCTATGGCGGTCTGCTGCCCGGCCTAATTAAAGTCTGAGAATGCGGGTGGAAGGTTCCGGCTTGGCCGGGGCAGATGGTGAACGACGGAACGGCTGGAATCGCTTCAGGCATCGGCCACTTTTCTTATCAGCCTCAGGATGAGCACTTCGATGTCCCGGATGCTCTCCGGGTTCTTAGATCGGGACGTCTCGGAAAGGTCGTTGTAGCTCATCCGTTCGATCTGGCTGCTGTTACCGGACATCAAGAAGAAAGGGATCGAGCTGAGCTCTTTGTCGCTCTTCACGGTCATGAGGAGCTCCTGACCGTTCATTCGGGGCAGCTTCTTTGCTGATATGATCATGTCCGGTCTATACTCCTGGGACATCAGCGACAGGGCCTCCACACCATCCAGAGCGTGAGTGATATTACAGTCCGGATCCTTTTTTAAAAGCATGCTCTCGATCATTTCGGCGTGATCGATGTCATTCTCAACGAGCAGGATCTTCCCGAACCCGATCATCAGAATATGAAATGAACTAGAGTTAATAAATGCTTTCTTATAATCTACAATACTAATAAAGCACTTACAAACTCTCGGTAAAGTTAAAATATTAATAATAAACAATCGTTACCGAAGGACCCGAGGTATTTACATGAATGCCAGAGAACGTTTGATTGCATGCTTGTCCCTAGCAGAGGTTGACAGGCCTGCAGTTGCTTGTGTTACCCAGAGCGCCACCATCGAGCAGATGGAGGCTGTCGGTGCCCCCTGGCCCGCGGCTCACAGCGACCCGGCCCTGATGGCCAAGCTCGGCGCCGCGGGCGCCCTGACAATTGGTTTCGAGTCGATGAGGATACCGTTCGACCTGACCGTCGAGGCCGAGGCCTTTGGCGCCAACGTCGACCTGGGCAAGATCGACCGGACCCCCATGCTGAAGGCTCACCCCTACCATGATGAGGACGTACCGGTTATTCCGGATGACCTTTCCAAGGGCCGGGTCGGAGTCGTCATCGAGGCCACCAAGATCCTGAAGAAGCAGTATGGGAACGAATATCCGATCGTGGTCGGTGTAGCTGGACCAGTCACCCTCGCCGGTCACATGGTCGAGACCGGAACCCTGCTCATGTGGTGCATCACCGAGCCGGCCACCGTGCACAAGTTCATCAAGGCGGCCACCGACTTCCAGGTCAAGTACATCAAGGCCCTGGTCGCGGCGGGCGCAGACGTGATCGTTCTGGTCGACCCCTCCGCCTCCACCGACATGATGCATCCCAGCATGTTCGATATCTTCGCCAAGCCTTACCTCAAAGAGCTCCGTGAGGCTGCCGGGGATGCCAAGACCATCCTGCACATCTGCGGCAACACCACCGAGCTCCTCGAGCACATGATCGAGACTGGGGTCGACGCGGTCAGCATCGAAGAGAAAGTGACCCCCGAGTCCGCGGTCTCGATCGTGAACGGACGGGTCGCGCTGGTCGGAAACCTCGGTGTCGTCAAGCCATTGTTCCAGGGCACGCCGGAAGAGACCTTCGCGGAGACCGTTCGCATCAAGGAGGCCGGGTTCAATGTAGTGGCCCCGGGCTGCGGTCTAGCCGCCAGGGTCCCCAAGGCCAACCTCGAAGCGATGGTCAAGGCCATAAAGGGCTGAAACAGCACGACCTGATCCCTTCCTAAAACCTCTTTCTCCTTTTCCTTATCTTTTTTTAGCGGACCCGGCCTGCGATAACGGCGGATCAAATGAGGGCATCCCTATGGCGAGATCGGTAGTTTGGTCTGGTAGTGAATAATGATTCCTTAAAGAATCAATTAAATAACAATGGTTAAATAAGTTAACGATTGTTACATGTCTGCCCGGTGAGCGTGAGGCTACGAAGGACCGGGCATTTGGAAGTGCGATCATGGACCGAACCAATAAAGGAACAAGCTCGTCTAGATCGAGCATTGCATCCGTAAGCCCGAGGGCGACCAGTGCGAACGTCGTTGCCAAGGGGTTTTTCTGTCCTATGCGTCAGTTATCTGTTCTCTCAAAATTAATGTGATACTTCCTGACATTGTCAGGAGGGCGTTATCGAACGTCACCATCAACCCCTGCGGTTGAAAGCATAATGTTCCCACGAGGATGACACTATGAAGTACAACAACATCTTGGAAACGATAGGAAAGACCCCGCTGGTCCGTCTCAACAAGCTACCGAGCGCAGGCTCGGCGGAGGTATACGTCAAGTTGGAATCGGCCAATCCGATGCGATCGGTGAAGGACCGGATCGCCCTAGCGATGATCGAGAAGGCGGAGCGGGAGGGCAAACTACGACCAGGCACCGATATCGTGCTGGTCGAGCCGACCTCCGGCAACACGGGTATCGGCCTGGCCATGGTTTGCGCGGTCAAGGGCTACAAGCTCACCCTGACCATGCCGGAGAGCATGTCCCTGGAGCGGAGAAGGCTGCTCAGGGCTCTGGGGGCCGAGCTGGTCCTCACCCCCAAGGCGGGCGGGATGAAGGGCGCAATCGAGTGCGCCCAGGGCATCTGCAAGGACCGGCCGAACACCTTCATGCCCCAGCAGTTCGACAATCCCTCGAACCCCCAGGTCCACTACGACACCACGGGAGGGGAAATCTTGCAGGACCTGCCCGACCTGGACGCGTTCGTGGCCGGAGTGGGTACCGGCGGTACCATAACCGGCGTCGGCCGGCGGCTAAGGGACGCGGGCAGCAAGGCCCTGCTCATAGCGGTCGAACCTGCCGCCTCGCCGGTGCTGTCCGGTGGAAAGCCCGGTCCGCACACCATACAGGGCATTGGCGCGGGGTTCGTACCTTCGGTGCTCCAGGTCGGGCTGATCGATCGGATCGTCCAGGTGAAGGACGAGGATGCCAAGGTCACCGCCCGCGAGCTGGCCAAGAGGGAAGGGATCTTCGTCGGTACATCCTCTGGAGCGGCGGTCTGGGCGGCACTTCAGCTGGCCAAAGAGCTCGGTGCTGGCAAGAAGGTCGTGACCGTGGCCCCGGACTTCGGCGAGAGATACCTGAGCACCGACCTTTACCCGAGCGAGGACTGAAGATCACCGACCGGTCCATGAGCTCGTTGATGGCGCAAGGTCGCTTCACCGGCTAGGCCAGAAGAGGGCGTCGAGTCCCTGGCCGAACGGGCCGGATGTCAATATTCCAGCGTAAGCGCCGGGGGTCGAACCATCCCCTGTTCGAGCATCACGGACGTGTCCTGAGAGGAATAACAATGGGCTGGTTTAAAAACCACAATAAAACGCAAACAGAAACGAAGGCAGAGAACGAAACGAAGATCGAAGCTATGAATAATGAAACCATAAAGGAGGAATCAAAATTGACCAAGAGCAACGGAAGAAGACTAGGAACGATAGCCATACATGCTGGACAGACCGCTGACCCCACCACGGGCTCGCGGGCCGTCCCGCTCTACCAGACCACCTCATACGTGTTCAGGGACACCGAACACGCCGCTAATCTGTTCGGTTTGAAGGAACTGGGCAACATCTATACGCGGTTGATGAACCCCACCACCGATGTGTTCGAGCAACGCATCGCCGCCATCGAGGGCGGGACCGCGGCGCTGGCCGTCGCATCGGGACAGGCAGCCATAACCTACGCATTGTTGGCCATCACCCGACCGGGCGACGAGATATTGTCGGCCGACAACCTCTACGGAGGCACCTACGAGCTGTTCCACTACACCTTCCCCAAGTTCAGCCGCACCGTCAAGTTCGTAAGCTCGACCGACCTGAACGCCTTCCGGAAGGGGATCACCGACAAGACCCGGGCGATCTACCTGGAATCGATCGGCAACCCCAAGTTGGACACACCGGACTTCGAGGCCATCGCCGAGATCGCCCATAACGCCGGTATACCGCTGGTGGTGGACAACACCACCGGCGTGGGGCTGGTGGCTCCGATCGACCATGGGGCGGACATCGTGGTGAATTCGGCGACCAAGTACATCGGCGGCCACGGCACTTCCATCGGAGGAGTGATCGTCGACTCGGGCAAGTTCAAATGGAACAACGGAAGGTTCCCGGAGTTCACCGAGCCCGACCCCAGCTATCACGGACTGGTCTACTGGGACGCCTTCAGCAACTTCCCGGGATTGGGCAACGTGGCCTTGGCCTTCAAGATCCGGGTCCAGCTGCTCCGGGATACCGGAGCGGCCATATCGCCGTTCAATTCCTGGCTCTTCGTCCAGGGGCTGGAGACCCTCCACCTGAGGATCCAGCGTCACTCGGAGAACGCCTTTGCGGTGGCCAAGTTCCTCAAGAACCACCCCAAGGTGGCCTGGGTCAATTACCCGGGATTCCCCGATCACCCCAGTCACGGACTAACCTCCCGATACCTTCACGGCGGTTACGGACCGCTGGTGGGCTTCGGCATCAAGGGCGGGGCGAAGGGAGGAAAGAAGTTCATCGAGTCGGTGAAGCTGTTCTCTCACCTGGCGAACATTGGGGATGCCAAGAGCCTGGTGATCCATCCGGCCACCACCACCCACCAGCAGCTGACCGCGGCCGAACAGGAGTCGACCGGTGTCACCGCCGATTACATCCGCCTGGCCATCGGCCTGGAGGACATCGAGGACATCATTTCCGACCTGGACCAGGCCCTCCGCGAGGTGTGAGCACGTACCAGAGCGTCGGATCGGCGGAGACGAAATATATCGACATCCCCGGCCCCCTGGAGCTGGAGAGCGGGGCGAAGCTCGGCCCCATCCGCATCGCCTACGAGACGTACGGACGGCTGAACAAGGAGAAAAGTAACGCCATCCTCATCTGCCATGCCCTATCAGGGGACGCCCACGCGGCGGGCTATCATGACGGAGAAACCAAGCCGGGCTGGTGGGACATAGCCATCGGGCCGGGCAAGGGCTTCGATACCAACAAGTTCTTCGTCATCTGCTCGAACGTGGTAGGGGGATGCAAAGGGTCTACTGGGCCCTCGTCCTTCGATCCGGCGACCGGTCATCCTTACGGGACCGCGTTCCCGGTCATCACCATCAAGGACATGGTGAACGCGCAGAAGTTATTGATCGACGGCCTGGGCATCTCCCAGCTCTTCGCCGTGGCTGGCGGCTCCATGGGGGGCATGCAGGTCCTCCAATGGGCCGTGTCCTATCCCGACCTCCTGAAGAAGGCGGTGGTCATCGCCAGCACCGCCTCCTCGACACCTCAGCAGATAGCCTTCAACGCCGTGGGGCGGAAGGCCATCATCTCCGATCCGGCCTGGAACAACGGGGATTACTACGACAGAGAGCCCCCGTCGATCGGCCTGTCGCTGGCCCGGATGGTAGGGCACATCACCTACCTGAGCGACGATTCGATGCTCAGCAAGTTCGGGAGAAACCTCCAGAACAAAGAGAAAGTGGGGTTCGATTTCTCCACCGACTTCCAAGTGGAGAGCTATCTAAGCCACCAGGGGGACAGCTTCATAAAGCGTTTCGACCCCAACTCGTATCTCTACATAACGAAGGCGATCGACTACTTCGACCTCAATGTTAACCAGTCGTTGATCGCCGGCCTGCGGGGGGTGAAGGCCAAGGTCCTGGTCGTAGGGATCAGCTCCGATTGGCTATACCCTCCGTACCAGTCCCAGGAGATCGTCACCGCGCTCACCGCCAACAACGTCAAGGCTTCCTACGGGGAAATACGCTCTAACTATGGCCATGATGCTTTCCTACTAGAGGAAGGGCAGCTCAATTACATGCTCAAATCTTTCTTCAACCACGTCTCCTCCGGCGATATCATGCAGAGGGACATCAGGACCATACGGGAGGATACGACCATCGAGAAGGCCGCGGAGCTGATGATCTACCTGGAAGTGAACCATCTGCCGGTGGTGTCCCCCGAGGGCACCTTGATGGGCATCGTGACCTCCTGGGACATCGCCAAGGCGGTGGCCCGGAGGCTGCACAATCTGAGCGAGATCATCACCAGTCCGGTGATGACCACCACCGTCGACGAGCCGATCGAGGATGCCATCAACAAGATGGAAGAGGGGCGGATCTCCGCTCTGCCGGTGGTCGATAGCGAGAACAGGGTCATCGGCCTGGTGACGAACGAGAGCATGAGCTATCTGCTGACGAAGTGCAAATAGGCCGAAGGCGGGCGGTGCCGTCCTTCAGGTCCGGCGATATGTCTCGAAGGCATCTGGACGGCGAGGGAGATCGTGGCCGATCTGGGAAACCTCGGCCCTCAGCGCGACAGCATATCTACTGCCCGCCAACGACCACCATCGGGGCGGTCTCTCCCCCGATCCGGAAGGCGTCTATGCGCCCTGGCTCAGCGGGAACGGCTTCGATCATGAACGTCCCGCGTATCGATGATACCTTGATGGACACGGGACGTCCGTTATGATCCGAATACCTCGCCACCAGGGCGGCGATGATCTCTACCGAATCCAAGGGATCGCCCTCGACCAGGCACACTGGCCCCGGTACGGAGAGGGGCTCCAGGAGCGTGAGGTCCTCATTGTAGAGAGCCCTCAGGCGGTCGTTCTCCGCCTGGTCACGACCGATGATGACCTTGCGGTTCTCCACCCGGAAGTGCCGACCCACCTTCAGCAGGGCGATGTCCCCGGCGGTGAGCCGGTCCCCGTTGTGCTCCAGGAGGTCGCGTAGCTTGCTGGCGAACTCCTTGGATGTCAGGAGGCACCCCCCGGCCGGGCAGGGATAGTCCACGATCCCTATCTCTTCGGCCAGCTCGATCTGGGGCTTCCTGCTGCGGCCGGAAATGGCTAGCAGGGCGTTCCGATCGACCCATCCCATCCTTTCGGCCTCGGTCTCCGGCAGGAGTTGAGCGCTTAGCGGCCGCAGCAGCTTGCCCTCGAGCCCTGCCTCCTTTTCGATGAGGTCAAGGGTCCGGCGGTGCTGGCTCATGGGCCTCTGGCCGACCACCTCGCCGGTGAAGATGAACTTGGCGTCCATCTCCTCGGCCATAATCTTCGCCTTCTTCAGGATGAAGATGCGGCAATCGATGCAGATGTTCATCCCCGAACCGCGGCCGAACTGGGGGTGGCGGATGATGTCCAGATACTCCTGGCCCTTGGGTACGCTGATGAGCTTGATGCCAAGTTTTTCGGCCAGCTCGGCCGCATGGGCGCAACCACCGGAGTCGCACTGGCAGAACGGTGAGGTGAACTTCAAGGCTACTACCTCGATGCCCTGGTCCATGATCATCTTCACCGCAAGTGAACTGTCCAGGCCTCCAGAGAGCAAACCCAAGGCAAGCATAACGATTGTTAATACCAGGCTACTATAAAATCATTCCATCGAGCGGCCTGGCCAAGGGCGATGCGGCCAGGTCACTTGAGGTCGACGAACGGCACTATGTCGCAGCAACCGCACCGATGGCACATCGTCTTGAAGTCGACCGTGCTCAGCCGATGGATCTCGAGGATGGCCTTCTGGGCCGTCACCAGACGGAGCAGACGGGCCTGGTCCACGGGCCTGGTATCGCCCAGTCCCTGCGACAGCCCCGCTCGATTGATATTGTTTGTCCTGAGGGCGCGGAGGGTGGCCACGCAGCCGCGTCGAGCAAGATGATCGACCCCCTGGAGCACGTTCTCATCCCTCTCTCCCAGACCGATGATGATGTTCGAGGCGACATGGCCTCGACCGAAGACCGTGGCCGCATGTTCGATCGATCGCAGGATAAGGTCGTAGTCCTTCTTGGGGCACACCTTGGCGAAGATGTCGCGGTCAAAGGTCTCGATGTTGATCTTGATCTCGTCGGCACCAGCGTCCAGCAAGGCGTCGATCTGTTCCATGGAGGTGGTGTACGGCTCCACCCCGATGCTGATGTCGGGTATCGTTCTTCTTACTCCTCGGACCACGAAAAGTATCCTTTCCAGGGTCTTCTCCGGTGTGTCCGGCACTCCGGAGGTTATGGCCACCGCATCGAAACCCCCCTCCCGGTGGGCGGCGACGATCTGTTCCACTACTTTCTCGGGCGTATGGCCCTTCTCGAAGCCCTCTTCCAAGAGTGGGGAGGAGCAGAAGGTGCAGCCGTAGATGCAGTTATTGTCCAGATTGAAGAACGCTTGCTCTGGAGCATGGAAGACCACGGGTTTGATCTCCACATCCTCAATGAAAGCCGAACCCTGGTACCAGAGGACATACTTGTCATCCTTCGGGACGAGCTCGAAGTCTCCCCTTTCCCGGGACACCGCCTTCTTGACCCGCATGCCATTGAATGATAGGACTATCCCGGTGCTCCCAGCCCCGGGGCCCGCGGTGGAGCAGCTTGGCCTGAAGGGGAGCTTCATGTCCGGGGGGATCTTCACCGGACCCCCTAGGAGAAGCGTGGCTTTCTTCTCGATCAGCGTGGTCATGTTATCAACAACCGGCCTAGAGCACCAATCTTATGCCCTCTCTTGACCAAATGGAAGGATGATATTTTATATTAACGATTGTGAACTATATGAATATCTTACGATGAGCAACGATGGAAGCGAACTCATCTAGTGCTCGATCTTGGACTGGGGCCCCAACGACGGCGCCGGGTGGGCCGCCCCCCGGAACCCACAGAGGTCCAGGCTCACATATGTGTAACCGACCTTGCGGATCCTATCGGCCAGGTCTACTCTGATCTCCATCGCCCGAGGCAGATCTTCCGGCAGGAGCTCGATACGAGCCAGCTGGTCGTGGTGCCTTACCCGGAACTGTCGAAAGCCCAGGCCGACAAGCACGTCTTCGGCCGCTTCGATGCGGGCGAGCACTTCAGGAGCGATCGGAGAACCATGAGGCACTCGGGACGAGAGGCAGGCCATCGCAGGTTTGTCCCAGACTGGTAGTCCGAGATGCTTGGCCAATGCGCGAACATTCTCCTTGGTAAGACCCAGTTCGACTAGTGGCGAACGGACCCCATTCTCCTGGGCCGCGATCCGCCCGGGACGGTGGTCGTTCAGATCGTCGGCGTTGTTGCCGTCAATGATGATCTGTGCCCCTTCTTCCTCCCCTATTACTTTCATCTTTCTGAAAAGGGCCGATTTGCAGTGATAGCATCGGTCCTTTGTGTTGGCGATGAACTGAGGATCCCGGACCTCATCGGTCTCGACCAGGCGGAACCTGCCCCCTAGGTCATCTGCCAGACTAATCGCCGCATCCCTCTCCCGCCGCGGATAGCTGGGCGAGATACCTATGCAGGCGAGGGCCCTCGGACCAAGCTCTTGGCTCGCCACCGCCATCAGCAGTGCGCTGTCCACTCCGCCCGAATAGGCGATCAGCATGGAATCCCACTGCCGGATCCAGGTGCTTAAGGATTCGAGCTTGAGGGCGATGCTGTCCCCTGCCCGTTCGTACGGTCCGATGCCCGATGTTGCTCTTCCTACCTCAGATCTCATAACATCATTGAATCGGCTGATCCACGAGGTGTTCATTCTCTCTTGGTTTTTTAAATAATAATCCATAATGATATGGCTTCAGGTCGCAGCGTTTGACAAGGGTAAACCCCGTTTGATTTGCCCATTGGGCGCATTGTTCCGGCCTAGGCCTTATTGCCATGGGCGGGCCCCTTGGCGTCCGGTGGTCATAGTTCCAGTGGATGATGCCCAACTTGCCGTCGGGCCTAAGCAAACGGTAAGCCTCATTGAGCAGACGAGCGGGATGTTCATCGTGCATGATGTTGAAGAGCATGACGTAGTCAACGCGGTGGTCCGGGAGGCCTGCGCCCTGCTCGATGAAATCGCGTACCATGCCCACGATATTGCTCGACCCAGCGCTCTGTCCTCGCCTGATCACCTTGTCGACCATCTCCGGTTCGATGTCCAGGGCATAGATCTTGCCCGATATCGCCTTGGCCGCGGGTATGGTAAATGTCCCATAACCACAGCCAAACTCTGCTAGGTCCGTCACCAATCGGTCGACCTCCATCGCTTTTAGGATCTCGGGGACGTTGAAGAATGCGCCCCATCTTTCCTCTTCAGGCATACCGCTCTCCCTGACCTTCATGGTGACCACCAATGAGGAAGTTCCTTTTCCGGTCGCATCAGGGCACTGCACACTTGAATGTACAGCCCCAGGAAACGCCTTATTCCTCTTCAACCTGGTAATGATTCATCAATCGTTAACCTTTCGGAAAGAGCATTGCTAACCGGTACGACAATGTCGTTTCATATCTCCCTGAACACTCCATTCCAATGTGTCTGGTCGGATCGAGATGGTTGGAAGTGGAAGGCATAAATTTCGCCATCTGTTCATGAATTGTAAGGCGATAGTATATTGTGTCTTTTTTTGTGTCTCGAAGACTCATCCTTAAAGAGGAATTTTTCTAATCATCTCGATCTCTCGTAAACCGTTGAGATTTGTAAAGGCGTATACAATCCCTCCATCATCTGGTTTGAGCAATGAGGGGTCTCGGCTGAGCCCACTCTTCTTGCTCTCCAGCCATCTATGGGGCGGTTCACATGGGGTCGTTGAACATTACCTTGACCTCCTTCACGTCCCACAAATTGCCGATCTTTTCATCGATTTCCTCCTTGATGTTGGAGGCAAAAAGATGGTTAGACGGGAGGTCGATGATCACTGAGACCACTCCGTCCTCCACTGTGATATCCTTGACCAGATCGGTCCTTACGATGTCCAGGCCGGCGAGGGGGTTCATAACCGTTTTCAGCCGCCTATGCACGATCTCGACAGTTGTTGGCACCTGCTCCTTGATCAGCCCATGTTTCTCCTCATAATTGGTGATCGCATCCCTCAGCCCTTCCACGGCTAGAACGGAGCAGTGCACCTTCACTTTTGGCAACCCTCCCAGCGCTTCGGCCGCATCCTTCCAGCTTATCTCCTTGGCTGCGTCGATGGTCTTCCCCTTCGCCAGCTCGGTAATGATTGAGGCGGTCGCGATGTTAGAGGCGCAACCGTAAGACTCGAACTTGATGTCCGTGATGACCTTGGTCGCGTCGTCAACCTTGATGTAGACGGCCACCATGTCGCCGCATGCGGGGCTGCCCACCATGGCCTTGCCGTCCGCATCTTCTATCTTCCCCACGTTCTTGGGGTTCTTGAAATGCTCAAGCACCTTCTCAGAGTACGGGAATTTCATTTAGGTCACTCCTTCACTTCTTCAATGGGCTGATCTTCCTTAGATTGGATACGATCTCGGACAGGGCTTCGACGGCAGAATCGACATCATCCATATTGTTGAAACGGCTCATGCTGAACCGTATCGATCCGTGGGCTCGCTCATGATCCCCCCCGATACCCATTATTACATGACTAGCTTCCAATGTCCTGCTGAAACAGGCTGAGCCGGTGCTCACCTCGAACCCTTTCATATCCAGGTGAAGTGTTATCGACTCGCCCTCGACATAATGGAAGGTTATATTGGCGTTCTGCGGCGTCCTCTTGACCGGAGAGCCGTTGAGGATGGTCTGGGGAACACGGTTTATTACCTTTTTGATCAAGCTGTCCCGCAACCCCTGAATGTATTGGTTCTCGTCTTCGGTTATCAGAGAGGCGGCCTTGGCGAAACCGATGATTCCCGGGATGTTCTCCAGTCCCGCTCTCCGATTCGCTTCCTGGAAACCGCCATCCATCCACTTCGAGATCTGCGTGCCGCTCCGGACATACAGCCCACCCACGCCCTTCGGCCCGTGGATGGTGTGCGCCGATATCGTCAAAAGGTCCACCGGTACCTTGGACACGTCCAAGGGCAGCCGCCGGAACGTGTGAGTGGCGTCGGCGTGATAGGTCACCTTTTTGTCGTGGCAGATGTCCGCGATGGCCTTGATCTCCTGGACGGTCCCGATTTCCTGATTGGCATGCTGGATGGAAACCAGTGTTGTCTCTCCAGTTATGCTCGATTGCAACTTATCGGTATCGACGAAGCCTTCTCCGTCCACTTCCAAGTAGGTTACCTTGAAGCCGTCCTGTTCTAATGTCTTGGCGCTGTTCAATACTGGGAAATCCTCGATCTTGGAAACGATCAGGTGTTTCCCTTTCTTGCTGAGGGCCTTGCTGACACCTTTAAGAGCAGTGTTGCAGGACTCCGTGTCGCCTGATGTGAATATAAGGTCCTCGTTGGGTGCTCCCAGGTATTGTGCCAGGGATGTCCTCGCCGTGTCTAATGCATCCCTCGAATCAAGCCCCATTGAGTAGCCGAACTCGGAGGTGGCCACAGCATAGCGCTCTAGAAAGTAAGGCCTCATCTCTTCCAGGACCCTTTCGTCCAGTCTCGTCGTCGCCGAGTTATCCAAGTAGTGAATTTTGTTCGTCATTTCATTGCCTCAGATGAATAATGTTATCTTGGAATCTTTTGCCTCGTTAACGTAAGTCCCTACAGCACCGAACTCATCGATGAGGTCAATCTGCAGGTCCTCCTTTCTTATGCCCATGACCTCCATGGTCATCTCGCAAGCGATTATTCTCCCTCCCAGCTCTTTATAGTCTCTAATTAGTTTTTCGAGGTCGGCCACTCCGGCCTTTGCCATCCTTCCCTTGACCATGGACCTGCCGAGACCAAGCATGTTCATCTTGGAAAGCTTCCCCTTCTCCAGACCCCCTTTCTTGAGCCTCTGCAACCCCCAGAAAGTGAAGTAGATGGTCGCCTCCATGCCCATGGAGAGCGCTCCATTTCCGATGATTAAGGCGCTGTATACTTTATCCATGTCACCGCTGTGCAAAATTATCGTCGCCTTGTCCATCACCATCAACCTTCCTTGATCTTTTTAATGCGAATCCGCCACTGCTTCCCTTCCTCCTTGACCTCGACCAGCTCCTGTCCCAGCGAATCAACTGCCATTGGTATCTCTTTCTTCGACGCTGGATGGTCGCCTGTGATCTCTATGATGTCGCCCACGGTCGCCTTTCTGATCGCTTTTCTGGTCTCGATGAGCGGAGTCGGGCAGTTCTTTCCCATGCAATCGATCTTGATCTCGGACAAGACTTCCACCTCTAGAATAATATCAGAACTTAGGTTATTTTTAACCATTGTGAAACATGTTCGACGCTTGCGAATAAATGTGAAGACACTTGTCAGTGCAGGAGAAAACAGAAATGTCCCCCTTTCTTTGTTTTAATGATGGAACTTATCAAAATGTTCACCCTCTTCCGATAATGGACTTTCTCCGCGAGGAAGAACGTTCCAAAAGTTGCCGGCACATTTCAGTCCTGGGGGTGGGAAGGGAGTCTGACCTTCTCCACATATTCCCGGGGGATCGAGTTGATAGTTTGGCCCGCTACGAACGCCCTCATGGTTCGGATGGACTCGTCGAACATTCTCGATATCGATTCCTTGGTATAGAATGCGATATGGGGGGTCATAATCGTCCTCTCCGAGCCCAGGAGGGGGTCGTCTTCAGGGTGGGACTCGTCTGCAATCACGTCCAATCCCACTGCGGTCAATCGACCGCTGTCCAGGGCCTCTCGGAGCGCCTGTTCGTCCACGATACGCCCTCGAGCGGTGTTGATCAGGATGCTACCCTGCTTCATCTGCCGCACCGCAGCGCGATCTATCAGGTTCTCCGTGCTCGGGGTAAGAGGCACATGAATGGTGACAAAGTCGCTTTCCCGCAAGACCTCTTCCAGGGATAGATACAGGAAATCATATTTTCCTGCTAGCGTTTCATTCCTGTAAACGTCGAAGGCGACGACCTTCATTCCGAACCCCTGGGCGATCCGGATGACCTCGGCGCCGATCTTTCCCGTCCCGACGACCCCGAGGACTTTGTCCTTCAGTTCGATGCCCATAAACGGTTCGAAATCAAACCTCTTCATCTCCTTGACCGATCGTTCCGCCGTTATCAGGTTCCGGGCGCAGGCCAAGAGGAGACAGAAAGCATGTTCTGCCACCACATGGGGGCCATAATCAGGAACGTGAGTGACGGTTATTCCCTTCTCTAGGGCGTACTTCGCAGCGATATGATCGAACCCGGCACTCCGCGTGTTGATCATTCGCAATCGGGGAAGGTGGTCGATCGCCCTTTCACTGACCTTTGTCCTAATGAAGACTGAGAGCACAGACGCACCCTCGGCCTCGTGTATCAGCTTATCCTCGTCGAGGGGACCGTCCAACATCTGTAGATCATCGTTCGGGAACGCCATTCGTAGCTTTTCTTGGTTACCCATCACCTCAGTGAAGACCAACTTCACATCCTACGCCCCCTCTAAGTGGATAATGGCTTAGGGCAGGACCATCAAAAAAAGTCCATCCCAGAGGGTTCTCTGTTTGACAACACTTGCTATTTAACTATTTACTGGGTGTAAAGCGGGCTTGGCCGAGTAAGGTAAGGCTCCCTGGTATGCTGGCCTTTTGACCGATCGCTGCCCTAGTGGATGAAAAATCGTTAATTTGACACTCCTCTCGACGATTTCTTTCTCTAGCACAATCGCATCGATTTAAGTCCCCTCTAATGAGGCCTATTAGCAGGACAGGTGGAGGATGGCCACGAACCTGCGCTCCTCGTTGCCCATCAGTTCCATGGCCTTTTGTGTTGACAATACATGATGTTCGTAGTTGGCTAGGATGGCCTTCGCCCTTGGCGTGAGAGGCAGCATGCATTTGAAGCCCGCTCCGACAATCACGACCTCCGGTCTTTCCTTCTGAAGGAAATCGAGCTCCCACTCGGCAAGGGGCGCGTGGAAGTAATCGTCTTTGTAGAACGAGGAGAGCTGGGCCCTCAAGGCCGGGGAGCAGCCACAATTCCTGCTAGTGACACTACCATCGACGTGGATGATGACATCATGCTCATACTTCTGGCCGTTGACCATGAGCCATCCATGCTGCCCCTCGATTTTCATATGAACAGGATTCAGCACAAGCCTACCAATCGGTGATATTGTAATAAATTCTATCCTCTGGACGTTGATTAATGATATTATAAAACAATTATTCAAGATCTGAAATGTCAGATGGTGCCTTACACATTGGTATCAATCTGGCCATTGTTGAACTTCATTTAGTCACGCCGCTCCGTTCACACCTCTGTGTAACCACCCTGCTCGTTCGATCTAATTGTTCAAGTCATCGAACACCTTAGCATATTGTGGTGCGTTTCGATGCTCTCGAAAAATCATTCCTTTCGATCTTTTTCTGCGGCTCTCTCCTTTATCATATTGTACTTGGCCCTGTACTCTCTCTCGCATATCGGGCAGCAAAGGAAGTGGTCTCTGCCATCAAGTCTGATCTTGTACGGCGTTCCCTCTATCGGCTTACGGCAATAGAAGCACTGTATGCTGACCTGTGCTCCCTCTGAAATTATGGCCAATGGCTCCCGCTTTCTCGTCTCCACGAGGATGTAATGATCATACTCCTGGACCTCTGTTATGTTCCCGATATCGCTCATTATGTTCTCCTGATCGGCCAGCGAGCGGAAGACCGCTGTCACGATTGCCCTGCCTCCACCGGTGATGTGGACCTCTCGCACCAATGGTAGCGAAGCCAGGGAATTGGCGACGACATCTATGTCCGATGGCTTGGACCGAACGATCAAGAACATAACGCCCTGTCCGAGCGCTCCAGGAGAAATCTGGGCATGGTATCCTTGTACGGCTCCCAGGTCCTCGAGGGCCTTCAACCGCGCGCTTATCGTGGGTGAGGTCAGCCCGGTCTGCTCGGCGATCTCCTTCAGCGAGGTCCTGGCGTCTCGTTGGAGAATCTCAAGTATCTTTGAGTCATGGGCGTCCAATTTCATAGAAGAAAGTACCACTCTAAAGCCCTAAATACTTAATTAATTGTAAAAAAGGTCATGAAAAGCCTAAGAAAGTAAAGGAACAAAGGCATGAACATCCTTCGCCATAACGATAGTTAAGGTGAAGTAATTGTCATGTTGTTCAGGCGGACACAAACGCAATCAAGATGATGACCGTAAGAATGCCAGTCCAGGAACCGAGGACAGTTCATCCGGTTGTGGGGGGCATGGATCATCCGGTGGTCATGGTGACCACTCTGGAAAATCTAGATGGAGAGGCCTGCTCGGGCACGGGTGCGGCGGCGGGATGATGTGGATAATGCTGGGGATTATTATACTGTTATTCGTAGTCAATATCTTCATCAAGTGAGGAGGTCGGTTAACGATGGAAGAACTTAGAGTTCCGGTAAAGGGCATGGCTTGTGGCTCCTGCGCTGCGAAGGTCGAGGGGGCACTGAAGACTATGCCGGGAGTGAGCTCCGTCAAGATCGACCTAAAGGCCGCCGAGGTAAGGATGCTCATCGATCCATCCGTAACTGATGTGGAAAAGGTCCGTCAGAGGATAAAGCAGACCGGTTATCAGGCCGGAGAATGCTCCCCAACCTCATGTGAACATGGCCATAAGGGAGGGATACTCTCTAGGTTAAGATGGAAATAAGGAAGTTGGGTCAATGCTCGAGGAAGTAGTGGTTCCGGTAAAAGGTATGGCCTGCGCATCCTGCGCTATGAAGGTCGAGGCGGCGGTAAAGGCCCTTCGTGGGGTAAAATCCGTCAGGGTCGACGCTACACGAGGGGAAGCGAAGCTGCTAATGGACCCTTCGGTCACCACCCTCGATGAGGTGAGGGCGGCCATAAAGGGTTGCGGTTATGAGGCCGGCGCTTGCCCGGTCACTACTCCAGAAGATCTCGAGAAAGAAGGTGTCTTTTCCAGAGTAAAACACGGAAAGGCCGAGGAAGGAGACATCAGACGGACCGAGATCCCCATGCCCCCGGTCATGCCGGTGGAAGTGTCCGCTGAAGAGGTCGATGCCAAGTATCTGGCCCGCGACCCGGTCTGCGGTATGACCGTTGACAAACGTTCCTCGATCCACCGGGTCATCGGCGGACGGGACTACTATTTCTGCATGGAGGCGTGTGCCAAGGCATTCGAGGACCCCGACAAAGCGCTGAAGGACATGAAGCGCAGGGCCTCGATCGCTCTATCTGGAGTGCTGATCCTCTCCATCCTGCGGGTCGCGTTGTTCCTCGGTCTTGCGGCCGGGGCGAGCGTCCTCACCTGGGTGCCGTTCGATGCACTCCCCGGTTTCACTGGTGCGGTCTGGCTGTTCATCCTCGCCACCCCGGTGCAGTTCATCGGCGGCTGGCCTTTCTATGTGGGCGCCTACCGTGCGCTCAGGTCCCACCGCGCCAACATGGATGTGCTCATCACCATCGGCACAACGACCGCGTACATATACAGCGTAGTGATCGTGTTCTTCCCCCAGCTGCTGCCTTATGCAGAGGCGGACGTGTACTTCGACGTCTCGATCATCATCATCGCCTTCGTGCTGCTGGGCCGATTCATGGAGGATCTGATCAGGCAGAGGAGCTCAGCTGCGGTCCGCCAGCTCATGGACATGGCACCGCTCACCGCGACGGTCGTCAGGGATGGTAAGGAAGAGACGGTCCCGGTCGACCAGGTGTTCGAGGGCGACACCCTTATCATACGCCCAGGGGAGAAGGTACCCACCGATGGCATGGTCACGTCCGGGCGGTCGACCATCGACGAGTCAATGATCACCGGGGAAAGCCTCCCGGTGGAAAAGGCCGAAGGGGATGAGGTCATCGGCGCGACCATGAATCAGACCGGTAGCATGACCGTCAAGGCCACCAAGGTCGGTTCCGACACCGCCCTCATGCAGATCATCAGGATGGTCGAGGAAGCCCAAGGCCGGAACGCCCCCATCCAGCGATTGGCAGACCGGGTGAGCGCGATTTTCGTCCCGGCGGTCCTGTCCGCCGCGGCCATAACCTTCGTCGTCTGGGCCCTCGTTGGCAACCTGACCCTCGCAATCCTCAGCTTCGTAGCCGTGCTGATCGTATCCTGCCCCTGTGCCCTGGGGATCGCTACCCCGACCGCCCTGATGGTTGGCGTCGGTCGGGGCGCCAAGATGGGCATCCTCATCCGTGGCGGCGAATACCTAGAAAGGGCCAGGGACCTGACCACCATCGTAATGGACAAGACCGGTACGATCACCACCGGCAAGCCAAAGGTGACCCGAGTGATGACCAACGGGACGAACGAGCGGGAGCTGCTGAGATATGCGGCCGCGATCGAGCATGGTTCCGAGCATCCCTTGGCCAAGGCTGTGCTGGAGAGGACGCGGGCCGATGGTATAATCGAAGAACCGGTTACCGACTTCGAGGCCGTTTCAGGCCGCGGTGTGAAAGGCGCTCTGGACGGGCACAAGATCGCTCTGGGCAACCGTGACTTCATGGGATTAGAAGGTGTCGATATCGCCGGCATTGATGCGACGGCCATCGAGCTGGAGGGGCAGGGCAATACCGTGATGTTCCTGGCCGTGGACGGCGCTCTGCTCGGCGCGCTCGCCCTCGCCGACACCGCCAAGCCGAACTCTGCAATTGCCATCGCCGACCTGACGAGCATGGGTCTGGAAGTCATCATGCTGACCGGCGATAACGAGCGTACGGCCAAGGCCATCGCATCGCAGGTCGGCATCGAGCGGATCATCGCTGGCGTGCCGCCATGGGAGAAGGCGAACGTCGTCAAGAAGCTCCAAGCGGAGGGTAAGGTCGTTGGCATGGTAGGGGACGGCATCAACGACGCCCCGGCGCTCGCCCAAGCAGATGTGGGCATAGCCCTTGGGAGCGGCTCGGACATCGCCAAGGAGACCGGCGGCATAATCCTGATCAAGAACGACCTACAGGACGTGGTCCGCGGCATCTGGCTGAGCAGGGCGACCATGCGCAAGATACGTCAGAACCTCTTCTGGGCCTTAGGGTACAACACCGGAGCGATTCCCATCGCCGCCCTTGGGCTGCTCAACCCCATTATCGCCGCGGCGGCCATGTCGTTGAGCTCGCTGTCTGTGGTTACGAACGCCGCCACCCTTAGGACGGTACGGTTGGAGCCGAAGAGGCCCTCCTAGGCCAAAGAAAAGAATGTGGCCGCCCCGGCGCATTCTGGTCCGGACAAAGTGGGCTGAACATTCGCGGTGGAATCAATGAAAACGAACAAGACCAAGCTAATTGGCGTATCGATAGCCATCGCCGGCCTGTTGCTGATGGTCTTCGCTCTGCTGAACCCCTCATCAATACTGAACACTTATTCAGATATGATGGGGGGTTCAACTGGAACGACCGCCTACACCATCGCGGACATGCTCTTAGCCATCATTGGCTCTTTCATGCTGGCCGCCGGATCATTCACCGCCATTTTCAAGGAGGACTATGAACGGCCGACCGATCTCCCCCCGATGAGCCCAAGCCATCCTATCGTAAGGCCGGCCGAGCAGGCCGCTCCAGAAGCAGAGCAGCTAGCCGCGCCGGAGCCCAGTAGCACCCAGACTCCTTCAAGCGAGGTAGTGGACGAAAGACGCTTGGTGCTTCGCCTGCTGACTGGCGACGAGCGGGCGATGTTCCGGGCCATCGTCGAGTCCGGTGGCGAGGCTCTTCAGAAGGATCTCATCGTAAAAACGAAGATGTCCGATGCCAAGGTATCGAGGGTGCTCGACAAGCTCGTGGAGAAGGGGGTCATCTCCAAGGTCCGTCACGGGGTGACCAACAAGGTGAAGGTAGAGATCGAACCCTGAGCCTTCTATAAGCAAACGGCGACCCGTTGCGGACAGTGACCTTGTTGGTTGCGCTATTGGGTGACCTCCTCAAGGAAATTCATTAAGAATAAGGTCAGAAAGAGACCTAGTAGATTTGATGGCAGAAGGGATCTGAAAGGATTGTTCGTTGCTCTAGCGAGCTTACTGCTCCTAGTGCTAGCGTTCATAGTTGACGTTTACAACCACATCGGTGTGGCTGACGGGTTCCTTTACATCTTGCCGGTTTTAGTTAGCCAGTGGGCGCGTTCGAACCGAGCTACCTATGCAATGGCCACGTTAACTTCCGTAATGATCTTTGTCGGCCTCTTCTTCCACCTTCAGGAATCCATATGGACTCAGGTCATCAACCGTGCCTTGGCCATCGTGTTCGTCTTCGTTGTAGCATACCTGGTCGTATATAGGAGAGAACTAGAGCATGAGCTCAGGGCTTCCAGGGACCGGGCGGATTTTTTCATCGACCTTTTAACTCACGATATAAACAATCTGAACGCGGTCACGATGGGGTACATCCAACTGGCCCAGCACAATTCCGACATGGGGGAGAGGGAGAGAAGGTACCTAGCAAAATCCCTCGGAGCGGTGAAGGAGACGTCCGAGCTCATAGGGAAGGTTCAAAAGTTACAAATGGTCGAGACCGGACAAGCGTCGTTGGTACCGGTCGATGTCGATACGTACCTAAATGCCGCGAGGACGGTATGGATCGACTCGTCCGGCGAAGACGTCTCAATTAATCTGCGATCTGTAAGCCCTCATTTTGTGGTGGCCAATGAACTTTTGATGGATGTAATCACCAACCTCATCGGCAACGCCATCAAGCACTCCGGCCGGCCGCTTGTCATAAACATAGACGTTTCGAGTCGAACGGAGAGAGGCAGGGATTACTACCTGGTCTCGATCGAGGACAACGGCCCAGGAATCTCCGATGAGCTCAAGGAAGCCATCTTCACAAGGTCGACCCGTGGAAAGACGAAGGCATCGGGGAGGGGGCTGGGGTTATTTCTGGTAAAAAAGCTGGTCGAGGACTTCCATGGCCGAGTTTGGGTGGAGGACAGGGTGCCAGGAGAGCGCACCAAGGGGGCGCGGTTCATGCTATTGCTGCCCGCCTCTGTCGAAAAAGACGGTCATTAATCCAAAATATCCATTCGATTGTAAATAATGAAAAAAGGGGTTTGATCAGGCAGCGACCTGGTCGTTCTGATAGCCGGGGCAGTTCCAGGTGCCGTCAGCGTTCTGAGTCATCTGGGTCTGCATATCGGCGTTCTGGCATTGCTGGCCGTTGCCATTCATCATGCTCATGTGTCCCTGGCCATTCATCATGCTCTGCATGCTGCCGTTCTGACACTGCGCGCCCATCTCGGCGTTCATATTTCCGTTGCTGTCCATCATGCCGTTAGTTTGCCCGTCGCCCATCATACCGTTCACTTGGCTTCCGGAGCCCATGAACGAGCCGGACATCGCGCCGGTGGCCACGGCCGCTCCGGCAACGCCGACCAGGGCGACTATTCCAACGATCCCGAGGACCGCTACCATCTTTGTTGCTGTGTTCATATTATCACCTGTGCTGCGATTCCCTCGCAGCCTCGACCTTAACGATTGTTGATAAGGTTTAAGAAATGAGCAGTTGAAAAGGGGTGAAAAGTGTGCAAAGGTTGTTGCTGGATGGAAAATAGAGCTATTCTCCAGGCCATTTGGTCCGGAGCCCCTACGCCCCCAGCCCGAACCGGATCACGATCGAACCTCACGGTCCCCGGCACCCGCTTTCTCGGTCCCTGTTCTTCTATCTATCGAGTATGAGATGAAGAGCGAGATCGAGGCTCCGGCGATCAACCCGGTGAGAAGCCTCAACGCGTTGAGCGATTCGTAGCTCGTGGTCAGTTGCATGCTCCAATCCACCACCATCGGCACGATCCCAAGCAGAACGAGGAAGCCGACCCTCGGTCTGAGCAGGACAGCAAGAAGCATGCCGGCGAACAGACCGGCGAAGATGCCTATGACCCTCGCCGAGAAGGCCATCTGGTTGCCGTTCAGATAATAGGAGTGGCTTGATAGCTGGTCACAGTACATATCGCCAATGTAATAGACCACTCCGGCGAGCGGGTTCAAATTTCCGATGGTCTTCGAGTTATCGATCTGACCGACCTTTCCGGAAAGGCCATCGATGCTGTTAGCTGGAACGGTGAAGGGTGCAAGAACTATCGATCCGAGGACCAGTGAGAAGAACAGAAGGAACACGAGGCGGGGGCGTTCTCCCTTCAGCCGGGATGGCTTCCGTTTAATGTTTTTCATCGGTGCCATTAGATCATCAATCTTCTATCGAGCAAGGCCCGCTCGCGGACATGTCCGACAGGATGTTTCTGGAACAATGACACGCTATTTAAGTCTTAACAATTGTTATATACGACTCGAACAACTAATCATCCTGAGCACCAAGCGCTGGTCGGGTAGTAGGCCCATACTCCTCTCCCGGAAATGAACACGTGGGAAAGGGCGGCCCATCAAGGCCCCCGGCGAGTGATTGCTCTCAAGGTACGGATATGTGGCTTCCCGGTCATTTTGCAGCAGCCTTCATAATATGCTTTCCATTGATCGTCCTGGCTAAGAAGGAGGACAGAGCACTGGCGATCGCCTTTGTGGCCTTCTTCTCGTTGCTTCCGGACCTCTTGCATCTGGGTTCGTTGAGGATGATAAGCCATTCGTTCATTGGTCTGGCCATCATGCTCGCGATGACCTTGGGACCGACCTGGTACCTGTTCCGCCCTAGGAAGCTTCTGCTCGCCATCGGTGCGGTTGCCGCCGCCTCCCACCTGTTGGTCGACCTCTACGTGGGCTCCGTTACCCTCTACTATCCGTTCAGTGCAAATTCTCTGTCGATGCATCCTTTCAATTTGACCTTCGACATCATCGTCGAGGTGGTACTGTTGATCGCGACCTTCGGCGCGATCCTGGTGTTGCTCCGACCACTGGATATGCTCCGGTCTGTCAGCACCTATCCGAAGACAAAGAGGGTAAACCTCATTCTGCTCATGGCTCCTTTCACCCTATTGAGCGCTTTGGAAGGGGGCTATTATTTCCTATATTCATTCCGGCCGGCGGTGGGCTTGTTCCGAGGGGCGTTGCTGCTCGACTTCGTGTTGTTGTTCCTGGGTTCAGTCTTGCTGGTCATGATCGCTCTGGCCGCTTCCCCCATCGTCCGGCCGCTCTGGAATAGTGTTCGAGGGGAATGATACCGACCGGGATCGGCCCATGCTCGGAACCTGCCCAGGCGACCCGCTCGCTCCCGAACGATCATGCAGGATAAACCGGACCGAGTTCGTCATCTTGCCTCATTAACGGAATGCCGTTGGTTCTCCCAAATCGTCACATGCCAGTGGATGCGATCACGGGCTTTTCCGATTCCATCGGGGTTCTTGACCGAGGTGATTAATAATCATTCCCTAATCACCAAAGGCCCATGGTTCAAGGGATAAGGGAATCGAAGCTCATTGCAGTCATCATCGGTGGAGCTGGACTGTTCATCCTGATACACGCGCTCCTATCTCCCATGTCCCCTTCCGATGGGATGTCAACGATTGGCACGTACTCGGATTCAAGCATGCTTCTGGCCACCATAGGGGCATCGATGTTCGCCGGTGGTTTTGTCCACGTGCTTTTCGGCGGAGAAAGGAAAACGATCGTTCCTCTGATCCCTGCCCCGCCGGGCCACTCTGTCGATAGCAACATCGCCCCGTCCCAACCCGTGGAGATGAGGGCAGCATCACAGATGCCCGCCAACCAGAAAGAAAGGGAATTTGATCTGATCCTTCGCCTCCTGAATGGGGACGAAAGGATCCTTTTCAGGGCAATAGTTGATTCTGGCGGAGAAGCGTTGCAGAAGGACCTCATTCTACGTACCAACATGTCCAATGCTAAGGTGTCCAGGATCCTCGATCGGCTTGAAGGGATGGGATTGATCACCAAGGCGCGGTACGGCTCCACCAATAGGATAGAGATAAGATCCGAATGTAACGCCTAGGTCCTTAGTTCAATGAAGCTGATCTGGTTTATCCACACCATCCGACCGCCATCTTGTCGTGATGAGTTCAGTATCGATGGTTGAGGCCTTCGAGCAGCAGATGATTCCCGGTCGTGCATTATTGATGCCAAGAGGGCGTTTTTCGCACTTTTCATCGACTTTTCACCCAATATTGTTCTAGCATTTCACCGCTCCTTGGAATCATGGTTTTTCCTAACGACCGGACCATTGTGTCGACCATGGTCAGCATGCCTCACTTGTTTACCAAAAATGGAACGGGGGGAAACGCGGGTTACAATGCGTCAATCGATAACGGACGGACAGCTGTATCGCGCTTAGATCATGGGCCGCGGGTCCTTCGACCTCTCAGAGCGACCATTACCAAAAAAGTATCGATGACCGCGAGAGCAGGTCCTGATCCAGTGATCTATTCTGTATCATTCCTTCCTACTTTTCGTTGGTCGGGAAGGGCTAGTTTTATAAACCGCAACCTATCGGGGTTAACAATTGTTTAGATAGGGCCTCCAATGTTCGCAAGGATATTAGGTAAATCATTGGCCAAGCGTCGCTCCCGGGTGGCGCTGGCCATTCTGGCGGTGATCATGGGCGCGGCCATGGCCAGTGCACTGCTCACCACGTCGTTCTCGATGAATGAGAAGCTGGCCACTGAGTTCCGCCAATTCGGCGCCAACATAATGGTCATGCCGCGATCGGACACCATCGATGTCGGGCTCCCCGGCCTCTCCCTGGGTTCCATCACCGAACAGAGATACATCAACGAGAGCAGCTTATACAAAGTTAAAGACATCAGCAACTGGAGCGCGAACGTCCTCGGTTACGCTCCCTTCCTCTACCAGGTGGTGGAAGCGCGTTCGGGAGATAATGCCCAGCAGGTGGTCCTTACCGGTTCTTACTTTGATCACCCGGTGGACGAGATAATCAATGCCGATGGTAGCACCTGGTCGACCGGCCTCAAGAAGATAGCATCGTACTGGGACGTGAAAGGCGATTGGGTCCAGAATGACAATGACACCTCTGGAGCCATGGTCGGCATCTCCGTTGCCGAGAAGCTAGGTCTTGTGAGTGGATCCAATATCAGCCTGAACTACACCGATCCCGAGACCAAAGAGATCAGGACCACAAGCCTGGTGGTCAGGGGGATAGTCACCACCGGCGGCAGCGAGGATAACCAGATATTCGTGAACCTCGGAGTCGCCCAGACCCTGACCGCCAGGCCGGACAAGGTCCACGTGGTCCAAGTAAGCGCACTATGCTACCAGTGCCCCGCCGAGACCATCGCTCAGGAGATAATGTTCTCCATGCCAGATGTCCAGGCAAAGACCGTCAACCAACTGGTGAACTCGGAGACATCCATCATGATGAGCCTCCAGAGTATGATGGGCCTGGTGACGTTCATAGCGCTTGGCGCCTCCGCGCTCGGGGTCATGACCACCATGACCACCAGCGTAATCGAGAGGCGCAAGGAGATCGGGCTCATGAAGGCCATCGGCTCCACGAACCGGACCATCGGCTCTCTGTTCTTGGCCGAAGCGGCCATCATCGGGATCGTCGGCGGGATCGCCGGTTTCGTTGTCGGTTTCGGCCTCGCCGAGCTGATCGGGCAGAGCGTGTTCGGCTCAGGAGTGAGCCTGATGCCCATGGCCATCCCGATAACGATTGGGATTTCCGTCGCTGTAGCTCTGCTCGCGGCCATCATTCCGGTCCGCCGGGCGCTCAAGATAGAGCCAGCAATGGTACTTAGGGGGGATTAGATGAACGACATGATACGCGTTCGGAACGTGATCAAGGACTATGATGCTCAGACCCGGGCGCTCAAGGACATAACGCTATCGATCCGGGAGGGGGAATGGACCGCCATCATGGGCCCGTCGGGCTCAGGCAAGACCACCCTCCTCAATATCATCAGTTGTTTGGACTCCCCGACCCAGGGCACGGTCGAGGTCGCGGGGACCGAGGTGACCAACCTATCGCAGAAGGAACTGACGAGGTTCCGGGGGGAGAACATCGGGCTCATATTCCAGCAATACCACCTGGTGCCGTACCTCACCGCATTAGAGAACGTGATGATCGCCCAATACTTCTCGGGCACGGGGGACGAGGCGGAAGCCAAGCACGCTCTGGAAGATGTAGGTCTGCTCCATCGGATGGACCACATCCCCGCTCACCTCTCTGGGGGCGAACAGCAACGAGTGTGCATAGCTCGGGCGCTGGTGAACGTGCCCAAGATAATTATGGCCGATGAGCCCACCGGCAACTTGGACGGAGAGAACGGGCGAAAGGTCCTGGAACTGATAAAGAAGTTGAGGGACAGCGGTCACACCATCGTCATGGTCACGCATAGCAACGTCGTGGCGTCGATGGCGGACCGGACCCTGGAGATCGTGGACGGAGTATTGGCCTCCGATATGATGAACGGATCGTCGCCAGAACCCGAAAGGATGGGCACACAGGCGTAACGGGGGAAGGAGATCAACACCATGTCTAGTCGAAAAGATAGAGCGGACGAGAAGAAGCAGCGGTTAGCAAAAGAGAAAGAAGAACGCGAGCGGAAACGCAAACGGAAAATGACGATCACAGGGGTGATCATCATTGGCCTCATCGCCCTGGTGGGGATCTACTTTGCCGTCGCGGACAACGGATCAAGCAATGGGTACACGCCGACCAGCTCGGTCGGCGTGAACACATCGTCGAACCAGATAATGATCCCCATTTCCGAGCTGAGCACCACCGCTCAGTTCAGCACTTATGAAACGGGTGGCAAGACGGTGCGCTTCTTTGAGGTCAAGGATGCGAACGGCGGAGTGCATGTTGCCACCGACGCGTGCGACGTCTGTTATGCCAATCACAAAGGGTACCGGCAATCAGGGACGGTCATGGAGTGCAACAACTGTGGTAAGATATTCGCCATCGATAAGATCGGCACCGAGAACACCGCGGGCGGCTGCTGGCCCAGCTATCTGCCCATTAGGATCGACGGTGGTAACGTGGTCATCAACAAGTCCGATCTGGACGGGAAGGCCTTCATGTTCTAGTGAATCGACCAAATGTCCTCTCAGGCCAGCGCATGATGACCAAGAAATGCATTGGGCGGGACCGTCATCGGGTCACCGCCCCCCTTTTTTATTCATATGTTAGGCGGTGCGAACGCCTGATTGATTGAACAAAAAGTTTGGGCTGGCCTTTCCAATTCCCTAATCTATGATATGTATTGAGTCAGAACGCTCAACCCTGCCTGCCGCGTTCATGCGTGGCCAGGACTTTCATTGGGATTCGATTAACAATGGCCCGGAGGAAATGGTTTTGGGGCAGAGGCAGCATCGTTATCCCCGACCCGAAGGATCGCGGTTCGGACGATCACATCGCCCGCTCCAAGGCTTGTTCCAGGTCCTCGATGAGGTCCTCCTTCGCCTCCACACCCACGGAAATACGGATGAGGCCATCCTGTAGGCCGTTCCTTATTCGCTCCTCCCGAGGAATGGACGCATGGGTCATCTGGCAAGGGCATTCGATGAGCGATTCGACCCCGCCCAGGCTTTCGGCGAGGGCAAACAGCTTGGTCGATTCGGCGACCTTAGTGGGGTCCAGCCCTTCCCTGACGACGAAGGACATCATGCCCGAGAACCCGCTCATCTGCCTTCTGGCCAGAGCATGCTGGGGATGGCTAGGCAATCCCGGGTAATTGACCCGCTCCACCAGCTCATGCCCTTCCAGGAATTTTGCCACTGCCATGGCGTTCTCTTCGTGCTGCCGCATTCGAAGGTGGAGGGTCTTGATGCCCCGCAGGGTGAGGAAGCATTCCTGAGGCCCCGGCACGGCGCCCACCGCGTTCTGGTAGAACTTCAACCGTTTCATCAGATCGACGTCCTTTCCGACGACGCAGCCTCCGATAACATCGGAATGGCCCCCGATGTACTTGGTGGTCGAATGCACGACCAGGTCCGCTCCCATCTCTAAAGGTCTCTGGAAGTACGGACTGGCGAAGGTGTTGTCCACCACCACAAGTGTTTCCTTATTGGCACCATGGGCGCTATTGGCGAGCGCCTTTATGTCAAAGATGCGCATCAGTGGGTTGGTGGGCGTCTCGATCCATAGCATGTCGGTGCGTTGGGATAGGGCCGTGTCCACTGCGTCCTGATCGGCGAGGTCGATGAACTCGAACTCCAGCCCGAACTGCGAAAAGCAACGCTTGAACAGCCGGAACGTCCCACCGTACAGGTCGTTGCACACGACCACCCGGCCCCCCGACCGCAGGAGGAACATAAGGGTGGATTCGGCCGCCAGCCCTGAGGCGAAGGCGAGGGCGTCTATGCCGCTCTCGATAGCCGCCAGACGTTCCTCTAGTGCTTTACGTGTGGGGTTGCTCGAACGTGAATATTCATAGCCGTTGGGGGGCTGGTCCACCTTCCTCCGGGCAAAGGTGGAGGACATGTGGATCGGCACGACCACATCGCCGTTCATCTGCTTCTCCGGTTCCTCCCCGACATGAACGGCCTTGGTCTCGAACCTAATCTAAACCACCTCTGGCAAAAAGTCATTGGCCCGCATCCACTGATCATTATAGATCTTGCTCAGGTACTTCCCCCCGCCGTCCGGGAGGATGATGACCACGATGTCCTCAGGCCCTAGCTCTCGAGCCACGTTCAGGCCCACATGTACGGCCGCTCCGGAAGATCCGCCGGCGAAAATCCCCTCTTCCTTGGCCAGCCGGCGGGCCATCAGAAAGGCATCCTTATCAGTGAACTGGACGATGTCGTCGATGTACTCGAACCTGACGTTCGGGCACAGGATGTCCTCGCCCACGCCCTCTACCAGATAGCTATGGGATTCGGAAATCTTTCCGGTCTTAAAAAAATCATAATACACCGAACCCTCCGGGTCCGCGGCGATCACCTTTGTCGATGGTTTCCGCTCTTTCAGATATTTGCCCGTACCTGAGATCGTCCCCCCGGTCCCCACGCCGGCGATAAGATGGGTGATCCTGCCATCGGTCTGCTCCCACAGCTCCGGACCGGTGGTGCGGTAATGGGCCTCGGTGTTCGCTGGGTTGTTCAGTTGGTCGATGTAGATCGCATCCGGCCTTTCATGAGCTATCTGGCGGGCGACCGAGAGGTAGCTCCGGGGATCATCGGAGGCGACCTTGGTTGGGGTGATGACCGTTTCCGATCCGAACGCCCGCAGCGCATCGATCTTCTCCTGGCTCATCTTGTCCGGAATGGTGAAAATGCTGTGATAGCCCTTCACCGCGCTCACCATGGCCAGACCCATGCCGGTATTGCCGGAGGTGCTCTCTACGATCGTCCCTCCATGGGAAAGCCGATCATAATGCTCCGCATCCTCTATCATGGACAGGGCGATGCGGTCCTTGGCACTGCCGCCAGGATTCAGGTACTCGAGCTTTACCAATACCGTCGCCGAGATGTTCTCGGTGACCTTGTTCAAACGCACCAGGGGGGTTTTTCCGATAGCTTGCAGGATATTATCGTACCACATCGACTTCACCTCCGAATACCAGCTTCCGCTGATGGACCGCTCTGGATCGCAAAGCTTCACGAGCATTCCCCAGCGCGCCACCAACGGCAGCAGGGTTCGAGAAACGGACCGTTAAAATAGATCGCCTAGGCCAAGGCCACACGACAACAAACTCGATCCCTTCTCAGCACGGGTCCTGCCAAGTTTATGAAGATATATAATTGTAACGATTGTTAATATTCCATATGGACTAAAAACTCGTCGACCTCGATCCACCTAAGATTTTATCAAAATCCCCGGATCAAGGTGGGTGAGTGGTCTAAAAAACAACCCGAAATCTTCAACCTTGGCTACGGTGTTTGTCCATCTAGAAAATGGGAAGGAAGGGATTTGTGGTGGCGCTCAGCCCCCCGCCATTGGCGGGAACAGGACCAGGTCATCGCTCTCCTTGACGATGGTGGCCAGACCGGCCTTGTCCTTGACGCTCTTGCCGTTCAGCATCACGTTCACGTAGGGTTTGATCTCCAGATCGTTCAATATGGCCCTGCCCAGGTCGGGATACGCTGCGACCAGCGACGATATCACGTCCTGTACCGTATGGCTCTGTACCTCGACCTCGATCTCCTTTCCGTCGGTTATGTACCGGAAGTGTCCGAACAGCTTCACTTGTATCTTCAATTCCTTGACCTCCGTTCAGGTTGAATGTTCCTGACCACACGCTGTGCATGCAGAGTCCTTCACTATTGTCATCTCGTGGAACTCCATGTACTCGCCGTCGTAGACAAGCAGCCGGTTCGCCAGCGTTCTACCTATGCCTAGGACGACCTTGACCGCTTCCGTGACCTGCAGGGTCCCTAGTACTCCAGGCGTGGCTCCGAGGATCGGGAAGACTTCTTTAGGAGGAACATGAGGGAACACGCACTCCAGGCAGGGGGTCTTTCCAGGTATGATCGTGGTCATCCTTCCTTCCATGCCCCACACCGAGGCGTGAATGAACGGTATCCTATGCTTCAGGGCCGCCCTGTTGAGCAGGAACCGAGTGGGAAAATTGTCCATCGCGTCGATGATTATGTCATGGTCTTTGGTAAGGTCGAACACATTGTTCTCATCGATCCTTCCGTGAAAGGTCGAGATCTCGATCGCCTTGTTCATCTGGTGAAGTTTCTCGTAACCACTAACGACCTTCACCTCATCGATGTCCTTGTCCCAGTGCAGTATCTGCCGGTTCAGGTTGCTCAGGTCCACCGTGTCCAGGTCGGCTAGGGTGATATGGCCGAAACCGGCCACGGCAAGGTATGTGGCCACCGGGCTTCCGAGGCCCCCCACGCCAGCGACGAACACCTTGGTGTTCTTGAGCATCCTCTGCCCCTCCTGGCCAAAGCCTTTGATCATCATCTGGCGGTGGTACCTTTTTTGGTCGTAGTCCGTCAGCTCGGTTGACCATTTCCCCCTTTCCATAACGGTCGCCTCTTCATAGCTTAGATGATAGCCTCATGGCTAAACAATTGTTAAGTATTAATCGTTTTGTCCCTCAGCCAGTAAAAAAAGGACCGATGAGATCGAGCCGAGGGGCTATCGACACGATCCCTTTTGATGGCACTATGGTCCATCCATTCTTCTAGGACGTTTCTGAACGGGTCAGATCAGCGGTCGTGGAGGATCCTCAGGGGAAGTGATGTTCTCGATCTTGGTCACTTCGAGGCGATGCTTCAGCAACATCTCGCCCCAAAGGGAGGAGGCGAATATCGGCACCTTGTTCCCCACCTGGAAGAGCTTGCGCTCTTTTGCGACAGCCCTTATGTTCTTAGACCCGCAAGCAGTGATCACGTCACAGTTATCGAACAATGTGTCAGCGTCTTCCAAGGTCCGGCCGGACCCATGGACGGCGAAGATGGCCACCTTCTGCCCATACTTCTTCCTGATGGAGGAGGCGTCCGATGCGGCCGAGATGGTCACCCCGATTCTCTTGAAACCTAGTTTCAGGGCGAGATCCACACCTCGCAATTGGTCGATGGCGGCGGTGGAGGGGTCCAGGACCCGGTCTCTGCCGATCGTATCGATGATCGCTTCTATGGGGGTGGTCGAGATGATGCCGGAGATACGCCCGCCGATTCCTTGGATCAGCTCAGGTTCGGAGACGACGGCCGTCCCTGCGCCATCACATACCAGCACCGCGCAGTCCAGCATTCCGCGGGCCACGGACATGCCGAGCAGTTCAGATACCCCGAAAGAAAGGAAGTCCTTCATGCGCATCTCCCGGTCGGGGGTGCACATCCCGAAATCCTTGATGCGAAACTCCATGTTCTGGCGAACCACGTCGGAAGTGAACTCCTCGATCCCCCGCATCTTGAAGAACAGCGGGCAGTAGTTCACCTGGGGCTCTCCGACCTCGATCACTTTGCCGTTCTCAATGACCACTTTGGTCTTACCAAGGGCTTCGATTATGTGTTTGTCCATCGTTTCACCATTAAATATTTCACGATTGTTAATTGGTTTCCAATGTCCGAGTGGTAAGCTCTCCTCATTTTAAATTTATCGAAAAAGCAGAGACTGAACATGGAGCAAACCTGGGCCGTTTGACCAAAATTATTCCCGATGGGATCAAGATGGGTAATCATTAAATAAATTAACAATTGTTACATCTTTAGCTCGATGGTCCTCTGGTAGGACATCGACGACCGGATGTGAAAAAATGGAACGGGCCATCGAAACGCTCTGCTCGGGGATCTCGAGCGGTTCATCCATGGGCGTGAGGGGATCAGGTGAAGCGATCTTAGCCAGGGAGAACATCGGATGTATGCGCCCTATGCGTCCATTACTATTTTCCTCAATTGTAAGTATGCGGCTCTTTGACCAGGTTCGGTCGGCCAAGCTGAGCGGGCCATGTCTCTAATCGTTGTGATGAGATCGCCCCGGCCGAAAGACCGTCTATGAAGGTGGCCAATTGCCGGCGCATCGGACCTCAGTGGTCCGGCTATTTCATCAACATTGAATGAAACAGCGATGGGCACCTGGCCGATGGACCAAAGCGCTCCATTATTGGAGGGAGCTGTGATAAGTCCTCTCTCATAGGCGATCGAGCGTCCGGTCGCGGATACGAGATGCCCATGCCTTGCTTGTGACCAGATGTCGAGTGAAAATATTGTGAAGAACTCCCAAGGATGGGTGAGACGTTGAAAGTAAATCGATTCCCAGAAACAACTCAGATCAAAAAGATAAGGACCTCGTTGGGGTTGACCCAATCCGCCCTAGCCAAAAAGGCCGGGGTCAGCCAATCCACGATCGCCAAGATAGAGAGGGCCAAGATCAAAGGAAGCTATACTGAGGTGGTAAAGCTCCTGGTGACCTTGGATGAAGAAGCGGCCAAGAGGTCGGACAGGGTAAGCCTGAAGGATATCAGCACGAAGAGGATAATAGGCGTGCAGCAGGACGAGCAGGTGAGAAAGGCTTCTGATCTGATGAAGGAATTTGACCTGTCCCAGATGCCCGTGTTCGATGGCGATCGACCGGTGGGGAGCATCAGCGAGAAGTGCATATTGGGCCTGATACTCGGCGGGGTCAAACCCGATGATGTGGGGCGTCGGCCGGTACGATCGATCATGGACGACCCGTTCCCGGTGGTGAACGAGGATGTGGAGAAGGATGCGGTAGAGTCGCTGATCCGGGCAGAGCATGCCATCCTGACCATAAGGAACGGGAAGATAACGGGAATAGTGACCGGGGCAGATCTGTTCCAGACGGACTGGACGATCTGACTTTCCCCGCAGTTCTGTATCCAATTGCTTGTCAGGTACTTCGGGCCATAAAACGTCAAGGACGGTCGGCGCGGCCACGGGCCGCGCCTTTTCCAAGATAAAAAATTGGGAGGAGGGCCTTATGCGAACATCGGCCCGGTGGATTTCTCCTCGATCTGGTCGATCACCTCCTCGTTAGCATCATCGGCCCATTGAGATGCACCGGAATCTCTCTCCGAGATCGGATCATTTTCCTGTCCCGGGAAACGGATTCTCCCAAACTTGCCCTCCATCTGGGTCAATTGGAGGCTTAGCCAGTCCCTGATCACGGTGGCCTCCTGAGGGCTCATCTTGAGGCATACCTGTTCGGTCCTGTCCAGGACAATCTCTCCCCTCTTCTCGGTCTCCATCGCATTGATCGATACCGTTCGTACCGTCAATTCGACATAGTCTATCTGATGGCCGCCAAATATGTCGCTCACGTAGATCACCTTGTAATCAGGAGAGCGCTCATCCTTGAACCGGGGCCTCTGGCTGTCGATGCATATCACCTAGCCGCGAAGTGCCCGACGGCCTAGTTAATGACTGGTGCCGGAAAAAGTCCGAACGGCATAATCTGGAAAAGCCATCTGGTCATCCATCCATATGGGCCCAATGACCGGGGGAGCGTTCGGAATCGGTAACGGTCCGCCCCTAATCGAACATACCTGTGCCCAGGTACCTCTCTCCGGTATCGGGGAGTTCAACGACCACCGTCTTGCCCTCCCCCAGCTCCTCCGCTATACGCAGGGCCGCCCACAAGGCCGCGCCGGAGGAGGTGCCGGCCAGGACCCCTTCCTTCCTCGCCAGCTCTCTTGCGGTTGCTATAGCATCCTCTTCTTTCACGGCCACGATCCTATCTATCAGGCTCATGTCGAGTATCTTCGGAACGAACCCAGCACCTATGCCCTGGATGTTGTGGTGGCCCGGCGCCCCTCCCGAGAGAACGGGCGAATCGGCCGGTTCGACCGCAATAATAAGGGTCCTGAGCCCCCTGGTCCGGAGGGCTCTGCCCACGCCGGTGATGGTCCCTCCCGTGCCGACCGTGGAAACGAACGCGTCGAGGTCCGGGAACTCGCCGAGTATCTCCTGACCAGTAGTCTGTTCGTGGACCTGCGGATTGGCGGGATTGTCGAACTGCAGGGTCAGGTAGTGATCGGGGTCGTTCTGATGGATCTGTCTGGCCTTGGCGACGGCGCCGACCATTCCTTCGGGCCCGGGAGTGAGCACTAGGTTCGCTCCCAACGCTTTCAGCAATTTTCGCCTTTCCACGCTCATGGTCTCCGGCATCGTAAGGACAAGGCGGTAGCCCCTGGCCGCGCAGACCATGGCCAGGCCTATGCCGGTATTCCCGCTGGTGGCTTCCACTACCATCACTCCCTCCCTCAGGGCACCTGTCCTCTCGGCCTCCTCGACCATCGAGAGGGCCACACGGTCCTTGACCGATTGCATGGGATTGAACGACTCGAGCTTACAATATATCTGAGCCCAACCAGGCGAGATCATGCGGTTGATCTTGACCATTGGCGTTCTGCCGATCGTTCCCAGGATGTTTTCGAATAGCATGCTGTTTCCACTAACTCAGGCGGAGCGTATATGGGCAATTGATAATTTTCACGATTGTTAAACTTATCGGCCATCTGGGTCAGGTGCTTGTTATGGCACCACTATGATCTCATGAGAAAGTATCGTGCCATGTCGCTCATCCCCTAAATCCTGTGACCATTAGCTCGTGCAAGAACTTGGACGGGATGAAGTGTGCTTTAACGCCAGCACTGATTAGGGAGGCAGCAAGGGTGGGGTTGTCGCAGGCGACCTTTCGACCCTTCAGTTCTATTTGCATGGTAAGGGGGCAGCAGTCAACGAAGACCCTTCCCACGGACCGTAGCACGGCCCCGGACAATGGACACTTGTCTAAGCACAGGCGGGAGGTGAAGAACCATGCTTCCATACCTCTATTAACTCGGTCGGCTAGGCGTTTGGACCACCAATTGATCTCTTGCTCAGAAAGATGAGGACAGCCGACGATGGCGAGGTCAGGAGCGAAGCCCCATTCCATCTCGATCGACTCATGTATCTCATCCATGTCTAGATCCAACCTCTCTAGGCGTAGAGGAGGAACGATTCCTTTTTGCATTAGGAATAGAGGCATATTCCCGATAGCGTTTATCGTAAAGGCTAGCTTCTTGGCCTCGTCGAAGCTGGGGCGGACCCCACAGAGTAGGGGGACTTCACCCTTCAAAACGCGAGAGAGGGACCAGCCCAGCATGGAGTAGTCGAGGTCATCCACCTCATGAACAAGCACAGCCATCGTCGCTTGTCGATTCTCTTCCAGGTGCAAGCCCCTCTCCGGCGTTAGCCCGGTGATGGCTGAGGCCAGCGCCGAATCGAAGCTTTCCACCTCACTTCGAGCGCCAAATACCGAATTGACGAAGGCCGACGCGGCCCGACCGCCCCAAGCCACAACCTCTCCGCGATTGGGATGGTTGCCCACGAGATATGGGGTGCAGGTGTAGGAGATACGCACTCCCAGGTTCTCCCAGGCCATCTTGTCCAAGCTTAGGCCATGGTCGGTCCCACCGGGATTGGCAGTTGTGTATGTCAAGAGGGGATCGGCGACCGAGATGTCGAACGGCAGTTCTGATAGCTTTCGAGCGCACCAATCCGGTATGTGAGTGGAACGAACTGGGACCAGACGGGCGGCATGGTGGTGATCGCCCAAGCGGCAGAGCACTCTCATGGCCCATTCAGGGGATGGACCGAGCTCGCCCGAGGATGCCAACTCCTGCTCGCGGTTAAGATACATTCAAGCCCACCACATAGCGTTTTCCAATGCGTGGTCATGAGCGTTCAGTGACAAAATGATGGTGTCCGTTCCTTCGAACATCACCAGGTGATATTGGTTCGTCGAGGGCCGCTCGACCGATATGATAGTTTTCTATGTGAGACGAGATAAGGTCCTGTTTCCCATGAAGCGGACGATCGAGGACATCAACGGAAGGATCGCCAAGGGCGAGGCGATGGTCCTCACCGCCAGGGAGGTCGAAGAGCTGCTGGCAGACGGTCGGGAGGGCGAGATCCGAGAGGTCGATGTCGTGACCACCGGTACGATGGGGATCATGAGCGGCACATATGCGGTCCTGTCATTTCCGGTGGCCAAAGCGGGCCTTCACCGTAAGTTCATGAAGGCCCGCATCAACGGTGTTCCGGTGAGCGTCGGTCCCTGCCCTAACGAAAGCTTGGGCGTCATCGATGTCATGGTCTTCGGCACTACGGAGAGCGAGGAAAGACCGGACTATGGCGGCAGCTTCCTGTTCAGGGACCTGGCGGAGGGCAAAGCGGTCACCGTGGAGGCGACCTCCAAAGAGGGACGGGAGGTGGAGGCGGTCCTGACCATCGATGACATGCCCACCGCCAAGCTGTTGAGCTCTCGGAACTGTTTCCGCAACTACCGCGCCTTCGTCAACCCGTCGGGCGCGGAGTTCAGTTCGATATTTCACTGCCAACCCTTCCCGCCCAACTACGGCGGGGTGGCCTTCTCCGGCTGCGGGCATCTCAATCCGGTGCAGAACGACCCGGAGCTCAGGACCATTGGCGTAGGAACGAAAGTGCTGTTCAACGGGGCCGAAGGTTTCGTGTACAGCACCGGAACACGGTGCTCACCGAAGTACCCCAACCTGATGGCCGTCGCGGACATGAAGGGCATGGAGCCCACCTTGATGGGCGGCTTCTTGACCGCTGCTGGGCCGGAGTGCCTCTCTACCTACGCCGTGCCGATACCCATCCTCGATGATTCGTTGCTTAAGTCGGTGATGACCAAGGACGAGGATATCCCCCTCTCGATAGGCGACATCCGGGACCGGCACAAGATAGGCGAGGCGGACTACGGCCAGGCCTGGTCGGGCGATGAGGTCATCACTGTAGTAGGGGACGGACCATGCGCCCAGTGCCATGACTGCTCAGCGGAGAGCGTCTGCCCGACCTCGGCCGTTAGACGATGCGACGGTATCCCGACGATCGACCGGTCGAGGTGCGTCAACTGCGGTGCATGCGTCGGGGCATGCGAACAGGGGCGCTTCAAGGGCACACTGGGGAAGGTGAGGGCGACGGTGAACGGTGATGTCAGAACTATGCCGATCGTTTGCCGCGGCTCCAACCGGGAGGGTGCCCTCCGTACCATGGAGGACCTCAAGACGAGGATCCTTGATGGCCGGTTCGTCATGACCGCCAAGGTCGCCGACATACAACCTTGATGCCTTCCGATTAACACACCATCTACCATTAAAAACGCTCGATCCTCATGGCCCGAGGACCATGCTCATTTCGATTGCACGATGTGGAGAAGGGATGGCTGTCTCGTCAATCTCTCCGGAGGAAGGGCTCAGGTCGGCCGGGTAATGGCGCGGCCATCAAGAGATATTCCAAGGGGCCTTGTGACCCACGGGAAACTAGCTTCGCCTTGGCCATGGACGATGGTAAGGAGTATATACTGGCCGATGGAAGTGAAACCCAATAGTTACTAGGTGATCGTTTTGGGAGATAACAGGTACGTTCTGGAGCCGCTGCCCTATGACTACGGAGCGCTGGCGCCCGTGATATCGGAGGAGCTGCTGAGATTGCACCACGACAAGCACCACGCCGCCTATGTCAACGGGGCGAACAACATCCTGAACAAGCTCGACAAGGCGCGCAAGGAGAACACGGACGTCGACACGAAGGCTCTGTGCAAGGAGTTCTCCTTCAACTTCGGGGGCCTCTTCCTACACGAGAAATTCTGGCAGAACATGGCGCCCACCGGGAAGGGAGGAGGCAAGCCCGGCGGAAAGATCGGCGACGCCATCAGCCGGGACTTCGGCACCTTCGAGCGCTTCAAGAAGGAGTTCAGTCAGGCCGCCACCACTTGTGAGGGAGGTGGGTGGGCGGCGCTAGCCTGGTGCGGCAAAACAAAGGGGATCCAGATCAACCAGATCGAAAAGCACAACGTAAATGTGCCTCCGCAGCAGAAGATCCTCCTGGTGCTCGACGTGTGGGAGCATGCCTATTACCTGGATTATATGAACGACCGGGGCAAGTTCGTGGAGAACTGGTGGGACCTGGTAAATTGGGAAGAGGTTGACAAGCGGATGCCGTGATCCGCCCGGACCGCATCCATTTTTGATCTGTTCCCTTACTATCTGGCTCATCAATAGCTGACGTACTCAGTAAAAGTCGCTCCCTTGCACTTGAGTAGTTCGCGGGTGTACCAGTAATCGCTTGCTCCTTCGAGCTCTCCTTTTCCTAGGGTTCTGCTACAGGGTTCTTCACGCTCGAGCGTATCTTGCCTCTGATCAGGAAGTGGTGGATGTACCTGATGAGAACGTACAGGACGAAGGCGACCGCTACGGCGATGGTGACCCCAGCGAGGTACTGCAACAAGGCAATGTCGTTGCCGACCTCCTTGAAGTGCATATAGGTGGCGTTCATCGCTATGCCGGTGATCACCAGGGGGAAAGTCAGGGACGAGTAGCTGGGGTAGAACTTCATCCTGAGCACCCTAGGGATTAGCGTCAGCGAGCCTACCCAGAACACCAGGGAGAAGGCGAAGAGCAGCCATACCATCCACTCTGCCCCCGAAGCGCCGAAAGCCCTGAGGTAGCCGTACAGGACCACGCTCGCTGGAGAGGCGAAGATGACCACAGTGGGGACCATCGGCTCCGGTAGTCCCTTGATCACCAGCACACGGTAGAGCAGGGGTGGTAACAGCGCGAGGAACGAGGCGAGGCCGAACCAGAACAGGGCCTGGCCGAATTCCGTGTAACCGTAGACGGGCGCGATGAACGCGTTCACGGAGAAGCCGACGTACACGATGAAGTAGCACGGCAGGCACTTCTTGAGGTCGAATTTGAGGATGGCTATGCCGGCGAAGTAGACCATCAGACAGACGTGGATGAGCATCGCCACGATCCACATCATGAACGCGGCGTCGAACTGGTACGGCCTGATGTAGGTGGACAGGACGGCGATGGCCATCGGGAAGGTGCAGGCGATGCCGGTGATGGCAGGGTTCTTGAGATCGTCCCTGATGGTGCCCCAGTCGTAGGCTATCTTGACGATGAGAACGGCCAGGATGGCGAACGCGAAGAAGCCGAAGAACCACCTGAACTCAGGAATCATGTTGCCCGTGGACGACAGGCCGAGCATCAGCCCGGACAGAGGTATCGGAGTCTTGCTCGCGATCTTGCTCAATTTCCCATCCCTGGTTGGCGCCCACATGGAAAAAACTCCCGAGATTAGGTCGGGAAACCCTTTGCTCTATTTCAACTACACGATTGTTAAGGGCGTTAATGGCTTACAATTATAATACTGGATAATATTAAAATGGAAAATGATTTATGGGATGCAGCAGACGTTGGGGTGGTCCTGGGTGAGGACCATCAGCAACCACTTCCTGTCGCCCTCATCGCTGAACTTCATTTCTCCGACCTTCTTCATATCAGCACCGACGACCTTGTGGATGTGGATAATGCCGCTTTCCTTACCCTCGTCCTTTACGATCTGGATCTTCAGTTCCATTTTATCACCTCACGGTTTGAAATAGAGTTCCATGAAGATGCCGATGGTGACCTCGGGTCCGATGACCTCTACCTCGGGATGGTCGGCGATCATTATCTTGCGGACCGCTTCCCTCTCCTCAGCATTCTCATACTCGATGTAGCCGAGCGGTACCCGGCAGGTCCACGACTTGCGGAGATATACGGCGAGGCGGCCGCACTCCTTGCCCTCGTCCTGCTCGAACCTCATTGAAGTAAGCATCTCGAATCCCCTTGACGGGGAGAATGATTTTCGATACTTAAGCGATGGCGCTTGCCAGATTAATTATAATAAAATAACAATTGTTAACATTCAACGGCCGACAGGTCGGCAGGACAAAGCAGAAAACTCCTCGTTGAGCCCTTGTATCGACCGCGGTTGGGGAACATCAAGCTTATTGGAAACGACACAAGGAAACAAGGGCCCAACGCATGAGCTACCATCTCTCCGAAGGTACGATCAAGGTGAGGCGAACCTAAATCTATCCCGGCCTCAAATGGATTAGGTGGTCAACAGACCTCGTTACTGGTGTGAGCATGAAGTTCGCTACGAACGCTGTACATTGTGGGGAGGGGAGGGGAAAAATATCTCGGTACGGGGACGTGGTGGCTCCGATCCACCTCGCCAGCACGTTCGCCCGAGAGAAGATGGACGAGACGCCCCTCTATGAATATTCGAGGGCGGACAATCCCACCCGCCATGCGCTCGAGGAAAAGCTGGCCTCCCTGGAGGGTGCGCTGGGGGCATTGGCCTTCTCATCCGGCACGGGGGCGACGACCACGGCCGCATTCCTGCTGCAAAAAGGGAGCAAGGTGCTCGTGACCAACGACCTTTACGGGGGCACCTACCGGCTGTTCTCCAAGTGCCTGACCCGGTTCGGACCCGAGTTCACCTACATCGACCTCACCGACGAAGAGGCCGTCCATCGGTCGGTCAAGCAGGGCGTGGACATGGTGTGGATAGAATCCCCCACCAATCCCCAACTGCATATCATCGATATTGCGGAGGTGGCCGAACTGGCCCATGATCATAACCCCGAAGCACTTGTCGTGGTGGACAACACCTTTGCCAGCCCGTACTTCCAGAGGCCGCTCGAGCTGGGGGCCGATCTGTCGCTATACTCCACCACCAAGTATGTTTCCGGCCACTCGGACGTTCTGGGAGGCGCCCTGGTGACCGATGATGAGGAGATATTGGCCGAAACGAGGTTCCTGCAGAAGACGCTGGGAGCCACCCCCGGTCCGTTGGACTGTTTCCTGGTGATGAGGGGGATAAAGACACTTCCTTTGCGCATGGAGAAGCACCAGGAGAACGCCCTGGCCGTGGCGAAGTTCCTGGAGCAGCATGAGCTGGTGACGAAGGTCCTCTACCCTGGTCTGAAGGGCCACCCCCATCACGAGCTGGCCAAGCGGCAGATGAGCGGGTTCTCCGGCATGGTGTCCTTCGATCTGTCTCCCCAGGTGGACATCAAGAGGTTCCTGGAATCGACCAAGCTCATCGCCCTGGCGGTGAGCCTGGGTGGCGTGGAATCCCTGATCGAGCACCCCTGGTCCATGACCCAGAGCACCATACCGGTCGAGGAAAGGACCCGGGCCGGGCTCAGCGATCGATTGGTCCGCCTCTCGGTGGGAATAGAGGCCAAGGAGGATATCCTGGCCGATCTGGACAATGCCCTGAAGATGGGGAAGAAAACGAAAGGTCCGAAAAAGACAGCTCGATGAGCCGGATGATATCAGGGAATAATCATGGATGCGGCCTGATCTGAAATAGGGGAGCAAAGGTCTTCTGTTCAGAGGCCGGTCAACCGGTCCATCCATTCCTTTTTGAGCAGCCCGAAAACAAGCATATCGTAGTATTGGTCGTGAAAGAAGTGGCGCTGACGCAAGGTGCCTTCATGCGTAAAGCCGAGCTTGAGCAAGAGCTCCTGGGAGGGCCTGTTGGCTGCCAGCGGGTCCGCTTCGATCCGATGTAATCCCAGGTCGCCGAACCCATAGGTCAGGATGGCCGACAAGGCTTCGGTCATGAGGCCATTGTGCCAATGGGCCGGATGCAGTTCGTAACCGAGCTCGGCAAAGTGGAAGTTAGGATCGAAATTCCAGAGGCAACATTCGCCGATCGCCTTCTCATCATCCTTCAACGTGATGGCCCATACGATCGCTTCATGGCGTTCATAATCGGCCAGGCATCGTTGGACCCATGCGTGGGTCTCGTCCACGGACCTATGGGGCTCTTGCCCATAGCGACTGGTGACCTCCGGATCGGACTTGACCGCGTACAGCGCCTCAGCGTCCGCGATCTGGATCTGACGCAACCGCAACCGGTTGGTGACGAGGGTCGCCGGATAGGTAAACGCACCGTCCAAGGTCATGATGACTTGGAAGGCTGTAGTGAATAAAATGATTTAGGTAACGCAGCTCTATCAGTGACGAGGGGGTCCTGCTGCTCCGCCGAGCAGGCCCTGTGCTCGTTTATGTCTATGAACGTTCGATCGCTTGTTAATTGACCAGCCAGCTTCAAAACAGTATAAATTTTACTAGAATCTCGGGAAGGCCTGGTTAATATGAAGAGTGAGCTCAGAAGGGACCAATCATCGCTTAATGTCGATGATGTAACGCGAAATTATAATCCTTCGGATTAACGCGCAGCCAGTTCGACAAACTCATCGCCTCCCCCTATTGAGGAGGCATTCATTTTCTACATATCACCATAACATGGAGGGCCTGTCCTGATGCATTTATCGCGTCCTTTCGGCTATCAAAAATTTTATGTAATAATATTTGACAGAAGGTCGATATTAATCAACCACTGAACGGGACCAATAATGACGGCAGAACCGAGCAGGTTGTCGCGGAGGCTCAGGACGCAAGACGCGGTCTTCATCGGACTTGGTTCGATGATAGGTGCTGGCATATTCGCAGCCCTCGCACCTGCCGCTTCGGTCGCTCAAGCGGGGTTGGTTTTCGGCCTTGTCATCGCTGCTGCCGTGGCGTTCTTCAATGCAATCTCGTCGGCCCAATTGGCACGGCTGTATCCATCGTCGGGCGGCACCTATGTCTATGCCAAAGAGAGGCTCAGCGACCTCTGGGCTTGGGTGGCGGGTTGGGGCTTCGTGGTCGGTAAGTTCGCTAGCTGCGCCGCGGTCGCCCTGACCTTCGGTTACTACATCTATCCAGCTCACGCACGATTGTTGGCAGCAGGTGCGGTGGTCACGTTCATGGCTCTGAATTACTTCGGCATCGAGAAGACCGCCAATGCCACGAAGGTCATCGTATCCATAGTACTGCTAACGCTCTTCGCCATCGTCGTCATGATATTGAGCGGTCAGCCGAGCCTTGACAACCTGCAACCCCTGTATGGCCCCAACGGTCTTTACGGCATACTTCAATCTGCGGGGATTTGGTTCTTTGCCTTTGCAGGATACTCTAGAATCGCTACCCTGGCCGAAGAAGTGGAAAACCCCAAGAAGGTCATTCCACGGGCCATTCTGATCGGCTTGAGCATCACATTGATCGTCTATGCGGTCGTGGTCCTGTCGGCCCTGATGCTTGTGGGACCTGTTGCGTTGTCGCGATCGAACGCGCCCCTTGCGACGGCGGTTTCGGAAGCAGGTTTCAGTCAATGGCAATGGATCGTCGTGGTCGGCGCCACCTTTGCCACGCTGGGCGTTCTCATTTCTCTGATGACCGGTGTCAGCCGCACGATGTTTGCCATGGCTGCCGATCGCAAATTACCCTCATATCTAGCAAAGGTCCATCCTAGATACAAGGTACCGTATCTAGCCGAGATCACTGTGGGGCTGGTTTTGACCGCCATCGTCCTGGTGGCCGATGTTCGTTCGGCGATCGGTTTCAGCTCGTTCACGGTTCTGCTCTATTATGCGATCACCAACCTGGCTGCCTACACCCTGAAAGAGAACGAGCGCCTATACCGCAGGGAGCTTGCAGTAGTGGGCCTGATCGGCTGTCTAATTCTGTCATTCACGCTGCCCATCGCATCGGTGATCGGCGGCAGCCTTGTGATGCTCGTTGGCCTTGCGATATACGTCATACAGACGCGCCATAGGATCGGTTGAATTGCCATATTCTGGCTTGGTTTACACTTCGACGGGTAACTGCAAAAATAATGGCGATCGGGGATGTAGAAAAAGTGAAGGATTACGACCACCAACGGACACTGGGGAATTTTCAGGGGAAAAAATCGTTGGATGGACGAAGGACAGCAGATAGGGTTTCGCAAGGGGACAATGTTCTCATTTATCTGTATAAAAAGTCAGGAAAATTCGTATGATAAAGGGTCGCGATCGGACCGCTCAGGTATCAATCCACATGATAAAAAATGAAATTCAATTAGGACAACACAATGTGACACCAGTCAGAAGAAGAGGTAAATGACCGAAAGTCCCATTAATTTTTGGATAGGAAGAAGAGTGGGCTCAGCCGGATTCGAACCGGCGATCTCCTCCGTGTCAGGGAGACGTCATAGCCACTAGACCATGAGCCC
>CAYZEV010000009.1:0-63265 GCA_964477865.1 uncultured Methanomassiliicoccaceae archaeon | reverse complement strand
CCACCATCTCCACGTCGTTGGGGGTGGACACCTTGACCGACAGCAACGCTTTCGGGTTCACCGCGTGGATCCAGTCGAGGTGCTTCTGGTGGTCCTCGACCGAGTAGACGCTGTGGAACGGGAACGGGGAGAACAGGCTGGTGTAGGGCACCGCCTCTCTCATCTTGGCCACCTCGGGGGTGTTCTTCTCGTAGAGCAGGTGACCGCCCAGGCCGGGCTTGGCCCCCTGGGCGTACTTGAACTCCACGATGGGGGCGCGCTTGATGGTCTCCTCCCTGACGCCGAAGAGACCGGTGGCGATCTGGGTGATGACATGCTCCTTGTACGGCACCAGGAGGTCGGGGTAACCGCCCTCCCCGGTGCAGGTGAAGGTGTTCCACTCCTTGGCGGTCATGGCCCGGGCGATCATGGTCCGCTTGCTGATCGAACCGAAGGACATGCCCCCGCCGTAGACGGGGATGTCGATCCTGATCTTCTCTCCGACCTTGCGGTGGTTGAGGTCGATGGCGGTGGATATCTCCTCCGGGCGGAAGTTCGCCCTCATCGGCGGCAGCGGGAACAGTATCCGGTCGAACCCGCCCCCGCAGTTGCCGGTCTGGGTGAAGTGGTCCAGCGGGATGGGCCGGCCGGTCTCGGCCTGCCTCCAGGTCGCCAATATCATGTCGGGGGTCCAGCGCGGATCGCCCATGCTGGCGAAGACGGGGTTCGGGGCGAGGGCCAGGGACCGCGTCGGGCAGTTCTTGACGCAGTAGAACGAGTTCGACTCGCAGCTGGGACCGATGCAGCGGGCCTCGACCGGCATCAGCATGTGCACGTGTCCTTCCACGCGCTTGTGCACGCCGTGGGGGCACAGCGAGGCGCAGAGGCCGCAGCTGAGGCAGTCATCGCCCCGGGTGACATTATATCGGTTCATCCTTTGCAGCAGGCGGGACGGCACCTGATCGAGGCCCTCGTCCACGAACGGCGTTGTCGCAGTGACCATCTCACGCACCTCCCTGGATGTTGGCGAAGGCGTCCTTCTCCGCATCCTCGTAGAATATGGCGCGGCCTATCTCGCCGCGCAGTCGCCGCGCCTCCCGGACGCCCATGGCGCCCATGACCTCCAGCAGCTGGTCCCTCCAGGCGCCGACCATGTTGACGACCCGCCAGTAGGCGTAGTCGGTGGTGATGTCCTCCTTGCTCATGGGGCATACGTTGCAGGTGGGTCCGGCATGGCAGCCCAGGGACACCTTCAGCGCCTGTTCCAGCACCACGGCGTCGGCGCCGCAGATGACGCTCTTGGGCACGTGCTCGGCCGCCGCCAGGCCGCCCGCGGCCAGCAGGCTCACCGACTCCCGCAGCGACCTCTGGGCCAGCGCCTTGTTGATCGACAGGATCGAGTCCTTGGCCAGCCGCCCGGTGCCCTTCTCCCGGCCCTGCTCATCATACAGCAGGTGCAATACGTCCACGCCGGCGGTGACCAGGTCGATGGCCATCTCCTCGATCGTTTCGGAGACCTCGACCCGAACGCCGACGATGGCGTCGGGGAACCGGGACCTCAGTGACGCCAGGTCGCTCCGCCAGTCCAGGGACAGCTCGAACTCCACCATCTTCGGTGACCGCACCGTAGGTACGGCCGTACCCCGGGGCGAGAACACCGGGGCCAGGCACGCAGCGGCCTCGCCCAATCCCTCCGGAAGCTTCCCTCCCGCCGGGAAGAACAGGATCGTCCCCAGGGTGCTGGCCGCCCTGATCAGGCCCTCGAACGGAGCGGCGACCAGGTCGGGGAGCCGGCTGACGTCCATGAGCATCGGCAGGGGGACCTCGACGGTCCTGGGCATCTGGGTGAGCAGCTTGCCCGCGGGGCCGAACTCCAGATGGTCGACCCGGCGCCCCAGGTCCACCACGGTCGATATGTACTCCCTTCCGTGGATGCCGTCCCTGGTGGGCCGGACGATCTCGGACATGTCCGTCCACATCGAATCGTAGCCTGGACCGACGAACATGCCGCGGTACCCGGCGCCGAACACCGGCAGCTTGCCGTTCTGGGACTCGTTCCAGATGGTCATCACCCGGGTCGGCGTCCACACCCCTTCCCCGAGGGCCTGGTATTCCGGGGAGATCTGCACCGTCAGCGCCCTCTGGGGGCAGTTCTCGACGCACCTCAGGCAGTTCTTGCACAGGCTGTTCTTCGGCTCGGCCATGATGCGGGGGTCGGCCGCCGATCGCTCGTGCACGCCGTAGACGCAGGCGGCCACGCATCGTCCGCAGTTCATGCACCTGTCGCTCCGGACGACCGCCATCTTGCCGAACGGCCTGGATGGCAGGGGAAGCTCTTTCTTGGGAATGTGATAGTGATGGTACATCTCAGTTGCCTCCTTCGGCGTTCTTGCCGGCGGCGCCGAGCACCAGGCCCCGGTCCACCAGCGCGTCGTAGCAGGCGGAGCTCTCCGCCAGTTCGATGAAGCGCCTGACCTGTTCGTCATCCCGGCCGTGCTTCGCGGCCAGCCTCTTCTCCATCTCCTCGTACAGAGGCACCAGGGACAGCTTCGATTGGCATACCTGCTCGCAGGCCTTGCAGCGCATGCACAGGGAAGTGATGTGGGCATGCTCCCTGCTCACCCCGCCGGTGGCCATCTGGCGGACGGTGAGGAGCTTGCCCCTCCCCGTGACGCGCTCGTCCTTGGTGATCGAGTAGGCCGGGCACACCCCCACGCAGGCGCCGCACATGGCGCACTGGTCGACCGCCGCCAGGAGCACATCGTCGTCCTCCCGGACCATCAGGTCTCCCGAAGCGACGACCTTGATGCCCATGGCCGAAAGGGCGCCGAGCGCGTTGACCGCTCTCAGCGCCGAGCCCAGCATTCCCGGGCTGAACAGGGCCGCGGGCAGGCCGCCGAACTTCCCGCTCAGTCGCGGATACTTGCCGCGGTTCATGATGTTCTGGGGGTCCAGTTCCCTCTTGGCGTGGGCCAGTCCCGTCATCTCCTCATGATCGGCGTGGTCGACGAAGGAATGGTTCCATACGCCGAACGAGTAGGGCTTGGCGCCCTCGTCGTACAGGGCCTTGCTGATGAGCAGCCCCCGGAACGAGTCCATGGTGTACTTCAGCTGCCGGGTCTGGTCGGTGATGTAGTAGCACAGCAGCATCCCGTCCCCGTTGTCCAGGAAGTGGATCTCCAGCATCGGCTCGATCTCGTGCCTCTCGCAGACCTCCAGGGCCTTGCCGACGATCTGGGACAGGTCGGCCCGGGGGGCCAGGACCTCCGAGCCCATGAGGCCCGGGCCGAGCGTTCGGAACTTCATGGGGAAGAACCGCTCGTTCCACATCAGGTGGGAGAGGTAGGGCTGGGCGACCTTGGCCGATCCTGGCAGCGGGGGCGCGCCGGCCGCGTCCTTCTCGCTCTCGTAGGTGATCAGAAGGCCGTGGGCCTCCGGGATGTCCCCGCGGTTGATGGACTGGTTGAGCCGCTTGAACTTGGCCGGACTGTAGTAGGTCAGGTCCAGCGGCCTCTTCTCCGCCGCGGCCACGCTGGCGGCGTGCGCGATGGCCGATGCGTGATCGGTGAAGAACACCAGCTGGGGGAACGGAGCGGCCGGCCTTTGCCGGAGCTTCAGGGTGACCGCGGCGATGACCGCGACCTGCCCCTCGCTCCCGAACAGCGGCTTGAACAGCGCGTCCCCCGGGGTCAGTGTCCTGACGTCCCCCTGGGCGGTCACGATGTCGAGGGAGGTGACCGACGAGATCAATCGCCCGGCGGAAACGCTGCCGATGCCTATGCCCCCGGCGGCGACCCAGCCCCCCACGGTGGAGAACCGGCTGGACGGCGACGAGCGCACGCTAAGACCCTTGCTCTCCAGGAACCACTCGAGGTCCGCCCAGCGGATGCCCGCCTGCACCTTGACGGTGGCGTTGGCCGCGTCGAGGTCCGATACCTGGTCCAGGGTGTTCATGTCCAGGACGATGCCGCCCTTCACCGGCATGGAGCCGCCGAAAGGGGAGGAACCGGCGCCTCGGACGATCACCGCGACCTTGTTCGCCGACGCATATCTCATGACCCCCTGGAGGGCGGCCACCGAGAACGGCTGGACGACCACGTCGGGCATGGAATCGAACATCGCGGTCTTCATCAGGTCCGGCACATCGGCCTGGTCGCGAGAGTAGAGCGCCTTCGCGCCCTTGGCCGAAAGGACCCTCAGGTCCGGCAGGTTCAATGCGGCGATCTCTTTGGCCAACCTGCCCTGGGGCGCCTCATCCCGCTCCGGGAACAGGTCCTTGGCGTTCTGGTGGACCTTCCACGGGTCGGGCGACTTTGCGGTCTCGGGTGTGCATACCTGGTCGGATGAAGCGGCGTTCATTCGGAAATCTCCTTGGAACCTTATATGGGCCGTCCGGGTTCGACGGCCTCTCGAATAGTGAACGGTACCTGGAAAGTCGAACACGTATGCTCGGCTTCCGGATCGCAGAAGTCATGCCAGAGGTGAAAGCGACCGGTTCCCAGAATGTTGACAGGTGTCTTCGGACCCCATCCTGCGACGGATCGTTCATTCCGGCACGGCCTTTGTGTTGCCCGCTAGACCCCTGGGGCGGGCTTCATCCTTCGGTACCGTGGATCGGTATGGAGGCGGAGTGCTGATTGGAGACTTATATCTTATTGTTCACATGTCTAACGCTTCTGTCAAAAATTGTTCGTCTGATGAATGTCTACATACAATACGCTGCATTTCATGATGAATATCTAACATTTATACATAGAATGCATCTTATGGAGGGCTAAAAGGAGCGTTTCACCAATCAACGAACAATAATATCGTTGATTTTCAATTCAAGGTCCCCTATAGCAAGAGGACCGAACGTTCGTATCATCGGCAGTTGGATCAAAGACCTGACCGATCAGGGGTTTTTCCTGCCGAGCGGTCCTTTTCTTCTTTCCTTGGATCGCCCGCCTCTGAAGAACGGGACCAGCCAGGCCGTTTCTTCGAAATGGCCGAGGAAGATCATCGCGGCCATGGTCAGAGGAACGGCCATGAGCACTCCGGATAAACCCAGGATCCACCCCCAGAAGAAGACGGAGACGAACACCACATAGATGGGGACGGCAAGCGCCTTGCTCGCCAGCTGAGGGAAGATCAGGTACTCGGCGATCACATTGATGAGGCCGTAGAGCAACAGGACCGCCACCGCCCCTACCGGGCCATATTGGACCCATGCAAGCAGGATAGGCGGTATGGCCGCTAAGAGGTAGCCTATGTAGGGTACGAAGCTCAGAGTGAATGCTAGCAGCCCCCAGAGGAGCGCATAGGGAATCCCCAGCACCAAAAGCACGGCGACCGCCCCAATGCTGGTATAGAGATTGATCTTTATCCGAACGATGAAGTAATCGATGATATCGTGGTACAGCTCCTCGCTGCCCCGCACGATCACGTGGTCTTGGCCCAACCTGGTCACCATACTTGCGTGGAACCTGGGAAGTTCCATCAGCAGGAAGAGCGTGCCGAACAGGACGAACACGCCGTCGAGGAGGACCGTAGTGACCTGGGTCAGCCGGACGTTGGAGCTTATGATCTGGAAAAGCGGGCGGAACTGGTTGGCGGTCTGGGCGAAGTCGTTCTCATAGATGGCTATCTGGTCCTTAAGTCCGATCAGGGTAAGGACGAGGAATGCGATCACTGCGACCCCCAGTACGGCCATCAAGAACATCGTGAGAACCAGGGCCCACCGGTAGGACATGCCCCTATGGGTGAACCACTTCAGCATCGGGGTCAGCACTATGGCAAAGAACACCGAGAGGAGGATGGGTCCTACGACAGTGGCGCCAAGTTTGAGCCCCGCCAGCACGACGACCATCCCTGCCATCACCAGGACCACGGTAAGGAGGGATCGACCCTGTCCGTTCACCATCGTTTCATATATCCCGCCGCGGAACGCCCCTGGGATACTTGCGGCCTGGGGAATGCATCCAACAGATGCATTTTTCAAGACCTGCCGCGGCCATTCGCAATGCGGCTATGCGGAACCCCTTGGTGAACCTAGGCATCACTACTTTTCATGTCCCGCTAGTTCATTCTTTCGTTGCTTCGGTCCCATTCAAATATAAAAGTGGGAATTGATCCAGCACGCCGCCCAGTGAGCGAGTCGGTACCTGGCCGCTCTGAAATAGTTACCGACCCCCACTGAGGCAACATATCGTGTGATCGGCCTCAGACCGCTTTTCACAGCAATCACGATCGACAGAGCTTACGTGCGCCGGTACATGTCCTTGACCATTACCACTTACTCCAGGCCGGTGCTGTTGCTGATAGATAGCGGCAAGTCGGTGTCTCATCCTCTCGCCGCCAGGGTTTAATCCATAGGCCTCCCACTTCTCATCGAACACCATGGACACGAGGATACTATTCGTAGAGCCGCCGAAGGACTACTGGTTCCTGATGGGGGAATATCTTCCTCCCCCGACCGGCCTCCTGGCCCTGGCCGCCTATGTGGAGCGTGAGCTGGAGGAGGTGGAGATCGAGGTCCTGGACTGTCAGGCCGAGGGCAAGGACTGGACCGGGGTCAGGGAACGCATCGAGGCGTTCGCTCCGAACATCGTCGCCTCGTCCGGTTTCACCTGCAACGCTTACGTGTGCGCCAAGGTGGCGGAGATCGCCAAGACCGTTGATCCCGCCATCGCTACGGTAATGGGCGGGCAGCATTTCTCCGCCACCGCTGAGGAATCCCTCGTTGCCTTTCCCGAGATCGACCATGTGATCAGAGGGGAGGGCGAGCGGACGCTATTGGAGCTCATCCGGACGATCAGGTCGGGCAGTAGCCTGGCGGACATCAAAGGGCTGTCCTTCCGGAGCGGGGGAAACGTGATCCACAATCCCCCCCGAGAGCTCCTGGATGATCTGGACGACCTGCCCGTTCCCGCCTATCATCTGGTAGAAAGGAACCTCGGCAGGTATCATTTCAAGATGATGGCCGGTAACTCCAGATACCTCATCCTGGAGGGTTCTCGAGGATGCGAGCATAAATGTTCGTTCTGCACACAGTGGCGGCATTGGGACTGCAGGTGGAGAACGAAATCGGCCAGGCGCATCGCCGAGGAGATGGCGGGACTGAGGGATAAGTTCGGAGCGGAGTTCATCTGGTTCACCGACGATAACTTCGAGCTGGGTGAACGGGGTTCGGAACTGGCGCAGGAGCTGAGGCGGCAGGACTTCAGCGATTCAGTGCCCTGGTTCTTCCAGTCCAGGAGCGATGACATCGTTAAGAATCCCGATGTCGTGGAACAACTGCGCGCGCTGGGCAATAACTGGCAGCTCATCGGCGTGGAGAACAGCTCTCCCCAGGTGCTCATCGATTTCCGCAAGGGGGAAGGGGTCGAGCAGGCGGCCCGGGCAGTGGGCGTCCTCCGACAGAACGGAATAATGTCCCAGGCCATGATGGTCATCGGTTCAAGGAGGGATACCGCCGCATCTATCCAGCAGCTACGCGAGTTCACCCTCGATCTCGACCCGGACATGGCCATCTTCACCACCCTTACTCCATACCCCGGAACGGACGTCTACAACGAGGCCAGGCGCAACGGATGGATCGAGGACCGTAACTATGCGCACTACGACATGGCCCACGCCATAATGCCTACCGAGACGCTGTCCCGTGGCGATGTGCAGGAGGAGCTGCTGCACTGTTACCGGTCCTTCTTCGGCTCGCCGATAAGGGCCATGAATGGATTGTTCTCCAGCAATGAGCACAAGAAACGGTGCTTTCGCCATCTGGCGGGGAAGAGGGTGCTCGGCAAACTGAGGCAGATGGTGTGAATCAGAGGGATGTCGTCGCATCGCACATCGTCCTTTCCCTGGCCGCAGCGGGAATGCTCGTCCTCGTCTCCTGGCTCAGTTCACCGCAGGGACGCGAGCTGACCTCGGCGGACCAATTGATCGTCGCCGTTGCGTTCATGGCCGGCTGCGTTTTTGGCCTGGTGCAGAGCACCATCCCTAACAGGGTCGTGGGGAGAAGGAAAGGAGAGCCGAAGTTCTCACCGGATCCGGGCGGTGAACATAAGCGGCGGGTGGGGCACCATCCCGATTGCGGCCGGTTCAATGACCATATCGTGGTCTTCGGAAGCAGTAGCTATTGCAGTGGCTGCCTCGGCCTCGCCCTCGGCTCGGGCATTTCCTTGCTCTTCATGGCTGCGTACCCGTTCTTTACAACACCCTCTCCGGGCTCCGGGGTCTTGCTCGTTCTTGCCGGCCTCGGCCTGGTAGCATTGGACCTGTTCGAGACAGCGTTCCGTTCCAGAAGGAGAGCGATGCACGTCCTGGTGAACATCCTCCTGGTGATCGGTTTCCTCCTGGTGACGATCGGAGTATCGGAAGCGACCGGAAGCGTGGCTTACGGCCTCTTGGCCATCCTTGTGTCCTTCCTCTGGGCCGACACACGGATACAGATATCCGACCTGACGCACGCCGAGATCTGCCGCGACTGCGGCCAGGGGTGCAGGCCCTATTGACGCCGAGATTGTTTGAAAAGAATTCTCAAGCCCAGCACCAGCACGGCCAGCCCGATGACCACGCCGAAGATCCACCCCCAGCTGATGTCGTAGATCCAGGCAGGAAGGCCCGATATATTTTGTATTCCGAACTCGAAGAGTATCCAGAGCCCGATCAGGACGACGATGATGCCCCAGAAAATGGCCCCTGAACGGCCACGTCCAGAACATTCGTTGCCGCAGCGGTCCTCCCATTCCTTGTTGGCATCCCTTCGGCCCGTAACCAGGCTAACGCCACAGTTGTTGCAATACTTTGCATCGTCCGGGTTCTGCTTGCCACAGTTGGGACAATAGACCATTGATTTATCATTGATACTAGGTGCTTAAAAAACATGGTCCGGCGACCGTGCCATCCGTTCGAGCCTATCGATCCGCCGAAGAATGGTCCCGCGGAAGGTTAGGTTCCGGACCGATACGATCCTCGAGGCACCCGGACATCGAACCGCCATCCCTGGCCCGGCTCGCCGCACTCCCGGATGTCGATCTTAGTGATGGCCAGGACCTCCTCGGACAGGAACAGGCCGAGGCCGGTGTTCTTGCCGAACCCGCCCTCGAATATCTTCTCCTTGTTTTCGACCGAGATGCCGCAACCATCGTCCTCGCAGACCAGGGGGCCATCGCGCCCTCACGTTCAAGAAGAATTGCGCCAGGCCCATATAATTCTAGAAATAGAGTATAAAAAGGACCGGCGCCCATTGTGCTCCTGGGGGAACAGGGTTGGTCGGACCCACCAGTGAAATGCCGATAAGGAAGTTCGTAGCGCCAGAGATAGTCTTCGGTACAGGGGCTTTCGATCTGGTCGGCCAGTACGCCCGCAACCTGTCCGCACGGAAGGTCCTGCTGGTGAGCGACGCGGGGGTCAAGGAGGCGGGATGGGTCGCCAAGGCGGATGGCTTCCTTCGAGCGTCCGGTCTGGATGTGGTCCTCTTTGACCGCGTGTCCGTCAATCCTAACACGGACGAGGTCATGGAGGGGGGTAGACTTTACCGGGAAGAGGAATGCGACCTGACCGTGGCGGTGGGGGGCGGCAGCCCCATGGACTGCGCCAAGGCCATCGGAGTGGTGGCCGCCAACCGCTGTCACGTCGCCACCTTCGAGGGGGTGGACATGGTGCCGGTGCCCGGCCCGCCCATCATCTGCGTGCCCACCACGGCGGGCTCATCGGCCGACGTCTCCCAGTTCGCCATCATCACCGAGGAGAGGCGCAAGTTCGCCATCATCAGCAAGTCCCTCGTGCCCGACCTCACCCTCATCGATCCCCGCACCACCACTACGCTCACCCGGGGCCTGATCGCCTCCACCGGGATGGACGCCTTCAGCCACGCCTTCGAATCGTACGTCTCCAACGCCTCCTCGCCCCTGACCGACCTGCATGCCCTGGAGGCGGTCCGACTGCTCTCGGCCGAGCTGCCCCGGCTGTACGAGGACCCCCGGAACGGGGAAGCGCGGGACCGGGTGATGCTGGCGTCCCTGCACGCCGGCCTGGCTTTCTCCAACGCCAGCCTGGGCCTGGTGCACGCCATGGCCCACAGCCTGGGGGGCAGCTACAACGCGGCCCACGCTGAGTGCACCACCCTGCTCCTCGAAACGGTCATCGAATACAACTTCCCGGCCGCGCCGGAGCGGTACGGCCGCCTGGCGGAGACCATGGGCGGAGGTAAAGGAACGAACCTGGAAGACCTGATGAACGCACTGCGGGAACTGCGGGTCCGATTGGGGATCTACGGCGGGCTGGAAGGCTGCGGGTTGCGGAGCGAGGATATCCCCCAGCTGAGCAGGAACGCGTCGCGGGACCCCTGCCTGGCCACGAACCCACGAACGGCGACCGCCCAGGACATCGAGAGGCTGTATGAAAGAGCAGCTTGAGGACGAGCAGAGGCTCGAGGAGCTGCGCCGACGGATCATCGGCCTGGGAGAGCGGTCGCAGCGGAAGAGCTACTATCCTCAACTGCAGGAAAGGATCGCCCAGCTGGAGAACGCCTATCAGGCGCTCCAGGAGAGCGAGGAGAAGTTCCGCACGTTGGTGGAGCACATCGACATCGGGATCTACCGGACCCGCCCCGATGGCACCCGGCCCATAGTGCAAGCGAACCCGGCCATGGCCCGCATGTTCGGCTATGGCGATGCCTCGGAGCTGCTGACGGTGCCACCGACGGCCCTGTACGCCGACCCGGAGGAGAGGGACGGCCTGCTCGCCGTGATGAGGAACGGAGGTATGGTCAAAGACCGAAAGGTTCGGATGCGGCGGCGGGACGGCACCATCATCGTTTGCTCGCTGACATTCACCCCGGTCCGCGGTCCCGATGGGGCGGTCGAGTTCATCGATGGGATCATGGAGGACGTCACCGAACAGATCCGGATGGAGAGCGAGCTCCGGGCCAGCGAGACCCAGTACCGCCAGCTGGTCGATAATGCTCTGGAAGGGATATGGGCGGTCGACAAGGAGTGGAAGACCAGCTTCGTCAATCAGAGCATGGCCGATATGCTCGGCTATTCCCCCGAGGAGATGCTGGGCCGTCCTCTCACCTCGTTCATGGACGAGAGCGCGATGGAGGAGGTCAACGAGTACTTCGCTCAGCGGGAATCGAGCATGAGCGATGTCCAGGATTTCGAGTTCGTGCGGAAGGACGGGACGAAGATCTACACCCGTGTTTCCGCCTCGGCATTGAGGGACCCCCGGGGCCGTTTCGCCGGCGGAGTGGCCCTGGTCAGCGATGTCACCGCCCGAAGGCGAACGGAGGAAGCGCTCCGGCAGAGCGAGGAACGGTTCCGTTCGCTCATCGAGCAGGCACCGGTCGCCATCGCGATGAACCGTGATGTCCGATTGGAGTACGTCAATCCCGCCTACGTGAAGATGTTCGGCTATGAGGACGCTCACGATCTGAAGGGGCGCACTATAATGGAAACGGTCGCGCCAGCATGCCGAGAAGAGATCGAGGCGCGGGCGCTCCGCAGGAATCGAGGTCTACCGGCGGAGACCGAGTTCGATACCATCGGCTTGCGGAAGGATGGGTCCCAGCTCCATGTTCACGGCAGCGCGGTCCGCATCAACTTGGCGGAGGGGGCGGCCACGGTGGTGTTCTTCACCGACATCACCGAGCGGAAGAGAGAGGAGGAGGAGCTGCGCCAGGGGGAGAAGCGCTTCCGCACGCTCATCGAGGACGCCCCGGTCGCCATCGCCATGTCCCGGGAAGGGTTCACCACCTACGGCAACCCCCGCTACCTCAAGCTGTTCGGCTTGGCTAATGAGGAGGATCTGTACGGACGACCGTTCATCGAGCAGATCGCCATGGAGGACCGAGGGCGGGCGCTGGAGTCCGCTCGCGCCCAGGCCGAGGGGCGGGGGAACCAGTTTGAGATGGAGGCCCTGGGAATGCGCAGGGACGGTTCGACGTTCCCGTTCCATGTGGCCGTCACCGTGGTGGACCTGACCGACGGACCGGCCGTTCTGGGCTTCTTCACCGACATCACTGAACGGAAGGCCGCCGAGGAGGCCTTACGGAGCTCGGAGCAGATGCTGAAGATCGTCCTGGACCAGTTTCCGGGGGTCGTCTATTGGAAGGACCGCAACTCGGTTTACCTGGGGGCCAACCGGGAGTCCGCCAGGATCGCAGGGTTCGCCGATCCTTCGGAGTACGTCGGAAAGACCGATTACGATCTGCCCTGGGCTAAGACCGAGGCGGTGGCCTATCGGGCCGACGACCGGGAGGTGATGGAGAGCGGGCAGCCCAAGCTGCACGTCATCGAAAGGCAGCTCCGGGCCGACGGCAAGATCGGGTGGCTGGACACCAGCAAGGTCCCCCTGCGAGATCCGGAAGGTACCGTGATCGGAGTGCTGGGCACTTCCACCGACATCACCGAGCAGAGGAATGCGGAGGAGGCGCTGCAGGACTCCCAGCAAATGCTCCAGCTGGTCCTGGACAACGTGCCGGACCGGGTGTTCTGGAAGGACCGCGACTCGAACTTCCTGGGCTGCAATCGGAACGCCGCCCGGGACGCGGGACTTTCCGATCCGAAGGACATCATCGGCAAGAACGATCACGAACTGGCCTGGCGGGGATCGGCCAACTACTACCGGGCGGACGACCGGCAGGTCATCGAGAGCGGGATACCGAAGATAAACTTCGAGGAGCTGCAGATCCAGGCCGACGGCAGCACGCGGTGGCTGCAGACCTCCAAGGTGCCGCTGCGTGATCCGGATGGCCGAATCTTCGGCCTCCTGGGCACCTACGAGGACATCACCGAGCGGAAGAGGGCGGAGGAGGACCTGCGCAACAGCGAGGAGCGCTTCCGCACGCTGGCGGACGCCACGTTCGAGGGGATCGTGGTCCATGCCGACGGGATCATCCTCGACGCGAACCAGGCCGCCCTGGAGCAGACCGGGTACACGCGCGAAGAGGCGATCGGCCGCCCGATACTGGACTTCTTCACCCCCGATTCCCAGGCGGTGATAAGGGAGGTCTTCCGGCAACCCCAAGTGAAGGCGTACGAGGCCCATCTCATCGCCAAGAGCGGGGAGGTGCGAACGGTGCAGATCCAGGCCCGCGCCATGGAGTACAACGGGCTGAAGGCCCGGGTGGCGACGATCATGGACATCACCGAGCAGGTCGAAGCCCGCCAGCGCATCGAGGAGCTGGTGGCTCGCAAGGAGGGTGAACGCCTGCGACTGCGGACGATACTCGATACGCTGCCGGTGGGCGTGGTGATCGTCGATGGAACAGGCCAGGTGACGGAGAACAACGAGAGGGCCCACCTGATATGGGGCCCGGTGGTCAGGAACAGGCCGGAGAACGTCGGCGAATACGGATCGCTCACGGGCTGGTGGGCGGACACGGGACTTCAGCTGAAGGCGGAGGATTGGACGGTGGCGCGGGCCATGCGGGAGAACCGGCCGATCGTCGGCGATCTCATCGACATCCAGCGGCAGGACGGGAGCAGGGGGACGGTGATCAACTCGGCGGCGCCCCTGCAGGACCGCGGCAGGGTCATCGGCGGCGTGGTGGTCACCGAGGACATCACCAAGCAGCGGGAGCTGGAGCACGAGGCCATAGCGGCGAAAGAGCGGGCGGAGCTGTACATCGATCTTCTGACGCATGACATCAACAACATGAACACGGCGGCCCGGGGCTTCCTGCAGCTGGTGGAGGGCGAGGAGGGGCTGGACGAGAAGAGCCGCCAGCGGCTGGCCAAGAGCCAGGGAGCTCTGGACGACATCTCCGAGCTCATCGGGAAGGTGAAGAAGATACAGATCATCGAGGCGGCCGACGCGCGGCGGGGGCTGATCGACCTGGGGTGGACCATCGAGGACGTGGTGCACTCGTTCAAGGAGTACCCCGGGAAGGAGGTGAAGATCAATTACCGGCCGCAGCTGCGGCGCATGGTGCTGGCGTCGGAACTATTGTCCGATGTGTTCACCAACCTGATCGGCAACGCCGTCAAGCACTCCGACGGGCCGGTGACGGTCGATGTCAACATCAGCAAGATCTTCGAGGAGGGGCGAGAGTACTACCTGGTGGCGGTGGAGGACGACGGGCCGGGGGTGTCGGACGAGATGAAGAATAAGATCTTCTCCCGGCTGCAGCGGGGGAAGACCCGCGCCAGCGGGTCGGGGCTGGGACTATACCTGGTCAAGAGTCTGGTGGAGGACTTCCAGGGCCGGGTGTGGGTGGAGGACCGCGTGGCCGGCGATCCAGCCAAGGGGGCGAAGTTCGTGGTCATGCTGCCGGTGGTGGCCCTGCCGGAGGGGGCGGGACGGTGAGGTTTTCCTGTTAATCTCTAATTCATCATCTGATATCGAGACCAAGGACAGAGGGGTCATTGTCGAAAAACCGAGAAATATGGAGAATAAGGATGTGATGAAGGCGGCAAGGTCAGCGATTGAAACATATGATCAATGACGCCACGCTAGAATGGCCCTTTGATTCAGAGACAGCTAATGTATGCCAATAGATAAAACAATTAACTAGTCCTCCGCAAGCATCTCTATGAAAATCCTTAGAGATGGGGCCCGCTCAATCGCATAATCAAAATTGTACTCCTCCTTGCATTCCAAAAGATGTTCTCTCATAAAGGACAATATGAAATATTTCTCCTCTTCCAACTCATATCTGAATCCCAATTCCTCTAGCCTGGTCCTCACATCCTCTTTTTTCAACGTCTCGGGATTTATATTAATAAACGGTCCAGCAAATCTAGAGGTCCCATCAAAACCTGCCACAACCCAGCTCTCCAGCTCTGTGACGGCAATGGCAATATTCTTATCTTTTAAAAAGGGATATATCCTTCTGATCTCCACTCTCTTCTCATCAATTTTTTTTGTAGCAGAGTCATTATCCTTTAGTACAACTTTCTTAGTGTTATCACTGGGGTCGTCATCCTTGAATAGCTTCCAAATTTCACTTCGCTCCCTTAAAGCAATCATCTCATCAATTTTTTCTGTCGACACAGATACTAAATGTTCTGGCTGGTCAGTTATTGGGATTCTTAGCTTCTGAGCTTTCATGGTGTTTTCGTTATCTATTGCGATGATTGGCTTTTTACAGCAGGGGTAGTATTTTTTTATCTTTGGCCAAACCCAATGCTCGAAGAAGAATTGATCCGATTGCCCCTCGACGATGAGGCAGAGAAGGCCCCTAGGCATTCAAACACCAAAGCTGTCGTTTACGAAGATGTATTCAATGCCGATCTCTTTCTTTATCAGATACTGAACATTAGCGAGGTCTAGAGGCTTGACGACATGGGAGTAGCCATCCTCACTTCTATAGATTAGGCGAATTTTGTCTATTTCAGACCACCTGAGGAATTCTGGGTTATGCGTAGTAACAATAATCTGTTTTTTCTTTGATGCCTCTTTAATTAGGAGCATGATCTCCTTTATCAAAGCAGGATGAACACTCCTCTCTGGCTCCTCGAGGATGATAACATCTGATTCATCGAAGAATAAGGCGTAAACTAGTCCCATCATGACTACTGTGCCATCTGATATACCCAATGAACCAATCTCGTTCTCCTTTGACTCAAATTTTTCTTTTACAACGAGCAGTTGGGCAGATGTATGTGGCAGGGAGACAAATTTGAACTCATCGAAGGAAGGCACAAGGCGCTTCATCTTATCTATAAAAATTTGAGACCTCTCTTTGTCCTTCAGTAACTTACGCAGAACAAGCGCTAGATTGCTACCGTCTTCGTACAATCTACTGTCAACATTGAACTCTTGGATTTCTTTCATCTTCTTAGCTTCGAAATCAAATATCTTTATACGATCGAGGAGTGGAAGCCTCCCCATCGAGATATATTTCAAGAACCTGAGAAGATCCATCTGCTCAATATCTTCAACATAAGGATATCGCCCAATCGGGCTATGAAATGATTCGAAAAAGAGCTTATTATCCTTTATCTCTTGCATTAATTTATCGAACTCTTCCGGGTTCTTCTTTGATCCCAGATGAAAAGAGAGCCGATCATGCCTTCGAATAAGATCTGCATCGGTCATTAGGTTGATAAGTCTGTCAATCAGTCCCTCTAGGGCTTCCCAACTTAGTGCTTTGGTTTTTTCTATTGTATCATCGAATGGCCCTTCCATTTCGATACTGGTATAATGTTTTCTAAAACGATTCCATAATTCCTTATCGACCTTTTCTACTGAAACACTTAGTTTTTCGAAGTAGTCGCCCTTTTCCGAGTCGATTCCGATCTCATACCTATATGTCCCATATATCAGAAGGGCTGCTGCAGATGTTCCTCGACCTTTTATATAAAGTGGTACAGGTTCATTTGTGTCGAATTCGAAGCCAACGCTCTTCTTCTTTTGATCATCGGTAAAATTGCCAAACCCTCCATTCAATGCGGCCCCATCATCTATGGAGTTCTGCGTCACATCGCGAACAAATCTTAGCGATGTGACCAAATTGGATTTACCCGATGCGTTGGCTCCTATGAGGAGGTTGTAATCGTCAAAGTTGACTTCAGAATCCCCATACGTTTTATAGCCATTTAGGGTGATACGCTTGACAGTTAGCTTTCTCGATGGTCTTTTCGGCCTATCCGATCCACGTATCATCTAAAATGTATCATGGTTAACGGATTTAAATCAACCGCTATCGACCCTGCTTACAAAGGGGCACAGTCCCACAGGCGGTAGAGCTACTGCACGACACGAGCTCGGTGCCTCCCGAGCTCGGCGGGGCTCTGAGCTAAGCGCTTGGGCAGCGAAAAGAGGAGGAAACATTCGCACGGCACGTTCTCCTTCTCACCGACGCCGAGGTGTCTGATGAGGCGAGGATCCCTGGCACGGTGGAGAGAGAATCAAAGAAGAAGGATCGCTGGCGGTGCTCGATCGTCTGCATCGACTCCGCTCCGAACTCCTTCCTAGCAACGGAACTCGCCGAGAAAGGCAAGTGCATCGCTCGGTTCCTGACCTCCAATCCACAAGAAGGGGACATTATCACGGCGCTAGATTCGATTCTGAAATTGTTATCCGCGCCGCTGATTTCGGATGCGTTCCTGCGTTCGAATCGCCGGGCTACGGTGTCAGAGAAGCGCAAGGGCGAATTATTCTACCGCATCCCAGTGGGCGACCTGATCGCCATGCACAGTACCTGGGTGATGGGGAAGTTGTCATCGGGACGGGGGAAAGTAAACTTCGCTCTAGATGGCTCAGGAAATGCCGAGGTCGTCGAGATGCGAGCTGTTGGAGCGCTCTTCGCGGTGAAGCAGATCAACGGTTTGGATATGCTTCTCGACAGGCACCAGAATCCTGTGGACGCGTTCCGAGCGCTAAGGGCGTTAGGCTATAGGGCGAAGGAAGTTGAGGCTGCCGAGGGACAGCTGATTGGCGAAGGCATAGATCCATCCATGGATGAAGTGATCCATCGGTTGATCGTGAATGAATCGATCAGCAGCGGCATCATTTCCTCCGAGACGGCGTTCGTGGCGGTGAGAAACGAGAAGGGCGAGAGAATCCTGGGTACGGTCATCATTCCTAATGCACTGCCACGAGGCTGGGACGACAGCTTCGCCGTTAGCGGTAGTCCGATGCCAACAATGAATCAGCTAGTGATGGCCAAGGACCCGATGATGGAGATGGAACTTTGCGAAATGGCCTGGCCCCGGCGATCCATACAATCGGCTAAGGGTGCTGTTCGATCTGGACCGGTCCAGGGCAACCATACAGAGCTATTCAGCGGCGTGCTGGCGGGGGTCGGTGGGCAGGCCGTGCTGTTCGATGGTCCGCTGGTCGACGAGAGCACGGTGTTCGAGGAGCTGACCATGGATCTGGACCGTGCGCTTGGGGCCGGCTCAAAGGTGAACATCTTCATCTACATCGGCGACTTGGCGATACCCCGGCTCAAAGTGTCAGTGGAGGAGATCCTCATGAATAGTGGAGCGAAGCCGGTTAACATCGTGGTGCAGGCGGGCGAGCAGGTCCGAGTAGCTCTAGTCGACCCTAATGGGCAGGTGGCAGGAGCTCGGATTATGATAAGCCTGGCATAATCGTGCATACTCGGTTCTGTGGCCCCGGAGGTGAGCGGGGCCACTCTTTTATTCCGATATTATGACTCAAGAGCTCATTTCTAGCTAAAACAATAACTTGGGATCATCATTTATTATGTACCAATTGATATTCTTCTTTTAAATAAATCTAATTCTATATTTCAGATCATGGAAGCTTTTATTGATACATATTCCATCTGTGTATGGGGAATTGTTTGCCTATAACTGAATCAGAATGTCGAGATTTCGGCGCCCGTGTTTCGCTAGATATTTTAAACTGTGTCGAGGGCATGGGCAGTGGCGCCGCCGATGAAAGGGCAGTAATCAAGTTCACCAAACCAAGCAACGAACTGTTTATCGGCTGTCTCTTTCCGAAAGAAGTTTCCGAATCGAAGGACGGCCAGGAAGTATCGATAGACACCGAGGAAACTGACGAAGAAACAAGCGGCTCACAATCTACACAGTCAGCAATACTCCCAACATCAACAAAGCCATATTCGCTTTCGGTTAGTTTTTTAACTAAGCCAGTAGGGCATATTCGAGTGATTCCAAATTTAAGATTATATTATCGGGTTGTCCCAACCATAGAGGACTATAAAGATTCGTTAACAAACCAGTATGGGCGTCCGGGAGAGGCCTTCGATCTGGACTCTTTTTTAGCTTCATGCCCGAGCGGTCTAATGATGGAGCATCCGGAGGTATGGGAGAGGGTGGACCTTAAGCTCGAAGCGGTCGACTTCGACCTGTCGGCCCCCAATTTGGTGACATTTACAAAGGATAAATTCAACCTGCCTACTCGCCCCCTTTATGATAGGATGGCCAACATAAATATTGGCTCATTGAAGGACGGGCAAAAGGCCGTTGATACCATTTGGGGATTAGTAAAGACAACTGATGTCCCTGGCTGGAGGGCAAGCCTGAGGATTAATGATTTTGGCCCGGTACCCGGCGAGTCAGAAGAGTACCACATGTTCACAGTCACACTAATCAACAATACTAATAACCCTGAATACGAAAAACGAAACGTATTCGAGACTGCTTTCTTTGACTGCCATCTTACAATAAATCTTGGCGACGTAAATATAAATTCAATCCGACAGAAGTGGGATTATGAATTACCATACTCCTCTGAAGTAACAGGTAATGCGCCTCCAAACCCATTCGAGGTCAACTATCCCATTTATGCATGGGGGAACGGCTGTTTCCCCGAGTTTTTCAAGGACAATAATAGCATAGTAACTGGCGTAATCAATACGGCAGAAACTTATAGAGTAACCCCGGTGGATTCAGAAAACATCTCTGATGGCAATAACCTGCTCTTCGCCAATTTAAGAGATGATCCAATTGACTGCGTTGACCGATTACAGAAGTATCTCGAGAATAGCGCTCCCCCATATGAGCGTATTATCGGTGGAGAAAAGGCAAAGAACGATACCCAACAATTTGGCGTTGTAAGAGAGAGATTCAAAGCAGGAATAGAACTTTTACGAAGGGACCCACAAGCTCAACGTGCATTTCGTTTGATGAACACAGTGTATAGCTCGGCCTACGGGGAAAAAGGAAGCTGGCGTATGTTTCAGCTTGTATTTATCGTGGGTAACATCGAATCGGTATGTTCAAGAATAAATAGCGCGGAAAGCGGACACGACGAGAATGCAGAGATCTTATTTGTATCAACAGGCGGAGGAAAGACGGAAGCTTACGTCGGTCTCTCGATGTTCCTATTATTCTATCAGAGGCTAGTTGGGCAAGACTTTGGAATAGGCACCTGGGTTAAATTTCCTCTAAGGTTACTTGCATTGGATCAATTCGATAGGCTGTTAAAAACAACGGTCTGGGCTGAGAAGATACGAAAGGATGAATCCATAGGTGGGGATCCGTTTTCATTAGGCTTTTTTGTCGGCAATACGCCCCAGTTTCCGGGTACTGTGGCCGAATGGGTTCTGAATCGAATGGAGCCGCCGGGGGACCCAACCTCAGATTGGAAACCAACTATCTATTCTAGGAAGAACGGTGACACGGAAGAAAAGGGGGCTCTTCTCGCCGAGTGCCCGATTTGCAGGGTTAAAAATGAAAATGAAGGGGACTATTGCTGGACCTATCTCCCCGAGGAGCATAGGGTCAAGCATTGGTGTGAGGAGTGTAAGACAGAATTTTTCGTCTATATCACTGACGAGGAAGTGTATCGCTATCTTCCCTCCATACTTATCTCGACTGTTGACAAGCTAGCTGTGGGGGCCTGGAGGCCACCCATGGCAGCCCTCCTTGGCGCCACCGTTTACAAGTGTGAAAAACACGGGTTCACCGTCACACCAAAGGAATGTAGCATCATGAGTAAACGCTGTGGAAACACCTCTTCAGACATTTTCAACACCGATGATGATGCATATTCTAAATTCACTGGACCATTCGATAAACAGGGCGTTTTCAAACATTGCAAGTGTTCCCATCCAAAACTGCTGGAAGTAAAGACCCACAACCATGCCCCCGTTCTAGAAGTGCAGGATGAGCTACACCTGTTGCATGAGAACCTAGGCACGACGGATAGCTACTTTGAGACTCTTGTTGATTGGATAATTAACAAAAATTCGGGTCGATTCCCGAAACACGTCTGCATGAGCGCTACCCTGGCTGGAGCTAGGAAACAGGTCGGTTTATTGTACCTTCGGGGCGTTAATCTATGGCCAGGTGACGCCCCCTCCGAATACCCCCTGAAAGCCCCTGCCCATGACGCCTTCTTCAAGCACGACCTAGGTTCTACCCACAGAATTTACGTCGGGATAATGCCGCACGGGAAAACGCCCGATTTTGCGTCTTACAGATGTTTACAATATGCCTGGTGCAGGATCCAAGCGTGCTTGGCCAGCCCCATGTTGGTTAGGTCAATCACAAAGGCCCCTCCCACTATCAACGACGATGAATTGAATTTGTTCGTTAGAGACTATTATAGAAAATCATTCGTCTACCAAGGCAGAAAGATAGGTACCCATAATTTCGCAAGCTCTGTGGATAGGATTGTAAATCCGGACATTCAGAAGTCCGATCCATCTTGTCCGCCAATAATCTCCGAATCCGTTACAGGCGATAACTCGATGGATGAGATAAGAAAAATAAGAAACAGGATGGAGAAGAAAGGAGATCTGGATTGTCTCATATCGACCTCCCTCATTTCCCACGGAGTCGATATGACGAATGTCAACATAATGTTCTTCCAGGGCATACCGGACATGACGTCCGAGTTCATCCAAGCGTCAAGCAGAGTGGGTAGAAAATATCCTGGAATTATTTTTACCTCCTTTTATCCATCAAGGAGCAGGGATGTTGAACTTTCCTCATCATTTAAAATGTATGTAGAAACGATGAGATACTGGGTGGAATCAGTTGCAATATCGAGATGGTGCGAGCAGGCCCTGAAGGAGATCTTCGTGACTGCGACATGTTTCATACTCACCACACACGGCCAACAGATATTGGGCGGTCCTCAGAAGACTTCGCGGGGGACTTGGCCCATAACTATCCATCTTCTGGGGGACTCGGCTAGCCACTCTGGTTTCCTTCGGTGGAGGGTCCTAAATGGCCCGGCTTTGGATAACGGCATCAAACAGCTTTTGCTGGATGGGTTGGGCTTCAGTGGGTCGTCTCAGAAGTATGTGCCCTCCGATCTTTTGCCCACCCCCTATGTGTTGTCAGAAATGACTGGACAGTTAAACAGAATGTACAGCGAATTCACCACTACCCTTAGTAGAAAGGTAACGGCAACAACGCCTCCAAAATATAAGGATGGACAAATTGCACGCTTCTGTAGAGACGTTCTCGGCTCCCCTCAAGATAGGGATGGTAATCCAAATTCTGAATTCGAAGATCGATGGTTCCAGTGCATGACTGGCCTTCGAGGTATACAAATGCCGGTCACGGTGAGGCTGACCTACAACTCAGCAAAATATCTAGGGGAGGAGGAAAAATGAGCGTAAAAATTACCGTCAACAAGTCATCCAATGTCTACAAGGCAGTCCCAGACGTGTGGCATACCGTAACGTCGAAGGGGTCCAAGATAAAGGAAACGGTCACCTGCCGCATCTCAAAATCGTACGATTCCAGCATGTGGACTACGATCGAGAAGGCTAAGAATTACCATTGGTTACAAGTACGGGATCCCGAGGGATTGAGACAATTTATTAAGGATAAGTATTCAGACCTTTTTACGAAAGTTATACCTGAAGATGACCTTCTCATCTTCGACCTTACCCAAGCGGAGATGGAGATTTTCCCAAGAACATTCAGATGCCCCAAGTGCTCCACTTTAACCCATATTAAGACGGATTGGTTATTGCGTGATGAGGTTATTGCCTCGAGAAAGGACCCTAAAATTGGAATCGAGTGCCCGGCATGCGGCTCGAAACCAATGTCCCAGCAGCCCCATATTATAATCGACTACCAAACAGGTAGAACAAAGGAAATTCCCACCCTCTGTCCATTATGTGGAGATAGATTAAAATTAGAATTCAGAGGCAGTGCGGTTTCCATAATGGGTTGGAGGTTGAGCTGTACAAATTCCGTATGTTCGTTGAGTATAACGCCCCTCGACCCCTACGCTCGTGACTCCAAAGATGACCCAATTTTTGTGGATTTCTTTGATGGAAAAAGGATGCTTTCCATCACGCCAACCACAAGGGGGCCAGCTCGTTCCTTAGTAGAGACGAAAATTGACACGGCGCCTTTCCATTTTAAACCTAACGAATGCGTCCTGGCGTCCCTCTTTAGTGTCGATGGCTCGCCAAGCATGATTGAATTGAAAGGGCTAAGAGAAAAAATCAGGGAGGGTACAGCGAGGGCTATGGCCGACTTCACAGGCACGAGCTTCGAGGAGTGCCTAGTTAATGCCGAGAATGTGGGGCTGGGAAACAAGGCGTATGATCAAGCCCACGCCGAGCTCTTAGCAAAGGACCCCCAATACAAACAGGTATCTGAAGCCGCGGACGACTCTGGTAAAAAATTGCGGGCCCTGCTCGTTGAGGTAACATCTGATCCTACATCTCTGGACACCCTACTAGCCAAGTTGAGAGAGGAGGGGGAAGAGCCCATTAATCTTTTGTTTGCCCAGGGCATTGAATACGAGGAGTTTGCGGCCTCATTGAGAGACGATGACCCTCGAAAAAGTACAGGAGTAGAACGGGTGAAAAAGTCAAAATCCATTCTCTCTATAGACACCATAAGATATCTTTATCCATCTGAAGTTAAAAGGACATCAAAGGAGATTGGCGGCTTCCAGATTGTGAAAGCATCTTTGGGAATAGATGTCGGTTTGAGTGGTGAGCCTAGGAGGAGAAAGTTCGCTGATATTATTGATAAAAATGGCACATTGAAAAACGGAAATCAGGCCAAAGGAAGTGAGACACACCCTATCATCTTTGCGACAAATCATCCCATCGAGGGGTTATTCATTAGGGTTAATCCTCGGTGCCTACAGGAAAGAGAATTCCTTCGGGATACCCCCACCGACAACCCCAGGATGAACATGGCCTTGTCTGCACTCGCGGACGAGAAGGAGAAAGATAAGACAAAGACCAAGACCTATGTTCTCGAAACAATGCTCCATACCCTATCTCATTTACTTATGAGGCGGTTGTCAGAGGTGTCGGGGTTGAGCGCGGGATCACTATCGCATAAGATATACCCGTTTGATGGTTCCATACTAATCTACACAACGGTCTATCCGACCCTGGGACAACTGGAAGAGGTTTTCAAAGGGAACATGGAAGAACTAATTAATTACGTCGAACTGGAAAAAAAGGCGATGAATTGTCCTCGCGACCCTATATGTCTGGAGTCAATGATGGATAAGGGCAGCTGCTTTGCGTGCCTTCACATTCCAGAGTATTCGTGCGACCATTACTGGAATAAGCAGCTTGACCGTAGGATTTTATGGAGTCATATTCCAGGGGTAAAGGGGCTATGGAATTAACAAAAAAATATCCAGTCTCAGCCCTAAGGACTCTGACCAAGTACATTCAATTATACCAAGAGACCGATAAGGTACGTAAGGATCTCCTTTGCAGGGCACTCGTTGACATACAGTCGGAATTCACCTCAACGTCGGCAATTGAATTGCTACTATCCGATGGCCTCATAAAGCAAACCGAGGGGTTTCTTTATCCGAAAGGCGATTTGAAGAGTTTCGACTGGTTGAAGTATTTGTTGGGCTTGGAACCGTCGGCATTGGTCCTTGGATTCCCTGGCACTCATACCTTTGTGATGGTGGAGGAACTGGAGAAAAGGGGGCTTCGATACATCGACCATGACGCAGCATGGAGAAGCTTAATGAAAAATTCAGCGAAGAGTCTGGACATCATTTCACCTTTCATCGATCCGGAGGGCATCGACATCTTCGCTGACGATCTGCTTAGGGCGTTAAAAAAGAACATTGCTGTGAGGATAATCACAAGGAGATTCGATTCGGGTACATCCAGTCAAAAGCGCACCGCCGTTGAGTGCCTGATCAGGAGGGTGAAATCGGAGTATCGAGCCTCCAATTTGAGTTTTGGGTACTTCCATGATGGGGGCATGGAGGAAAAAGCGAAACATCTCGGTTCTGTCCATGCGAAAATCCTCATTCAAGATCGGAGTGCAGCATACGTAGGATCGGGTGAGTTCAGAAAGAATTCCGCGTTCTTGAATCTGGAAGTCGGTTTCATTAATACCACCCCCAGTGAGATAAATGGATTAACTACGGTATTTGATGTTTTTTGGAATCTTTGCGAGGTAAGACCGTGGAGTGAGGCTGTTTGAAAAAATATTACCACAACTGGCTCACATGCCCCCACTGCCACAATCCACATATGGATCAGTATCAACCAAAGGGCGCCATCAAGGGGGCGGTCGGCAAATTGGCGCTATGCAATAATTGTAACTGCCTTTTTTCACCCTTGGTAGAATTCGAATACAGCGGGCACCCATCTGCATTACCCCTGTATTGGGAGATAGTACCGAACCTTATTGAAAAAACATACTTAGAGTGGTTAAAGAGCTCGCCGAGCGGACAATTTTTAATTGTATGGCCATGGCGGGATGTAAAAATTACCTGCCTACTGGTACATGAATTATTAAAAGTCGATGATGCTCATCGGCCCATCTTGGTGTTCTCGCCTGATGTAGTCGCGGATGTGGATGCTTCACGTGATTATTGCATGCAATCACCCAGCCCCAATGTCCTCTGGAGATGCTTATTTGAACTGGATGTTAAAAGGCCAGACGATCTGAAGGGACCGCATCAAAAGGCCATTTACAAAACTATTGATGGCATATCAAAAGTTCACAAAATGAGAAAACTGACGTACCGAACAGCTCAAGGCTCAGGGACAACTTACTCAAGTACTTCTAAAAAGGATGCAATGGAAATCATTCCACCTGGCTCATCTTTAATATCAGATAATATTGAGCCGAGAAGACTAGACATTCGCTACACAAAGGGGTGGTTTGTAGAAGTAGCTGATGCCCTAAGTGAGAAGGATGGTCAAAACGATTCCCTGCAGCACCATAGTCGTAAATTCCATATCGTCACAAAATTTCAAGACTTAGAGAGTCTGCCCCATGATGAAGAAGTAGTTTTTATAAAAACCAAAAGTCGAAGTCTCGATGCTATCTCACCATCCGCAGATCTGATTAAGAACCATTTAACCAATCCAAGAGTAGCAATTATTGAAGATGTGGAGTCCCTCCTTCACTCCTTTAGACGTGAGGATTTCATTGCCTTTCTGAAGGAGCTGCCGCCTGATTGTCTAGTGTTGATGTTCTCAGTCAACAAGAGGTTAAGATACCTACACGAGGAGCTCAAGCAGAGGCTTCCAGCAGTGGTAATACATTGTTGGGACACTCAGAGAAGAATTGAAAACCTCAGATCTATGAACATCCAAGAGACCAAGTACCCATCTCCAGGATCCTCCCAATTATGCTCTCTAGGGATAGGAAAGCCCGAGGACGCAGTTCGCCTGGAAATGGTTAATGTTGAACAGTTGACGGAAGCATTTACGGAAATAGATGAGGCACTATCAAAATCCCTCGAATTGGGGGCCGATCGAGGGCATATAAGAGAGGTCGCCAGATATATTTCCCACGTAAGGAGGACGGCCTTACCACTCAATAACCGGTTTCACGGCTTTTCCCGCTGGAGCAGTTTTAAAAATGACTCGATGAATTTTTACGGATTTGTCGGAAAGCTCCAGTCCGACGATGGAGTGCTCATCGAAAAAATTAGAAAACTCGGTTCGATCTGTGAAGAGGAGCATCCCTCCTTCCTTAAGCTATTAAAAATACTGGATAAAATTCGAACTGAAAATACCATTATTGTGGTTCATGCGGAAGATACTGGAAAGTTACGCAATTTGTTAATCGATAAGATACAAAAAGAGCTTATTGTAGTAGACTGGGCACGTTTTAGCCGCCTTATTCGAAACATAAATGGGAGATATGAACTGATAATTATCGATCCGCCATATGATGGTGACCTGCTATGCCTAGAAAAAATTAGTCAAATAACCATTCTTGGCGATAGAGAGAACAATCTCAAAGTGAAAGAGATTATCGATACAATGATTGCCTCTGAACTGAGCCCATCATTTTTGGGGCCAGACGAGGCTGCACCGCAACTGCTGATTGAGCTGGAGGAAAAAGTAAGGGGAATTGAAATCGAGAAGAGAATAGTGATGCTCCCTGATGAGGGGAAGATCACGACTAAGATCAATTGGGAAGACATATTGAAGGCGAAGGAAACCTACAGCCCCGGTGGAGGCAATGCTGGCGACAGGCAGGCGCCATCCGAAGTGATTGTTTTCTCAAATAAGGAAGGGTACTCAGTGGCATTCCCCCTCCACTCGCACATAGCATGGAAAGGAACCACAGGCTCAGGCATAAACACGGCCTCGGAAATTTATGAAAAGTCACTCAGTAATTGCACAATATTACTATCTCGTCATGAGCAACCTTTAAAAGTACGATTGGCCGACTGGCTCATTAACGAAGCTTCGAACAACAGCCATAGAATGGGTAAGTTTGTCTGGCCATCTTACGAAGACATGATACTGGATTCGATTGAATGGGTGGAAAAGCTAAAGCAGAAAGCATCGACGATGGGCGACGATGAGCTAGCAAAAAAAATTAAGGCTGCCGGAACGACAGCTCGAGATGAAGATTATATAAAGCGATGGTGGAAAGTATCGGAGACGCCAGCCATCAATACATCACATGGCCCCATTTTGATCCCATATGTAGAACATCCAGCTCGCCTGAAGGATCTGATAATCATAGCTAAGGTCATTGGTGATGAACAACTTGAACAGCAATCCGAAAGGATCTACCAGGCTGCTCTCGAGATCCAGCGCATTCGTAATTTAGTGATAAATCAAGCAAGGGAGTCAAGCGTAGAGGACGAATCTAGTCAAGAAATTGAACCGGAGTTGGAGATTCTAATTAACGAATTCAAAAAAGACTTCTTATTCTTCGATGTTTCGGATATTCAATTGATCCCATACACTGATAAAATGCCCCTATACCGAGTAACAAAATCATAAAATGATGGAACGAAGGCCGTCGGCCAGGTCCTGAGTCAGTGACCGCAAAGTGATGCTGTTTTCGAGATTTGAACCTCTGAGTTCTTTGGACCCATATTAATCCCAATTTCTTTATTAATCAATCTTGTGGTTCTGCCCTGATTATCTGTAGTATTTACCATAGTGTACTGCCCTCAACAAATAATATTGATATATTAATATAATATAAAATATCAATAAAAAGAGGAAGAGATTTTGTGAAAAAAAGATTTTCGTCCTTAAAGATTTAGCTCAACAAATTATTGGGGCTTCCCACAGTGTATTCACATTGCTAAAGGCGATATTCAAACTAGATTCCATCGAAAGAATAGGGGAAGGATTAAGGCAACCCCAATTCATCGAGTGGAATGATATCGAAGAAATACTGGGAGCCCGTTTCTTCGATGTATGCCAAGGGATCGATGTACTTCTTATCCTTATACCAATCATTTAGAACATAAATGAATTTGAAGTTCAAACTCAGAGGTTTCACAAGTTTTTGGTATTGTTTTTTCTTATAATCGCAGGTCTGAATCTTTTCGTCCACTGAGCCTTCAGACTGTTGATATTTTTTCTCAATGACGATGAGAAGATTTTTCGAGTTGATAAAAATAGCTTCATCTGGAATAAGTCGTTGTGAGATGATATTTTTCCAATCCACACCGCGCTTTTCAAGAAACTTGTAAAGCGAATGTCCTTTGCAAATTTCAGCTACCTGTTTTTCATTATAATAAACAATATTGCCCAGGATAGAATAACCGGAACAGGCGGCTAACGCCTCCGATAGATCGGTCTTCCGCTCAAACCTCAACCCTGTCGAGGTGCTATTTCCGCCGATTCCGCCTTCTTTCATATTCATGTTAAGAATTTTATTATAGCTTAGTAATTTTGGTCTAATTATCACCCAGTTTTCGGATCGTTGGAAAAAGGAAGACATGGTCGGGTGAGTGTCTATTTTCAGTCGGCCCAGTGAGCATTAGTCGAATTTTTGAATATCGTTCAATGGCTCTACATACCAAAGTTCTTTTCTTCCTGGATCGTATTTTTTACTTTTCTTATTATCTTTACTTGTAAATTTAGATGCTGGGGCACTCCTTGTCGCGCTCCAAACCAATTTGTCAATCTCTTTATCTCCACATAGAACTGCCCGAATGTAACCATGAAGATAGAGATATTTTGGCTCGAAAATGCTCTCCTTTTGATAACCAATGGCCTGCTCTGAGATGAACAACTGCTCTAGGCAGAGATCATAGTCTAAAGGCCTAAGCAAAGAAGGAAGCGATATATCCCTTACCTGCTTGAAAACATCTAATGGGTCTTGCCCATAAAATACGCCGTCGAATGCTTTCAGGATTGGCTTCACGGCTTCAGGACAAGCTCTCCTTACAAGCTCCAAATCGATAAGTAATCTAAGATGATTGGGCATGAACTCAGGCTTGTTTTTCTCCTTGGCCCATATCTGGAGGTTGGTTTCGATATCGTATTCATTCTTCAGGTTCTTTCCAACCTGGGCCGGACGCTTTACGGTGAAAGTGGTTCCATCGCTGGTTTTGTAAAGGCTTCGTGAGCTTCCAACTACTAAATGCGTAACAACATCGAGTAACTCTTTTAATTGCAGTCCAATCCCCGGCAGGAGATTATCATCGTCAGCTATCTGAATAGTTTCAATTTAGTTGTAATAAGTATAAAATAAATAGAAAATACTACACTCGTTACCAACTCACGATGCAAGACTGGGATCTCGTTAGCTTCGTATCGTCTAGCGAGCCGCGTTTAAAAATACTGGTCCACTTGTCCAAACAAGGTTCAACGCCGACGAACATGGCTAATCTGTATTTCATCCCAATCTCCCGGGTCAGTACGGCATTAAAGGAACTAATGGAAAGAGGACTCGTGGAGTGTCTCACACCCGAACGGAGGAAAGGAAAGATCTACAAAGCTACGGCTCGTGGGGAGAGCGTGGTTAGAATGATGCATGAGTTCACAGATATTGGTGATTAGATGGCCGTCTGCGAGACTGAAATCATTGCAATACCCGGGCTGGGGCCTAAGCGATTAAAATCGCTTAAGGACCATGGGTACGACACCCTCGATAAAATTAGAATGGCAAAATTCAATGATCTTTTGGACATTCCATTCCTGGGCTTTAAGTCTACATATAATCTAAAAAGATACCTTGGGCAGGGCATTGACTATCGAATCATGCAGGAAATCCTTGAAGATACCATGACCGTGCCCCTGGCCGTTGAGAACAAGAATATCAAACCATGGCAAACCACGAAGCATAACCAAATCGTCAAACTTCAACCCTCTGACTTCACCCTGGAGAGTACAACAGTATGGAGCTTTCCTAATCGGGGGGATTGGGCAACCCATACACCCGAATACAGAGGTAACTGGTCGCCCCGGGTCGCCCGCAATATTATATTGAGATATTCAAAGAAGGGCGACATTGTCCTAGACCCGATGGTTGGGGGCGGTACCACCCTCGTCGAAGCCACACTCACTGAGAGGAACTCCATCGGCATCGATGTCAACCCTAGTTCGGCGATGATAACGAAAAACCGTCTGAACTTTCCAAAAGAAGGTGAAAAGATATCGTCTGAAGTATGGAGTCGCGTTTTCATTGGTGACGCCAGAAGAATGGATCTACTGGAGGATGAGAGCATCGACCTGATAGCTACTCACCCACCCTATGCCAATATCATTCGATATGGTGAAGGGATCAAAGATGATCTCTCCACCATCTCCGACTATGACATATTTGCTGAAGAGATGAAAAAAGCAGCCGACGAAATGTTCAGAGTCCTAAAACCAGGCGGCTACTGTGCCATACTCATGGGCGATACTCATAACAAGAGTCACTACGTACCAATAGCGTTCAAGGTCATGACCAAATTCCTAGAAACAGGGTTCATTTTGAAGGAAGATGTCATCAAGCACGAATGGAACTGCTGGAGTGATCCGAGATGGAAAAATAAGGTCAATGATCGGTTCCTCCTAACGATGCATGAACACCTATTCATCTTCAGAAAACTCTCGAAGAACGAAAGCGTAAGCGACTTCAGGAATAGCTCCCTCAGCTTATTTCGAGGCGCTTCTGAGCGACGATCGGTTTGAAGTTGGTTATCGCGTACTCTTCGACAGGACCCCTGCCGTTCCCGTTGCAGTTGATGTACCTCGAGGCATGCACGGTGTTGAGCACCGCACCATCGATGCCTTCGAAGAGTTCCTTAACCTTGTCACTCTTTGAGTTGCTATACAACACATAGGCCCCTTTCTTCGTCAGCTTGGCGAAGACCTCGGCCAGATTCTCCTGGTCCTCAAGGGAGAAGTCACCCTTGCTGTAGCTGGTAAAACTCGCGGTCTGGGAGACCGGCACATATGGGGGGTCTAGGTAGACAAAGTCGCCTTCTTTGGCTGCCTTGACGCTGGAGGCAAAGTCCTTGGCTGATACCGAAGCGTTCTTCAGAGCGGCGGACACCGCCATGATGTTCGCCTCATCGAGGATCCGAGGGTTCTCGTGGTCCCCGAACGGCACGTTGAACTCGCCTTTTGAGTTTTCGCGATACAAACCGTTGAAGCAGGTTTTGTTGAGGTAAATCAGAAGGGCCGCCTTCCGCGTCTTCTTCTTCGTTTTTATTACACTTTCTTTCTTGAGGCCGTTGTACTCGGTACGGTATTCCTTGAACATCTCGAGGGAATGCTTATCCATTAGATTCTTCAGCTCCTCGATTAACGCCCCGGGCCGCAGCTTGATCTCGGCGTAGGCGTTGACGAGCTCTTTATTGACATCAGACAGGTGGGCTTTCGAGCGGATGTAGCCATTGTTAAATAAGTAGAAGAAGACCGCCCCGCCCCCTAGAAAGGGTTCGTAATAATCGTTGAAGCCCTTTGGAATAAGCCCCATCTTGTCAAACTCGACCACCAGCGTGCTTTTACCTCCGGCCCACTTAAGAAACGGCCTGGCTTTGTCGGTTGAAGAGATGGTTTTTGGGGGCACAAAGTTGACATGGCCCAGGTAAATAAAAACTAATTGGTCGGGGGATCGAAAATCGACTATTGTTAAGGACATACTGGCTAGACATATTACGAGGTCCTCCCCCCACACTAAAGACAGCTTCGGATCCAAGTGGAAAGATATACGGTGCTTATCTTACCTTCACCCGATGTCCACCAATTCCCTAACCTCCCTAACGCCCAGTAGGAAGATCGTTCCCTCGACTGAGGAAGGTCCAGACCTCACTGACCCCGGACCAGGCCCACGAACCATTCGAATATCCCGATGAACGTGTCCAGGTCGGCCTTCTCCCTCAGCATCTTTACCGGGACGGGGGGCTTGGCGACGATCTTGTTCTCAGGAATGCTCACCCCTTTTATTGCGTTCAGCCTCCTCAGGAGCTCGACCCTTTTCTCCCGAGAGTCGAACGGAGGTATGTGGATCCAGTTCTCGAAGTAGACCTCTATCCTCCCATCCGTGCTGATCCAGAACAAGCTCACATCCTTGTCCTGCGAGCGCATCATGGGCCTGAACCCGACCCTGCCGCCCTCGGTGCTGCTGTCACCGAACGTCACGGAATCGGAGATGCCTTCGGACCACTCGATCAATTTCCTTATGACCTCGACATCCTCGACAGGAACGTTGTTCTTAGCCAATGCCCCAAAGTAATCCTCTCGCGAGTGTTCCACTCGGACCTTCGGGGGCTGGACCCTAACAGGCGGGCTGACGAACTGAGATCTGGCCGGTGAGCTTCGTGTACGCACGGTCTTCACGGCGGGCGTAACTTCTGGTGCCTCGGGCAGCATGGTCATACTGCCGCATTCCGGGCAGAACATGGTGCTCGACGGATACTGCTTGTTACATTTCCTACAGGACTTTTCGATCTTCATCATAGTGCATCCCTTCCAAGATGGTTCGATTTAGAGAATTCAATGAACATTAAAATTGGCTCAATGGACTCGTGCTCTTCTGGCGAAGAGACATGTGGTATTTATACGCTCACAATTTCAGATGGGGTAGGATTCGATTCAAACCGTGGGGCGATTAAAAAAGAGTTTATTTGTGGCCCCCTTCCTGAATGAGGCGCTTTTGAAGCTTTAAACACACTGATGATTGCCATCAGTTCTAGACATAATTCCGGATGCCCAAATTATCGACCTTTCAGAAAAACCGATATTGCTCGTTCCCTCAGGTTTGTTATTCGGAAATGCTTTTAGCTGGCCAGTTCTCAGTATATATTGATAATCTCCAGAGTTCTAAAGCATCGGAAGAAATAGTTCTAATTTCGTAAATATTTGTAGGAGGCCTGAGCAAAAGCGCCATATCATTTGTAAAAATAACAAAGGAAACAGCATCAGGCCCAATATTCCATTGATCGCTCAGGGCTCCCTTTGCCCTCAAGATTTGCTCGTGCACTTTATTCCTATGGCGGTTCCTTCGAGACCGAGCGGTCGATCCAGGTACCTGGTCCAAATATTTGGTTTCCATCACAAAAAGGTGACCATTTTCTGCTAAAAAGATGATGTCCATTTTATCCATATCTGGACGGTCATCAGGGAGCGGCCGTTCATAGAGAATCGGAAAAGATGAGACACCAAACATTCTCTCAAAATTCCTGATCGCATAGGCTTGGAGAAGAAATTCCTTCTCTATCGGTAACGCGATAATGCCATCAATGAACCGTTCTAGATCAGTTGAAAGGTTCGGTTGTTTATTCTGACATTCCTTTATAAAATAATCCAATGATTTGTCCATTCAATATCGGGACATACATGGGTCATTTAATTTATTAAAATAGTCTATTAAATTAAGGTCGCATGGGCCGCTCTAATTTTATATGCAGGAATGTTAGAATCCAATTTAGGAATATAAACAATAATTTATTAAATCAATTTAATGTTACAATTTGCTGGGAAGTACTATGGGGAAAAAAGAGGACGATTGGGAGTCCGAACTATTGACGATGATGGAGGCAGGTTCCTCCGTCATAAATGTATCATCCTACGAATGGCAAAGAGTTCATGCGAGGATATCCGAAATTGCAGAAAAAATTGATCTCCCGATATATGTCTGGTCATCTGCTTTCGGTGTAAGAAAAATGAATAATGAATGTCACATCGACGATCCATCTAGCAAATTCCTCGACCCCATTGATTTGCTTGCGGCATTTTTTGATGAGAAGGAGTATGGCCCAAGCATCTTGTTACTTGAGGATTTTCATCCCTACCTGGAACCGAATAATTTTGCTGTGATCCGATGGCTGAGAGAGTTCACAAGGCTCCCCAAGTCCACTAGAAAGCACATTGTGCTCCTTTCGCCTCATCTCGACCTACCCAGAGAACTACAAAAAGATGTACCGACGATAGATGTTCCATACCCTGATGTAAGGATTTTAAGGCAGATGTTGGAGTTTGTGGCGAGCGAGTATAACCTCAATGAAAGGAGGGGGGAGGTATCCTACAATAATTCGTTACTAGAGGCCGCACTTGGTTTGACCACAATGGAAGCAAAAAGAGCATTTTCCAAGGCGGCAGTCCTAGAACACACAATTACAGCCGCCCAGGTCCCTCTAATCCTAGAGGAGAAGGAGCAAATCATAAGAAATGGAAAATTACTGGAATTCTATCACCCCAGCTTTACTTTCAATTCAGTCGGCGGGATGAATAACCTCAAGAAATGGTTGAAGAAAAGGGGGAAGGGATTTGGCCAGGAAGCTCGCTCATACGGTTTGGAAGCCCCCAGAGGAGTCTTGCTCCTTGGCATACAGGGCTGCGGAAAAAGTCTTACGGCCAAAGCCATTGCTCAGGAATGGAAGCTGCCACTGTTACGTTTCGATCTTGGAAAAGTGTTCGCAGGCATTGTGGGTCAGAGCGAGAGCAATATCCGTGAGGCCTTGAAGATCGCGGAAACGCTCTCGCCTTGCATCCTGTGGATCGATGAGATCGAGAAAGGACTATCGGGAGTAGACAGCTCGAACATGACCGACGGCGGCACCACATCGCGCGTCTTCGGGACCATATTGACTTGGATGCAAGAGAAAGAGAAGCCAGTTTTTGTTATTGCCACAGCTAATGACATCAGTAAGCTCCCCCCAGAATTCCTGAGAAAGGGCAGATTTGATGAGATATTCTTTGTTGACCTTCCAACGGAGAGCGAGCGATTGGAAATCTTTAAAATCCACATGGGTAAGAAGAGGCCCGGATTATCCTCTCTCGATCTAACAGAATTCACGAAGCGGACGGCTGGTTATTCGGGCGCTGAAATTGAAGAGATTGTTAACGAAGCCCTTTACATCTCATATAACGAAGGGGGGCGGGAAATCATTAACGAGGATGTTCTTGAAGCCATCCAGAACCTAACTCCTCTCTCCTCCATGATGTCCGAAGAGATTTCCGACCTAAGGGGATGGGCGACGGCGCGGACCCGGATGGCGTCTTCAGAACCACCTGAGCATCTCTCAACAAAACAATCGGAGAGCCCACGGTTAAAACAAGAAGCAAAAAATCCGTTCATGAAGCCTCGGTCTGGGTGATGCCAACGGCGATCGATAATGGGTATCGCCCAAGGCAAAATCTATTCTACTTTGATCTCGCAGGAAAAGATAACGTACACGATGGCGACGATAGAGTATCGCGAGTTTCCGGAGCTCTGGCAGGAAAATCCAGAAATGTTCTGAAGTCCTTGGAGGACTACCTGTGGGCAGCATTGCTAAGCATAGAAAATGAGCAAGCTTCAACTGCAGTAAAATGGAGTAAGGTAGAGTCTAAAGGAAGATCATATGCACTGATAGCAAAAAATACGTGGATAAAGATTAGCTGGCCCACCCTTTTCATATTAAATGGATGGGGTCCAGAAAATGGCCCTTTTAATGTAGATACGGTGGGGATAGAAAGAAGCCCTTATCGGCTCGATATCCACCCACATGAATCAGGTTGTGGAATTTTTACCGCCAAGGACGAGGTAAATGAAGCAGTATTATTAAAAATGGTTTCAACCGGCGATAGCTATTTCCGGACGGATCGAGGCAGGTTTTCTTTCGACAAGTTCGAACCAAAATTCGATAAGAACACGATTCGAACGAGTGGGGGGAAAACGTTTAATGTTATCAGGTTCGAACAGCGAGTGAATGGTTGCCATTTACTAATCGACCCGGTTCCTAGTAATGCGGATTTGTCTGATCTCGATTTCGATGACCTTTTCTTCATTGAAACGAAACAGATTAATAAAGAACGGCCAGAGGACGATTACTTTGATAGTAGCGAGAATAAAATAATATTGAGAAAGGTAGAGGGCCGATACCGCAGAGAAGATGGCAAGGAGATCAAGTCGTCAACTCTCATTAGCAGTTCCGGAATTGAATACGAAGTAAGGGAGGCATCACCATCAAAGAAGGGGTGCGTCATCACCTTGGAAGAGGTGAAAACGAACGATACTGACCTAACCATTGACCCGAGATATTCCTTTTTCGAGCAGAACGTCAAGGAGATATGGCTTGATAAAAATGTTCATAGAAATGACGATAAAAGTATAAGGGTCATTCGAGGAGACAGTGATAACTACCAATTGGTTTTAGATCGATTCCCACCGGATGATTGTAAATATCTGTACCTGCCAAAAAATACTCAGAATATTAAGAACCAGCTAAAAGCCGCTTACTTGTTAAGGGAAATGCCATTGGAGCATCATCGAGATCTAATACGCCTTTTCGAGGACCCAAAAAAAGCTATGTGGAAAAGGAATGGGACTTCGACGATCATTGGCGAGGAGGAGTGGTGTTTTCTAGACAAACCATCAATCGATGGTACGAAGGCAGAGCGGCAGTTTGTGACACTAGCTGTGGATACGGAAGACTTTGCATTTCTTGAAGGCCCCCCAGGCTCTGGGAAAACAACCACTATCGCTGAATTGGTCTATCAATTGGCAATAAGGGGAAAAAAAGTCTTGGTCGTATCCAATACTCATTATGCCATAGACAATCTGTTGGAGAGATTGGTCAACAATGAGAAATCGCTAAAGGTGACCTCCCCGCTTAGGATTGGCAGGGATGCAAAGAAAATTGATGACAATGTGGATGGCTTTTACATTCAGACCATCGTAGAACAATTGAAAGAAAGAGCAGCACTCAAACATCTGAACGAGGCGGAACTTAGAGAACTTGTCTATTCTTCAGCCAATATAGTTTGTGCCACAACAACAGGTATCGGGGATCACCCCAAGATGGATTTGAAAAATATTATCTTAAACCAGCAAAGACGGGAGGTTTTTTCGAAAGGCTCCGTTCCACTGGCTCAGCCCCTATTCGATTATCTCATTATCGATGAAAGCAGTAAAAGCACCTTTCAGGAGTTCCTTTACCCAGCTATCTTTGCGAAAAAATGGGTTCTTGTTGGCGACGTCAAACAACTCTCTCCATATACTGAAGAAAAAGAGATAATCGGCTCGGTGCGGTCCACTGAATGCCTGAAGCTAGACCATTGTCGCGCCCTACGTATCCTTTTCGAATTGTTTGCCATCGAAGGAAAGGACAGCGATGTTGGTCATGAACGATGGGTTGCTGCAGTTCCGAGTGGAGTACTAGAATACCTTGTTAAAGAGATCGAGCTAAGGGCGAATGGATCCTCGGTTGAGAACGCAGAATCCCTTGTAAAGAAATTGATAGTGGTTGCCGGTAAGAACAAGGGCGGCAACGATGCAAAAAAAATCAGATTTATTGATGTTGACTCCCTTGATCATGAGCCGTCCAAGTGGAATCTTATTGGCTTAGCCGAGTGGCTATTCGTCACAGAGACAGATTATTGCAAAATCGAGAAATTTATTCAACCGTCAACCATGATTCTGGTGGGAGAGGGGTCGTGTTCCCGAAATTACAAACATGAATCGTGGCTTGGGTTCGGAGATGGGGAAAGGAGACTGCCAACATCAAAATTTTATGATCATGAACGGAAAATGACTTATCGCCAGCTAGAATGCGCTGCCCATAAAAAGACCAATAAGACAGACTGGGCACAAGAATGGACATGGCGCGTACGGAGAATCAATGAATTGAAGAATTGTAGTGAAGGTAGGGGAACAAAGAAGTACATTTCCGAGGTCGGGCTCCTTGAACCAACTTTTGATCCTAAAGGGTACATCTCCCGTTCTCTTGAAGAAATTAGGAGCCTCGCCTTCCCATCTATACTTGAATCAGTCCAATTTGGAATTGATCTCGCAGTAATGAGCAATCGCAATGAAGAAAGTTGTTTGTCCAGAGGACTGGGGGTACACTTCAACGACCACCACATCCTTCTGGAATACCAACACCGGATGGAACCCTGCATCTCTAGGATAGCACGAGAGCAATTCTATGATAATAAGGCCCTAAAGAATTCCAATATTTTAAAAGGCAGAAGATTGGAAATTGGTTTTACATACCCGGAGGATTGCGGAGTAAAGATCTTTCAATGGGTCGATGTTAAAGGAACCGAAAGGTTTGGTAGGAATGAAGAAGAAGTAGAGAAGATGGTAGGGAATCTGGATGCTTTTGAGAAATGGGCCAGAGATCACCCTCGAAAACAAAAACACCAAAATACCGGCAGGAACGCACCCTGGTCGGTGGCGGCTCTATCATTTTACCTCGGGCAGGAGGATGCGATTGTTAAGAGGTTACGCGAATGGAGCAACGATGATAGGAATAAAAGGTATAGGATTTTCAAGGGCAACGTCGAGGTAGCAATCGGAACAATAGATCGATTCCAAGGAAGGGAGGCGGACATGGTCCTCCTATCCCTTCGGAATACGGACCATCTTGGGTTCATGGACTCGCTCAATCGCATAAATGTTGCCGTGACAAGAGCCAGGTATCAGCTCACAATAATTGGGAATTTGTCGTTCTTCTCTACAAGAGCTCAAAGAGATGTACCACAATGGTCGAGGATTGCACAGCATCAATGTGAAAAAAGTGATGTTTAATGGAACTGAATCTAGATGAAAAGGAAGTAAGAGTTTACTCAAGATATGTTAAGGGCACCTTGCAACAAGCAGAATCCCGACCCGACCTACAATGGCTGTGCGGAGTGGTAAAGAATAACGGTCAAGATGCTAAGAAAATAATTATGGAAGAGTTGGAAATTGAAGAATTTAGAGCGGGCGCCCTTATTGTCGCCCTGGAAAAACAAGGCATGATTGTAGATGGATCTCTTTCCGCCGAAGGGGAACGTTGTTACATTGACAGAATCGCCTTCTTCCCAGAGGAGGGAGCATATAAGATCTGGTACCCTGAAGCGGACCATTTTGCGTTCGAGGAGAGACGCGTTCTTCACTGGGACTATGCTGACCAAAATCTTCACGAAATCACAAGGTATGATGAAAGCGTTCCCAAAATTGAGAGCGTCCTTTCCATGGAGAAGAACGCTAAGAATTTTCATATCACAGCCATGGCAAAGGAAGAGCTCCTGGCAGGAAATTTAAAAATTAATATCATCTGGAGAAGTAATGAAAAGGATGAAAAACTAGAGATTTCCTGTTCTGGACAAATAAATGTAAATGAGTATCGGAATGTCAAGTTCTACTTGACCATACCAAAAAGGGTCGATCTGTTGGAAACCATCATTTCTTGGTCCCTCAAGAATGGATATGAATTCGATAGGAGCACCTTTTCACTAATGGTAAAGTTTGACAATCTGACAGATAAGGAACGAAAAACTTTTGAAAGACTGAGCCAAGACCTCGGCGAGATTGCGATAGAGACAAGAAAACTTACCGGGAAACTTACCAACTTGCCCATTTTACCAATTAACAGAGAGGAGGGGGCGAAATGGTTTTACTGGTCGATTTTGAATGGAATAGATAACTACATAATGGAATCAGATTTAGAAGACCGCATAGAAGGTCTGAAGGCATTACACGCGTTCGCGAAATATTCCTATTCGATTGAATTGACCAAGTTAAAAGAGGCCCTGAAGAAAAGCGACAGGAAAAAGTATTGGTATATGGTCGCCGGCAATGACCTCCTGGCACTATCCGAGAAGAAGAGAGGGATGGTTTCACATGGGTGCCAATTGACCTATGAAGCGGCTTTCTTAATACTTTTTCCGGATATTAATTTTAAGAACGCTCTGGCGATAGAGTATGTGGATATGCATGCTTTCGAGATTCTGAGGTGGAAGGATGCGCCGAAGGGATCGATAGTAGCCGAAGAGATTTCAAAACTTGGATTCAATGGTAAATATATTTTTGTTTCGAAAGATATCGCAAAACCATCTCCGAGTTCGATCGGGAATAATGTAATAATAAAGGGGTTCGGAGAGGTTGGTTTTGGAGATCATACGCCTCATTCTAGATACCTAATCGTGAGAACTGGAACTGGAACCACGTTTTATGAGCTAACCCATAATCTGTTCCATCCCAGGTCCCGAAGAGATGGTGGACTGGATTGGGCAGATGTGGCAGCAGTTAGATTGGAGCTGGCTGAGGTAAGGAATGATCCAACCAGGAACAAACTCCTAAATGTCCTAGAGTCGGTGTCACCATGAACAATAGAGCCCTGCCATCCATTCCTGGATCATGCGAACGGGATTATGGAGATAGCATTTTACATGATATATGGATTGAGGATTCGGAGTCCAGAAATTATCTAGAGGCTGGAGAGGGCATTAATGGTCTGGAACAATTCCTTGATCTCATCCAAGGCCCCAATACGGAGGTCATCCGGATTAATTTGACTTCTCTTGACAAGGCGCATCTGGAAATAAGTCGGAAAGTATTGAAGTTGGCTGAAAAAGGAAAACGCATATATATTCTGGCCGGTAGAAAAAACGAATCCGACTCAAACATGGTTAAGTCCCTAGCCGGCAATACTTTGATAAGATTTACTGAGCGAAAAATACCTGATTTTATTGTAAACCAGGACAGAAGTGCGCTTATCAGAATGGAGGGCAATTTCAATATCGGACTATATGGGCCGCAGGTTATCGACCTGGCGAAATGGTTCAACTGGTTCTTTTTCAGAGAAGCTTACCTCGAAATCCTAGATGACCTCAACCTAGAAGGGGAATCTTGCTCTGACCCCCCCTTCGACCCAGTGTATCCTGGCATATCTGAATTTATTAGATTCCTTGATCGCCCAGACTCATTAAATGTTGATGATGTGGAGAATCAATCGATACTATTGTCATCTACTGAATTGGCTCGTGTAATAAAAAAAGTCAATACGACAATTATAACCGTAAATGGAATTGACAAGTTCGATAGTAATCTCCCGTCATCGCAAATTATTAACGGATATAGAAGTGAAACAGCCTTGCCTTCATTTCTATTTAGGAAAGGCGAGTGTCTAATCGTGTCTGAAAACCAGGAAGGCTACATAGAGATAAAATGCTCCGATCCAGCTCAAATAGATGGACTAAAAAACAAATATGAAAGAAGTGGCCCGTATCATTATGACAGGGAGAGGATTCTCAACTCTCTTACAGATGGAACCTCAATCAATGTTAATAAGGACTGGCTGTTAGTCAAAGATAGCGCCGAGATTGAGATTATTAAACCGTTTACCGCCCCGATACTGAAACCTATCGGAGAACTAAGGTCACAGGTACTAGATATGCCCAAGGTGCCTATTGGAATCAAACATGTCACATTCAAGTATTCTATCAATCCACCATCACTGCCTAAGGGCGCCTCAGAGCACCCTCTGGTTGAGGAGTGGACTGATTACCTAGAAAAGATGAAGACAGTTTTGGATGAACAAGTGAAATTGTCAAGGACACTCATAGATAATGGGGAGAATGTGGGGGGCGTTCTCGACAAGCTCAAAGAGCTATCCGCATATTCCTGGAATGAACCCACCCCAGACCACGAACGAAAAAGAAAGGACCTTCAAAGTATAGTTGATGACCTAGAGTATCAATTCATTCGAATGAAGGCTAGACAAGAAGAGGAAGAAAGACAGAAAGATGAGGAAGGGCAAAAGGCATTATTCGAAAAGAAAAGGGAAGAACGAAAAAAAGAAATTCAGAAGACTGTGCAGGAAATTGCACAGGTTGAAATTGAAAGGGATAGTAAAAAGGGTGATGTGGGAAATCAGAAATTTGGTCAAAAAATTGCCGAATTGAGACAATATAAATCTATTCTGGAAAAGGGAAATGAGATTCAATTTAAATATGAACCGAGATCGAAGTTAATAATTGGTAAAGATAAAAAGAATAAAAAGACCGAAGCGGGCCACTTTAAACAGGCAAGAGCCGAATTACCTCAATATCCTAAGAAGGGCTTGCCTCGGGCAGGACAGCTGTTCAGGATCGGCACTCAAAATTACCTGGCAATATCATCATGGGATGCGGTACCACAGGCAATAGAGGAAGCTAAAGAATTCGATGCTATTCCGGTTTCGTATTAGGGAGAGTTGTTATGAAAGAGACGAAAATTATAGTTGCCATCTCTGATGAAGGCGACATATCCATTGATGCGAGCGGTTTTTCGGGCAACTCATGCATTTCTGAGATAGAAAAGATCTTGGATAGTCTGGCCCCGACGATGGAGATCGAAAAAAAGAGCGACTACTACTCGAACACACAAAAAGTGACGAAGATCAATCTGAAAGGCGGTGACCACCGATGAGCGCGTATGTTCATGTTCCCATGGCCATGATCGATCAGGAGTGCCTTATCGAGGCGCTGGTCAACTGTGGTATATCTAAGGAAATGATAAGAATCAATAATACGGCTGAAAAATTAGTTGACTATCATGGATATAATCGAGTAGATGAAGCAGAAATTGTCATCCCTAGGCAGTACATTGGAATGTCATCAAATGATATAGGGTTCAAATCAACCCCAGCAGGTTACACCGCAATCATTAGTGAATATGACTCGGGGAGATTCAACACCCAATGGAGAATGAATCTGGCCAGATCATATGAAAGAGCGTATTCACTGAAGGTCGCTCGCCTGGAAGCAGAGAAAAAGAAGAGGGATATGGAGGAGCTCGCCCGCTTGGAAGAAGCCAAAAGGGTGGCACGAGAGGAAATCAACAGGAATATTCAGGAAAAAGCAAAGAAGCTCGGGTACACAGTCAAGGAATCGCGGGAGGGGAGCACAATTCAGCTAGTCCTTGTAAAACGGAGCTATTGATGGCTGAGCACCCCTGCACGTTAAATATTGCAGGATTTTGTCCCAATAGTCAGGTAAATGGGCCGGGTAAGAGATTTGTTTTATGGTTGCAAGGGTGTAATTTAAATTGTATTGATTGCATAAATAAGGACCTGCAGTCGTTCCAAATAAACAAAACAATGAGTGTAGAGGAAGTTATCTCAGAGATTAGTAAAGCACAGGAAAAATATGGGATAGTAGGTTTAACAATATCTGGTGGAGAACCGTTACTTCAGGCGCCGCTCGTTCAAGAATTATTAACGAGAACTCATAGGATGAATCTGACAGCTCTTTTATTCACTGGATATTCCAAGGAGGAACTCGAGATTAATCAAAGAGGAGCATGGGACAGAGCTGACTTGGTCGTGTCAGGACGGTTTGATAAAGAACGGCGCTCCCCCGATCGATATCTAACAGCCTCATCAAATCAAGCAGTAATTCAAAATTCACCTATCAACGAAGAAGCAACCCATTATGACTCAGCTGTGACGGAAATTATCATCGACGAAAATGGAGCAATAATCATCACAGGATTCCCAACACCAGACTTGGTTAATGATATACTGGGGCAATCCAAGTAGGCAGAGAAGGGTTGTCACAACAACTATTTTCTTCAAATTCGAATGCATCATTCATAGATCATTGTGCCTGTCCTCAATCAGGGCGATCTGCATCTAAGAATGTGAGGGGCTCGCTTTCGAGATATCCTGAGCCATCGAAACTAGAATTTTTGCCAGCACTTCTAATTCTGCTTCGGTCAATAACTTGCTAGATGGTGAGCCGAAGATTAGCTTTAAATTGCCCTTGTTGCCAGAGGTTGGTTTAAAATCGATATCTTCCAATTTAGATCTCCAATGGCACCTCGTAGCATCGGTCAGAACAATTGCCCTTTCAATATACTGCATCCGAGTTTCGAGCCTATCCATAGGAGATGGCCAAATCTGCATGATGGGTATCTTTTTGTCTCCATTTAGGGCGCAAACGTGGAAACCGTGATCGGTTGGTTCCAGAGATAAGTCCTGAGAACTACTCAGCTCTTTAAGTAAAGCGAGTATTTTTTTACCGTTCTGTTCCCACATATCGTCCGGATCTGAGGACATCGCTGTGGTAACATGAATTTTGCAATTAAAGATGGGTAGTATATTATTAATTTTTAAAAAGTAAAAAAACTAATTTGTCACATCGCTTTGGATAATCAAGACATTGGCAAATTTTCCCCCCCCATCAGCACCACGATGGCGTTGCCGATCAGCATAGTGTCCCGCCTGAGGTGAACGCTCTGGCGTTTCTGGGCCAGGGTTTCAAAATAATCCTTTCGCGAGTGTTCAATCCGGACATTAGGGGGCTGGACCCAAAAGGGTGGATTGATGGACCGAGATCTGACTCGTGAAATTCTGGTACGGACGATTCCATGTCGAGAACATCTAGCCAGTTTTCATGTCCGAGCTCTCTATCAATTTAGCGATCGACCGGAGATTCCTTTCCAATCGGTCCAGCTCGGATCCTTCAAGAGCCCTTTGCTTTTGGGAGCCGAACACGAACCGCATGTTCCCCTGATCACCGGACGTCGGCCTGAACCCGATGTTCGCTAAGAGGGAACGAATGGAACTCTTCGCCTCATCGGTCAGGACGACATCATCCTCGATGTATTGAATCCTCGATTCCAGCCAGTTCTTCGGGGCCGGCCATATCTGCATCGTCTTGACCTTCTTGTCGCCTTTCAGCACGCATAGATGGAACCCCTTTCCCGTTGGTACCAGTTCAAAACCTCCGGAGATCACCAGGTCCTCGAAGACGGTGAAGATCTTCTTCCCGTTCTCTTCCAACAGGTCAACAAAACCGCTCGCGTCCATCGACCGGACAGTGTCAGTAGCTCAGATAAAGCTTATCGGAACATCGTAGATCGCTTGCCCTTGAACATTTTCTTGTTGAAATGAGGTCGACAATAACCGGAGAAGGATCATCCCACATGATCTCAGACCAAATGCTCACCAATTCTTTTAGCCGCCCGAGTCGATCAGGACAGCAGCAGATTTACGCCCAGCAGCACCACGATCGCGTTACCGACCAGCATGGTGGCATTTCTGAGCTGGACGCTCAGGCGCTTCTGGGCCAGGGCGCCCATGGCGGCGAGGAAGGTCTGCCAGGACAACGACGCCAGGGTCACCCCCACCACGAACAGCGCGCAGTCCCCCGTCGACGATATCCATCCGGTGCTCCCGCCCATGATGAGGGCTAGGAAGTATATCGCGGTGAACGGGTTGACGATGGTCAGGCCGATGAACTGGAAGTAGGTCCTCCAGGCGCTGCCCTTGCTCCGGACAGACTGCAGGGCATCTTCCTCTCTGGCCTTCCTGATCTTCCACACCCCGTAGGCGCCCATAAGGACGAGCAGCGCGCCACCCAGCAGAGTAAGCGGGCCCGCCATGGGCGCCAGCAGCGACGAGACCAGCAGGCCGGCGAACACCACCAGCGCGGCGCAGAGCGCGTCCACGGTGGCCGTGCCCGCCCCGGCGCTGAACCCGCTGCGGAAACCGCCGTCGATCGACCGGCCGACGATGAGCACTGAGATCGCTCCCAACGGTATCGCTATGCCATAGCCGGCCACCAGTCCGTCGATCAGCGCGCTCATCGGTCCACCTAGACCGTGGGGAACGATTCAGCCTAGATAAATCTAGTTTCGAGCTGTGGGCTAACACTTAGAATGTGACAAAATATGGGCCCTTGATAACTCTGTCCAATCGGTACTAGAGAACAATACCTCTTTTTCCCGGTCGGAAAAAGGTTGAAGAGGTTTCGGTCCGACCGGCCTATGGCGGAGTATATTGGTTGAACCAGTTGGATTCATTCCCCATCAGAGTGCCGGTGGCCGCGTCCGTTGACTCCACCAGGGTCCTGTGCTCCAGGCCGTCGGTGAAGGTGATCGTCACCTCGTAGACCGCTTTGTCAGAGCTCGCCGCATTCCAGCTTCCTAGGTCGAAGATCTGCCCCTGGTAACTGGTCCCCCACATGGCGAACGTCGCGGCCTGGCCCGTCACATTTTTTCCATTGACGGTCACCGCCCCCACCGTCCCCTCCACGAACATGCGGACGTTGACATTTCCGGTGTAGACGTACGGGTAATCGCCGTGAATAGTGGTTTGATAGGTCCCGCGTTGCGAAGTCACCTGGAAGCTCAATGGCGTGTTGATGGTGTACCGAGTATCGAGATAACCGGATTGCGCCCCCAGGTGCGTGCTTACCACATTGGCCGCCTTGGTGGTGAAGGTCCTGGTGAGATGGTTGCTCACCTCCGAGTATTCGCCATTCCCGTGGTCGTCGATCGCGTAGATATCGATGGTGTGGCTTCCGAACGCGGTGATGTTGATCGAGAACGTCTGAGTGTTCTGGACCAGCTTTCCGTGTTCATAGTCCCAGGTGGTCGTCCAGGTGCTCCAGTCTCCCACCAGGATACCATAGCATCCGCCGCTGCCGTCGTCATAGAGATTGACCAGCCGGGATACCTGATCGGCCGGGTAGGTGCGTATCTCCACCGAGCCCTCCTGTGGACCGGTGACGCCGCTGCGCGGCTTGACGTCGCTGATGTGGATGATGTTGGTGATGTGGTAAAGGCCATCGGGCTGGTCCGGACCGTACTCGTTGGTCTGCACAGTGAATTGATTAGCACCATACCAGGGCATGCCATATTGAACAGAATCGCCGGTCCACGAGGTGGTGTATTCCATCCATAGCGTCGGCTCTCCCTCCACCACGGGCGCCGGGGCGGGCGTCGGCGTCGGAGCGGGTATCGGCGTAGGCTTCGGGGTCGAGGTCGTAGGTGCTGGTGTCGTAGTCTGCGGCGTCGTGGTCAACGGCGATGTCGATGGCAGAGCATCTTTGGCCGGGACGACGCAGTTGATGTACTGATCACCCTGAACGATGTTGATGATCTTGATGTCCAGGACCGTGACCGTGTTCACGGCCACCAGCATCTGTTTGGTCTCCCCCGGTACCACGTTGTTAGGCCCCATAGGATAGGCGGCAACCTTGGAGCCGTCGGCCAGGGTCACCGTGAAGTTGACCCCCTTCACATCGAACACCGTCTTACCACTGTTGGTAACATTGACCGGTACGATCATGTAGCCCAGCGAGGTCAGGTTCGCCGGCCCGGTGGCGGCGATCTGGACCCCGTCGATTTGTTGCACCGTCTGCGTCGTTACGGCCTGCCCCGCCTTCGTGCTGAAAACACCTGAGGCCGCGACCGCCGCGACTATCGTGATGATGGCGATGATCGCGACCACCGCCATCCATGTTCCCCTCCTGATCATGTTCACTCCTCGTTCCGGCGACCTAACGATATTCGTAGGTCCATCTGAGCATGACAAAAAGGAGTATTACTATCTATTTAGATAACAATAAAAGCGTAATTAGAAAAGAACGGTGATTTTGCAGAACTGGCCTTGTGTTTACAAATGTAAATGGGAAGGACCGATGCTGCCCCGATCTCACCACAACATAGAAAAGAGGGATTTTTGCCCTGAGTTCTGTGATTTTTCGAGATGACCTACTGGTGAGCCCATTGATCGAGCTGCTTTGACCTTTCCCGATGGCGTCCCCTCGTGCTCTCGCAAGCTCAGGTGAAGAGCAGGAAGAGAAAAAAGACCTGTAGGGCCAGGACCAGCAGGACCAATGTCCGAAGGCCATCGACCTTTCGTTCTAACCGGCTCTCCGGCGAGGTGGGATAGCTGGGATAATACGCGGGATAGGGATTGTGTTGGCTGGGCGTGGACATATGGCCGGGCGGGGACGGCTGCGGGCCGCTGGGGGAAGCCACCGCAAAGCTCTTTCCACAGTTGGGGCAGAATGCGGACTGCTCCGGGACCTCGGCACTGCAATTCCAGCAAATGGACATTATTTCACCTGATCCGAACGCTGTGAGCCCATCGCTTAGGCAGTACAAAAAACCACATCGTACATCCTGAAAAAATCACTTTTGATTTGTTGTTGCTTGCTTATTATATATTTACAATCATAATTCAGTCATAAGGAGCGGGGAACCACCCCGATCAGAACCCCAACCAACCATCATTTCTCCACCCCCGCTCCTCCGTCCCTTTTCTCTCTGGAATTTTATTGGTGGCGTAACGATTGTGGAGGGTCCATGAACTACATCGCGGGCCGACTAAAATTGAGAATAGATTCTATATAGAAAAACAATATCGGCTTGGGACGGGCGGCCTTCGACGATTTGTTGCTCGCACTTCAATTCGCTTTAAAAACCGCTCGTCCCCTTTGTGGTTCAGTATTTTCCCGAGCTATTAAACTATAGTTTAGATGTAGTTCGGCGGCTTGGCTGCAAATGTGTCATTGAATGAATGAGCGATCATACCGGTTCATGCCCGATGTCACTCCCTCACTGCAGGTCCAGCACACGTTGACCACGGTGAGCATGCTGGACATCCGGTAGCAGCTCGGGTCCGGACGGTCGTTCCGCCAGCCCCCGCGGATGCGCCAGGAAGTAGTAGTTGATGTTGTTGACGAACTGGTCGACGAACTCGTCCCGGGTCAGGGGCGCGCCGTCCTCCAGCCAGTCGGCCATGACCGATACCTCCATGTCCAGCTCCCTCCTCAGCAGATCGTACAGCTGCTCCGGCCGGACGTCATAGAACGAGGCCGCCCCCCGCCCGTGCTCGAACACTATGTAAGGACGGTGCCTCTCCAGCGTCCGCTTCCCGCCCTTGAGCACCAGGTACTCCGCCCCCTCCACGTCGATCTTGACGAAGCGCAGCGGCCGGTCCAGGGGATAGATCTCGTCCAGCGTCCGCGTCCTCACCGTGATCTCCTTGATGATCGGCTCCCCGAACTCGTAGTGGCGCCGGCGCAGCCCGCTGTAGCCGGGGTTATTCGTCACCATCTGGAAGGTGGACCAGCCGCTGACGTCCGAAAGGGCGCAGTTGTGCACCTCCACCTGCGGGTACCTGGCCTCCACCTTGGCCGCCAGCTCCGGTATCGGCTCGAAGGCCATGTGCTCTCCCTCCGGGGCGAACTTGAGCATCTCCCGCACGAACATCCCTTCATTGGCTCCGACATCCAGACAGTTCGAGTCCCTCTTCAGCACCCGGGCCATCACCTTCCGGGTCTGCTTATCGTAGATGAAGTTGGGGTCCTGCTTGTAAAAGCCGTACACCATGCTGTAGGCGTTCCTGACCGGCATCTCGAAGGGCTTGCCGGTGATGACCTCGTTGATGCGATGCTTGAACGTTTGTTCCGGCGGCACGAGGCGACGTGGTTTCGCACCGGTCAAATACCTTTCGCCGTACCGATAACGCTGGCCAGGCCATGCGGATCGTTCAATGGGCCGCCTCATTCATCAAGGGAGCCAGCGCGCCACCGGCCCGGCGGGAACACCAGCTCGAACCGCGCTCCCTTCCCGTAAGTCCCGGTCTCCCGGATGCGCGCCTCGTTCACGTCGAGGATCTGCCGCGCCAGGAACAACCCGAGACCGCCGCTGCGGCCGAACCCCCGTTCGAAGATGCGTTCCTTGACCTGGTCCGCCACCCCCACGCCGTCGTCCTCGTACACGATCATCAGCGAGCCGTCCCTTCTCTCGTACCACGCCCGGACCCGGGTGGCCCGCTCGCCGTGGCGGCGGGTATTGTCCAGGAGGATGCTGAACACCCGGTCGATCAGCGGATCGGTCAGCAGCTTCACATCATCCAGATCCGCTTCGCTCTGAAGCCCCGCGGCCAGCCCCAGGGCGGCGGCCCGCTCGAACGCCTGGGCCGCGCTCTGCCATTCCGGCGTACGCACCCCCAGGCTCTGGTAGTCCTGGGCGAAGCTGAACTGCCGCTCGATGGACTCGGCCGCCTCAGTGATCTGACCGCCGAACTTCCTGACCGCCGCCTCGTCCGGATTGCCGTCCCGGAGGATCTCCCCGGCGCCGCGGACCACCGTGACCTGGTTCAGAATATCGTGGCGTGTCACGCTGGACAGCAGGTTCAGCTTGACGTTGGCGATCTTGAGCGATTCGCTGATCTCCTTCTCCTCGGTGATGTCCCGGAGCGTCAGCAACAGGGAGGTGGTCGTCCCTTCCCGGTTCCTGATGGGGGTGACCTTGAGCGAGTACACCCGCCCGCTTCCCACCTTCCCCAGCGTGACCTCGACCCTCTCGCCGTTCAACGCAGCCCGGACCCTCTCCTCCGATAGTTCGGGAGAGAGGGCGGCGAGCGGCCGGGCGTAGATGTCCTTGGCGGTGGACCGGTTCCCTTCCAGAACGGTACGGTTGGCAAAGACCACCTTGCCGGCCGGGGTGGTGACGATGATGCCGTCCTCCACCGTCTCCAGTATCTTCTCCATGGCCAGGGGGACGATGTCGAAGAGCTCGTACATGAACGTCCCCAGGAAGATCAGGAAACCTGCCGTGGTGAAGCCTATAACGAAGAGGTAGGTCAGCGACAGCGGGGTGAGGGACGGGAGGCCGATGGCCAGGGCCACGATGGGGATGAGCGCGGCCACCAGGACCAGGCGGACCTGCTTGCGGTGCATCGGCGAGGAGCGCAGATAGAAGACGGTCAATAGGGCGACGCTGTACAGCAGCAGGCCCAGGGAGTACACCGAATGCAGGATGAAGCCGGGGCCGTAGATGTGGCCGAAGGACTCGTACATCCCGCTCCCCTCCAGCCACACCTGGGTGTAGAAGAGATGGTGCCATTCGTTCGTCCATACCAGCAGGAGCGATACCATGGGCACCACGAAGAACAACAGGCGCCATTTGCCGGTGACCACCTCCCGGCCCAGGAAGGTGATGGTGAACAGGATGAAGAGGGGAGGCACCGTCACGTTCACTATGTACTCCAGGTCGTTCCAGAACAGCTTCCCTGCCAAGGTGGGGCTCAACAGTTCCATCGCGTAGGTCGTCGCCAGGAAGGCCACTCCCAGGCTCATCAGGACGAAAAGGTACCGGACGCGCAGCCGGCTCCTCAGCCCCACGTACACGGCCAGCGTGATGGACAGGGCCACGGAGATGGCGAGGGGGGCGAAGAGCAGGACCTCGTTGACCATGCGAATATCGTTTCGAGCCCGACGATAATAGAGCTAGCCCACGCTCGTTGACGATTATGGCCGCAACTCGTCGTTGCGGCGGAACGCGCCCTTCGGCACGGTCATCTCGAACCGCGCTCCCTGGAACGGCACCCCGGCCTCCCTGATCCCTATGTGCGTAATGCCCAGGATCTCCCGGGCCAGGAAGAGGCCGAGGCCGTGGTCCCGGCCGTAGCCGCGCTCGAAGATCCGTTCCTTCTCATAGTGCTGCACGCCCATGCCGTCATCCTCCACGACGATCTTCAGGCCGTCCTCGGCCTCCTCGGCCCAGCAGCGAAGGGTGGTAACGGTCCGCCCGTGATTGGCGGCGTTGTCCATCAGGTTGTGGAAGACCTTCTCGATCATGGGGTCGGCGAGGAACTCCACGGCCGGGTCGAGGTCGTTCAAGAGCTGGATCTCGCTGCGCTGCCCGCCGGCCCAGGCATGGGCGACCACGTAGCGCAGGTTCTGCCACGAGGGGGCCAGGCAGCCGATCTCCTCGTAGTCCTTGGTGAAACGGATCATCGCCCCGATGCGGTCCCCGGCCAGGCTGGCCTTGTCGATGAACTTGGCCGCCTTCTGCGGGTCGTCCTGGGCCTTGGCCAGCTGCAGCAGGCCGCTGATGACGAACAGCTGGTTGCCGATGTCGTGCCTGGTGACCCCGGACAGCAGGCTGAGCTTCTGGTTGGTGTCGTGGAGCGCCCGCTCCATTCTCTTCCTCGAGGTGATGTCGTGGGAGAGGATCTGCACCCCCGCCACGTTCCCCGAGGGGTCCAGGACCCGGGTGTAGATCGACAGGAACCAGGCGGTACCGCTGGGCATGGCGACCTGGTCCTCGTACTCCTGGAGCGTGGTCGAGGAGGCCGCCTCGGTGAGGCGCGCCATATACTCCTCGGACGCCTTCTGCCCGAACAGGTCGGCCATGGTCCGCCCCACCAGCTTCTCCTGGGCGACGCCCATGTGCGTCGCCGCCAGCGCGTTCATGTACAGCAGCCGGCCGCTCAGGTCCCAGAACCCCATCCCGATGCCGGCGTGCTCGAGGATGGCCCGGTTCTGCTCCTCGCTCTTGCGGAGCGCGTCCTCGACCTTCTTTCGTTCGGTGATGTCCTTGGAGATGCACGACACCATCAGCATGGTGCCGCCCTCGTCCATGATCGGGTCGGCGATGGTCAGGTAGTACCTCTCCTCGCCGGTGTGGGTCACCACCTTGACCTCGATCTCTCCCCGTTCTTTGGTCAGGAAGACCCGGCGAACGATCCTAAGCCGCCTCTCGGCCTCGTCGTGGGGAAAGAGAGAATGGGGCGTCCGGCCGATGATGTCCTCGGGGGTCTTGCCGAACGGTCGGGCGAAGGCCTCGTTCACGAACCGGTAGGTCTCGTCCGGATTGAAGGAAAAGATGGGGTCGCTGGAATACCGGATCAGGGTGCGATATTTCTCCTCCCTCTCCCGGAGCGCGTCCTCGACGCGCTTGACGGCGGTGATGTCCTGGTTGATGACGAACGCGCCGGTGACGCCCCCGCCCTCGTCCTTCAGCGGGATGGCCCAGTTCAGGACGTACTTGCGGGTGCCGTCGAAGGCCTCGATCTCCAGGAGCTCGCTCTCGGTGCTCCGGCCCTCGTTGACGGCGTGGCCGAGGGCCCAGTCGTCGGCGCGGACCGGCTCGCCCGAGGGCAGCCGCCACGCCTTGAACACGCCGTACTCCTTCTGACCGACGTGCGGGTTCCCCTCCCAGATTTGCTGCCCGGCCGGGTTGCCCAGAACGAGCTTGCCGTCCTTGTCGGCGAGCCACAGGCCGATGGGCAGGGTCTCCAGCACCTGCCGGAAGCGGCGCTCGCTCTCCTTCAGGGCCTCGTCGGTCCGGCGCCGTTCGGCGGCCAGTTTGATCTTGTGGGCCAGCTCGGCGTACTGGGGGACGGGCGCCCCGCCCTTCTGCAGATAGAAGTCGGCGCCCCCGTTGAGCGCCTGGATGACCACGTCCTCGCGGCCCCGGCCGGTGAACAGGATGAACGGGGTGCGGTCGCCCCCGTCGCGGATCTCCTTCAGGAACGCGAGGCCGTCCATCCCCGGCATCATGAAGTCGGAGACGATGACGTCGATGCCGCCCGCGGCCACCCGCTGGAGGCCGTCCCGGGCGCTGGTGGCCGTCTCCAGATAGATGTCCTTCGTCGGCTCCAGGAACGCCTTGGCTAATTCCAGGAGACCTACCTCGTCATCGACGTACAGGACCTTGATCATTCGCGCCTTGCCGTCTGGAGATTGTCATCTTCCTTATGAACCATGTGGAATAAAGAGCACAAATGAGATAATTGTTGGAATGGGGGCCATCATACCGGTCCGGCGCGATAGCGTCCCTTAGAAAAATGACATTGGGCGCCGTCATGGGCCCGCTCCGCCAGGGGGTCCCGGCGGGCCCACGCGTTTCACCGCGGCCATTTAGGGGCATGGCCATGGCAGCGCGGGCACGCGCCGAGTTAGTTAATGCGATCAGGCGGCCATGCCGTCGAACATTCCCTTCATGTCGGCCGGCAGCTCGTTCTTCTTGATGGCATAGGCCGCGCGTACGTAGGGCATCGCTCCGGCGGGCATGGAGGTGAGAGTGGCCTTGCCGTTCACCATCTTAACGTCCAGGGCGATCTGGTTGGCCAGCCAGGTATCGGAGCACAGGTCGCGAGCGGTGTCGCGCAGCATCTCCAGTTGCGGCTGGTAGTTCGAGGGCGCGGCCGAGGGCGCGCCGTGTCCATGTGCGTGGTCGCTCGGTGATCCCCCGAGGGCCCTGCGGATCCTTTCGATCATTCCTACCTTTGCTTCCAATTTATCACCGGGACAGGCCAGGTATGCATGTATTATTAGGTTTGGGTCCGAACGCAAGAAAAAAAGCGAACGTTCGTCCATTAACCCGGATCCTAGCCCATCGCGAGGCCGGGCGGGTCAAGGGCCAGCGGTCAAATTGCGCATTCAGGTGTGATCGTTCGTCCCTGGAACGATCGCCTGCTCCCTCGTTGTTCGCGCAAATCCTCAAGGAAGCATGATTTTAGTGACGATTATTTTATAATAATATTATCTTACATATGCTAAGAAGGCCTCCTTTGCAGCCAGACGATAGAGTTCGGGTCCTCCTCATAGACGATGAGCCAGCCTTTTTGGCCCTCACCAAAGAGTACCTTGAAGGGGACTTTGCGGTCACCTGCGCCACGACGGCCCAGGAGGGGTTGAAGCTCCTGGCGATGTCCGATTTCGATGTCGTGGTCAGCGACTACCGGATGCCGGCCGATGACGGCATCGATCTGCTGAAAGCGATACGCGGCCGGGGCTTGACCGTCCTGTATATTTTGTTCACCGGCCGAGGGCGGGAGGAGGTGGTCATCGAGGCGTTGAACAACGGCGCCGATTTCTACCTCCAGAAAGGGAGCGACCCAGAGTCCATGTATGCCGAGCTGGGCCATAAGATCCGGTTGGCGGCGGAGAAGCGCCGCACCGATGAGGCGCTGAAGGAGAGCGAGGAGTTCCTGTCCAGCGTCTTTCGCTCCGCCCCGGCCGGGATCGGCATCGTGGTGGACCGCCGCATCAGGTGGGTCAACCCGACCATGGAGAACATGGTCGGCCGTCCCGCATCGGATCTCATCGGCCAGAGCGCCCGCGTCCTGTACCCCGATGACGAGGAGTTCGAGAAGGTCGGGCATGTCAAGTACGACCAGCTAGGGAAAACGGGAAAGGGCGAGATCGTCACCCGCTTCCAGACCAGCGACGGCCGGATCATCGACGTGCTGCTAAGCTCATCGATCATCCATGGCATGGACATGTCCCGGGGAGTGACCTTCACCGCCCTGGACATCACCGAGCAGCGGAAGTCCGCGGAGGCCATCCGGCAGAGCGAGGAGAAGTTCAGGAACCTGTTCGACAAAGCCAACGACGCCATGTTCCTCTACTATCCGAACGGGCGGTTCGTGGATGTGAACAGGGCGGCCTGCGAGCGCTTCGGCTATTCCAAGGAGGAGTTCCTCTGCATGAGGCCAGAGGACCTCGACGCCCCGGAGGAGGCGGATCTGGTGGCCCATAGTATCAAGATGATCGACGACCGCGGCTCGTTCACCTTCGAGTCCACCCACATGACCAAGGACGGGAGAAGGGTCCCGTCCGAGATCAGCGCCCGTTACGTCCCCATCTCCGGCCGACCGGCCATCCTGGCCATCGCCCGGGACATCACCAGCAGGAAGAGCATCGAAGAGGGGCTGAAGAGGGCCAATAACAAGCTCAACCTGTTGAACCAGGTGACCAGGCATGACATCAGGAACCAGCTGATGGTGGGCAAGGGGCACCTGTTGCTTCTTTCCCGATCCTGCGTCGATGAACGGTCCAAGATCAGCCTGGACAGACTGAGCGCGGCGCTCAGCAACATCGAACGGCAGATCGATTTCACCAAGAACTACCAGGACCTGGGGACGCTGCTTCCGGCATGGCGGAACATGAAGCACGCCATAGCTTCTCCGCAGTGGGTCCCGGCCATCCCGGACATACAGGTGGGCGCCGGGATCGATGGTCTGGAGGTCTTCGCCGACCCCATGATCGAGAAGGTCTTCCACAACCTGTTCGAGAACACCGTGCGTTACGGGGGGAGACCGGCAGCCGTGCGCATCGATGCGACGAGAGGGGACAGCGGCCTGATGCTCAGCTACGAGGACGTCGGGCCGGGCGTTCCGGACGAGGAGAAGGAGCTGATCTTCCAGAGGGGCTTCGGTAAGGGGACCGGGCTGGGCCTCTTCCTGGCCAGAGAGATCCTGGCGCTGACCGGCATGACCATCAAGGAAACGGGGATCCCGGGCAAGGGGGCCCGGTTCGTCATCCACATACCCGAGTGGAAGTACCGCTACGTCTAAGCGATAAGCCGAGCGGGCAGTGTTACCATGATGGCAACGGAGCCCCCGATGTCGCAGTAACCATGATGAACCGGGCCATCTCATAGTGACCTATCCATCGGAGCGCCCGGAAATGGCCCATCGCGTCAAGCAGAGCACCAACGGCCCCTCATCGAAGGGCAAGAAAGGCATCGGAAAGGCGGAGATCATCCTGGTCTACAACGTCGACAGCGGGGTCCTCAACAGCTTCAGGGACCTGCTGCACCGCACCCTGTCGCCGACCACCTACGAGTGCGGCCTGCGCTCGACCACCTGCGGGGTGCTGGGGGTCCGGCGGAGCTGGAAGGCCTACATCGCCGGTTCCGACGTGCCGATCACCGTCCTGCGCCGCGACGAGTTCAAGGAGGCCTACCCCAAGGTCGACGCCATGTACCCCGCCGGGTTCTTGAAACGGGGGAAGAAGGTCGAGCAGTTCATCCTCAGCCGGGAGATCGACCACTGCAAGGACATACTCTGCCTGGAGGCATTGATCAAAAAGAAGCTGGAGACAGAAGAGGGCAAGGGCGCCGTCTGATGGGGTTCCTGACCCCATCGCCCCGGTTCGTCGACCTGGTTTTATGAAAGGAAAGGAGGAAGGTGTTTGTCCGCCTAGATCCTCCTGCGCCTCAGGAAGAAGATGGTGCCCAATACGGCGGCGATGATCAGCGCGGCGATGGCGCCGAGGACCAATGTGTCGAGACCGCCGCTCGGCGCCTGGAAGTCCGGGCCGGACGCGGCGGTGGGGGAGGCCGTCACGGCGGCGCTCGGTTCGCCGGCGCCGACGCCGTTCTCCGCCACCACCCGGTAGTGATGGGTCTGGCCGTTCACTGCCGTCGTATCGTCATAGCTCGTGCCGGTGGTGTTTCCTATCGGGACCATCGTCGATAGGTCGGTCCCGCGGTAGATCACATAGCGGATGATGGCCGAGCCCCCGTTGGCCGGCGCGGTCCAGGCGAGGATGACATGGCCGTCCCCGGCCTGGGCGCTCAGACCCGAGGCCGCTCCCGGCGCGCCCCCGGACCTGGCCCTGGGGACGAAGTTCAGATGGAAGACGTTCGGGGTACGTCTGGAATCGTCCGTTCGAGAGTTCGTTCCTTACGAACGACTGGCCTGGAACGCTCGGGGGACAGGGATCGACGCCTATCATGCCTGGCTCCTAGTCCCGACCAAGGAGGGCTGCCGTGTGGCCAACGGGGAGACGCAGAGGGGCTGGTTGGCCCGCCTCCAGAACGTGGTCCTGCCGACCCGTATGCACCAGCAACATCAGCTCTGGCTGGAACGATTGCGAGACCAGGCGGTCGAGGGAATAACTTCCTCGCCTAGGTGAAGGATATCACCACATTGCCAGGGACGACCGCGAACCCGGGGGGCGTCTGGACGACTACCGGAACGGTTATCGTCTGCCCAGCGGGGATTGTGACGGTGGTGGAGTTGGTGAGCACCGGATTGTTCGTCGGCGTCTCCTTGGCCGGGTAGGGCTGGTTCGGGGTCGTGACCCCCGAGTTCTGACTGACCGCGACGTTGAGGGACCGGGTCAAATCGGTGCTCCCGGTATTGGTCACCGTGACCAAGAACGTCGTCTCTCCGGTGGTCACGTTCTGATCGATGGAAAAGGTATCCATTTTTAAATCCTGGGATGTCGTATTCGTAGTGGTCGGGGGCGGTGTGTTATATCCGCTGGATGGAACCTTGTCCCCGGGTTGGTCGGGATTGCTGGGCGTGGCCAAGGCCAGAGCGATCACAATAATGACTATGGCGACCACCGCGACCAGGACGACGTAGACGATGGTTCTCTGCCGGCTGGTCTTCGGCGGTAAAAGCCTCCTTCCCTTGTCCTGGTCCGCCATATTAACCACCCCTTCTTCCTCAGGGGCAATATATAATCCATGGCTGGGGGTAGGAGCAAGAAAGCGCTGGAATTCTAAAGAACGAGCGCTTCGGTCAGAGGATCGATATCGAACCTGCGGCGCCATTGGTCGTTCAAACCGCTTCCATGGTCCATTTTATATGAACGCTTTACCGAGATGAGCATCTACGTGACCTTCATACGATCAGTGTGAACCATCAATTTTGGCAGGTTCGTTGTTCGGTCCTGCAGATGCGTCCTCATCCGTTCTCTTGAAAAAGGAATCCGCCTTTCCTGATCGACATCTCGAACCTGACCCCCTTGCCCGGTTCACCGTTCTCTCTGATCGAGATACCGGTGATCCCTAGGATCTCTTTCGAAAGGAACAGACCTAAGCCGGTGCCTTTGCCGAACCCCTTCTGGAACATCATCCTCTTATCGGTCATTGCTATGCCAGGACCATCATCCTCGTAGACCAGCAGCAGTTCGTCGCCAAGCTCTCGAAGATAGATCCGCACCGATGTTGGCCTCGCCCCATACTTGATGCTGTCCTCGATCAGATTGTGGAAGACCTTGTAAAGCATGGGGTCCGCGTAGATCGACAGGCAGTGTACCTTTTCGTCGATCGCCATGGTCCCCACCTCTCTGCCCACCGGCAGGTTCTTCAAGAGATCCCCCAGATTGTGCCATTGCGGAGATGTGCTCCCCATGTCCTGGTAATCCTGGGTGAATTCGGCCTGCTCCCTGATGTTCGTCGCCGACCTCTTGATCTTCTCCAATCGGTTAAGAACGCCAGGATCGGTCACCTGCGCCTTCAACAGGTCCACGGTGCCCATCAGGACCACTAGCTGGTTATTGATGTCGTGCCTGGTTATGTTGCTGAGCAGGTGAAGTTTGTCATTTGCCTTGCGTAAGCCCTCTTCGGCCCGCTTCAGTTCTGTGACGTCCTGGTTCACCCCCCAGGTTCGGATAGGCCTTCCTGAGCCATCCCTTATGATGTTCATACGCACGAGGATGTGGCGGACCTCGCCATCCCTCCTCTGCATGTTATGCTCTAACTGGGAGACATCCTCTTTATTTTCCTGGCTCAAGATAAAATCGAGCGAGCGGGCGACCGTGGGGGCCTCTATTGAAGGTATGAATTCTCGAATATAGGTCTGGGCGGACATCAGGTGGCCTCCTTCCCTTTTTGAGTCGGTACCGTACATTGCATAGAACCGATCATCGAAATAGAACTGATCGGCCAGAACATCATATTCCCAGTGCACCAGACGAGCGAGGTCCATTCCCACCGTCATCTTCATCTTGCTAGTGACCAGCTCATCCTCGGTGCGCTTGCGGTCGGTGATGTCCTGCACCGTGACCAGAACCTGGACGATCTTGCCCTCCTTGTTCCGTTGGAACGGAACAGCGTAGATGTGGGTCCAGAACCATTCGTCCTCGCGCCGAACCCTTACTTCGATCTCCAGTACATCGTCATCCTTGCCCTTCGATACCTTTTCAATTACCACTAGCGCCCTACTAAGGTCATCGGGATGCACGATGGAACCCACTGTGTCGGAAAGCGCGGCAAATTCGTCAGGCATCAGGCCGAATAGCTCCGTGCTCTTTGGATTGATGAAGACCACCCGGTCGGTCAGGACGTCGTAGATGAGTATGCCGTTAGGGTCGGTCGACAGGATCCTGTTCACGAAGTATTCCTTCTCCCTGAGTGCGCTCTCGATCAGCTGCCGCTCTTTGTTCTCCCGGTCCAGGACCATATTGCTGTAGCTCAGCAGTGAGATCAGGTTCGTCAGCTTCACGTAGAACTGCATGACCGTGTCGACCTTGTCCTCGGACCAGCGGGGCACTCGATCTAAAGCGGACAGGTATGCGCCCCTCTCAAAGCCGTAGCGGTCCGCCTGTTTTAGGAAGGTCTCATAGTCCAGGGTTTCCCCTTCGAAGAAGAACTGGCCCAGGAACAGGTTTCCCATATGCCTGTCGCCGACGTAGATGGGGGTGACGATATCCCACAGATTGTTCTTACATTTGTATCTAAGGAAACAGCCCTTCCCAACGGTCTGGGACAGGAAGACGTCACTTTCAATGCAATTCTTGAGGGCCTCGGGGTTCTTTCGATGGAACTGGGTGCAAATGTCCTGCCAACCGGTCGCCACCAGCAGGTGTCCCGATAGATCCATGATGGCCACCCCGACCCCCGTGATCTCGAAAAAATCATCCATCAGCGATTGGATCTTTGGCGTGTCCATGATGCTTTTCAGGTCGGGCATGACGTCAGTGAACGGTCCCGACGATGCCAAAAGGCCCCTATCGTTGAGAATCTCGATCGGCTCATGATGGTCCTCTACCGCGTTGGGGATCTTTGCATCCTTGATCATATGGGTCATCTCTGATCGATGGATACTACTCTCGATAGGTAAGGGTGGGACCAATTTGGGCATCGATCGGCATAGGGGGCCCACTCTCATTTACCCGCGTTAAATAATAAAATCTACAAAGATATTTAAAATCAACCATTAAAAATTTCAAAATGATAACCAACCCGGAATTTCTCCATCTGGGTGGCCATCGTTTTGCGGCGAGGACGGGGTGAACAATTCTAGAGAGAGGTTCCGCAGGGAGATATCCTGCTCATCTCATTGTAAAAACCATTATCTATACCACGGCGTTAGGGCCGCTATGACCGGAATGCCCCTCGTCGAGATGCACAGGGTCTCCATCACAAAAGGACGCTCGACGGTCTTGAGGGACGTGGACCTGCGCATCGACCAGGGAGAGAAGATCGCCATCCTCGGTCCCAACGGTTCCGGCAAGTCCTCGCTCATAAAGACCATGACCGGCGAGAACCGCTGCGATACGTCGGTCGACGGTGCTTTCGTCCGCATCCGGGGGGAGGAGAACTGGGGGCTGTTCGACGTCCGCCGGGCGTTCGGCGTGGTCTCGGGCGAGCTGCAATATGCGTTCACCAGGGACATGGACGGCCTGGAGGCGGTGCTCTCCGGCTTCTTCGGTTCGGTGGGAACGAACCGTTCTCAGGGCATCGACCGGGAGATGGAGGAGAAGGCCATGAACGCGCTCGCCCTGGTCCGCTCGGAGCACCTGGTCCGGAGGAGGGTCCATACCCTGTCGATGGGCGAATCTCGTCGCGTGCTCATGGCCCGCGCGCTGGTCAACGGGCCGGAGGCGCTCATCCTCGACGAGCCGATGACCTCGCTGGACCTGACCGGAAAGCACCTGGTCCGGGAGGCGATGCGCTCGCTGGCCCACAGCGGCAGGACCCTTGTACTGGTGACCCACGATCCCTCGGACCTTATTCCGGAGACGGAACGGGTGATAATGATGAAGGACGGCGGTGTGTTCAGCGACGGCGGCATGGACACGCTGACGGAGGAGAACCTTTCCAGGCTGTTCGACGTGCCGGTGAAGTTGACAAAGGTCGATGGCCGCTTCTTCGCCTGGTCATGATCGATATGGAACGGTGATCAGGGGCCCACAACTCGCCCGATGGGATCGGAAGAGCTATCTCGGTGGGGTGGGAGCTTTAGAATGAGAACGAATGCAAAAATATGCTAATGGGTTTAAGAAAAAGGTTTATAAAAACAGGTTTAGAACCTGTCCTTGGGCTTGTGCTTCTGGAAGCAGTCCCTGCAGTAAACCGGCCTTCCCTCGGTCGGCTTGAACGGTACCTGGGTCTGAGCTCCACAGTCGGAGCACTTTACGTCATGCATTTCACGGGGTTCGCGGCTGTAGCCGCCCTGTCTCTTGTTTCCGTACATTACTAATCTACCTACTCGCCCTATGACACCCTTGCGGATGATTTCAGACAGTTCTGCCCAAGGACGACCTACTATTTAATTTCGTGCCCGACCGAGGTCGATTACCTCATTCAGCCTTCCGGAAAGCGCCTTGGCTTGAGACGTTCCCCCGGACCGCGATGACCTCTCCAGCATACACTCCAAGCACCACGGCCACGATGTCCACCAGGCATCGGATGGCGAGATCGACGATATCAATATCTAGCGCGAGCGGCACGAAGAAATTGAACAGGGTGAGGGGCAGGCCGAACACCGCCAGGCCAAAGAACAACGCCCGGCCCCGGGGGGACGAGGACGGCACCGCGGGCCTGAGGAGGAGATAGACGAAGCCGACCACCAGACCGGTGATGGCGACCCACAGCATCGTATCCACCGTTCGGTCGGCATACGAGGAGTAGAGATCCAGGACCAGGTAGTCGAAGAGCCTCAGGGCGACGAACATGACCGTTACCGCGGCCAGTGGGGCCAGGGGACGGAAGCTCAGCTTGCGGTCCACTTTCTCATCGGTGGCGACGAACCGGCCGAGCAGCGCACCGAACAGGAGCATGGAGCCGCCGTCCGCCAGGGGATAGGCGAGACTGTCGGGGAACGGCGTGTTGGCGCCCAGCGGTACCGGCTCGAACAGGTACACCGTCCACAGCAGGGCCATGGCCGCTCCGAACAGCAGGCCCCGGCGCATCTTCGAACCCGGCAATGAGCCCTGGATGAGGACGAAGACACAGGCGACGGCCACGAAGGTGAGGAGCGCGTATATGGTGAAGGCTGGTATCAGGAGCCCGGCCTTGACGACCGCGCTCTCTCCCACTCCGCTCTCGCCGCCAGGGGGGATCAGGCCCTGCAACATGATCCTGAAGAAAGTGGCGAGCGCGGAAGCGAGGAATATCATGCCCCAACGCTTCCTTGTGATCTCTGGCAGCACGAATGACATAGACTCTCGCCGGGACAAACAAAAAGCTGAATATAAAATCCTGGCCCCTCGGTATCCATCGTGACCTGGATATCGCTTTCAAGAGCGCCGATGGGCCCTGGGAGTTTCTCAGCTATGGTAATTTGAAAAGGACCATGGCGGCGGCGATCGCCCTCGTGGTGGTCTGCACAACGTTCGTCGTGATCGTGACCGCACCCAGTTCTCAGGCGGCCTTCCCCGCCATGAACGAGGGGGACAAGTTAGCGCTGCAGGGAGAGAAGGACCTGGCCCTCTCCTACTCGTCGATCAACGACCTGGTGTCCATCGGAAGCGATGATAATCGGCTCCGCAAAGCCTCCCTCGAGCGAGCCGGGTTCAGCGGCAACGTCGGGTCGGCCGCGGTGTTCGAGGTCATGGACGTGACGGCCTCTGAATTGTATAACTATAAAAAAAGGTGAATGGAAAGAATTTTGGAAATGGTTTGAAAGGGATCAGGCTTGAGCACGCCTTCCTTAGAGATCGTAGTTCTTGGGGTTGAAGGCAGGTACGTTCTTGTACTCCTTGAGCGCCCAGTCCACGAACTTGCCCTCTTCATCCGGCAGGGATGCGAGGTCGGTGATGATCCTGTTCAGGGTGTCCTTCTCCTGCTTGGACAGCTTTAGCCTGCCCTTGTCGTTGGACTCCTTGATCAGTTCAGCAGCCTTCTGGCCGGCAGCCTTGGACCTGAGGTAGTAGCTGTCGCCAGCGCTGACAATGGCCTGACCGATCTTGTAGGCGTTGTCGTAGGCTAGGCAGAATGCCTCAGGGCACCGGAAGCGGTCAGAAGCGACATAGATGTCCCTGAGGACCTTGTCCTGCTTCAGCGCCTTGGCGGCGTTCATCAGGGCGGCCTCGTAGCCAATGACTCCGAGCCAGCACTGAACGGACGACCCACCGAACTCAGGGTGGTACTCGACAGACTCGTTGGACCACAGGTCAGCGGTCTGAGCGATGAGGTTACCCATCAGGTCAGCGTGTGCGTCCTGGGCGCCCTTGCCC
>CAYZEV010000008.1:13242-65429 GCA_964477865.1 uncultured Methanomassiliicoccaceae archaeon | reverse complement strand
GGCTGCAAGAACCCCAAGGCCATCAGCAGCATTATACGCGGCGGCACCGAGCACGTCATCGACGAGGTCGAGCGCGCCCTGCATGATGCCCTACGGGTAGTCGGAGTCGCTCTGGAAGACGGCAAGGTCGTCGCCGGCGGCGGCGCCCCCGAGATCGAGCTGGCCCTCAGGCTGGCCGACTACGCGTCAACCGTGGGCGGCCGCGAGCAGCTGGCCATCGAGGCCTTCGCCGAGGCCATGGAAGTAATCCCCTGGGCCCTCGCCGAGAACGCTGGTCTGGACCCCATCGACCTGGTCATCAAGCTGAAGACCGCTCATGAGGGCAAGAAGAACGCCGTATACATGGGCATCAACCTTGAGACCGGCGAGCCGGCCAACATGCTGGACGCCAACGTCATCGAGCCCCTAAGGGTAAAGACCCAGGTCATCGAGTCCGCGACCGAGGTCGCCGGAATGATCCTGAGGATCGACGACGTCATCGCTTCCAAGAAGGGACCCGGCGCTGGTGGACCGGGCATGCCTGGCGGGCCCCAGATGCCCCCAGGTATGGGCATGGGCGGCATGATGTAAGTTCGGGTCCATAGGGCCTCCTTTCCCAAACCCCTTCCTTTTCACATTTTTCTATTGTTCTCAACAATCAATCTGTCATCCTGACCGTTCTTTGTTGCCAGATGCTATGAACCGGGGCGTTACATTATAATAGGCAACACCTCGATTCCAGGTCAAAATTAAAACAGAAGGGATAAAATGCGAAAGATAACAACAGCAGCCGCAATATTGGTGATGGGCCTGTTCATGGCCGGCTTGTTCGTCGCGCCGGTGAACGCCGCGGTCGCCACAGCTCCGAATGGATGGAACGTCGGTGACTCTTGGGCCATGGGCAAAGAGATGGATTTCGGCTCCGATATCACTGACAATACGACGGTCTTCAATAACGCGTTGAAGAGCATGACCAACCTGACCCTCGACAAGTTGAACGTCGAGAGCAAAGCGGGATTCTACGTACTGTTCAAGGTGACCGGAACGACGGCTACCTCCTACATACTGGACGCCAAGGTAGCGGTCAAGTTCGCCACCCAGGCCAATGTGGCTGTGTCTGGAAAGCTCCCCGTGGCGGGAACCTATGACACGGATGACAATGCCTTTTCGCCGCTCTCGACCGTGGCCAAGGAGACCAAGACGGTCTCTCTCGCTCTGACCGAGAAGCTGGGCATCGTTCTTGGTGCCACCCTAGATGTCGATAAGACCACTATGGCCGTGAACCAGGTCGACTGGACCTTAAGAAGCGCCATGGTCCTGGAGTTCGATGGCAAGAATATCCCCCAGGTCGACACCAATGGAACGGTTCAGACCATCGGCTACAAGGACTATGACATAGGGATGGAACTCGTAGCTCGGGCCAACCTGTCCACGTTGTTCACCCCGGCCCTCGATATCTATCAGTTCCCATTCGCTACTGGCGAGACCTGGTACACCAATAACAGCATGGTCACCGTCAATGGTGATGTCAGCGGGTTCCTGAACGCGCATGGCCTCACCGCCGAACAAGAGGAAAAGATCTTCACCGATGAGCTAAAGAACACCACCGGGTCGACCTCCTTCCCGATCGAGTTCGACCACCTGAGCTCGCCGGAAGGAGAGATCACCGACGGCCAGTTCGGTCCCTACTACGGCAATGTCACCTCCATGAAGATGGAGTGTCTCAGCTCGATCACCCAGACCCTGAACGGTGTTCAGCAGGAGGTCTTCGTCATCGAAGTGGACGACGGCGCCCAGATGCTCTACTCTCCGGGCTACAAGTTCATCGCTGGTATGTCCGCGGATGTCGATGCCGACTCGTTACCGGTTGATCTACCCGAGGAAGTAAGCATCGTGACCTCCTTCATGGGAAATCAGAACATGGAGATGGAACCTATCTCCGTGGAGGCGGCCACCACCAGCATCGCATCGATCGAGACCTACACGGATAGTGTCGCGACCCAGGCCGGTGCAAAGGGAACCACCAGCGGCTCCTTAGAGGACTTCTTCCTGAAGGCCCCCTATCTGGGGATAATCATGGTAGTCGTGGCAGCGGCCATCGTAGCAGCCCTAGTATTCGTAGGCACCAGGCCCCGGAAACCGTAAAACCAAACCCTTTTCATCCTCTTTTTTTGACTTTTTCCTGCTTCTTTTTTCTGCTGAATTCTGATAAAAAAAGCTTTAGTTCGAGGTCCACCGCGGTCGAATTTGTGATTGCACTAACGTGCCGATAGCTTGTCCGGGCTCCAGTTACCGAACGATCTCGTGATGGTCAACAAGAGCGGACGATCTCGAAGGTCTCGGAAGGGGCCGCTCGTGATACGATGGCCATTTTCATATATGTATGTCTCAATAATTATCCTGTTTTTACTAGCCAGATGTTGGTTCTGACATCCTAGAAAAATGAATAATTCTTATAGCAATAAATAAAAATACGATAAAGAGAGAAGCTTAACTTTTATTGCTTCTCGATTTTTCCTTTCTTTCCCTTCGAGATGTCCAATCCGTAATCCGATTGCTTCGCATAACAGTCGGTCAGCACTAATTGGGTCCCGATCTTGACATCAAGCTTCTCGGGGAGTTCAATATCGTCATCCCAGAGGGTCAAACGGCAGGTGCCGGTCTCGTCCGCCACGTCCAGGTTCCTTACCTTGCCTTGTCCACCAGTCCTTTTATTGAACGTCTTGGCCTCGTTGATCTTGGTGACCTTTACCACGGTAGAGGCCTCTTCACGGTCTTTGAGATCGGCGATCTTCTTGGTTACCATATTGACTCCTCCTTTCTCCAGAACCAGGCGGCGTATGGTGGTATCATCCACCAGGCCCCCGAACTCTTCGCGGAGCCTTGCCATCTTTGATTCCGGACTTTCATTCATTCTAATAACCATAAAGTATTTGCCATTAAACTGTTGGTTTAGTGTTAATGTAATAAAGAATCGCTAGTAACGATAATAGCTAAACAATATAAGACATAAACACGATTGTACTATTGTGTACAGCAGCTAGAGCACCAAATTTTAACTCTAGTTGGCGATTCGCGTATGGGATGCACTCGAGGTAATGCCACCTCGCCACCATTCATCAGAGTGAAACGATGCGTGCGGCCATTTACGCCAGGGTTTCCACCGACGATCAGGCCAGAGAAGGTTTCAGCATACCTGCTCAGCTTAAGCGCCTTCAAGCCTACTGCAAGGCCAAGGGTTGGGAGGTCAGCTCTGAGTATGTCGATGATGGTTTTTCCGGCCGCGACATCAACCGCCCAGCCTACCAGAGGATGCTGAGCGAAAGAGATAGTTGGGACGTGCTTCTGGTGTTAAAGATGGACCGTATCCACCGTAACGCCAAGAACTTCACCCAAATGATGGACGATCTTAGCAGTTGGAAGAGACAGTTCAATTCCATGCAGGAGAAGTTCGACACCACTTCGGCGATGGGTCGGTTCGTGATGGACATCATCCAGCGGATCGCTCAGCTGGAATCCGAGCAGATCGGAGAGAGGGTGAAGGTGGGCATGACCCAGAAGGCCAGGAAAGGCAATGGATACCTCGGCTCGCCAGATCCGTATGGCTACGAGATCGAGACAGGCCAGCTCAAGGTCATGGACCAGGAGGCCGGGGTGGTCCCGTTCATCTATCATGCTTACATGATGGGCTTCTCTCTCGATGAGATAGCCAGGAAGTTGAATGAGAGAGGGATACCGGCAAAGAAAGGCGGTCCCTGGAGCAAGCAGATGATCAGCAAGGTGCTCCGGAACCCTATTTACTGCGGATACGTCCAATGGGACGGTCATCTCATGAGGCTGGACTACTTCACATTGGTCTCCACGGGAGCCTACAATCTGATCCAGGACCTCATGCAGGAACGGCGCCGCAATCGCCTTGGCGCTCCCCACCGCCGCCTGGAGGACCGATCAGATGGTTAAGGCGGCCGTCTACATTCGGGTCTCCACTGAAGAGCAGGCTGAGGAGGGATTCTCCCTGGGAGCTCAGGAGGATAGGTTGCTGGCCTACTGTGAGGCCCAGGGCTGGGATGTGGCCGGAGTGTATGCAGATAAGGGGCACACCGGCCGGAAGATCAACACCCGTGATGCCTACAAGAATATGCTGGCGGACAGGGAGCTATGGGATACAATCCTAGTGATGAAGATGGACCGTATCCACCGTAACTCTAAGAATTTCATGATAATGATGGAGGACCTGGAGAAATGGGGCAAGAAGTTCACCTCCATGCAGGAGGAGCTGGACACTTCCACCTCCATCGGTCGCTTCGTGGTGGACATGATCCAGCGGATCGCTCAGCTGGAATCCGAGCAGATCGGGGAACGGACCTACATGGGGATGGCCCAGAAGGCGGAGACCGGCGGGCTCCTGGGCTTCAATCCTCCATTCGGCTATGAGATCGCCAATAATGACCTGAAGGTGATCGAGGGCGAGGCCCGGGTGGTCCTGGAGATATTTGATCGATACGGCTCCGGCGAATCGATGAACGCCATAGCAAGCTATCTCAACGACCGTTCGGTGTTCACCCGGAGGGGCGGGCGCTGGACGCTTTACTCCATTCGACAGATATTGCATAATCCGGCCTATGCCGGCTATCGCCGATGGGATGGTTACCTCCTGCTGAGCAGCCATGCGGCCATCGTAGACCTGGCCGCTTTCAACCGTGTGCAGGAGCTATCCGCGAAGCGGACCAAGGACCCCCGTAAGCGGACGGCCAAGATCCTGACCCCCTAACGGACCTAACCTTTTTGTTGTATCCCTGGAATATAGGGAGATATGCCGGAAAGATGGGCCCTTCCAAACCAGGACGCAGCTTTAAAATGGTGCGCCCACCGGAACGAGCTAGGGATCCGATGTGTCTTGGATATCCTGGGGCAATTCAGTCGCGAGGAGGAACAGGCCAATAACTCCTATAATGCCTACATCGATCTGGCCAATGAGATCGCCCGCCGTAAGCTCCAGGCCTCCATATCGGTGAAAATATCCACTCTGGGGGGTTCGGTCAACCGGGACCTGACCAAGCAACTGGTGGGTCAGCTGGGGGACAGGGCTCACCACCAAGGTGTTGAGATTGAACTGGACATGGAAGGGCAACGATCGGTCGATCTTACCCTGCTTATCGCGGAAGAACGCGCCCGCACCGGTCAGCCCGTGACCGTGGCACTACAGGCCTATCTGAACCGCACCCCGCGGGACCTCGAAAGAATGATGGACGCAGGGGTGAAGATACGCCTGGTCAAGGGCGCCTACACGGGCGACCTATCGGACTTCAACATGATCGCCGAGGTTTACAAGGACCTGGTCGAGCTGGCGATCTCCTACGATGTGCCCTTTGGTGTTGCCACCCATGATCCGGACGTTCTAGAATGGGCCAGGAACCGCATTCGGGACAAAGACATCCTGGAGTTCAGCTTCCTGAAAGGACTGGCCGATATGACCAAGGAGCGGCTGGTGGCGGAAGGCTGGAAAGTGGCGGAGTATGTCCCCTATGGTCCGAACCGGGAAGGCTATGAGGCCCGGCGAAAGACCTATCTAAAGAAACTGGATGAACTGGGGCGTCTCCCGGCCCCTTGATATTAATCCATGAGGAAGGTTTATCTATCTATTCTCAACATTTTATTCATAAAACGATAATCCATCCCCTTGCGAGAATGAATTGGTCTTAGGTTCGTAAGGCTGTGACATCTGATTCTAGCTATTTATACATTATAAATAGATTCTACATAATAAATTCCAATGAGTGCTCAAAATGGTATTAACAGACTATATGGATAATAAACGCTTTATTATACCAACTCAATATAGGACTAGGAATTCCTTGAAAACCAAGGGATCCGCAACTAGGAGGAAAACCGTGAGGCTCATGCGAATTGGGCAAAAGATCGTTCGGATCTCATTTGCTCGGAGACGCGTGTGTAAGCCCCGCGGTAAGAAATAAAGAATTAGGAGGAAAAAAAATGGCGGATGAATCAAACGTACACGTGAAGGTGGCAATGGCCGATGTATTGGGCCTCTTGGTGATCTCTATGTTCACCACAGCCGTTGGTATTTTCGGCTTGGGAACTGGGGCAAGCGCCATAGGGCTTGTTGTTGCCATCGGCCCCTTTGTCGGAATCGCTACCTTAGTAGCTGCAATATTTGCCTACCTGAACGAGAACCTGCTCGCGACCGCGATATTCGGGCCATTGGCCGTGTTCTTCTTCACCATCGTCGGAGTTGGTGGACTTGACGCTGCAGTTCTATGCATGATCATTGGTATCATCATCCTGGCTGACGCACTTGTCTCGATATTCCAGCCGGTCAAGATGCTCCCGATCCTGCTGTTCATCGCGGCTATCGCGTTCTTCGTGACCGCGCTCTGGTACAATGCGAACATCAGCGCGGTGGACGACAGCCTAAGGGCGGCCGTCGGTGGCCTGTGGATTCTATACTCCATAATCTCGTGGTATATGGCCGCAGCGATCATCATGCTGGTCCTCAAGGGCAAGCAGGTGCTCCCGCTTTTGATAAAGGCGTAATCGGGCACAGCACGCAGAAAAGCACAAACCTCTTCCCAGTTTTTCATTATCTTGACGTTCAGACGAGGTGCTGATCTCTTTCTTTATTGAGCTATTTCTGACCAAGCAGATGTCTGAAAACACTACCTTCCCTAACCTTTTCTTTTCGCATTATTGATAATTGTGGGACTACCTGACAAGGAAATAGCCAAATTTTTGCCAATCTAGCATGTCTTTCGATATCCCACTCTGCGAACGGATTCGCTTGAATAATGGCCAGGAATGAGTTATCGAAGCAAGGGTGATTTGGTCAGAGGGGACCTATTACTTTTGACATTAAGAGCCAGAGAAAGGCCATCTCGCCTAATTCAAAACGAGGGCATTTTATCGACAAAAAGGCTGGGATTATTTGTGATATTTTGGGTGAAAAAACGATGGTAAAATTGTCCCGAAAGCACGTCGGTTGAACTGGTAACTCATCTTATCTATGCGCTCGACGTGGTCCTTGATTGCTTTTGATCGTATGGAAATTGTACAATATGAGAAATGTAACCCATTTCAATTTGATATTCGGGAGACCGTTGTTGACTATATTGTACTAATATTGACAATTCTCTATGTATACTATTTCATGCTATTATTATATGCATACAGATGAAAACTATAATTATAATAAAACACATAATCCACATAGTCGGGTTCACTTAAAAGGTGAATTCGGCAGCAGGGATGAGATGCAAGAAGGTCAATCGATCGAAAGCAGAACGAGCATACAGATCTCGCCGGCGACAAGGGATAGATTGTACAAACTAAAGTTCCGGCGGACTTACGATCAGTTCTTGAACGAGCTCTGCGAGGCCTATGAAAAGGCTGAAAAAACGAAGGAAAAAATGGGCCAATAAGCAGGGCTAAATCAATCTCTTTAGCATTGTTTCCAAGATAGCTATAAATGATAAGTATGTAGTGTTATGAACTATACTAATATAGCTACTACATAAACTAATTTTTTCTGCTCAAAGTCCACCCTTGACCTTGACTAAATTGGGGAACAAGAGATAATTGATCACGTGAATGATGCCGTTCAAGCATTCGATGTCCGGAGTGATGATCTTTAAATCGTTGATGAGAGGACCATAGGTGCTCTCCCCGACCACGACCTCTTCTCCGTCAAGGGCCGCTATGTAGCGGTTCGGAACAAGCATTTCCAAGGTCAATCGTTCAGGGATGATATGGTATCGCAATGTCGTTCTCAAGGTCTCGGGATCCTCCATGATTTCATCGATCGCTCCTGCCGGAAGGCGTGAGAATGCGCCGTCGGTCGGAGCGAACAATGTAAATGGTCCCTCTCCTTGCAACAGATCAACCAGGCCTGCCATCTCGATGGCTTTGCTTAGAATAAGGAACCCCCCCGATTCCCTGGTAGTTTCCAGGATGGTCTTCATCCCTTTCCCCGCTAAAACAGGGTTGGCGGGGATTATTTAAAGGTTCACCTGGTTTGTTTATTCGATCATTTTTCCGGCGGGATGTGCCGGATGACGGTGACCTCATCCAGGGTGATCAGCCCGTCTTTGACGATCTCGCTCAACTTTGGTAGCACGGCTTGGATCTTCTTTTCGGAATCGACCGCATCGATTATCATGGGCAGGTCGGCCGATAGACGTAAAGGTGAGGTTGCGTGCACGAGGCTCCTCTTGCCATAACCATACACTCCCTTGGTCACAGTTGCCCCCCAGATTCCCTCGTTCCTGAGATGATGGACCACTGCCTTGTAGGTCGGCATGCCTTCGAAATGGTCCAATTCCCCGACGTAGATCTTCAACCTCAACGCCTTTTCCTGAAATTGCATCAGTGACCCCCCAACAAAAGACCGGCCGCCCGGCCGGCGAACGCTCCTATAACGCATAGTCCGCCATTAAGAGTAATGTTCCCCAATGCCCATAGCCATTGCCCCTCCTCGACGAGGTTGACCGTCTCAAGGGAGAATGACGACAAGGTGGTGAAACCCCCAAAGATGCCTATGAACAGGAACGCTCTGAACTGGGGGGAGATATCTTGCCCCTGGGCCCAATAGAAGAACAATAGGGCGATCAGAAAGCTGCCAGCGATGTTGACCACGAAGGTGCCCCAGGGGAAATCGCCTTTGGTAACGTAGCCCTGGACGAGGTAGCGTAGAACGCTGCCAATGGCACCACCGGCCGCCACCAGTAGGACGAGCTTGAGCTCCTCGGTTTCCATGCCCGGGCCATTGAATTATATGATTTATCCTTTGCCCGAGTTTGCCCAAATCAGCAAAAAAGCAATACGAGTAGTAATGAAAGGTAGTTGCTATACGAGCATGTATATTATCTGTGATAGTTAATGTGTCCAATATTGGACACGACCATGGGTGACACAAGTTATTTTCGAACGATATCTGTCCTGCCGTTGTTGACGTGAAGAAGTGTTTTGTACGTGTGCCAAAGAATCAGTTCGGGTGTAAATTTGCCGATGACCTTGGTCAAATCTCGAGATCGTAGCATCCAGCAATGCATCGATGATTGCGCGGACTGCCATTCGGTTTGCCTGGAGACCATAGTGTACTGCCTGGAGTTCGGGAAGGAGCACGCCGCGCCGGCCCATATCAGGCAGCTGTACGATTGCGCGGAGATCTGCACCACCTTGCAGGACTCCGCCATCCTGTCCGCGCATGGCACCGCTAAACTGGCCGAAGCCTGCGTAGAGGTCTGTGAGAGCTGTGCGGAGAGCTGCGAGACCTTCAAGAACGATCAACCAATTATCAAATGCGCCGAGGTGTGCAGAAAGTGTGCCAGCTCGGCCCGCGTGGCCGCGGAGATAAAGATCCTTTGATGCCTGACCGACAAGTAGTTAGGCAGCTGCAATAATTATCGTACAGGAAATATGGATCGACGGTCGAAGGAGATTGCAGGTCTTGCCATCTCGGCGATTGCGCTGATAACATTGACAGTGCTCATGTTCTCGATGCTGAGCGTTAACTCCGGTTACAGCATGTTCGTCGGCGTCGTAATGATCATACTGGCCGTGGTGGCCCTGTCCGGTCTTCTTGTCGGCATCACATTCTCCCGTTCTGGCTGGGAGGTCGGCGGATCTACTCTGGAATGGCTCCTGGCTGCCGCAATATCTCCATTCACCACACTGATGTTCTACCTGGCCAGCACGAGGGGGAAGGGGGACGATGAGGATGCGATCGACCCAATCGACCGCCAGCGGCTGGACCACCTCTGAGCCTTCATCCCCCCGGAAAGCAAGATATTTAGTGCACCAGGCATCTTTAGGCCGTCGTGAGGACCTTCTCGTTCATCGCCCGCATGCCTGACGACCCCGGCGCGCTGCACAGGGCGGCCGAGATAATCAAGAGCCATGGTGGCAACATCCACCGCGTCGATTACGATCGTAGGATCGATCCCCACATCGTTTTCTTCCAGGTCAATGCTGAAGAGGACGCGCCGGAGAAGATCACCCAGGACCTGCAGGCCATCGGCTACCTTCAGACGTCGCTGGCCACCTTGAGATTCCTCAAGTTCTCCGTCTATCTGCCCGACGAGCCAGGGATGCTGTTCGAGTTCCTCGGCCTTACCACCGGCGCGGGGGCCAACATCGCCTTCCTGGACTTCGATGACAAAGGCAAGTATCCTGGCCGATTGACCGTGGCATTGACCCTCGATAACGACGTGGTCGCCGACCACTTGCTCCAGCAGCTCAAGCTCCGATGGAGGCTGGAGATCCTGGAGTATGATGCCACGGGCAAGAAGCTGGACGATACGGTCTTCTACATCCGCTTCGCCCAGGAGCTGAGAGAGATCATCGGCCAGGAGGACGAGGAGTTCCTCATCCGGCTGCTCCATGACACCAACCACATCGCCCAGGAGCTGACATCCCAGGGCCGCGATCCCCATATGGTCTTCGAGTCCATCCTTAGCACCGGAAGGACCTTGCGACAGACCGCCGGCAACGGGTTCTATGCCGAGGTCCAGGAGGTCCCCCTCAACAACGGCGGGACCCTGTTCTGTTTCCAGCTCCCCTGCGGCGGGTCGGTGTACATTCTGCGCAACAATGGGAGACTGGCCATGTTCGACACCGGGTTCGGCATCTACCACCGCGAGATCGTGGAAATGTTGGCCCACTTCGGCCTGGACCCGCGGGAGATAGAGGGGTTGTACATCACCCACGCCGACGCAGACCATTCCGGCGGAGGGGCGTTCTTCGATGTGCCGGCGCTCCTGCACCCCGGTTCGGTGGACATCATCCGCTCCGCCAATCGTGCCTATGGCTCCCAGATGCAGGGCTCGATACTAGGCGAGGTCTACACCAAGCTCATCAACCTGTTCTCGCAGTTCAATCCCCCCACCAAGGTGCGGTTGCTCTCGCCGGTGGGCAAAGGCTCAAGAAAAGGCCTCCCCATCCTGGGGACCATCGAGGTCTGCGGCATGCAGTTCGAGGTCCTGGAATCGCTGGGCGGGCATCTCCATGGCCACGTCTTCTTCATCTCCGTCGAGGCCGGCCTAATGTTCACCGGGGATTGCCTGATCGACTTCGATTCACTGAGCAAGGAACGGGAGGACTTTGCGTCCCTGGCCAAGAACCTCATGACCTCGGTCAATGTCGATTCGGAGCGGGCCCGTCAGGAAAGGAAGGCGCTGCTGGAGATCGGCAGCGAGCTGGATGCCCAGATGTGGGCCAGGGGACAGCGGCTGCTGGTCTGCGGGGGCCATGGGACGATATCCACCATCGAGACCGAAGGCCTCCGGACGTTCGGAGAGGTCATGAGATATGATGTGGCGGACCATTACTCGGTCAAGTAAACGACCCCTAACAACAATACCGGTGACGGGCTGTTCCTGGCCTGGGAGATGCTGGGCGTAACGGGCATTACCATCCGGGAGACCAGGCCAGGGGGCCACGTTCGAGATCCAGGTCCCTCCGGGGAAGTTCCGGCGAAGCCCCTCCATCACCTGAGGTTCAGGGAACCCACAGTCGAAAATCGCCCCGCACCCCGCTCTTGACCGCCCGATTGAAGGATGCCTCGATCCCCAGCCGCCGCCGGTTCGTCCAGTAGTAGAAGGTCAGGAAGAACAGGGTGGCATCGATGAAATATATGGAACGACGGGGGCCGATGACGAAGCGAGCGCCGGTGCGTTCCATGAACGGTTTGACGAAACGGCTCTTGCCCAGGGTGCAGGCGGAGAGGCAGACGGTCTTGTTCTTGAAGCAGCTCTCCGGGAAATCCGAGGCGTTGATCGAACCGCGGGGCAGCAGGAAGTTCGGCTCTTCCTCGTCGCCGTGGCCCGACAGGTGAACGATCTTGAACTGGCGCATGAAGGGGCGGTCCTCCAGCATTTCGAGGAGGTCGTTCTTGTTGCACACCGCATGCAGCTCGAAATAATCATAGCTGGCCATCTCCAGGACCTTGGCCAGCATGTCCCCTTCGTTCGGTTCCTGGTATTGGGGGATGCTCTCGACAATGAGCACGCTCCGGCGGGGCATCCTCTGAGGTAGGGGGCGGTGATTTTATGAATGTACCTATGGCGGTTGCAGGCCCAAGTCCCGGGCCATCTTGCCGGTGTCCAGGGCATCCCAGTGGGCGACCATCATCCCATCCTTCATGCGGAACTCGTCGAACTCGGCGATCTCGAACCGCTTGCCGTTGGGCGCCTTGCCCCTCCACTCTCTTCTCCAAGTCCCCGAGGCGATGGCCCGCAGGAACACCCGGTCCCCCTCGGAAGCAATCTGCTGGACCTCTATCTTCAGGTCCGGGAAGGCAGTGGCGAACGCCTTGAAGAACGACCGCACCCCCTCCCGCCCCTGGGGAACCCCCAGTATGCTGTGCTGCTCATAGTCCTCGGCCACCAGTTCATCGAGGATGGCGAAGTTGCCCTTGCCCAGTTCCTCGAACAACCGCCGAACGGCCATCTTGTTCCCTTCCTGCACCGAGATCTCGCTGACGAACGTGGTCATTTGGCTGCCTCCATTAATGCTCTCGTTCCCGGCCTACATATCATTTGTTCTCGGGCCAGGGAGGTGCGGGCCTGGCTGAGGTACCGGTCGAGCAAAGAAGTCAAATAGGAACCGTGTCATTCCTTGTCAATCTACCTGGGTGATCGCTTGAGATATTGGGACCCCCGCATCGAAGAGATGTCCAAGTCAGACCTGCAGGCCCTGCAGTTCAAGTTGCTAAAGACGCTCGTGTACCGGCTGTACTCCTTCTCCGACTTCTATCATGCCCGAATGAAGGCGGCCAATGTCCACCCGGACGACATCCGCTCGCTGGAGGACATCCGCAAGCTGCCGTTCATGTATAAGAAGGACCTGCGGGACAACTACCCGGACAAGCTGTTCATCGGCGGTCAGGAGGACCTGGTGCGCTATCACGTATCGTCCGGGACCACCGGAAAGCCCACCGTGGTCGGCTACACCCAGAAGGACCTGGACAACTGGTCCACCTCGGTGGCCAGAGCCCTCACCTCGGTCGGGCTGGGCCGCCGGGACGTCATCCAGGTCAGCTACGGCTACGGTCTGTTCACCGGAGGGCTGGGCCTTCACTACGGGGCCGAGAAGATCGGCGCCACGGTGGTCCCCGCCTCGGTGGGAAATACCGAGCGTCAGATCGAGCTGATCCAGGACCTGAGGGTCACCGCCATCGCCTGCACCCCTTCATACATGCTGCACATGGCCGAGGTGGCCCAGAAGATGGGCATCGACCTCCAGAAGGACACCAAGTTGCGCACCGCCATCCTGGGGGCGGAGCCATGGTCGGAGAAGATGAGGGCCCGCATCCAGGACGGGACGGGCATCAAGGCCTACGATATCTACGGCACCTCCGAGCTGTCCGGCCCCTTGTTCACCGAGTGCACCGAGCAGAACGGCATCCATGTCTGGGGAGACCTGGCCTATGTCGAGGTGATCGACCCGGAGACCGGTGAGCCGCTGGGACCGGGAGAGAACGGGGAGCTGGTCATCACCATGCTCCAGAAGGAGGCGCTGCCCATGATCCGCTACCGCATCGGCGACCTGACCTCCTACGAGGACGACACCTGCGGCTGCGGCCGCGCCCATGTCCGCATCTCCCGCATCAAGGGCCGGGTGGACGATATGTTAATCATCCGCGGCATCAATGTATTCCCGTCCCAGATCGAGCACTCCCTCATGTCCATTCCCGAGCTGGGAGAGCACTTCCAGATCGTGGTGGAACGGAAGGGGGCGCTGGACACCATGGTGGTGAGGGTCGAGCTGAAGAACGCGGCGTTCTCGGACAAGCTGGACGATTTCATCAATCTGAAGAACAAGACCGCCCACATACTCCGGAACAACCTGAGCGTGGCGGTCGACGTGGACCTGGTGTCCCCCGGCACGCTGACCAGGTTCGAGGGCAAGGCCAAGAGGGTCGTCGACAGGAGGGAGCTGTGATGAGCTACACCATAAAGCAGATCTCCATATTCGCGGAGAACAAGCCCGGCCGCCTGGCGGCCATCGCCGAGGTCCTGGAATCGGATAACATCAACATCCTGGCGTTCTCCATCGCCGAGGCCAGCGGCTTCGGCGTGGTGAGAGCCCTGGTCGACCACCCGGACAGGGCGCACAAGAAGCTCACCGAGCTCGGCTATGTCGTCTCCGCCACCGATGTCATCGGGGTCAAGATGAGGGACCAGCCCGGGGGGCTGAGGGAGATAGCCAAGATGCTGGGCGACGCGGCCATCAATATCGAGTACGCCTACGCCTATTCCGGCCGCCCGGCGGCCGTGCTCATCCTGCGGGTGGACCAGGTCGAGGATGCCATCAAGGCCATCCTGGCGAGCGGCGGCAAGCTCCTGGAAGAGAAGGAGCTGGCCTGATCGCGTGCTGAGGCCATCCCGGTTGAGCGAGGGGAGCGTGGTCGCCATCGTCTCCCCTTCCTGGGGCGGCCCCCATGCTTTTCCCAAGGTGTACGAGAAAGGGCTGGAGGTCCTTAAGGAGGACCTGGGCCTGGAGGTCCGAGAGATGGACCATGCCCGGGCCTCCCAGTCGTACCTGCGCCGCAATCCCCAGATGCGGGCCCGGGACATTAATGACGCATTCCTCGACCCGGACGTGGATGCGATCCTGGCCTCGGTGGGAGGGGACGATTCGGTGCGGGCGCTCCCGTTCCTGGACCTGGAGGGGATCTTGTCCTATCCCAAGGTGCTGATGGGCTTCTCCGATACCACCACCCTACTCACCTACCTCTCGCAGTACGGACTGATCACTTACCATGGCCCGTCGGTCATGGCCGGCATCGCCCAGATGCGCAACTATCCGCGGCAGCGGGAGCATATCCGGGACCTGCTCTTCCAACCTCGGGAGCGGTATGTCTATCGTCCGGCCGCCGCGTTCAACGAGGGTTACCCCGATTGGGCCAACGATGAGAACAGGGGCCGGGTGCTCCGAAAGAAGAGGAGCGCAGGCTGGACGGCCCTGCAGGGGGAGGAAAGGACCCAGGGGCGGCTGTTCGGTGGCTGCATCGAGGTCCTGGAGATGATGAAGGCCACCCGGTTCTGGCCGCCGCCGAACTTCTGGGCCGGTAAGATACTGTTCCTGGAGACCTCGGAGGTGGAACACTCCCCGGCCTCGGTGAAGATGATCCTGCGCAACTATGGGATGATGGGCGCGTTCGACGACCTGAGCGCCCTGCTCTTAGGCCGGCCTCGAGGCTATTCCCGGGAGAAGAAGGCGGAACTGCAGAAGTACGTCCTCGGCGTGGTGGCGGAGGAGTTCGGACGAAGCGACCTGCCCATAGTGTCGAACATGGACCTCGGTCACACCGACCCCCAGATGGTGCTGCCCCTCGGCCTCATGGCCGAGATCGATCCGACCGGCCCCACCCTGACCCTCCTCGAACCGCCGGTCGACTGAAGAGAACGAATTTATACTGTGGGCTTGGAAAGCTATACGGAGCCCACAGGAGGTCGCCGGTTGAAAAGGATCGAGGAACAGGTCGCCCATATGCCCCGGGAGAAGGGGTTGGACGTCAGTGTGGAAACTGGAGTTCTCACCATCGACGAGGTTTGCGAGGGAACCCAATATTCGCCCCAGATCGTGGTGGGGAACCTGAAGGCGCCGTTCATGGCGGTCATCATGGAAGAGCTGGACGTGCCCCAGGGGACCATGGGCCACTGGCTGCTCTGGAACGTGGAGAAGGCCGAGAACATTCCGCGTAACCTTCCCAAGCAGGAGGACATCGACCGCCCCATCCGGGGGAGGCAGGGTCGCAACTCATTCGGGGACATCGGTTATACCGCTCCCTGTCCCCCGCGGGGGGCCCAGCGACGATATCGGTTCCGGGTGTTCGGCCTGGGGGAGGAGCTGGACCTGCCGGGAGGCGCCACCGGCAGGGACCTGGAGAAGGCCATGGAAGGTAGGATAATGCAGTATGGTGAAGCGTTCCAGACCTACGAGCGACCGGTGAGCGGCAACGTCCTGGGCAAGGCTCCATGAGGTATTGACGTGAGATCGGAGATGGAGGAAATAAGCATCGCATTGGACTTCGAGACCTTTCCGGCCAAGCATACCTGCGAAGGGGCGAACGAGTCCCCCAGCGTGAGCATAGGCGGGCTGAGGACGCCCTATGTCGCGATCATACTGGATGATCCCGACGCGCCGGGCGGGACGTACACGCATTGGACCATATGGAACATCAAGGCCTCGGGCACCATTCCGGAGGGTATATCGTCGGAGGACCGTCCGATCGAACTTCCGGGGGCGGTCCAGGGCATGAACTCGGGTAACACCATTGGCTACTCTGGCCCCTGTCCGCCGCGGGGCAGCGTGCATCGCTACTACCTCAAGGTATACGGCCTGGACGCGCCCATCGACCTCGAACCGGGAGCGAGCAAGAAGAAGCTGGAGGCGGCCATGCGCGGGCATGTGCGCCAGCACGGGGAGGCCATGGCCACCTTCGGCCGCCGGTGAGGAAAGTTATCATATGGGTATAGGTCCTTTCTTGAACCGATGTTACCGGCCGGCCCATTGATGATCGAGCACCGTCTCATCGAGAGAATGATCTCGGCGCTTAACAAAGAAGGGAATAGGATCGAGCAGGGAGGCACGCCGGACGTCCAGTTCGTAGATGCGGCCATCGACTTCCTCCGCGTCTATGCGGACCGGTGCCACCATGGAAAGGAAGAGGACATATTGTTCACCAAACTGGCGACCAAGTCGATGACCCCGCCCATGAGGCAGGCCATGGAACGCCTCAAGGAGGAGCACGCCCTTGCCCGCAGCCTGGTGAGGCAGCTTGATCAGCATAATCAGCATCTCCGGTCGGGTGACGACACGGCGGCCAAGGGGATCGCCCGGACGCTTTCCGAGATCACCAGACTGTACCCGGACCACATCGCCCGGGAGGACAAGGAGTTCTTCCCCACCGCGATGACCTATCTGGATATCGGCGAAAGGGAAGAGATGCTCGGGAAATTTGATGCATTTGACCGGAAACTGATCCACGACAAGTATAAGGCCGTGGTAGAAGGAGTGGAGATGCGATGAAGAGATGGCGTTGCACGGTCTGTGGCTATGAGTACGATCCCGCGGTGGGGGATCCTCTGAGCAATATACCTCCAGGGACGGACTTTGATCTACTTCCAGATGACTGGGTCTGCCCGATGTGCGGCGCCTCGAAATCTGAGTTCGAGCCCTTGTAATCCATCAAGCGCAGCCTTGGCCTGCTCAAGGACACCTGGGGAGAGACGGCCATCGCCAACATCGGCATGGGCCTGGTGTTCGGTCTGGCGGCCCTGGCCGGGCTGATACCGGTGGTCCTGGCGTTCGTGCTGGGCGGCCCGACCATCGGCCTGCTGGTGCTGCTAGTGGTGATTGTGTACTGGGTGGTCCTGGGCATCCTGGCATCCGCCGCCATCGGCATCCTCAGGGCTTCCCTGTACCGCTTTGCGACCACGGGTAAGGTGGCCGAAGGGTTCCCCGAACAGGTACTGAGGAACCCCGGGGCTCCCTAGCGGCCCCTTCCTTTAATTTAGTCTGTAACTGCCCTTGGGGACGGTTATCTCGAAGCGGGCTCCCTTGCGGGGGGAGGTTTCGTCGATGCTCATGCCGGTCATCTTGAGGACCTCCTTGACCAGGTAAAGTCCGTGACCGAACCGGTCGTCGAACATCTCGGCCCTCTTGGTCGGAGGCACGCCCTCGCCATTGTCCTGGCACACTATCTTGAGGTCTTCGCCCTTCTTTTCGACGAAGAAGCGCACCTGGGTCGCCTTGCCATGGCGGACGGCATTATCGGCGAGGTTATGGAACACCTTCTCCACCATCCGGTCGGCGAGTATCTCCACGCCCTCCAGTTCGAGGTTGACCTTGGCCTCATGGACCTGGACCTCTGCGATGCCCTTCTTGGCGACTTCCTGTACCTGGAACCAATCGGGCCTCTGGGTGCCCATGCGCTCGTAGTCCCGGGAGAACTCCAGGATCTTGCGCATGTTCTCGCCGGCCAAGGCGGCCTTTTGCATGTAGTCCTTGGCGATCTTCTCATCCTGCTTGTATTGGGCGATACCGAGGTATCCGTTGAGCGCGGTCAGCTGGTTCAGGAGGTCGTGCCTGGTGATCGAGCCGAGCAGGTACAGTTTCTTCCTGGCCAGCTCCAGCTCCTCTTCCATCAGCTTGCGCCGGGTGATGTCCAGGGTGAAGGTGATAACGCCCACGACCTTTCCGCTGTCGTCGATGTACGGGAACGCGTCCACCAGTCCCCAGCGCTTCTCATTGTCCCGGGCCAGGTACACCTTCTCGATGGACATGAGAGGCTTACCGGTGCTGATGATCCCCAGGTCCTGGGCGTGGGTCTCCTCCCAGTCTCCGGTCATCAGCTCGCTCATGTGCATTCCGATGAGGCCGTCGGCCGGCACGCCGACACGTTCCGAGTAGGCCTGGTTGGCCCTGATGATCCGCCCTTCCATGTCCCGTATGACGGTCATGACCGGGGTGGTGTTGAACACCAGCTCATGGTCCCGGCGCCGGTGGTTGAGAACGTCCTCCATGGCCATTTTATCGGTTATGTCGAAGTTAAGATCGAGAACGAGCTTCTTCCCGTCGATCTCCAGGACCGTCAGGTAAAGCTCCACGTCCCTCATCTCTCCCGAGGCCAGGCGATGCTTGGCTCGGGTGGGCTTCCCGATCTTGGTCCTCATGTTGATCAGCTCGCTCACCGCGGCATGATCGCCCTGGGGACTGATCTTCGAGATATGCATGCCTATCAGCTCCTCCCGGGGATAGCCGTAGAATTCGACGGCGGCCTGATTGGCATCAACGATGTTCCGGGTCTCGCTATCCACCAGGAACATGGTGGCGTAGCTCCCGTGGAATAGGGCGCTATAGCGCTCTTCCCTTTCCCTGACCGCTCCCTCCAGCTCGTACCTCTCGGTGATATCGTAACAGGAACCGAGGAAACCGATGTAGCTGTTGTAGGTGTCGTAGATCGGATGGCCATGGTCGATGATGGTACGGTATCCTCCATCCTTGGACCGCAGGCGGTACTCGGCCCGGAAGGGCTGTCGGGACATCAGGGCCTTATGAAAGATCTCGCTCGCCCTTTCCTTGTCCTCGGGGTGGATGCCATGCTCCCACGGCAGGTTCCTCGCCTCGTCGGCGGGACGGCCGGTCAACTCGAGCCAGGCCTTGTTGAAGTAGCTGCACCGGCCGTCCGGTTCGGCCACCCATATCGGGTTGGGCAGGCCTTCGAACATCTTCATGTAGTACTCGGCGTCGCGCTTCAGCCGCTCCTCCATCTTCTTCTGGGCAGTGATGTCCGAGAGTATGGTGACGAAATGGCCTGGCTCGGGAACATAGATGGCCACCGAATACCAGCGGTCCAGGGGTTTGGAGCGCTCCACGAACCGTACCTCCTTCCCGGTGGTGATTATCTCGTTGAACGCATTGAGCAGTTCGTGCTCGAACCCTTCGACGTCATTGATGAGCTGCCGAACATCGCGGCCCAGCACCGATTCGGTGGGCTGGGCGAAAATATGTTCGAAGGCATCGTTGACATCGATTATCATCGAGCTGACGGCCTTGCCCGATTCGTCGTGGATGATGCGATGGTAGGCGAACCCGTCGTGCATCCTCATCAATAGCGAATGGTAGGCCGCCTCGTTCCGCCGCTCCCTCTCCTCCTCCACCCGTTTCTGCCTCTTCTGCAGTATGGAGCGGATGAGGGCCAGGTCCTGGGACGCCTTTCCGGTCTTGGGAAGATAGTGGTCCGCCCCATTAAGTATGGCGTCCAGCGCGATCTCCTCGTCCCCTTTACCAGTGAAGATCAGGAAGGTGTTCTGAAAACCCTTGGCCCGTGCGTTGCGCAGGAGGTCTATGCCGTTCATTCCAGGCATCGAGTAATCGCTGACCACCGCATCGTACTGGGCCGTGGCCAGTTTATCCATGGCGGCCTCTCCCGATGGAACGGCATCCACCGTGATGTCGCCCTCTGCAGTTAGCATGCTGGCGGCCATTTCGCGTACCGCCTGATCATCATCGACGAGAAGGATCCGGATCGTTAAATCTACCCCTTGAGCCGAAGCAGCATCGACACGCTGGATTATCAATTTTCGTATTATATTATAACCCGAATGCCAAGAACAGTCCGCTCAATATGGTAAGAAGGATGAATGCGTAACTAAGAAAGGTGAAGAACCGGTGGCCGCCCCGCGCCAACTCGCTGCGGCGGGCGAGGGCGAACCCTGTGATCAGCCCCATGGACCCGAGTATGGTGGCGGTTAGGGCCAGCAGCCCATGTATGGAATAGAATATGTTGCTCCGGAGGGAGAACGTCTCCAGCGCCCACCAGCCGAAGACGACGATCACCAGCAGGGAGAAGACATAGCCGGCCGCCTGATGGAACAGCGGGGGGATGAGCAAGGGCTTTCCGGCCTTCCTGCGCTGGCCGTTGATCCCTCCGGAGATCCCCGCGAAACCGCCGATGACGGCGGCCAGCGATAGGACGATGGCGTGCCACCACCAGTCGGTCCGGAGGCTGAGATGGGCGTCATCGGCCCAACCGCGGCTCTCCCAGTAGCCCTTTTGGTCCTGATCGATCACTTCGATATGGGTCACCCATTTGGCCCACTTATACCCCCATTGCTCGGGAACCACCAGCTTGGCCGGGAAGCCCTGGTTCGCGGGCAGGGTCTCGTTGTTCATCCTATAGGCCAGGATGACATCATCGAGGAGAGCGTCCTCCAATCTCAGGTCGGTGGAGTACCCGTCGGGGGCGTAGAACATCACCTTTTGGGAGCCGTTCCGCACCCCCGCCAGTTCCAACAGGTGGCTGAGGGGCACTCCTGTGTACTCCGCTCGCCCGCTCGGCCCGTCCACACAGCGCAGGGTGGCCGTCACGGTCCGATTGGGCATGGCCAGGAGCTGTTCATAGGTGATGATGTAGGGGCGGTCGACCGTGCCGTTGACCACCAGCGTCCACTCGGAGGCGTTGATCTGGAGTGGATCGGTCAGGGAGACGTAGAAGAAATCCTCGTTGGGAGTGATCTCCCGGGTGCTGCTCTGCTGGACATAGATGAGGGCCCCGGAGACAAGGACCAGAGCGCCGATCACGGCCAGGAGCAGGACCCACCGCCGGCTCATACTATTAGATGGGCCAGGGAGGTAGATAATCTCTCTGTGGATAACGGTGGAAGAATAATAAGGGGTGCTTGGTATAACTAGGCTCGAGGGTAGGAAGATGGAACCATCCAGCATGCGCGAGTTGGTCGAGAACAGGAAATTCCTCTTTTTCGGAGGAAAGGGAGGAGTGGGCAAGACCACCATGGCCGCGGCCACCGCCACCTGGCTGGCCGATCAGGGCTACAAGACCCTGATCGTCGCCACCGACCCGACCATCTCCCTGTCGTCCATATATGAGCAGGAGATCAGCGAGACGGAGGTCACCTGCATCGGCAAGGAGACGAACCTGTGCGGGCTGAACATCAATCCCAAGAAGGCCATGGGCGTGTTCCAGAACCGCATGAACAGCATGATGGAAGGCTTCTCCACGATGTTCGGTTCCGAGCTATTGTCCACCCCCTGCACGGAGGAGATCGCCGCCTTCGACCAGTTCGTGTCCTATATGGCGGACACCACCCATGACAAGGTGGTCTTCGACACCGCTCCCACCGGGCATACTCTGCGGGAACTGAGCATGCCCTTCGACTGGTCCGGCTACATCTCGAACCAGATCGAGAACCGAAAGGAGCTTTCCGAGCTGCTGGGCTTCGTCTACGACGAGGGCATGATCTCCGACCTGAAGAAGGAGAAGGCACGCTATGATATGGCCGTCAAAGCGCTATCCGATCAGGTGACGTCGTCCTTCAATCTGGTGCTCCTGCCGGAGAAATTGCCGGTGGACGAGACCGAGCGGGCGGTCCACGACCTGGCGGGTTTCGGGATCAACGTGCCGTCGGTGATCATCAACGAGGTCATCCCCCGTGAGGTGCTCAAGGGCAACTGGTTCCTGGAGAGGCGACGCGCCACTCAGGACAAGTACCTAAAGGATATCGATGTCAAGTTCAAGGAAATGATCCGGAAGGAGGTTCCCTTGTTCGAGACGGACATCTACGGATTGGACAGCCTGCGACAGGTCGGGAAGGTGCTCTATGGCTAAGTTGCACCTTACGATCCTGTCCTTCGCCTGCTGCAATCCCAAGCTGGCGCCGTATGACCAGCAGTATGCCGAAAGGATCAAGGAGGCGGCCGCCCAGGCCGAGGTGGAGTACGATGTCGATCTGGTCCATGCCACCGAGGCCCGGATGTCGCCGAAGTACGCCTATCTGAGCGAGATAATGCCCCTGATCAACAAATATGGTCAATCGGTCACCCCGGCCCTCTTCATCAACAGCCACCTAACATTATATGGCGGAGTGCCGACGCTGGAGAAACTGGTCGAGACCTTAGGAAAGGCCAAGATCGCGAGCGAGCAGGGCCGATTGTAGGGAATAAGCGACCAAGGGCAGCCGGTCCCTCTCCCAGGAACGGTGGCTGATCTATTGGTCACTGACCCTCCTTGACGATGCGCTTCACCAAGGGAAGGACGGGTCCGCCCTGTTCGTTCAGGTCCGCCCCTACGGGCAATTATGACGGCCCCGTCCCTCGCTCGGTCCATTCTCTGGTCGACCGGGAGCCCTGTAACGAGCGTCCTATCGGTCGATAACGGCTCCAGGCGGTCCTATCAGCCCTTTCGGCTGCTCATGGCCCCGCCGAACATCGAGCCTAACGTAATGATCGCCGCCGCGAGCACGGCCCAGTCCACACTGATCGCTTCCGCGAACACGATGTCCGCCGCGGCTTTCACCACGAACAGGGTGATCACGAAATAGATGATGCTCAGGATGATCAGGATGATTGTCCCGATGATCCCTGCTACGAGTCCTCCGCCCATTCCTTTCATCATTTTTCATACCTCCATGGTTATTGCTAGGGTAGGTGTGGAAGCCCGGCCATCATAAGCTTTTCGAGTAAAATAAAATGAAGAAATTTCGGCCAGGGAGCGAAGCCAGGCACACTGGGCTCGTTCCCTGGTGCAGCATTCTCACTGCAGGAACTTTTTTACCTCGTCCACTACCTTTTGGGCCGCCACCAGCTCCATGACGTTCATCCCAGGATGGATGCCCGGAACGATGTAGGAGCGGACCTCCTTCATGCCGGCCAGGCCTAACCAGCTGTACGAGCGGTCGTTCATGAACGAGTATACCTTATCGCCCTGGGGGTTGCCACAGGTGAAGATGGTGACGGCCTTCTTGCCCTCGGCGAGCTTGGACTGATATCCGGGGCCGTTGGGGTTCTTGGCCATGAACGCATACATGCGGTCGATCGCTCCCTTGAGCCAGGCGGTCTCCGCCCCCATATAGAGCGGGGAGCCGAGGACGACGACGTCGGCATCCTGGACGGCCTTGTAGATCTTGCCCATGTCGTCCTTGATGGAACAGAGCGGGTGGGTCTTGCAGTACATGCAGGAAATGCAGGGTTTTATGGTCATGTCCACGAGGTTGAAGTACTCCAGATCGACCCCGGCGTGATCCTCGGTCGCTTTCTTCAGTAACGCTGCGGTGTTTCCGTCCTTGCGGGGGCTTCCATTGAGAACTACAACTTTCATGAGAAAATTCCTTCTAGGCCTCGGTATTGGCTACCAAGGTCCTCCCGTAAAACAGCAGGGATGGATAAAACACTTGCCGGGAAAGTCCGGTTGAATTTTGTCCCTCGAAAACGCTGAAATATTAAAGGCCAGCGTCCTGAGCGCCACGAGGGTAGCCCACCGGATCGCGGAAGAAGGGGACAACGATGAGGAAAGATGGTCTCACGAATTAATAGCATGGGGACAGGTCGAGGAAAGGCGGACCACGGTGGTCGCCGCGACAAGGAGTGAGAAAAATGGGACAGACCATGCAGGACTTGAAGAAGAAGACCGAGAATGTGGGAAAGGACCAGGCCGAGAACGTGAAGGAGGCCCAGGAAAAGGGGACGGATGTGGCCAAGGAGAAGACCGAACAGGCCAAAAAGAAGATAGGCATCTGAAACGAAGTGAGAACTACACCAATCTCTTTCAATTTTTTATAATGCCGTTCGATAGCGCCGCTCACTAAGTACGTTCATGTTTGCTAGTGCCCTTGACCGGCATGGCCAGGCCAATAAGCCCCATATGGGTCCAGGTCCAATCCTATGAGAGGATGTCTCCCCTCGGGGCGGGCGCCAGATGGATGTGACCTTGATCTACTACGGAGTGAACACCATCCTGGCCATATGGATCGTGTTCCGAGATGGTCTCCTGGAGAGAAAGAAGGCCTCGGCGGTTTTCACCTGGGTGCTGGTGCTCTTCTTCATCCACTGGGTCGGTTTCATCCTGTACATCATCTTCGGCCGCCGCCCTCTCCGGAGTGGAAGTAAATATCATGGTCCCACGACGTAAGGACCAGTTGCTCGTACACTGGGCCAGTGCCTCCTATCTGGGCGAGCTCCTTGAGGTCAGGGTCAGGGTTTCTATTATGAGGGCGGGGTCATTCACGCCAAGACCAACACCGTCGACGGCCTCATCGTCTCCATCGGCAGCGCCAATTGGGATAAACGGGGGTTCGAGCTGAACTTCGAGACCAACGCCGTGGTGTTCGACCAAGACGTCGCCGAGAGGCATGTGCAGCTGTTCGACAACGATCTTCTGAGCTGCGCTGAGCTGACCAAGGAAGAGTATGATCGAAGGGGGTTGCCCCATCGCATCAAAGAATCCTTGGGCCGCCTTGCATCTCCCGTGCTCTGAACGGTCAGAGCCTGATACAGGGGCAATCCCACCAAACATGGTGAGGTCCTTTGATGGACCGATTTCGAGGAAGCGGATCGATCGATACCATATTCTAATATCATAGAAACCATTATAAACAAGTGGCTGGAATAAAAAGTCTGAGGATACGTGAGACTTCCTCCACCCTAGATGTGGAAAAAACCACCGATCTGGTCTCGCGCCCTCTGCCGGCCGGGGAGCTAACCTGGAGGTTCATCGACCTAGGTCACTACTCCAGCCTCCCCCGGTCGGTATTCGTTCTTCACGGAAAAATAAAAATGTAATGCATTATGACCATTGCACTCTAGGTCAAGGTGCCTACTTTATAATGAGGGCGGCATCGCAGGTTTGCCACACGATAGGAGACCAGCGTCGCTCGCTCGGCTCCCTACCAAAAGGGTCCTGAGCGCTTGCGTATGTTTTTTCCAACTGTTTCTGTTGATTGGTTTCATCCTGCATGCTCAATTCTTCCAAGAAAAATTATAAGGGGGGGCCAAGGGCAAATCGGGTCCTCCGTGTGACGTCTCTTTTTTTCAAGATTTCTTCAATCATCTGCAGGTGCTCCCTTACCGCCGCTAGATGCTCGGCCATTCGACGGAAACAGCCGCCGATACTTCATTGACCGACACATAAAATCCTGATCCACCCAGGCGCGATGTCAACGTGCCCGAGGCCTGGCAGGTAGTGAACCGATCCAAACAATAATATCCTCACACCCAGGCCGCATTGCCTTCTTGTTCTCCCTGGCAAAAATCTTCGGAGGAACGATCAGCTCTGAATCGGGATGGTGAAGTAGAATGTCGAACCGCTCCTGCCGTCCGACTTCACCCATATGCGGCCGCCATGCAGCTCCACGATCTTCTTTGCGATAGCCAGGCCAATACCCGTGCCCTGGTATTCCGTCCTGGTGTGGAGCCGCTGGAACATCTGGAACAGCTTGTCATGGTCCTTCGGGTCGATGCCGATGCCGTTATCCTTGACCATTATGGTCCACTCCCTGGCGCTCTCTCGCGAGGCGACCTCTATCCTCGGAGCTTGGGGACCCCGGAACTTGACGGCGTTGCTGATGAGGTTCTGCAGCACTTGAGATAATTGCGTCGCGTCGCCCCATACGGTCGGCAAGGGCTCCTTGGTCACAACAGCTTTGCTCTCCCTGATAGCCACATGCAAGGTGTCGATGACCTCCTCGGTTACCAAGTTTAGGTCCACGCTCGAGAACGATTTGCCCTGCGTATCGATTCTTGAGTATTGCAACAGGTCGCCGATAAGATCTTTCATGCGATTGGCACCGTCAACGGCAAAGGCCATGTAGCTCTTGGCCTGATCGTTGAGCTCATTGCCGTATTTCTTGTTCAACAGTCCGATATAGGCGGTGACCATGCGCAGCGGTTCCTGGAGGTCGTGCGAGGCGACATAGGCGAACTGCTGCAGCTCGGTGTTGGAACGCCTGAGGTCTTCTTCTGTTCTCTTTAGCTCGGTGATGTCCTGCGCCGCCACCACTGCCCCGAGGACTCTGCCATCTTGATCCCTTATCGGTGCGGCGGAGTTGAGAATGGTCGCCCGCCCGCCGTCGAAGCGTTCGATGTCGATGACCTCGCCGACGATCGACTCGCCTTTTTGTAGTGCCCTGGCCAACGGCCAATCCTCTGCCTTGTATCTTTCGTCAGTATCGGGCCGCCAGCCCTTGTAATCGATGTATCGGTCGATGCTATCGACCAACGGGGCATCCTCTCCCCAGATCTGTTTGACCGCATCGTTCATCTCAACCATCCGGCCACTGGCGTCGGCGATGAACACGCCGACAGGAAGGGTGTCCAGGACGGCCCGGAGGCGGACCTTTTCCTCCTCAATCCTCTTCCGCGCCTCCACTTGGTGCGTGACCTCGATGGCCGTGACCAGGATGTCCCTCTGCCCCTCCTGGCCGATGGGCACATAGGCCATATTCCAATATGTCGACCCGCGTCTGAAACCTTGGAACTCGTACTCGTCGACAATGAACGGTACGCCCGTCCTCGCTACGTTCCTCAACAGCTCCGGCACCGGGGTCTTTTCTACGTCGGGAATGAACTCCTCGATCCGTTTTCCGATGAGGTCCCTGTCTCTGAACGGCTCGTCGAGGAAATGCTGATTGTAATAGGCGTTCATCACCTTGACCCTAAGCTCCCGGCCATCGAAAACCACGATGCCCTCTGGTGAGTTCGAAATAATGCTCTCTAAAAGGGCGCTCACTCCCTCCGCAGCTTTTTGCACCTTCTTACGCTCGGTGACGTCCATGATGGTGGTCACCCACGCCGTCCGCCCTTCGAACTCCATGGCTCGGCCCTTGATCTGCACAGTCCGCTGCTCTCCATCCTTCCTAATAAGCTGGGCCTCGTAAGCTTCGATCACGGGCTTTCGTAATCCCTCCCGTATAATCGCCTGGGATTCGGGAGAGAAGAACTCCATTATTGATCGACCGATGACCTCCTCTCTCGCGTATCCGGTCTGATCAAGGACCGCTTGGTTCACATCGAGGATGATGTTGTTGGCGTGAACCACTATCCCTTCGAAGGTGGCCTCGGAAAGCGTGCGGAAGCGCTTCTCGCTCTCCCTTAGCGCTTCCTCAGTTCTCCTCAACTCGGTGACGTCGGTCAAGATGGACCTGAATCCTTTGCCCGACTCCCCCTCGACGACATTGCTCTCGAACTGGATCTGAAGTTCCTTTCCATCTTTTCTTTGAACCGAGAACGTGTGCACTTGTTTCTCGTTGCCAATGGATAACCTTCGATAATGAAGGTACAACGATTCTTGGGACCGGGGCGATACAAAGGAAGAGAGGCTCTTGTTGATGAGGCTCTTTCTCTCGGTTCCAAGGAGCGTCGCAGTCGCCAGATTAGATTCTTTGATGAACAGGGCGGGAGTAAGAGTAATATAACCGACCGGGGCTAGATCGTACAGCTGAAAGTATTTGGCCCTTGATGCCCCCAGCTCGATCTGGCTCCTCAGAAGTTCTTCGTTCTGTATGTTCAGCTCCTCTTGATGGATGCTGAGCTCTTCGACCAACTTGACATTATCATCTGCTGATCTCTGTTCGACCGGCCGTTTTCCTTCCAGGCGCTTCTTGGCCTGTTCTCTGAGCTCGCCCTTATTGAGTTCTCCATCCATCGCAGATACGGCAGGTTAATCGACCTACGTTGTAATAGAACTTGGCGAAAACCTTGTTTTTCACTAGTGCCAAATGTTCTCTATTTCGCATAGGTGGTCGGCCCCAGTGCGCCCCATTGAGATGACCGCCTCCTTATGAGCTCGGAGTGCCCCTTATATGGTGGTGTATGAACTAACATTCAAACGCTCGACCGGGTGCAACGGGAGAGTTCAACGAAATTGGATAGACAGGCAGCTGCCTAAATGCCCGTTCTGCCATAAGTCGACGCCGCTCTGGGAAATGGCGATCGCGAAGAGTACGAACCTTTATCATTTCCAATGCTCGGGATGCGGAGGGATCGCTTCCTTTCCCACCGGGGCGGTCATGAGCTCTGAACTCAGACCGGTGAGGATGGTCACCCAGGCAACTCCCAAAAATGCGTTCCGGATCGTATGCGTTGGTGGGCTCATTCTACGATCGAGGTTGGCCATTACTTCACTTCGGAAGAGCTGCGGGAACTGGCAGAATTTTAGGTCCCGCTTTATATTTCTTCCAACTTCTTGATGTGCTCGGCCACACCGTTTCCCCAGGCAGTTGGAACGATCGGGCCGTCCTTGCTACTGGCTCTCGAAAAAATTTTCCACAACCTCCGTTTGGGCTTTGTTAGGATGTTCTTATTAGGCGTTGAAATGAATCGGTAGACAGATCGGGATTCACATCCAGGCCTAGCCAGTACCTCTTATTCTCCATCAGTAGTGGGTTGATCTTGGGACTCAAATTATTCCCTGCTCATTCTCGTTTGATATTTTAGGACTAACGAGGATTGAGATTCCATCGTCAGTACTATGATCTTGAAGTACTAGGACGATTGAATAAAAACGTCATGAGAACAAATCATTATGAGCGATGCCAATCCTAGTCGTTGGGGGGAATTGTGCCGAATAATTCATTCCTCAGGGGCGTCGGGTTCAGCCTAGTGGGAGGCCTAGTTGGCACTGTTCTAATGGATATCGTCATGGTAATTACGTTCTTGATCGCTGGTCAGCCGGCGACCACTTTCTTCTCCATGGTCGGAGAAAGACTCGGATATGGGGTCTTGGCCGGAATGGCGGTTCACAATCTAGTCGGCCTCACTGGCGGATTCGTCTTTGCCTTGCTAATATTGAATATCAAGACCCTTCGCATTGATAGCCGGCGGAAAGGGCTGGTGTTGGGCATTGCCGCAGGAGCAATAACCATACCTCTTGGCTGCATACCGCTTGCAATATGGCTTAACCAGCCGATACTCGGTGTGGTCGCTTTCTCGATTCTCCCTCATCTCGTATGGGGGACCGTCCTCGGATGGACCGTCGGATATGGGCTCCTTACTTTCGGACGCCATTCTGGGCCCTCGACGAGGCTGGGAGTGTAGCGCAAGGAAACCGCGTGTCCTTACTAGTAATCGTTAAGATTTGACGTAACGGAATAATCGAGGAGAGGGCCGGGGACTTACAAGTCTACAGTTCCGGCGCTCTCACTTGTCCTTTTTTTGTTTCTCGATCTTAGCCTTATCCAGGAGACGTTCGATACTGTCCAGTCTTTCGATCACCTCTTTCATGTCCTTTTCCAGTTGGTGCCCCCCCTTTTCCGACGCAGGCGGGTTCAAGGCAAGTCCTTTGCCTGCTTCAGAAGAGACCTCCTTTTCCTTCTTCTCTATCGGTCTTTTTAGGAGTTTTTGGGCGATATATCCTGCTAGGGTCGCAAATATTCCTATACCGGCGGTCATAAGGGTAATGCCTACGACGCGCCCACCGGTGGTGACGGGGTAGAGGTCACCATAACCCACCGTGGTGATAGTAACATAAGCCCACCATAGTGCATCCTGGGCGGTTGTTATGTTGGCTGCAGAGGACCGCCCTTCGAAAATGAGAATGAGGACCGAAGACACCTCGATCACTATGATCTCGATGAATATTCCAATGAAGAGAATGGCCTCAGACTTATATTTCAGTATATTTTCCCTGATTTGTTGGTATTTGAAGTAACGATATGAGAGGATGGCTCGGAGACCTCGAAAAATCCAAGATATTTGTACGAATGGAATGCAGGCCAGTATATCGATCCACCCCCATTCGTGGAAGATATATCGGGACCTTGATTCGGCGATCAGAAAGCGGTAGAAGAAGTTGATTATGAAGAAGACGGTCAGAAACTCGGTTATTATGATGATCACATTGCGTCCTTGCGGATCGGTAACCAAGAGCGCGAGGAATGTGTTGATGACGGACAATGCTGAGATAAAGGCGACGACAAGGGCAAAATTTGGATTCCTTGGAGTATCAGGTTTTTGAGCAACCTTCATTATCGGCCTCATGTCCAGTTCGGCGATGAAGTCTCCTCCCCATGAGGGACGAGAAACATCTGATTCCAACCGACCGTGGATGCTAAAATTACTTAGTTTTGGTGGTATTAAATCCTCGTCAGCCTCCTGTGGTTACGATCCGAGGTAGATCAAGGCCTGTCGAAGCCAAATGCCGCATAATTGCCGTCAGCTTGCCATGTTCAAGCAAGGACCCATGCCCAAAAGCGAGTAGAATACAATATAATAATCAACAAGACCTTCGTGTTTTCCTCGTGGTGGAAATCAATCAGCGTTTACATCTAGGATGGTTGCCCATATGCACGAAGCAGCGATGGCCGGTGGACCATGACTGGGCCTAAGGGAGCGGACGAACGTAGCGCCGTTCAGAGCATCATCAACGGGCTACCAGGCGCTGTGTTCTACCTCTCCTCCGACGAGTTCGAAGTAGAGTACATCAGCGACGATTCTCGCCAATTTCTTCCCAAGAGGTTCAAGGACCGAACCCTCGTCGGTGTGAGGTTAGTAGACTTCGTCACTGGCGGAGAGAAGAGCCCCATCCTACCAATCCTTCGCCGGGTCTCCGAGACCAAGGAGAAGTTGGAGATCAGAGAGTTCCGAGCCATGAACGAGGACGGGAACGAGTTCTGGGTCAACTGGTCCGCTATTCCCATAGAGAACGGCACGGGGAGGGCGGACTTGCTGGTGATGATCCAAGATGTTACCGAACGCAAGCGGGCGGAGGAAGCACTGTCCCGGCAGGCCTCGTTGATCGACCTCACCCCCGACGCCATCATCGTGAGGGGGTTGGACGGCACAATCACCTTCTGGAGCCTGGGCGCCGAGAAGCTATACGGATGGGCAAAGGAGGAGGCCGTTGGGCGGACGACCCATGAGCTACTAAGGACACTCTTCCCTGAACCGTTGGCGGAGATCGTCGGCAAGCTCAAGAGGGACTGGAGTTGGTCCGGCGACCTCATTCATCGCACCAAAGACGGTCGGGAAGTGGTGGTCCAAAGCAGGTGGCTGGTCGAGCGGGATGATAAAGGGGCCATAAACTACATCCTCGAGTCGAACGTGGACATCACTGACCGCAAGAAGGTGGAAGAGGCGCTTAAAGAAAGTGAGGAAAAGTTTTCCAGGGCCTTCCATGGTTCCTCCGCTTCGACCTACATCACGCGTTTGAGCGATGGCAAGATCATCGACGCTAATGACCGAGGCCTCAAAATATTGGGGTATGGCAGGGATGAGCTATTAGGTCGAACGACCATCGAACTGAACATATGGCTTACCGAGAATGATCGCCAAAATGTGGTTAATGAGCTAAAACAGAAAGGCTCCATTAACAATATGGAACTACGGCTTCGTAAGAAGAACGGCCAAATCTGGACCGCGCTGTATTCGGGTCAGGTCATTGAATTCAAGGGGGAGGAGATAATGCTCTCGTCTCTCGTGGACATCTCCGAGCGCAAGAAGGCGGAGGAAGCGCTCAAGGAGAGCGAGGCGAAATACCGGGGCCTGTTCGACAATATGCAGGAAGCGGCGGCCATATGGTCCTACGTCCTTGACGAGGATGGGGAGATCGTTGATTGCCGACTTCAAGATGCGAATACAGAAATATTGAAAGACCGCGGTGTCAAAGAGCTTGACCAGATCCGGGGAAAGCTCCAGTCCGAGCTGCTTCCCGACGACCTCGATAAGAGCCTCGACAATGTCCGTTGGATGAAAAGGACCCGCTCGGCCCTGGTCATCGAAAGGCATCTCCGATACAACGACAGGTATTATCGGGTGTCCTACATACCCCTGAACCAGGACCGCTTCGCCGTCACGACCTTGGACATCACCGACATCAAGCGGGCCCATCGGCAAGCGGAACAGGAGCGCGCTCGTCTTCGGACCGTCCTCGACACCCTGCCAACGGGCGTGGTCATCGCCGATGCCAGCGGCAGGATGGTGGAGATGAACGCTTCGTTCAAGCAGATATGGGGCACGAATGCGCCGTTGTCGGACAGCGTTGACCAGTACTTCGCGTACAAGGGCTGGCGGCCCGATACTGACGAAAGATACAAGGCAGAGGATTGGTCGTTGGCCAGGGCGGTGAAGAATGGCGAGTCGGTCATCGGCGAGGTCATCGACATCGAACGCTTCGACGGCGGGCGGGCGACCATTCTCAACTCCGCCGCACCGATAAGGGATCAAGATGGCAGAGTCCTCGGGGCAGTGGTGGCGGCGCAGGACATCACCGAGCTAAAGAAGGCGGAGAAAGAACTAAAGGAGAGCGAATCACGCTACCGAAGCCTGTTCTGGGAAAATTCTGCGCCCATGCTTCTCATCAACCCATCGACCGGGAACATCGTCGATGCCAATCAGGCGGCCTGTGAATACTACGGTTACCGATGCGAGGAACTGCAGAAGATGAAGATCTCCCAAATCAACACCCTCGGTCCCGATGAGGTGAAGATGGAGATGAGCAGGTCGGTTGGCGGAGAAAAGAGAAAATTCGATTTCCGGCATCGACTGGCCAGCGGAGAGGTCCGTGACGTCGACGTTTACTCAGGCCCAGTCTACCTGCAGGGCAGGCAATTGTTGTACTCGATCGTCCACGACGTCACCGATCGCAAGCGAGCAGAGAACGCGCTCAAAGAGAGCGAGGAGCGCTTCCGGACGCTTGCCGACAACATCCCTCAGTTAGCTTGGATGGCTGACGCGACCGGCTGGATCTTCTGGTATAACAGGCAGTGGTACGATTACACCGGCACCACTCCAGAGCAGATGGAGGGCTGGGGCTGGCAGTCGGTGCACAACCCCGATGTACTGCCGAAGGTCCTCGATCAGTGGAAGAGCTCGATAGCCACCGGCCAACCGTTCGACATGGTGTTCCCGCTGCGGGGCGCCGATGGAGTGTTCCGTCCCTTCCTGACGCGGGTCCTGCCGGTGAAGGACGAGAGCGGCAAGGTCGCTCGCTGGTTCGGCACCAACACCGACATAACCGAAGAGGTGGAGACGCGGCGGAACCTCGAGCGCTCCAACGCCGAGCTGCAGCAGTTCGCTTACGTGGCTAGTCACGATCTTCAAGAGCCGCTCCGAATGATCATGAACTACCTTGGCCTGCTGAACAAGAAGTACGGCGATGAGTTCAACGACCAGGCCAAAGGGTACATGGCCTATGTAAACGCCGGTGCCGCCCGCATGAGGGAGCTCATCAACGATCTTCTGCAATACTCGCGCATCGATACGGCGGGCCAACAGTTCTCGGCCGTAGACCTGAACCAGGTGGCTGAAAAGGTCATTGATACGCTGCATGTGGCCATCAACGAGAGCAAGGCGTCGATTACGATAGAACCTCTGCCGAGGGTATGGGGCGACGTGACCCAATTATCCCTGGTGCTCCAGAACCTCGTCAGCAACGCCGTCAAGTTCCATGGCCCCGAGGCTCCGAGGATCAAAATCGCCTCCCGAGAGAGCGCTAGAGAGTGGACCATCTCAGTCCAGGACAACGGCATCGGCATCGACCCGAAGTACCATGACAAGCTTTTCCAGATGTTCCAGAGGCTGCACACTCGGGAAGATTACCCCGGAACGGGCATCGGTCTGGCCATCAGCAAGAAGGTCGTGGAACGGCATGGTGGACGCATCTGGATCGGATCGGATGGCAGGAGCGGTTCGACCTTCTTTTTCACCATACCTAAGAGTGGCGAGAGGGCGAGGTAGATGAACGAAGGCCACCGGATCCTGCTCATTGAGGACAATCGCCCTGATGCGGACATTATCAGGGAGCTGATCAAAGATACTGGGATCGTGCATGAGCTCATTTGGCTCGATAATGGGGAGAAGGCGATCAAGTTCTTCGACGATGGTGAGCAGGCCAATCTTATCATCATTGACCTCAATCTGCCCCGAGTCAGTGGTCACGAGGTCCTGGAATTCTTAAAAGCACGGGGAATAAGCAAGACCACTCCAGTGATCGTTCTGACCGGCTCCGACTCTACTCTAGACAAGGAGAAGGCCAGGAAGAACAACGTGGTCTGCTACCTCATCAAGCCGATGACGGCCGAGGAGATGGAGGGGACGACCGAGACGCTGAGGGAAATAATGCTAGGGCAGCGGTCCTGCAACTGCTAGATGTTCGGCAACCGGCACAAGCGGGGTCCTACTTCAGGATGGAGGGTCCGAACTAGGTAGAAAAATGCGGTGGAGTTGTGGGAGATATCGTCCGCGTTCACCGGACCGAACGATATCTCCGGAGGGGCTCATTTTGGAGCGCTACGTAGGCGCAGAGGCCATCAATGTCGGTGTTGCTATGGTGAGGACCGAGCACAGGGACGACTATCTCAGCATATTACGAGAGAGAATGAAAATAGAACCCTCTATCAAAGAGGAAGGTCTCCTTTTCGCCCGTTAGGGGCGTCGGCAGAGGCTTTTGTCAAAAAAGACATGAGCCAGATGATAGTAGTGGGCCCGAAGAGATTTGGACCCGCGAAACTGTCTGGCTGAGGCCCATTTCCCCAATACTTTTGGGCATAATTGGGTAGAGGCGCTGGTTAGAGAAACGCCCCTCTGGGACGATGTGTCCAGAGGGGTTCGAGAGTTATTCACCTAGATGTATCCCTAGGGCTTGGAAGTTGGGACTATTGGCTAAAAAGAATGCTGGCAATTCATATTTCTTCCCTACTGATACTTGAGGGGTTGTTGGGGACAAGATGGAAAATTCTGATCGCTGCGGACAGAGCGGGATGACTACCCACGAAACCGTCTGGCTCAGACCGAAATTCCCGTAGCTACAGGAACACTTTTACAAACATCAGCCAGGGTGGATACGAGCATTGTGCAACCCTATCCCTTTTTTCCAATCTTAAGAGGCATCTGTTTCGCTCCAGGGGTATACAGGGTTCCTGCCTCGACCCGCTGCGGCCTTCTTCTCTAGCTCGTCCCTCGCCCCCCCGCCGTATGGTACCCTCTCGGGGGCATGCTTGAAGATTAATTCGCACAGCAGGTCGAAGTTCGGATAATGTCTCCCGACGCTCACCACGCCTTTAGGACCATCCATGGTGATGGAGAAGTCTGACTCGGAGTCGTATCCGATCTTGAACCTCATCTCCCCCCAGGCCATTGTATGAAGCTCCGTCACCACACCTTGGCAACCGTTGATGATGGTAACACTGCCGGGTTCCACAACATCAAGGCGGTCATGGCTCGTCCTTCGGAGGTGGAAGTACAGGGAAAGTAGTACAAGCGGCACCATCCAGGCAACCTCACTCAGCTGGACTTCAGGGGTGAGGTCCTGACGGTGGAACAGCATGGCGAAGGCGATGTACGGGGCGACGATGGCGATGGGGACAAAGCCGAACGACGGCTCGATCCAAAAAGTCAAGGCGTCAGTCTTGACCAGCCCTTTCAGGCGGATGTCGGTCACGAACGCCCGAAAGGCGCCTCTATCCCTTTTCCACTTCTCCCTGTTTGTAAGGACTGCTATGATGGCCAGTACGGAGATGGCCAAAAGGAACCACGGCCAGGTTATGTGCCCACCACGGCCACCATCGTGTTACTGATAGCTAACTGTTGTGCCCCACGACGGCCAGATGAGACCAAAATCCTGTGACTTAGAGGAAACATTCAGCAGGGAGTTGATACAAGCATTTGGCAAACCCCAAGGGGCTTTCCCCGTTTCAATTTCCTCAGATGGCGGAGCGATTGCTCCGGAATCCTTTGGTTGATGTATACTCTCGAAGCACATTGAGCCGGTGAACTCCCATTATCCTTGAAAGTTGAAACAGTAGTGCAACAGGATTAGCGCCAATAGCCACCGGTCCGGATCGCATGGCCTGAGGTCGAGGGGTACGAACTCGTAATGGCATGGATGGTTGTGATAGATTACCGCCGCCAGCCGCCTCCCGTCTGCGTCTTGCACATAATGCTCGCCATACTCGGGGGGCCGGTTGCCGGGGGTCAGTGTGAAGGTCCGCCCCTTGAGCGTTAGATCGCCTTCGAAGGCGTGAGCGGTGGTGTACTCGCCCAGCACATCGCCGGTGGCGGCATCCGTGATGACTGTTCGATATGTCATGTTCGACCAGACCGTCTTGGTAATCAACGACGCGGTGAGGAGGGGTGTCGTGCCCACGAAGCGCCCAAAGGAGAGCAACCACTTTCGCCTCAAAGTGACGAGGGGGGCGCCGTCGCCTCCGTCCAAACGGAGGCCTGTTACCGTCCCCTCCAGACGATGGCAGCATAAGGCCCGCTCAAGCGGGACGGAGACGGGCGGGTCCGCCATAGGGCCGCTCTCCCCCACCCCTCGTTCAGTCATGCCACTAATCGACGGCAACTTCCACCACGCCGGCGGTATCCGAATGAATTCACATAAAGGTGTCCGGCGTGAAAAGAACAATAATGGTTGCACGACCCGGCATCTTGGCGGGACGCTACTCAGGAGGCGGTCCACCTGAGACCGAAATCCCTGTGAGCTATAGGAAATGCATTAACCAAAACCCCACCAGGGAGCCGATACAAGAACCAAGCAACACCGGGCGGCACGCTCGGTTCTTTCCTCTTTCTTTTTCTTCCTTAAAATGTAGTCAAACCTGTTAAGTCGTTAATTTTGCCTATTCTTCTAAGGTCTGGCTCACCATCAACAAGTTGAGACCTAAACCCGTTAATAACCGGTTAAGTCGTTTACATTCCGCCATCAATGCCGAGGAGAGATTATGCCAACCTAGAGATTCTTAGATGAATTGAACCTGGTCTAATTTGGTCCATCAACAATTATACTTGTAGGCAGTTTATAATTACGGGGAAGTTGTGAAATGCAGATAAGCGGGCCCACCGCCATCAAACTCGCAGTCGTCGCCGTGGCGATCGTCCTAGTGTCATTGGTCGCTGCGACCGCCGTGCTACCGGCGAGCGGTAAGGTCACGCAGACCGAGACATACCAGCTCCACACGGTCGATAATAAAGTGTACTTCCCAGCAGAGGCGATTGTCACGGTCACCGCCCCCAGGACGATGTACGTCGGCGAAGGTTTCGATAATGTCGATGTGAGCGTTGACCTTGTGAACCATGGTAACATCTCCGGGTTCAGGATGCAGAAGATCAATTGTTACCTCGGTTCTCCAGATAATGGCCGTTTCATCACAGTAGCGACCGACATGCATGTTTTCGATGAGAACGGCACCCACTTTCAAACAACAATGGAGCTGGACCCCAAAGAAGGCGTGCACGATGCCCGCATAATGATCTTATTAAGCGTTGAGGTCTTCCTTGAGGACGGACGCTCGTATTACCTGGGTGGCTTCTTTACCCCGCCGGTCTTCGGCCTCTACGAGGTCCAGGATCGTTTCACTCCATTAATGATACTAGTGCCAACGATCATAGTTGGAACGATAGTTGCCTCCTATTTGAAGAAGAGAAAGAGGTCAAGCAGCTAACCTTGAGAATATGAAATACTGAGGCGAGGTCGGACATGGGTAGACTTTCTTTCCTGAAAAACAATTTGACAAAACCCTCTTAGTTCAGGAAGGCGATTCGACCCCGTGGTCGGGGGAAGATTGCGATCGGCTTGGAGACCGAGAAACAATGACGCGGTGATCTCATGAAAAACGATCCGATTTACTATGTGTCCTATAATCGGTTCACGGGGAAACCATATGTATGGTCAAAATATCTCTTCTGGGTTGTCACCGGTTTCTCTTATTTCATATTCCTGTTTATTTCTGTGATTATGGTAATCGATGGTCCCGAAATCTTCAGTGATTTCCTTCTTTTCCACATTGTCTTTTTCTTTATCATGGCCATCTTATTCTACTATGGAAGGAGAGCGGCTCGTGAACACCGACGGAAACATGGGGCCGAATACCTGAGACGCCTGGACGATGACGAATAGCTGTCAAAATAGATGGGTGATTGCATGCTTCTGAGAGTCGAGGTCGAGGGTGGCCAGACTTTTTTCGCATTGAAACGATAAATCAATACCATCTTAGCCCAGGAAGGTGATCCGGCGGCGTGGTTGGGGGAGCGAAATGCCCGAATTGTGGCGACAAACCGAGGAACCCACATAAATGTGGCCATTGTGGAACCAGATTAGACTTGTCACCCCTAAAGGAGGTATGGTCAAATCCAAAAGAACCACATTATAATATAACGGACCACAACGAGGCTAGAGGTCCATCTTTGATTATTGAGCGAGTGGATGAGAAGGAGCCCTTAAAAGATGAAATTAGAGGATTGAAGATACTGCTTCTTGTCGCTGTCCTACTCCCGACCACCTTCATCGTATCTATCTTGCTCAGTATGGGGTTATTCTTTCTTTTGGCCATTGTGGCTACATATTTCCTCATTCGTAACATCTTCGATCATGATACGGTGAACCGGATGCACAGTCTCAGGCCAATCCTGGTCGAGGATGAGGGGATTTGGTTGGATCCCTACCCGTGCTACACTAAGCAGTACAAGAATGAACAGCCCGATATATTCGTTCAGTACGCTCGAATCAGGAATATCTCAGTCCATTGGTACCACATGAGCAAGAAGGAGGGGTGGAAGCCATGGGCGATCACATTTTTTACTTGGGACGGGGGGATATTCTACCAGTTTAGGGAAACATCCATCATCACCGGCACCATGGAGTCGATTGAGTTCCACGCCAAAAAGAAAGGCCTGTGGCGGACTGAGGATGGGCAGCCCCCCAATCCGGGAAGATAAAACAATGAACCAGGACGAGGGCAATCTGCCAAGAAACCAGACAGCATACGATAATCCCCCCGATTGGCACAGGTACAGATCGGACCGTAACCAGGCCATCTTCATCCTGTCTTTTCTCGCACCCATGTATCTCTGGATGTTCTGGGATGGGATGACCCTAGCCCGAATCATCATGGCGAGCTTTCTGACTTGTTTCATTCTCCTTATGGCGAGTGTACCTTTCAGATCTATGCTGGAGGTCAATAAAAATCGGCCAACCAGAGTTGTACTTTCAGAACCTGGTCTCTTAGTGGAGTTTTCGGGGAAAGGCCCCCAGGAATACAACTGGAGCGATGTAAGGGGCGTGCTAGTCCCTTACGCTCCAAACATGTACTCGTTCATGGGAAAGGCAATTGAGCTCCATGGCATGCTAGTTTTCTCAACCGGAAGCCCTCTTAAAGTAACATACCAGATCGCAAAAGAGGTGAGCGAATCCTACAAGGTACGGTTTGGGATATATCCAGCTAAGTATGCTGGTGACTGGGGCAAAAGGGGTTACTACAAAGCCCTTCAGAAATGATATATTCTATAGTTAAAGCAGCCATGGGCAGGACCGGCCACCCATTATTATCCCGCCCTCGCAATAGGTTATTAGACGGTTATGTTAATGCAGCCCTGTGGTTGGGGAAGCATTGACCGACTTGGGCACTATGGGTCCGAAGATGGTCTCTTGTCAAAACTGCGGTAGGCAGCATCCTTACGAGGCGAACTTCTGCATTTCGTGTGGAGCGAGGCTATTCAAACCTTTAGTGAAGGAACAGTATACACAATCACCACTGAGCGTTGACCGATCGGACCCTTCCCCAACTAACGACCCCGTGGTCGGGGAAGAGAAGACGGGATCCACCTTCTACAGTTCATTCAATAACCCACCGAGGACTTTCCTATTTGTCTGGAGTGCGATCTCCATCCCGTTAAACATCCTGGTAGGCGCATTCTTTTACCTTGTAAGCGGCAAGGAACTAGGTTTTACTCTATGGATTGTATCGATGACCCCGATACTTCCCGCTATCTCGATAACAGGGGAGTATCTAACAAAACCTCGTAAGGTGGAGATCGGACAGAGCGGGATTCTGCTCCATTATCGATGGCAAAGGTCTGAGTTCCTGCCTTGGTACGACATCGTATGGATCAAAAAACCGGATATGCAAAAGAACATGAAATATGGTGGCGAGAGGAGCATAAACAAAATAATGAGTCGAAGAATGGATAAGACGGTTAAGCTCAAAGATGACCCCATCCCTGTCACTCAGGAAATTGCAACAGAAGTAGAGCGTGCCTATTTCAGGCATACTGGCAGATACCTTCCTGCTCCTCCGAGGGGCGTTTAGAAGAAGCTAAATGAATAGAGTGCTACATACATGATTCGTTACCACTGACGGGGGTGACAATTTCCAACTCCTGTATGCCGCCCCCCCACTCACATGTGCGGGGGTAGTATACAGAATTGAGAAATGTCGCCCCCTCACCCGTCTGAATTGGTTCAGTTTGGACAGAGCGGGATTTTGAACCGCCAAACTTACTTGCCCACCCCCGATTTGTAACGTCCTCGGTACAAAGCACTTGTTCGAGGCAATGATAGATGATCTAAACTCTTTACATTATTTTTTATTAAATATATCTATATAGAATAGAACAAACTAAGCTGATGGTGAGGCCTTGGACACCAATAAGCTAACGATCAGGAACATATTGCTCAATCGAGAAGTAACATTGCTATTCGTGGCTGTGGCTTTCCTAAGCACATTCATTAATTGGCAGTTTGGATATTCTTCGAATGGGTCAGGTCCGACTATGGTCGCACCTTCCATATATTCCATACTAATTTGGGTGGTCGGGTATGAACAATTAATGGTAGGCCTCTTCTATATTGGTTTAGTAGCCTGCGTGATGAGGTCTTCGAGATTACTAGTCCTAGGCGTCCTATGTCTAATTGCCTCTGCCTCGTATTTCACATTCTCAGACGTTTATGTGGAGTCGATACCTTACGTTTGGGTAACCATCGTTCCACTTGGTGCAATAGCCTATGTGCGTTACAAGTGGGACCATTTGCGAACAGCTCAATGAACGATCTGGTGTACAAAGTGCTTGTTCGAGGCTACGAAGATAACAAACAATTTTCTAATCCTTTTTCTGATTAATATCGTGTAGGAAGTATTATCTCATTTTCCGGGCATCCTAACCCGTGGTCGAGGAAGGCAGTTAAAGAGGAGGGTGATTTCGGTCTTTTTGGCAGAGGCCATTCGAACCTTACTCGCTAGACCAACACCTGCGTCTCGTCCCCTCATCTTTCTGAGCGCCGTTCCCCCTTTGAACTCAGTATGTCCTGATGGTCTCCACGGTCCCCAGCCCCTCACCACCATCCTCGACCTCCATTTGCCAGTTCGACCGGAGGATGTCCCTCATCTTGAGCACCTCAGGCGGGAACCGCATCTCGATGTGCTTCTTTTCCCCATTCTTCAGGAAAATCGTCATCTCAATTGGAGCCTCTCGGTACTTGTCTAGGGTCTTCGGTGTTGGGCTATAAAAATAGCCATTCCCCCTGATGACCTTGAACTTAATAATATCGTCCCTGGGGATGAACCCGCCCCATCCTTTGAGTTTCTGGTAGGTGTACGCGTATAACTGGATGCCATTAGAGAATATCTTCACGGGGTATGACGACTCGCGGTAGAGACGCATGACAAACTCGCTAACAAAAAACATCAATACCCCGCCGATCAGTATGAGCGTGTACACGAACAGCCTGTAGGCTGGCGGGTGCTGGGCGTCGTAGATGAAGTAAAAATATATCGCACCCCCTATGAAGATGACGGCCATTAGCCTCATGAACATCACATTGGCCATGACCCCACGGTAAGAGTGCATGCTGCTTTTAAGTATCATGGGAGGGATGCTCTCGGCGTAAATCAGGTTGCCCTTTTCGATGTGCTTTCTGGCCATTGGTCGCCGGGCCTCGTAGATATATTATGGCAATATTATCTTATTCATGAAGGCCGACCCTTTAGTAATGCTCATAGCCTTCAATGGCAATCCAACCCGTGGTCGGGGAAGCCGACCTATTCCTGCTGCTTGGAGTCGAGGTCTCGCTGACCTCATTTTCCCGAGCGAATCACTGCTCTGAAGAGAGATTTATCAAGACGATGGAGATCTTCACCGGCCCGCCTTGGACGTTATAATTGATTGTCCAATTGCCCGAAGGGCCGGATTGGATGAGAGCAGGGTATCCAACCATGTCCTAAGACGCTCGGGAGCGAGATTGATGATCTATTCTGGGTCGTCAATAACCGAGGTATCCACCATGTTAGGTCATGCCGATACCCAGACAACCATGATCTATCTGGGATTGACCCTCGATGATCTCGCCAAGGTCCAAGAGAAGAGGGACGACTATCTGGACCTGATAAGAATGCAAGTGAAAGCGAACCCCCAGGCCTTCCAGGAAACGGTAAGGCCAACGTTGTTCGCGAGGTAAGGGCGTTTCCCAACACTATTGGGGAAAACGAGTGAAGCCAGAAGAATTAGTGGGCCCGAAGAGATTTGAACTCTTGACCTCCCGGTTATCAGCCGGGCGCTCCAGCCAGTCTAAGCTACGGGCCCTTGTGCTTCATGGGAATAGTGCAATGGATTTTAAAGCTTTCCATGCTTAAGCGTTCATCCCAGCGCATATGGACGTCATTCCATAGCTCTAAAAAGCTGTCCGACCACATTGATATCCTGTTACATGATTATGTGGGCTGACGGAGAGGACCATTTGGTACCAGTTATCGCTAACGGAACCCTCAAGAAAGGCCAATTGATCGGAGAGGTCTGCCTGGTTACCGGGGCCGGCCGCGGCATCGGCCTGGAGGCGGCCCGTTCCCTGGCCTGGCTCGGCGCGAAGGTGATCATCGCCGAGATCGACCGTCCGAGCGGGGAGGCCGCGGCCGAAGCGGTGAACGCCGAGTTCGGACAGGGTTCTGCCATGTTCATCAGGACCGACGTGGCCGATCCCGCGAACGTCAAGGAGCTATCGGCGCTGGTTCATAAGGCGTACGGTCATGTCGACGTCGTCCTCAACAATGCCACTGCCTTTCGGATGGGGGCGGTGACCGAGGTCGGCATCGATGATTGGGACCTGGCCTACAGGGTCAATGTCCGGGGGCCGGTAATATTGGCCCAGGCCTTCCTCCCGGGAATGATGAAGCGAGATCACGGCTCGTTCATCTGCGTCTCCTCATCGGGGGCCGCGCCGTTCATGGGCGCCTATGAGGTCTTTAAGACCGCCCAGGTCGAGCTGGCCCGAGTCCTTGACGCGGAGATGGAGGGCCGAAAGGTCCATGTCCTCACCATCGGGCCAGGGCTGGCCCGGACCCCCGGATCGGAAGAGGGGATCCGCGCCCTCGCCCCGCTCTACAACAAGAGCGTGGAGGAGTTCTACGCGATGAGCAAGGAAGCCCTCCTGACCGCCGAGGAGGCGGGGGCGGGTTTCGCCGCGGCCGTAGCTCTGGCCGATCGATTCCGCGGACAGGAGATCAGCTCGTTCGCGGCCTTGAACGCCGTCGGGATAGCCGTGGTAAAGGGCGAACCCCAGACCAGGCCAGCGCCCCAGGGCATCCAGTGGTCACTGGCGCAGCCTCTGGTCGACAGGGCCCTCGCCGACCTCGAAGCCCAATACAGGGGCTGGACCGAGATGGTGGTGTTCAAACGCCAATGGATCCTCCGCGATTTCAAGAAGGGGGCCGGGATGCCCGTCGATCAGTGGTTGGACGCACTTCGCCAATTGCAGGTAGCGATCGGAGCGAAGGACGCGGCCAAGATCGCTTCCCTTAAGCTTCCCTTTGATAAACTGATCTACCAGTACTCGCACATGCTGGACCTGCTGAACGATTACGAGAAGGACCCGGTCAAACTGAAGGAAGGAAGGGATTCGATCGAGGGATGGATCAGAACACTGAGAGAACTCGCCCCGCTTCTTTGAGCATTGGTTCGAAAGATGATCATGGCAGAGGGCTCGATGGGTCCAGAACACGAGCTTCCATTATCCTTTTTATCGATGTACGGTGCCTCAATGCCCCAAACATGAGCCGCCATAATGGCCCTCGTTCACTTCATGGTCCGTGCAACGAGATCAATGAATATCCTTGTCTTTCCCGTCACCGTTAAAATGGTTCAAAGGCATGACATCCTATGGTCGAAATCGTACGCGCGCCGATCAAGCCAATTATCAGCTTCAAGGATTTTGACAAGATCGACATCAGGGTCGGGACCATCGAAGTGGTCGAGAATGTCGAGGGATCGGACAAGCTGCTCAGGTTAAAGGTCGATATGGGAGATCACAAGAGAATGATATTGTCCGGGATGAGGAAAGAACGGCCCGATCCCCAGGAGCTCGTGGGAAAGCAAGCCCTGTTCGTGGTGAACCTGGAGCCCAAGAAGATCATGGGCGAGCTATCGGAAGGAATGATCTTCGACATTGGTTATTCGGACAAGATCCTCCCTGTTCTGGCCCAACCGGAGAGAGCGGTACCGAACGGCACAAGAGCGGGATGAAATGAGGCCAGTGGGTTAAATTTCGGGGAGGCGCGCCTGGGGCCGATGATCCCCCGCGACCTTGGGATCCGATTGCGATAGGCGAATCAGATGCCATTGAAGGTCTGAATGGATATGGCCCCCCTAACTCCCTTCCCAGCCCGTTTTCCCTTCCCTCATTTGATACCATTATCATCCGGAACGTTGCATCTTGAATACATGCCTGAGGCCAATAAAAAAGAGAAAGGGACCAAGGACGATCCATGGGTCCTGAAAACCCTCTCTGGTGAGTCGGAGTTCACAGCCTTTCGGGATGTAAGTTCAGATCCGCCGGCGATCGTGGTGCATGTGGGTAAGACGGAGGTAAGGTATCATCTTCGTAGTCTTGAAGACCTACACACCATGCTCAAAACATACGGAGATTGGATGCCTCTGGGAAATGCGGATGAACAGAAACCCGCCAAGGAGGGGACGGTCGAAGCATGGGCTCGTTCTCCAGACAATCCCGTGCGCGGCTGGTACGGCCTCAAGAAAGGCCTACGTGGGCGATTTGCCACCTATATCCCACCGATCATGGAATTGCTAGGCCTAGCCGAAGTGGAACATAACGCGAGGAACAACCGAATGCGCGCACGGTGAGGAGACCCTCGAAGCGCAATGGGCCGGAGGATCGCTAGATCCCCTAATTGGCCATTTCAATGAACGATGAATTGGCCGCGACCGCTCCACCAGATCGCAATCACTTAAAATTCGTGATGAAAAAGTGATCATTAGCACCTATGGCTGCGAGCCCGAGCTCAAGCCAGGAGACGACGACCGGATGGCCATAAAAATCATTGATGGTCATGTGGAGGTCGTCTCAGAGGGCGAATGGAAGTTATTTAACAAGTAGATGCGCAAGGAATGACCACAATGATGGACCCTACCGCCCCTCACAACAATGGGTCATGATGGAGGTAAATAATATGGCAAAGTCTGGTACAAAAATAACCGCTGAACCTGGGAAACTAGATATGTTGATCGAACGGGAGTTCGATGCACCCCGAGAGCTTGTGTTCAAAGCACATACCGACCAGGAGCTTTATGGGCAATGGCTAGGACCACAGGGACTTACAACAACATTTGAGAAGTTCGAGCCAAGGAACGGCGGCTCATATCGTTTCATCCAGAAGGACAAGGATGGCAAAGTGTACGCATTTCATGGGGTTTACCATGAGGTTTCACCCCCCGAACGGACGATCGGCACGTTCGAATACGAAGGGTTGCCAGAAACAGGCCACGTCAGCCTTGAATCGGCGGTATTCGAGGAGCTGCCTGGCAACAGGACGAAGGTGGTGTCTCGATCGATCTACCTGTCGGTCGCGGACCGGGACGGCATGCTCCAAAGCGGTATGGAAGAAGGGATGAACTCCTCGTACTCCCGTCTCGACGAGCTGCTGGAGAAGATGAAGAAGATCGAACTAAAGGCAACTTAATATCGAGATCGAGATCTGCTCGGGATTCTCATTAACAATGTGTCGACAGTATCTCCGATAGATTGTGGGCAGAGCGCAAGCAAAGCAATGAATCCCCGGAGGATAAGTCCGCGGAGCCGATCGCGCCGGAATGGCTCCAGGGGGAACAACCTTTATCCCGACGTCGTGTTGGGGTGGTCATGACCCCTTTGACCGGTGAGATACAGATCAATGTGATGATCCCCGCCTCTCCCGAAATCGTGTACGATCTGCTCATGGACCCGGTCAAGCACGCTCAGTTCACCGGATCGCCGGCCAGCGGCAGCTCCGAGATCGGCGGGACCTGCATCGCCTGGGATGGCTACATCATCATGCGAAACCTGGAGCTGATCAGGGGGAAGCGCATCGTGCAGGAATGGTCGACCACCGAGTGGCCGGTAGGTCTCCCTCCTTCCCGATTGGAGATCCGGCTCCGCCCCATAGGTCAAGGCGCTGAACTTTTATTGATGCAGAGCGGGGTTCCCGCGGCCGACGTCGAGCAGTACACCCAGGGCTGGTATGAATATTACTGGGACCCCATGTTCGATTTTCTGCGGGAGATCTCCACCAAAAGGAAGCCATGATCGGGCATTAGGGATTATAGAAAAACTGCCCACCTTTTTTAGAAAGGGGGAAGGTGTTTCGGAATTAGGTCCGGAAGGCTACCGCGTACTCCATGCTCTTGGCACCGAAGTACTTCTGGCAGAACTCTGCGGCCTTCTTGGGCGGGTACTCTTTGCACGAGAAGACATCGATGAACGCTCGATCGGTGTCCTCAGCAAAGTGCCCGGAGATCAGCGACGTCTCTATCAGCTGGGCCAGGGAATAGCCCGCCACTCGGGGATCGGCACCAAACCGAACCACTATGGGGTCGCCAAATCTCTTCATATCAATGTATTCGCAGAGATCGATGGAAAATTGTGTGATCGTTTCCTTACTGGCGATCTTTGCGGGATCGCAGTCATGGAGGTCGATGGAGGTCAGGAGACCCCACTCTTCGCCAGACTTGAACTTGGCCACACATTCCTCGTCGCTCAAACACTTACCCGTCCGCGGACTCATGCTATACATGACCTGTTATCACCTTACCAAATTCCCATTGGGATTGAATTAACGCAAAATCAATACTGGTATTTGAATCTAAGTCCGTAGCAATGAGGTGCCGTAGGGGCAATCGATGTTATGATAACAGAGAATTGCCTCGTTGCACCGCCCCACCCCGCGCCCAGGACTACTACCCTCCGCAAGGGCCAGAATCATTAATATCTCAATGCCATACCGGAATCGATACGATGGGAGAGGGGCTGAAGAACCGCGGCAAGAGCGGGGCGGATGTCGTCGATCGACGAAGGGCAGTGGAGGAAAGCATCGGTACGGAGCTGCGGCACATCGGCTCCGTATCCTTCGATCCCCTCGTCGCCGAGAAGAACATCGAGAACATGATCGGAGCGGTGCAGGTCCCTCTGGGCTTCGCCGGTCCCCTCAAGGTCCTCGGCGACCATGCTCAGGGCGAATACCTGGTCCCCATGGCCACCACTGAAGGTGCGCTACTCGCATCCGTCAACCGGGGCTGCTCGGTCATCACCGCGGCGGGAGGGGCCTCCTCCGTGGTGATTAAGGACGAGATGACCCGCGCCCCCGTCTTCCGGGTCAAGGACGCGCGTCATGCCGTACGGGCGTCGGAATGGCTCGAGACCAATTTCTCCCGCCTGCAGGAGGTCACCGGCACCACCACTCGGCATGGGAGATTGCTCAGCGCCAGGCCGTTCGCGGTCGGCCGGTCGTTCTATGTTCGTTTCGCCTTCACCACCGGGGACGCCATGGGCATGAACATGGCCACCATCGCCTCGGAGGCCATGTCCAAGCTGATAGAGCAGGAGACCGGAGCGGTATTGATCTCCGTGTCCGGCAATCTGTGCGTTGACAAGAAGCCGGCGGCCATCAACGCCATACTGGGCCGGGGCAAGATCGTCCTGGCCGACGTCACCATATCGCGCAAGGTCCTCGAGGAGAAGATGCACACCACGCCGGAAGCGGTGGCCGAGACCTGTTACCGCAAGTGCAACATCGGCTCCGCGCTGGCCGCATCGCTCGGCTCCAACGCCCATGTCGCCAACATGCTGGCGGCGGTCTACATCGCCACCGGGCAGGACCCCGCGCAAGTGGTGGAGGGAAGCATGGCCATGACCACCTGCGAGGTCGTGGAAGGCGATCTATACATCTCTGTTAGGCTGCCCTGCATCGAGGTCGGCACGGTCGGAGGCGGTACGCGGTTACCATGCCAGTCCGAGGCGCTGAGCATGATCGGCTGCCAGGGGGCGGGAAAGGTCATGAAGTTCGCCGAGATCATCGGGGCGACGGTCCTGGCCGGAGAACTGTCGACGCTGTGCGCGCAGGCCGCCGGACAGCTGGGCTCGGCCCACCGGGCGCTGGGAAGATGAATATATCGCTCATCATAATGGGCAATGCATGATCAGGCCGCAGGTGCTGGTGACCCGCCGCATACCTCAGGCGGGAATGAAGATCCTCGAGGAGGGCGCCATCGTCGACGTTAACGAACTGGACGCCCCCATGCCCCGTGAGGAACTGCTCCGGCGCATCAGGGGGAAGGATGGGGTGCTGTGCATGCTCTCCGACCGCATGGACGGCGAGGTCATGAACGCGGGGGCGGGTCTGAAGGCCATCTCCACCTATGCCGTCGGATACAACAACATCGACGTCCGGGAAGCGGCCAGGAGGGGCATCCTGGTCACCAACACCCCCGGGGTGCTGAGGGAGGCCACCGCCGACCTGGCCTGGTCCCTGCTCATGGCCGTGGCCCGCAAGATACCGCAATCGGACCGTTTCGTCCGGGAGGGCCGGTTCGCCGGCTGGGGGCCGGAACTGTTCCTGGGCCATGAGGTCCACGGCCGGACCCTGGGGATCGTCGGCCTGGGGGACATCGGCTCGGCGGTGGCCCGGAGGGCCCGGGGCTTCGATATGAAGGTCCTTTACCATAATCGGACCGCGAATCCGCGGGCCCGGGAGATCGGAGCGGAACTGGTGCCCCTGGACGATCTCCTTCGACGGTCCGATTTCGTCAGCCTGCACGTTCCGTCCACGCCGCAGACCAGGCATCTCATCGGGCCGAGGGAACTGGGACTGATGAAGAATACCGCGATCATCGTCAACGCCGCCCGGGGCGAGATCATCGACGAGGCCGCATTGGTCATCGCGCTCCGGGAGGGGCGGATCGCCGGGGCGGGACTGGACGTCTACGAGGGGGAGCCGCTGCTCTCCCCCGGTCTGGCGGACCTCGACAACGTCGTGCTGACGCCACATACGGGTAGCGGCACCTATGCGGCGAGGGATCGCATGGCCATCATGGCCGCCGGGAACCTGCTAACGGCTCTCAGGGGAGAGAGGCCGCCGAACCTGGTGGATGCGCCCTGAGAAATGTTTCAAATAGTCTCTTACCCATCGGTTCGACGATGCCAGTAGTAACCTTCGGCTATGACGACCTAACCGCCTTGCTGGGACGCGAGGTGAGCGTGGATACCCTGCTGGAGAGGATCCCTCAGCTCGGCGCGGACGTTCACACCTATGACCAGAGCACGAAGGAGATCGCCATCGAGTTCTTTCCCGATCGGCCGGACCTGTACTGCGTGGAGGGCGCCGCCCGGGCGCTGCGCTCTTTCCTGGGGTTCGAGAAGGGCCTGACCCGCTACCCGGTGCAGGATTCCGACATCGTTCTGAACCTGGACCCCAGCATCAAGGCCGTGCGCCCGTTCATGGTGGCGGGGGTCATCGAGGACCTCACTATCACCGACGAGTTCATCCGCTCGCTGATGGAGATGCAGGAAAAGCTCCATCTGACCATGGGCCGGAAGCGTTCCAAGGTGTCCATCGGCATCCACGACCTCGACAAGGTCACCCCTCCCTTCACCTTCAAGGCGGTCGATCCCGAGTCCGTTTCCTTCGTACCGCTGGCCAAGACCGAGCGGATGAACCTGAGGGAGATACTGGAGAGGCATGAAAAGGGCATCGATTACGCCCATATCCTCAGGGATAAGGCGAAGTACCCGCTGCTGGTCGACAGCAGGGACGAGGTGCTCTCGTTCCCGCCGATCATCAACGGCACATTGACCACGGTCACCGAGAGCACCCGGAGAGCGTTCATCGATGTGACCGGTACGGACCTCAACGCCATCTCCGGCGCGCTGAACATCGTCGCAACCGCCATGGCCGAGCGGGGCGGTAAGATCCGCCGGGTCAGGGTACAGGGGGCCGACAACATGATCACTCCGGACCTGGAGCCCCGCCGTTGGACCATCGAGGTGGCCCGGACCAACTCGCTGCTGGGGACCACCCTGGACGCGGCCCAGATGGCCGCCGCCCTGGAGAAGATGGGCTTCGACGCTCAGCCCTCCGGGGCCATAGTGAACGTCCTCGCCCCGGCCTGGAGGCTCGACCTCCTCCACCCCGTGGACATAATGGAGGACGTCGCCAAAGGTTACGGCTACGAGAACTTCGGGAAGGCGCTCCCGTCCGAGCAGACCTTCGGCTCCGAATTGATGTCCAACAAGGCGGCCGACGTGGCCCGCCAGCTGATGGTCGGCTATGGTTACATGGAGGTGACCACCCTCACGCTCACGTCCGAGGACGACCAGTTCGGGAAGATGCGCCTGCCGCCCGGCCAGGTGGTGGAGGTGCTCAATCCCATCAGCGAGGACCACACCTGCCTCCGCGTCTCCCTTCTTCCAAGCCTGATGGTGGTGCTGCGGCGGAACAAGCACCGGGACCTGCCCCAGCGCCTGTTCGAGGTCGGGGACGTCCTCAAGGGCATCAAGAGGAGCAAGCACCTGGCGGCCGTCTCCATATCCTCGCGCGCCTCGTTCACCGAGGTCAAGTCCCTGGTGGAGAGCGTTCTGCGGGACCTGTCGGTGAGATACGTGATACAACCGTCCCCGGCCGGCACCTATATGGAGGGAAGGGGCGCGGACGTCGTGGCCAACGGTCAGATCATCGGCAGCTTCGGCGAAATGCACCCCATCGTCATCACCGACTTCGAGCTCGGCTATCCCATAGCGGCGTTCGAGCTGGACCTGGAGGCCATGACCGCTGGGAAGCTGGAGCGGCTCGCCTGACCGGAAAAGTTATTATCTTTCAGGCGCCTGGCCGCCTTGGGGCCGAGGTAGCCAAGCCCGGATCACGGCGCCAGCCTTGAGAGCTGGTGGTGCTTCGCACTACGGGAGTTCGAATCTCCCCCTCGGCGCTTTTCTTCCATCTCGGTCGCCCATGAGAATCTTATGGAAATCTCCTTCGGTCGGGGCTATAGGGCGCATATGCTCGGACCGCTCCCGGCAGCACCCGAAGGCTCAACGGCGTTCGACCGATGAACTCGCCGTCCGCCTTTATGATCGAGGACGGCTCGGTGTCGAGGTAGATGTCATGACGGGCGTGGAAATATCGCAGCCCGTGGCTTCCCTTGTAATTCCCCAGCATGAGGTCGATACCGGAGTCCAGGAACTCCAGGCGGGTCCTCCCATGCATGGCGATGATGTCCACCATGCCATCGTCGAGGCGGATGTCCGGTCCCAATCTGAACGGATCTATGCCCAGTATCCCGGCGTTGGCGATCATGACCTGGTTGGACCACATCTTCACCTCCCGCCCGTCGATCGATCCCGTCAGGCGGATGGGGTGGTATTCGGTCATCAGCCGCAGCCCGGCCAGCGCATAGACGGTGCGGCCGAACATCTTCTTCTCGGCCCTGGATATCTTGGACAGGGCCTCCGACCCCGCTCCGATGACCACCTGATAGACGAAACAGCGGTCATGGCCGGCCAATGCGTCCATCCTCACAACGTCCGCTCCGCGTCGAATCAGCCGAGCGGCCAGGGCGACCGAGATCGGGATCCCCAGCTCCCGGGCCAGCATGTTCGCCGTTCCCGTGGGTATGATCCCCAGGGTGGCGTCCTTGCCGGCCAGCGAGCCGGCGACGGCGGACACAGTCCCATCGCCTCCAGCGGCAACTAGAATGGGGGCGGCAGAACCGCGGGCGGTCTGCAGGCGTTCAGCGAAAGGACGCGACGCGTCGGCGTCAATGCTAACGGCGTAGCCCAACGATGCAAACTTCTCGAGCAGTTGCCCCGCCCGCACCCGGTTGGCCGCAGCAGTGCCGGAACCGGAATTGAGCACGACGTGATGGGAGGGCTG
>CAYZEV010000008.1:0-13232 GCA_964477865.1 uncultured Methanomassiliicoccaceae archaeon | reverse complement strand
CGACGATGGGGCGGATATCCTCCCCCTTCTGCATCATGTGCACATCGAGGTCCAGTCCTCTCAATTCGTCCAGTATCTGGTCCTGGAGATACTTGGCCGAGCCGATCCCGGCCCAGGGATTGAGGACCAGGGTGAACTGGCGGTCATTACCCAGTGGGGGCATCAGCCTCCTCTTGGCAACGTCCGATATTTTTCCCTTGCCCAGAAAGGTACTAAACCCGGACGGTGATTCGGCCTGACGTGCGGTGGAAGGACTTCCTGGGCAACAATGCCCTCATGATGATCGCGGCCTTCATCGTGGCCATGCTGATCGGTGGCCTGCCGGAAGCATATCCCCGGATGAACAAGGACGCGGCGATGTTCGCCCTCATGGTCATGATGTCCTTCGCCCTCTGCAACCTCAAGCTGAGGGGCCTGGCCGTCGGAAGCCATACCTACTCGGTACAACGGGCGTTCGTTCTATCCTTCCTGCTGTCCACGGGCACGACCATCGCCATGGCCTTCCTCTTCTCCGGGGATATCCGGAACGGCTGGATCCTGGAGGCGGCCGTGCCCTCGGCGGTCTCGGTCATACCGTTCGTCCTGATCCTTCGCGGTGACCTGGAGGCCACCCTGGTCTCGTCGGCCGGATTGTACTTCATCGCTCTTCTGTTCACCCCGTTCCTCACCCTGCTGTTCATCGGTCAGGCGGTGAGCGTCATCACCCTGCTGTGGTACGTGGGTTTCCTGATCATCGTCCCCATCATCATCTCCCGTCTGCTTCGGCCGCTGAACCTCGATCCCGGTTCGAGGCATATCGCCATCAACATCGCCTTCTTCGTCCTGGTGGTGGCGGTGGCCGGCTCGAACCGCGGTGTGTTCTTCGGCGAGCCGGTCCTGCTACTGGCGCTGATCGCCGTTGCGGTGGTCCGCACCTTCGGCATCGGCATCGGGCTGGACGCCTACAACCGGAGGAGGGGGCTGCCCTGGGGCAGAAGGGTCCCCGAGGTCCTGTTCGCCACCCATAAGAACACCGGCATGGCCGCCGCGCTGGCCATTGCCCTCATCGGCGACGCGGCCGCCATTCCGGCCACGGTCTGCATGACCGTGGACATAGCTTGGCTCATCTATGTCAGCCGGTTCATGTTCCCCCGTTCGAAGATGGAGGCCGGTGAGACCAGCGCGTCTGGATGAGGGGCCTCGTTTATAACCTCGGCGAAATATTACTTAGATGGGTACCATGGTCGATGAGCTTTCCTACGAGCAGGGTCGAAAGACCTGTCCTGAGATGAAGTTTGATTGTCGCTCCTCCGCCGATCTCTCCCCCTTGGAAGAGATCATAGGTCAGGAGCGCGCCATGAGGGCCTTGAACTTTGGCCTGAAGATCCCCAACAAGGGGTTCAACATCTTCATATCCGGCCTCCCTGGCACTGGCCGCAAGACCGCCATCCTGGAGTTCCTCAAGGAGCTGGCCATCTCCCAGCCACCGCCCCTGGACTGGTGCTACGTGAACAATTTCCAGGACTCCTCCAAGCCCAATGCCTTACCTCTACCCCCGGGCACGGGCATAGAGCTGAAGAAGGCCATGGAAAAGTTCGTCGCGTCCATCCAACCGGCCCTGAGGGAGGCGTTCGAGAGCGAGGACTACTCAAAGCGGCGTGATTCGACATTGCGGGCGATCAACCAGGAGAGGGGCGATATCGTCAGCCGCATCAACGCCATGGCCCAGGAGGCCGGGTTCATCGTCCAGCCCTCCCAGATCGGCCTGCAGCTCATCCCGATGTCCGAGGGAAAACCGGTCAGTGACCAGGAGTTCGCCCAGCTACCGGCGGCGCTGCAGAAGAAGATCCAAGAGGATAGGGACGCCCTCAACATCAAGATCGGAGAGGCCTTCCGGCCGCTGCAGGACATCGTCAAGAAGGTCGATGCGGAGATGATGGCCCTCAACCGGCAGGTGGCGGCATACGCCATCGCACCCTATCTGGGCGGCATCAGGGACATGTTCAAGGATAACGAGGAGGTGCTCTCCTACCTCAAGGACGTGGAGAACGATATCCTGGACACCATCCCCTTGTTCCTCGCTCCGTTGCCCCAGCCCCAGCAGCCGGGGGCGCCGGTCCTTGATCCCACCCGGAACTACCGGGTCAATCTCATCGTCGACAACTCCCAGACCAAGGGCGCTCCGGCGGAAATAGAGCTCAATCCAACCTATCCCCGGCTGTTCGGATACACCGAGAAGGAAGCGCGGTTCGGAGCACTGCTGACCGACTATACCATGATCAAGGCCGGGTCCGCGCACCGGGCCAACGGCGGCTATCTGGTCATCCCGGTGGAAAGGATGTTCCAAGACCCGCTGGTATGGGAAGGGCTGAAGCAGACGATATCCAACGGCACCCTGGAGATGGAGGATTTCATCTCCCGGATGGGTTACATGGTCACTAAGAGCCTGCGCCCCGAGCCGATTCCCTTCAACGCCAAGGTCATCATCCTGGGCAATCCCCAGGTCTACAACGTCCTGTTCAACCTCGATCCCGACTTCAAGGACCTGTTCAAGGTCAAGGCGGAGTTCGACAACACCATGGAGCGATCCGAGAAGAACATCCAGCTCTACGCCAGTTTCATCTGTGGTCTGGGCAACCGTGAAAAGCTGCTGCCCCTCGACCCATCGGCCCTGGGAGCGGTGATCGAGCACTCCTCCCGCCTGGCCGATGACCAGCAGAAGCTGTCCAGCCAGTTCGCCCTCATCGCCGACATCGTGCGGGAGGCCTCGTTCTACGCCATGGAGGAAGGGGCCACGATAGTGACGCGGAAGCACGTCAACAGACAGCTGGAGGAGAAGACCTATCGGTCCAATATGATCCAGAAGAAGATCGAGGAGCTCATCGCCGACCGGGTGTACCTTCTGGACATTCAAGGGAAGAAGGTCGGTCAGGCCAATGGGCTGGCCGTCCTGTCGGCCGGGGACTACGCCTTCGGCCGGCCGTCCCGCATCACCGCCACCGTGGGAGTGGGGAGGGAGGGCATCATCGATATCGAACGGCTCGCCCAGATGGGCGGGCCCACCCATACCAAAGGTATGCTGATCATCAGCGGGTTCCTGAACGAGCGCTACGCCAACGACATCCCCCTGAGCCTCTCGGCCCGCCTGGTGTTCGAGCAATCCTACTCCGGCATAGAGGGCGACAGCGCTTCCAGCACCGAGCTGTACGCCCTGCTCTCCACCCTCTCTGGGGTTCCCATAAAACAGAACATCGCCATGACCGGTTCGGTCAACCAGAAGGGGGAGGTGCAGGCCATCGGCGGCGTGAACGAGAAGGTGGAAGGTTACTACGAGGTGTGCAAGGCCATCGGGCTGACCGGCGAGCAGGGCTGCATGATCCCGTACTCCAACATCCGCAATCTGATGCTGAAGGAGGAAGTGATCAATGCCATCAAGGAGGGCAAGTTCCACATCTACCCGGTGAAGACCATCGATGAGGGCATCGAGGTGCTGACCGACCTGAGGGCCGGCTTCAAAGGTCCGGACGGCTTCTACGAGGAGGGGACCATCAACTTCCTCGTCCAGAAGCGCCTTATCGCCATGGCCGCGGCCATCAAGGAATACCACCCCTAGGAGGCCAGCCTCCTGGGAACATTTATATTATTATATTTTCATATAGTCATAGGGATGGAACATTGTGTCGGTATAACTACGGGAGCAATTACTGCGCCCACCGAATGAGAGCTGACCGGGAATGCGTTGGAGAGAGGAACTGCCTGGAACGGGTCGCTCCGTCCTATCATTCCCGACAGGCGGGGACGCCGCCAATTAACAGAAGAGCGGAACAGTCACCTCTCACCGTCTTCTCGCGCAATATCGACCTCCATCTGGTGGACCTGGGCCTGCCCCTGGCGCCGGAGAGACCGTAGATGAAGTGCTTCTACCTGAGCGGCGACGGCAAGTGCGAAGGCCGCTACAAGGGGTTCGCCTGCATAGGCGCCAAGTGCCGGGCGGAGAAGGACCCACCCTGCGAGCACTATGAACTGGGATTCTACTGCCGCAAGTACCGCCGGTTCGGCTGTGAAGGTCTATCGAGGTGCACCGGCGAACTTAACGTGCCGGTGAAGGTGCACCGGGAAAAGGCCAAGACCTGATCAGAGGTCCGGATAGAGGTCCCGGCGGATACGCGGCACCATCGCCGCCATGACCGCCTGCTCGGCCAGCTCGGTGCGGCCAAGCGCGCCCTTGGTCAGAAAGCCGATGGCCCCGATTTTCTTCTCGTCCTTCTCCCACCCGTACAGCTCGCGGAAGGCCGCCCCGACCGGAACGCCTTCCCTGACCTGCTCCGCCACCTCCGGGGGATAGCGGAACCCCGACCCATGGCCGATGGTGAAATGGCCCCGCCGGTCGATGATGGCGCAGTATTGGATGTCATAGAGGCCATCCTCGGTATCGAACACCCCGGCCTCCAGACCGACTCCCAGGTCCCCGTCCTCCAACGCCTGTCGAGCCCTTTCCATGGCTCCCCGGCGGGTCTCCTCCCCTCGCGGTTGCTCGGGGACCGAGCTGGTGACGCCTACGCCCTTGATGATGACCTCCTCGAAGAACCTGGCCAGAACATTGCCGACCGCGTCGATCTTGATCATGTTCTCCGAGCCCACGTTAACCTTCAACGGACGGAGAAGGTGGCCTTCATCGTCGATCTCCCCAGCCATTATCCGACGGGCGGATATGGGCAGGAAATCCTCCGCCAGGATATGGGGCACCACGATCAGATGGAGAGGATTAAGGCCCCTGGCCACCCGGTCCCGGTTGATCCCCTCGGCCGACGGCCTGGTCTCGGGGGAGATGATGAGCGCGGTGATGTCCGTCCGTTCGTCCACGCGGCCGGACGGGCGATCTATGACGGTGACCGACCAATTGTCCCCCTTGGAGCGCAGGTACGATTCCAGGCGGGCCCTCCGCTCCTCGAGGGGGAGGACGACGTCCTTCCGGCCCTTGGCCATCTCATCGGAGGATATGCCCACGATGACGAAATCGGCGACCTGGAAGGCCTTGTCGAGAATGGCCCGATGACCCCGATGGACGGTGTTGAAGGTCCCTCCCACGCCGACCTTCATGGTTTCACCGCAGGAACAATACAGCGATCACCAGGAGGGCCAATGTGATGGCGTAGAAAATAATGAGCTTGCGCTTGCTCTTCTTGAGGTTATCAGTGCTCTTTCCCTTGCACTCCTCGGAGCAAAAACGGTCCTCCCCGATATGGGCCTTGCCGCACTTGGAGCAATGGCGGTGTTGGGGGATCTTTTCCGACATATTTGCCCCATGGCCGGGGGCCGTAAAAAGGTTTCCCTAGATGGTCCCGCCTTGCTCCCACGATTGTCGATGGCTTCCGGCTGCTGATGTTGCCCATCCTGCTGATCTCGGCAATCGGGTTGATGTTCGTGACATGGGCCGGACGGAGAATATCATGACCGTTCCTCGGTGCCTATCGTCCGGCCGCCAGGTCCTCGACGAACTGGGCCCCTTCGGGAATGCGGTTGATCCCATGGCAGTCCATGAGGTGGTAGAGAAGGTCCCGGCGCACCTCCTTCTCATCATCGCCGAAGGCGATATAGCCACAATCCTCCTGCGGGCACACTGATCGAAGGCTCATCGGGGCCACGTTGTACCGCATGCGTGAAATAACTTAGCCTGTCGGTGCCGTCCTGGGGGCCCTGAGGTCCAGCTCGTTATGCATCAGGATGATGCAATGATCGGCGTGATAGGACAGGGGCCCGAGGGTGACAGTGGCGGGGGCATGGGCCAGCAGCTCCTGCTCTTCCGGGAGCGTGAGGTCCTGGTGGTCCGATATGACGAAGGTCAGATCTCCGGAGAGGTCCTGTTGGCGGACATCCGCGCCATCCTCCTTCAGATATATGATCTGGCTGATCGCGGCCAGCTCATCGATCACCTGCTTGAAGGAGCGTTTCGAGACGTAGATGCCGGGGGAGGAGCGGACCTCCTCATCGTCCATGTTCTTGAGCAGAGCGTTCCTCACCAGAGCGCCGGTCGACCGCTCGTCCGGATTCAGGTACCGGACCTCCGAACCGTTGATACGGACGGTGCGGGGCGGACAGGGCTCTCCCTGCAGAACGAGATAAACCTCGCTGTCCCGGCGGATGCCGTGGGATAGGAAGAAGGTGGAGTTGACGCAGCGAAGTAGGATGTCCAGGCGTCCGGCGCCGCCGGCCATATCGTCGAGCTTGAAATCACCGGAGGTGGCGGCCTTGTGGCCGACGATGACGAATCGCCTCATTGAGGTGGCCCCATCTCACCGGACTGGAACTGCTTCATCAGTTGCTTGCGGAACTTGCGGTTCCCCATGAAGCCCTTTACCGCCTTCTTGGACATGTTGTACTGCTTGAGCAGCTCCCTGACGTCCTTGGCCTCCACGCCGGAGCCCCGGGCGATGCGGTTGATGCGGGTAGACTTGATAAGTTTGGGGTCCTCCATCTCCTCCTCGGTCATGGAGTCCATGATGAACTTGAACTTGCGGAGCTTTTCCTGGGACTCCTCCATGTTCACCTTGTCGCCCATACCGGGCATGCCGGGCAGCATGGACACCAGTTTCTTCAGCGGCCCCATGTTGGTGAGCATCTCCATCTGCTCGTACATCTCCTTGAGGGTGAAGCGTCCGGACATCATCTTCTTGACCGTCTCCTCGGCCGCTTCCTCGGAGATGTTGTCCTTGGCCGCCTCCAGAAGGCTCTGGATATCTCCCATGCCCAGGAGCCGGGAGATGAACCGGGTCGGATCGAACGGCTCCAGGTCAGTAAGGTGCTCGCCGACGCCGATGAACACGATGGACGCCTGGGTCTGCGCGACCGCGGACAGGGCGCCGCCGCCTTTGGCGGTGCCGTCCATCTTGGTGATGATGACGCTGGTCACTCCGACCGCGTCGTGGAACGCCTTGGCCTGGGGTCCGGCTTGCTGGCCTACCGAGGCGTCGAGGACCAGGATGCGCTCGTTCGGCTTGACCACGTCGGCCACGCGCTTCAGCTCGGAGATGAGGTCATCCTCAAGGGCATGGCGGCCGGAGGTGTCGACGATGACCACGTCCGTGCCTCCGAAATGATGCATGCCGTCCCGGGCGATCTTGGCCGCATCCTTCTCTCCGGGTTCCCCATAGAACGAGACGCCGACCTTTTCCGCGATCTGCTTCAGTTGATCGTAGGCGGCAGGACGATGGACATCGGCGGCGATGACCCCCACCTTGAGCCCCTTCTTATGGAAATAGCGGGCCAATTTTCCGGTGGTGGTGGTCTTCCCCTGTCCGTACAGGCCGACCATCATGATGGTCTGCTTGCCGATCGGAAGGGGGCGGGGCTGGCCGAGGATCTTGATCAGCTCGTCGTAGATGATCCGGACGATATGCTCCTTGGGGCTCGTGCCAGCGGCAGGCTGCTCGCTGAGCGCCCGGCGCTCGACCTCTTTGGTCATCTCCAGGACAAGCTTGACGTTGATGTCGGCCTGTAGAAGGGCTCTCTGGATATCCCTGGTGATCTCCTTTACCAGCGTTTCGTCAATGTGCGACGCCCCGGTGATCTTCTTGAGGACGTTGCGCAGGGAGTTACCTAGGTTCTCCAGTACCATGAGTGCACCGAGGATAGCTGAGGGCCGATTGGAGTTTTAAAGGTTGCCCTGTGGGGGGCGGGGCGGCGTCGGCCGAGACCGCCTCCACCGCCCGGCGGACCGGCATCATACCAACCGGGTCACCGCCATGGTCTACCGCTCGCTCAGCGGACCTGGCGATCCACTGGCCTCCCAGTGACATTTCGATCACGATTCTCGATCGGTATTCAATCACACATGGTCAGGCCGCCGGGCGGTAGCACGCGGACCCTGGTCGTTGTCTCCCCTTCCACCCGGGCCTTGAAGTCGTTCGGATCGGCCTTGAGCATGTGCATGGGAACGACAACCTCGGGCTTTATGCGCTTGACCGCCTCGACCGCCTCGCCGATGTCAAGGGTGAACTTGCCCCCGATGGGCAGGAAGGCGATGTCGATCGGGCCAAGTTCGTTCATCTCGTCGATCAGGCCAGTGTCCCCCGCATGGTACAGCCGTTTGCCCTCTGTCTCGATGACGTAACCAACGCCCTCCCCCTTCCGGTGAAAAGTGATCGGGCGGCTCCCCACCGGATTGTAAGCTTCCACCACCCTTACGGTCAGATCAGCCAGGGTAACTATGTCTCCGGCCCGAACGGTGTCCATCAATCCACTGAGCTTCTTCTCGCATCTGGAGGGGGCTAGGACCTTGGCGCCAGGGCTGGAGAGATGCTCGACGAGCCCTCTCCTCACATGGTCGAGATGGTGGTGGGTGATCATTACGAGGTCCCCCGGCCCCGTATTTTCCGGCAGTTTATCAATGCGGACCTTCGATGAGAACGTGGATGCCAGCATCTCCCCGGCCGTGACCACGTTCGACGGATCGATGTATACGATATGAGCGTCCGTTCTGATCTGGACCCACGATTGCGGAAACCATCTGAGGGAGATCGTCATGCTGATCGGGGAAGAATAATCGCAGGAGAGATAAATCTCTTGCAGAAGACTGTAGAAAAAGGAAGTGGGAAGGGCTAGCTCTGTCAGAAGGGATGGGATGCACTCTGTAAACTAGCCCAACGCTTCCCATTCCTAATATTAACTCTAGCCTATATATAGGTTTTGCAATGAGTGCAGAATATTATACTGGATAAAAAATATGGGGGTTTAAAGGGTTTAGGAAACCGGTTCAGAGATATCCAGACTTCTGGAGGGCCATGAGGTCCTCAGTGCTGAGCTTCTCTCCGGCCTTGAACTTGTCAAAGATCTTTTCCGCCTCTTCCTTGGCTGAGGACTCGTCTTCCTTCTTCTTAGCCTTGCGTGCCTTCTGCCTCATGCCGGCGATGATCTTGTCGTAGTCATGCACCTGGCGGATGTTCTCGATGTGCTTCTTGTGCTCCTCGTCGGCGTTGAGCTTGTTGGCGATGAACGATTCCTGGGCACTGTCCGCCTCCTTTCTCAAGGTATCGGCCTGCTCGTACAGGGCGATCATGGCGTCGTGCTCGGACTGGGCCTTCTCGGCGCACTCGGAGACGTCCCGGTGGTGGGCCTCGGCCTGGTCCTTGGCATCGCGCAGTTCCTTGATGCCGGTCTTTACTTCATCGTTCAGCTCGTAAGCCTTCTCCCTCTCCCGGATCTGAGCTTGCAGCTTTCCCATCTCATCGATGAGCTCCTGCTCCTTATCCTTGGTGAGGACCGAGGTCATTTGTTTGAACTCGAGGTTCTTAAGCTCCTTCTTGAGCTTGGATACAGGAGGTCCGTTCTTCGGGAGGTTATCCTTCTTGATCTTGGTAACCTTCTCGTTAAGCTCGTTGACCATCTTGTTCCACTTGTCCCGCTGCTCCTTCGCTTCCCGGACCTTGACGTTCAGTTGGTCTCGGGTCCCGCGGTGCTTTGCGGCCTGGTCAACCAGTTCCCTGACCTTTGCGTTCAGGGCGTCCCTCTTCTCAACCCATTCCCTGGTCTTTTCGTTTAGCTCGTCACGGACCTTGCGGTGCTTCTCCGCTTCAACGTTGTGGAGTTGGCGCTTCAGTTCCAGCTCCTCCAAGAGTTCAGTCATGCATTCACACTCAAATAGCAAGCGAATAAAAATTGCTTGGCACTAAAGGGCATACTGACACTTGTTTATAATCCTTACGCTTTTTCACCTTTTTTCAGGTCTCGATGCCAGCACCTATTTTTTCTTGCTGTCTTCCGCTTCTTCGTCGAACTCCTCGTCTCCGCTGTGGTCGTCCGACTTGCTGGGTTCGAGCTGGACCTCGTGCCAGTCGGTACCGAAACGATCGGCGCCGCCGGTCTTGAGCTGGAACTTCACCCGGAGGTGACCGTCCTCAAAGAACACATAGGCGTTCTTCAGCATCGATATGTAAAATGACACCCGCTTCCCCTGCTGGGAGAGCCGCCTTTCCTGACAGACCAGAAGGCCGGCCGATTCCAGGTCCTTGATCCGTCGGTAGCAAGCGGCGATGGGGATGCCGAACTTTATGGCGATGTCCTGCGCCGAGCGCGGCTGACGTACGGTCGCCACCAGGATCTTGACCGAGTATTCGTCGGTCAGAAGCTGGGAGACCCGGAGCACGTCTATGCGGATCCCTCCTCTAGATGACCGGAACGAGGGAATTCTAATTGCCCTAACTGCTCAAGAGCATGCTCTCCAGACCTAACTCCCACCCCTAGATTCTGAGCCAGGAAAATCTTTGTCGAGTTATAAGCGTTATGGATTGCATTGATTCTAGATAGAAAACCTGATATTAATCCTGCGGAGCTGGACGGCTCGTCAGGCTTTCTCGGCGTGGGCGACAGTGCTCTCACCAACATGGACCATCTCCGAGTCAGGTAAAAAGTCGATCTCCACGTTGAAGCGACCGCCGGCGAAGGTGACCTTGGCCACGTTCACCGCGCATTGATAGTAGGATACTTTCTTCCCCCGATATACTTCCTCATATCCGACGCACTTGACGAGACCGAAATCTTCCATTCTGGCGACCCTTCGGTAGGCGACCGCTATAGGTATGATGCAGGTCCGGCTTATCTGCTGCACGGACATCGGGTTCTTGAAAGTGGCGCTGAGGATCTTGCCAGCGTACTCGTCTGATATTAAGCGAGAGAGATCCTCATCGCGGGAAACGTTCCCATCCATCGTCCGTAGAATCGACGTTTCTATTAAAGACTTTATCTTATCAGTATCAGGGTTGATAGTTCACCACCCCTAGATCATCGGCACCATTCTGGGTGAGGGCAGCTTGTCTTCCTGGCCGGCGAAATCGAGATAGTAGTATGGTGTATGGGGCTTCATCCCTGCGGCCATGACACAGCCGTACATGTTATCGAAGCGTATGTGGATCTTGGCCTGTTCGCGAAGTGGCGCCAGGGACTGGGACATGGTGGAGGCGATGGCGATCACCACATGGCCGGCCCTTCTCATGGCATCGATGTGGGCCAGGGTCTGCTTGAAGACGTTCGAACCGTACACGCCCTCCATGGCATCGAAGCCCAGTATGCTGAGATAGGGGGTCGAGGAATCGCCCAGCATGTATTTGAGCGAAGAGATGCGCAGGTCCTGGCCGGCATCTTCGCCCTCGATGGCGGTGATGAACGGATAGGTCTGCTCCTGCCCGGCCTCGGTGTCCAGGATCCTGAAGCTCTTGCTGAGCGCATTGGTCCCTACCAGCATGCGCATCTGTTCATCGATTATTGAATAGTCGGTGGCGTACATGGGCAGCCAGACCACCCCCCGGCCTTTCTCCAGGAAGTCGCTCATGACCCCCAGCTCCAGGCAGCGGACGACGTCCTGGTGAACGTCCAGGTCGAACTCCAGCAGGACCAGCGAACCCTTCGGGAATCCGCCGAAGTACTGATCGATGTAGAAGTTACCGGACGATACCGTCCGGGAGGTGGGGTCCTTGACCGGCACGTGCCTCTGCATATGCTCGGGGATCCGCACCCAGGTCGGCTCGAACACCGACAACCGGCCTCCCGTCAGCGTGAGCAGGTATTTCCACTGATCGACCGACTGGCCTCGAAGCTTCTCGATGACCATCTGCCGGACCCGCCTTCCGCCGCGGTCCTCCGAGATCATCTGGATGACCCCGTCGCCGAGATAGTCCATGTTGGTCTTGCCCGATTGCTCGAGGGTGTAGACGATGTTGGTACCGGAATTCTCTACCAGGTCCTTCTGAAGGGTATTGATGATCCTCTGGGAGCTGATACCGTAGCGCTCCGAGAGGGCGTCGATGGAATCGACCACCATGAGCGTCTTGCGGGGCAGGTTTGCCTCCGCCAGGTCATAGGCCACCTCCAGCTCGGGCAGCATGACGCCGAGGTCCAGGGTGATTTCCTCTTCGTTGATCTCCCCGGTGAACCCGCCTTCGCCATCCCCGCCCACCTCTCCCGCTTCGACCTGCCCTTCCAGCTTCTGAAGCTCGGAGCGGACGACCATCAGGGAGTTCTCATTGGTGTTCAGCGCCCTCAACAGGTCCTTGGCCGCATTGATGGTGACCTGCGAACCGGCCGAAGATTCGGGGTGGGCCGGCGCGTCCTTGTTACGGCGGAGGAAGGACTTGCCCGCTTTCAGAATGTTGTCCCTCTTGGCCTTGTCCCTGGCCCACGGGAACTGCCTGAACAGGGCCTCGTCCGATACTCTGGTAGATAGATAGTATTCCGGCTGTTCATCGGACAGTTCCTCGATGACCTGTAAGGCCAGCGTGGTCTTGCCTGTTCCGGCCTCCCCTTTCAGCATGAGCGAGTGCCCTCCCGGCGCTCGCATGAAATCCAACAATACCTGAGGGATCTTGCCCCTCTGTCTATCCGCTGCCGAGGAGGACGCCATTTTACCTACCTATCCTTTATAAGCTGGCCTCAATATTAACCATATCAGTATAAACCCCTTTCGCTCCTGTTCCATGGACTTGATAAGAACGTGCGAGGCCACTAATTATAAATTGACCGGCTTTTATCCTTGGCCATGACCATGCTCATCTGCCCATTAGATTATCGTTATGGAAGGAAGGAGATGAAGGAGGTGTTCTCCGAGGAGAACCGCCTTCGCACCCAACTCCTGGTCGAGGCGGCCCTGGCCCGGGCCCAGGCGACAGTAGGCAGCATACCGGAAGAAGCGGCCGCTGAGATAACGGTGAAGTGCTCTCCGGAGTTCGTTCAGATGGAGCGGGTCAAGGAGATCGAGGCGGAGACCAAGCACGATGTCATGGCCCTGGTCAAAGCGATATCCGAACAGTGCGGGGAGGCCGGGAGGTTTGTCCATCTCGGAGCGACCTCGAACGATATCGTGGACACCGCAGCGGGACTGGAGTTCAGGGCCGCCATCGATATCATCGAGCAGGACCTGGATGCGCTGATCATCACCATGTGCGCGGTGGCGGCCAAGCACCGCCGGACGGTCATGATCGGCCGCACCCATGGCCAGTTCGCCATACCGACCACATTCGGGTTCAAGGTGGCCGGGTACATCACAGAGCTTCTGCGACACCGCGACCGGATCAAGGAGATGCGCCCTCGACTTTGCGTGGGCAAGATGTCCGGAGCCATCGGTACGGGCGCCGGCTTCGGGGACAGGTTCTTCAAGGTCCAGGCCCTGGTCATGAAGGACCTTCACCTGGGCGTGGAGGAGGCCGCCACCCAGATCGTCAGCCGCGCCCGCTAGGCCCAGCTCGTGTGCCTCCCCAGCCTGACCC
>CAYZEV010000007.1:6246-74884 GCA_964477865.1 uncultured Methanomassiliicoccaceae archaeon | reverse complement strand
GGACGGTAGACCGTGGTGCTGTTGACAAACCCTAAGGGAGGGCCGCTCGCACTTCCCGCCCCATCCACCTTGATGAGCACAATTTCCACCGGGGCGCTGGAATGGACGATGCAGGTAACGTGAGCGCGGGTCACCAGCTCCATGGAGTAGGACCATTCACCGCCGGGGGCGATGGTGACCAGCCCTTCCTCGGAATAGGGAAGAGGGATCGTGCTGAACATGACCGCCATAAGCAGCGCGGAGACCAGGACCTTCGCCATCACGCTTGACCATCTGACCTCCTGAGTCATAACAGTGCTGGCCAAGGGTTATCATCCCCGGCGACCATATTGTCATACATGCCCATACAGCGCCTGTTCAGCCGGCGAGACGCAAGGACATTCCTTAACATGACCAAAGAAGAGACGGTCACCAGGATCAGCGAGTTCCTGCGGCAGGCCCAGTTCCGCATCGATTTCGCTTCGCCTGTCCAGCTGCACGCCGAGCAGTACTACCAGAAGCTTGGCCTAAGGCGGGTCATGGATGTGTGGGTCAACGATTCGGGACCGGAAACCGTGGTGAGCATCGATTTCTCGGCCACCCTGGGCGATGCGGAAACGGCGGTAGGCCTGGTGGGGGCGGTGCTGTTCCTCCCTCTGGCAGTGGCGGTGGGGGCGGTCAGCTACCTCGACTATGAGTCGGACGCCAACGCCCTGATCCAGTCGCTATGGAACTATCTTGCCGCGAGCCAGCAGGCCCCGGGAACTACGCTGGCGATGCCTCAACGGTGCGGCAATTGCGGGCTTCTGCTCGAAACGGATGCGAGGTTCTGTAAGCGGTGCGGAGCTCAGGTAGCTCCGTGACGCTGGACAAGATTCTGTCAGACACTTGGCGGACAAGTTTTATAAACTAGAACGGATATTCGTAAATTATGTCTCAGGATGGGAAGACATTCAGTGTGAATGCTATCAAAGGCCAATCGGTGGGCGTAGTGACCATCGCGATCGGCTTTGCAGTGCTAATCTCAGCGTATCTGATTCCTCGCAACAACCTATGGCTGATCATCCCCATGATCATGCTCGAGGTCGGCCTCTACGGACTTGGCATGGCCCTGTTCGCTCAGCTCCGTGGCACCTCAACTGCCGGGCGCTGGGGCAGCGATTCCCGCTATACCATGTTCTGGTCCAGCATGGTCGTCGTCCTCGGTGTCATGTGGCTCGTCTATGACCAACTAAGCGTAGACAAGGTCAACTACATACCTGCCTTCGTTGCCGTGTTCCTGTTCTACTTCGGTATCACCGCGATGCTGATGAACCGCAACAAGAGCGCGAAGTCAAAGGTCTGGTAGGCCGAAAAATCATCATAGACGCGGGTGCGCTCTGAGCGTTCGAGCCCCTGGGACCCTACGCCACAGGCCCCCGCGTTAATCTAGTTCCACATTTAGCTGACCGGAAGGATTTTTTACTGTTTGGATATTTGGGACAGCCCAGATCCTTACAAAGCATGGTTAACCTTATTTAATCAGGTAACCCTGGACCGTCGAGGAGGAGCAGCCCATCCACGCCAAGGAAAAGGTGGCACTGATCTCGGTCGCCGCGGCCGTGCTGCTGGTCACCACCAAGCTCGTTGTTGGCTACACGACCAACAGCCTAGGCATACTATCGGAAGCGCTGCACTCCGGGATAGACCTGATCGCCGCGGCCATGACCCTGTTCGCCGTGCGGGCGGCGGCGAGACCGCCGGACGCCGACCACATGTACGGGCATGAGAAGATCGAGTCCCTGTCCTCGCTGGGCGAGACCCTCCTGCTGTTCATCACCTGCGCATGGATTGTGTACGAGGCGGTGAACCGCCTGTTCTTCCACAGCGTCGAGGTCGAGCTAGGCGTGATCGCCCTCCTGGTCATGGTCATGTCCGTGGTGGTCGATTTCACCCGGTCCCGGGCCCTCCACCGGGCCGCCGTCAAATACAAGAGCCAGGCGCTGGAAGCGGATGCCATACACTTCTCCACGGACCTGATCTCGTCGGTGGTGGTCATAATCGGCATCCTGTTGACCATGGCCGGGTTCAGATCGTTCGATTCGATCGCTGCGCTGGGAGTTGCAGTGATCACCGTGGTCATCGGCTACCGGCTGTGGAAGAGATCGGTGCACACCCTAATGGACGGGGCACCAGAAGGCCTGTCCGAGCGCGTGGCCGAGGAGATCATGCAGGTGCCGGGGATCCACAAGGTGGAGCGGGTGAGGGTGCGGGAGTCGGGGGCCATCACCTTCATCGAGGCGACCGTGTTCATCGACAAAGTGCTACCGGTGGAGCAGGGACATCGATTAGCCGACCTGGTCGAGGAGCGGGTGAAAGGCTCCATACCCAACTCGGACATCATCGTGCACACAGAACCGATCTGTCTCGAGAGCGCCTCCTTGGAAGACAAGATCCGGGCGGAGGCGGCGGCCATGCCGGAGATCAGAGACGTGCACAACATCGTGTTCTCCGAGGGGCCGGCCGGGCGGCTGATCGAGTTCCATATCGAGATGGACGGCAATCTGACGGTGGAGGAGGCCCACGTTTCGGCCACCCTGCTGGAGGATCGGATCATGGCCCTGGACCCCTGCATCGACAAGGTCGCCTCGCACATCGAGCCGGCGGCCTGCCCGGCCTGCCAGAGCGTGGAGGCGGAGCATGAGCTGATGCTCATCCAGGACACCATCGAACACATCGCCGGCCTGTTCCCCGAGGTCTCGTCCTGCAAGGATATCCGTGTCCACCTGATCAACGGTGGTTACCGAGTATGGCTGTGCTGCCAGTTCGATCCTGGGCTTAACATAACCAAGGCGCATGAGATCGCCACTCGGCTGGAGGGGCACATTCGTTCCCGCCATACCGAGGTGGAGAGCGTCACCATCCATTACGAGCCGGCCTGCTAGTTCAGGTCCAGGGCCAGGTTCTTGGTGAGCACCGAGCACTTCTGGCGGTGGACCATGCCCTCGCGATCGACATACAGCATCACCGTTCCCTGCTGGTCGCGATCGACCTCGACCTCGTAGCCCCCGCCCTTGGCCTTGATCCGTTCGACCTTGCCGTCCCCGAGGAAGCACAGGGCCTTCTCCACGGCATCCTGCTGCTTGAGCATCGGTTCCTGCGGCTCGTCCGATGATTGCTCCTCGAAGCAATGCCCCACCTCGCCGCGCGGATCGACAATGATGTCGATGTCCCCCTTCAACGTTCTGAACTGGAAGAAGTAGTTGTCCCTGAGCTGGTACCGGAGCAAGGTCGGCTCGCTATCGCCGGTCCTCTTGCCCACGCATTCCTTGGCGATCCTGAGCGCTTCCTCGAACACCACGGCCATCGGCGGTCACCGTGAGAGCTAATTGGGCAGGCGTCTGTAATGAACCTTTCAATGGAGCATCAGGCCCGGAACGGAGCGTTGTTCCTCAGGCACCCGGCCATCGCTTTGGCCACCTGCCTGACGCTCTCGCCGTCCTTGACGCGCCGCCCCATGAGCTCCGCGATGCTGCCCTGTTCGATGCGCTCCTTGATCAAGGGGAGATATCCCCTTTCCTCCGGGGTGGCGGCCCTCGATGCTTCCCCATATAGCCGCATCAGCTCCGGGCGGCAGGACACGGTACCTTTGCTGATCGCCTCCTCGTTCATATCCAGGAGCGCATCGTGGTCATCCTCCAGCTTCAGGTCCGCTCTTAACAGGGCGAGGACGAAGGCGGTCACCGCCATGTCGGAACGCAGGCACTCCTGTTCGTCACAGGCCTTGAGCTCCAGGCATTCCCGGTGGTAGCGAACGATCACGCCGCGGGAGTCGATCCACTCATGACAGAGCTCGTCGCCGCCGATCAACCGCAGGTCGCGGTAGATCGATTCGATTATCTCGTCATGGTGCTGACGGCTCTCCAGCCTTTCTGGAATGACGTCGTTGCAGATGAGCGGCACGCGCTTCTGGTTCTGGCGATAGTAGAAAAGGCGGCTGTCCATCCGGCCGGTGCTCCGGCCTTCCACGAATGGAGAGGAAGCGGTCACCGCCACGAGGAAGGGGATCAGCGACCGCATGCGGTTGAACATGCCAACCATCTTGGCCTCGCTTCCGTAGTGGACGTTGATCTGCAGCGCCTGGATGTTCAGCCAGCCGTGCTGATTGAGGTCGAAGAGGCCGTCGTATATTTCATACAGCTCCCTGTCCTCATGGTCCCAGTAGGAGGTCTGGTCGAGCGTCAGCAGGGGGTGCATGCCCAGGCCCAGCAGGGTGTATCTGTTGCCAGTGGCCTGGTGGAACCGCCCCATGCCATCATAGAGCGCGACCTCCATGGTGGCGATGCTGGTGTGGGGGACCGCGGGCACGAGCTCGATGACGTTCTTCTGCAGTTCCTTGCTCAGATTGATGTCCCCGAACCGGAACTCGTTGACGACCTCGCCGTTGATGCCCTCGATTATCCTGTCGACGATCGGCAGAGGGGTGAGGTCATCGGTGTTGACCGAATATTCGTGCTCAGTTCCGACGGTCGTTGGACAACACCTCGGATAGAGGGTATTCCGCGACCTTCTCGGTCTCCGGTTCCTCCACCTTGCACACGCTGTCGAGTTCTTCCGGGGGAAGCGCCCTCACCAGTTGCCGGATGTTCTGCACCGCCATCTCGAACTGTTCGTGGTAGACGGCCGGGTTGCCTTTCAGGAATGTGACCAGTTCGCAGATGCGGTCCTTCTTGAGATAGATCTCCAGCTTGCCGTTCTTCACGTCGAATGTGAACGGTCCGGCCATACAGGTTTCCGGTTTGATATGCTGCACCCGGCACCGGCCCTCCGAATAGCCTACGCAGAAGCCGGTGGACTTGCAGTCCAGCATGCGGTGCTCGCGGAAAAGGACATCATCTATGGAGATGCCGTTCTCCAACAGTATGGATATGCGGTCCTCGGTCAGCGGGGGCTTGGCGTAATAGCAGCAGCGACCGCCGCACTTGTCGCAGATCTTGGTCAGAAGGTCAAAGGTAATCTGATTCATTTTAGAACACCTGTCGGGCGCCCCCTTGTCCGGGTGACGGAAAAGCCCGCACTTGCGGTTGCCTGGCAAGAACGTCTGAACATGACGCATCGAGGCAGAATATAGCGGTGATTCGAACCTGGGTATTTAGGTTTATCTTTCGACCGGCTGGCCTGCGGTTCTGCCCAGGACCTGAACGGCGGGGTCGGCGCTCTTATCCCGGGTTCGATCGTTGCTGATCAGAACTTCCTTTCCGACAGGTCGAGCAATTTGTCCACCACCAGCAGTTGCTCGTTCTCCATCATGGTCCATTCTCCTCGCCCTAATCGTTGCGAGGAGATGATGACCGAGCGACCGGGATACTTGTCCGTCTCCTCCCTGACGCGATACATCAGCGAGTAATGATCGAGGTTGCAATACGCCGATCGGTAGGCGTACACCTTCTCACCATCGCTCATGACGAGGTTGAAGCTGGACGTTTCCGGGCCCAGGTGGTCCTTGATGAAATCAATGGCATCGACCAGTCCCAACACGACGTTCCCCTTTCTCTTGTCGATGTGATAGAGGATCCAGTGGAACAGCTGTTCCGAATCGGTCTGCCCCATGATGCGTCCTCGATATTCCCGGGGGGGCATGTCCTTGATCTCTCGCTTGGCAGGCACCGTGCCATTGTGGGCAAGGATGTACTGGCCGTATGTGAAGGGGTGGGTGTTCTCGGGAGTGATCCCTCCCACGCTGCCCTTGCGCAGATGGGCGATGATGATGTTGGAATCGGCGCTCATGCAGGTGGTGACGAAGCGGGGGTCCTCGTTCGCCGCGGTGGGCGCCTTCTCCACCTGCACCCCGCCGTTGAAGTACCAGCCGATGCCCCAGCCATGGGGGTGGTACCGGGCTTGGGCCCGAAAGGGGACCATCAGGTCGGGCAGCTCAGGTGATTTGGGTTGCTCGGCGACCAGCGCGAACAGGCGGCACATGGACATAGAACAATGCAAAACAGGCGAGATATAGTATATGGTCTAGGACCAGACCTCGAAAGGCGACCCGCCGATGCCTCATTCGATCGTGCATGCGAGCTGGGCCGATCGAACGATGGTTCGGCGAGCACCGGGGGTTAAAAAATTATGCCGTGCCTGGCGTTCCTCACCGCTTCATCCGTGAGTACCTGGCATCGGCGCATGCCCTCGTCCCGCGGACCACCCCGGCCGCCGAACAGGACTTGTTCAGTTCGCAGAAGAGGCATCGCTCCCAGACGCGGGGGGTCCCTCTCCATACGTTCGTTTTCTTTTCCTGTTCGGGCGCTTGCTCCTTCGTTTCGCTGGAAGATTCCATGAACTACCATCCCGGACGGACATGGCATCGTGGATAAAAGTGCCCTTCCCTCCGATTCTCGGCCATCCGCGGGATGGGCCTAAGGATCTCCAACGCTGCGGAGCAACGCCTTCCATGCTTCCAGCTCGTCGTCCATCCGACCGCTTATCTTTAGATATTCCGTAGCGTAGCCGTGACGGAACATGTCCTTGAACGTCTCCACCGCCTCCTGCTCCTCCGGCTTCGGTACCCAGCTCTCCAACAGCAGCGAGGTCATGGCCACGTCCGCCAGGTAGTCCCCGCGCACCGCCCCGCCCCAGTTGAACACGATGGGTCCGTCGATGGATACCAAGATGGTCTCCGGCACATAGTCCATGTGGCAGAGCCATTCCCCGTTCGGCATGCGGGCGAGCTTCTCCAGCAGCCTCTTCCGCTCTGATTCGGTGACCTCCTTCTTGGCCAGCAGCTTCTCGGTGAGCACGTCCTTCAGCTTCGGGAGCTCGGTGATCTTGTGCATGTGCACCTCGTGATGTTCATGGGCGAAATATTCCGTAAGCCGCCGCACCCAGGTGGGATGCTCGATGATCCAATGGGTATAGGTGGGGCCGAACACCTTGTCGAAAACGATCCCGAACCGGTCGCCTTCCTCCACGATGCCGTGGACGAAGGGCGCCTCCAGGCCGTACTGCCTCGCCAGTATCGTCTTCTCCATCTCGACCTCGGCCACCTTCCTCGATGTGCCGGCCGTGAACAGCTTGACGACCTTGTTCCCTTCGATCTCCCTCATCTCATAGCCGTTAGCTGCCAGTGACATCTATTTCCTCCGAGCGCTCCACGCGGAGCCAACTGTCGAGAAGCGGCGCATCACCATAATCTAAGTATCGGCCGGATGTTGAGCTTCAGAGAAAGAAAAGGAAAAAAGGAGTTTGGAAAGGATTCAACCGGCGCAGGTCCCGTTCGTCTGGTTCGTCCCTGTGGTTGAACCGCCCGGCTGCGTGCTCGGTGCGGTCATCGGGCTGCTGGTCGGGGTCGATGATGCCGCGACCGCGGTCAGGTTCATGGAGGGTGGCACCAGCACCTTATCGATGACATGTATCACGCCATTGGTGCAGATGATATCCTTCATGATCACTGTGACGTTCCCTACCATGACGATAGTGCCATTCACCGTCACGTTGAGTTGCTCTCCCTCCACCGTCGTCACTGTGCCGTTCGTCAGCTGGGTGGACATGACCATCCCGGGAACCACGTGATACGTCAGGAGCTTGGTCAGGTTGGCCTTGTCCATCGTGGTCAGCTTGTTGAGGACCGCCTGGTCCAGGGCATTGAACGCCGCATCGGTCGGAGCGAACACCGTGAACGGTCCCGTTCCGTTGAGCGTTTCCGTCAGGTTGGCCGCCGTGACCGCTGCGATCAGCTTGGTGAAGTTCCCGTTCTCCATCGCCGTCTGCAGGATCGTCTTGGGCGGGATCAGCACCTTATCGATGGCATAAATGACCCCGTTGGAGCTGAAGTTCGTCGCCAATACCTTGGCGCCATTGATGAAGGTGCCCGAGGCGTTGGTGGTCATCGCCAGATAGCTGCCCTCGACGCTCTTCAGCAGCGAAGAGTTGGTATCATTGCCCATCACCACCCGATAAGGCACCACATGGTAGGTCAGCAGCTTGGTCAGGTTGGCGGTGTCATTGGCCGCGATCAGCCCATTGACGTAGGTCGAGTTGGCCAGCGCCGAGTTCGTAGGCGCGAACACCGTGAACGGACCGGTGCCGTTCAGCGTCTCGGTCAGATTGGCCATCTGGACCGCCGCGGTGAGGGTACTTAGGCTGGAGGTGTTGTTCATCGTCTGCACGATGGTCTGGGGCACCAGGACCGTGTCGATGGCGAATATCACGCCATTGGACGATTCAACGTCCTTGATAATGATCTTGGCGCCGTTGACATAGGTGCCGGTCTGGTTCATGATGATGACCAGATCACTCCCCTCCAGGGTCTTGATCGACATGTTCTGGGTCAGCTGCGACGACATGATCTTTCCCGGCACAACGTGATATTTCAGCACATCGGCCATGCTCGCGTTGTCCTTGGTCAGATTGGAGAGCAGAGATTGATTCATCGCCGCAAATGCGGTGTCGGTGGGAGCGAACACCGTGTACGGGCCCGAGCCGTTCAGCGTCTCATTGAGGCCAGTGGTGTTCAGGGCCCCGATGAGGGTGGTGAAATTACCATTTTCCTGCGCGTTCTCTACAACGGTCTTGCCCGAGGTGGCCTGTGAGTTCAAGTTCAGGTTGAGACCTGTCAACGCCACTGCCGCCAAAAGGACGGCGGCAACGACCACCACTATAGCTGCGGTTATCTTCTTGTCCATAATATCCCACGGACCCTCCATCGGAGGGCCGGGAGGACTTGGGAACGCCTTTTATTTAAGCCAGGTCCGTCAAGTCAGCGAACCTTTCTGCTGATATCGACAGAATGGCAAATCGGGTATCGCTAAGTCGTCTCAGGTCCCGCGGCCCTGTCCAGCATGCTCCATCCTGACCGAGGCCATGGCCCTTATGTTCGCCAAGGGGGTCTCTGGGGCGAACCCGCAGCCCGGGGCGAGGATGTCGGTCCCGGCCTCGATGCAATCCCGGCATTCCTCTATGACATATTCGGGCGAGCGGAACAGCAGGGTGGTGGTCGGTGAGATGTTACCGACCGCCGCGCAGCCCGGACCCAGTACCCTCTTCACCTCCTTCAGGTCCATGCTCTGGTCGACCCCGATCCCGTCCACCCCGCTCACCCTCATCAATGGGAGATTGAGGGTGGTGTTCCCACAGATGTGCATGATGCTTTTCGCGCCCGCCTCCCGCACCGCGCGGGCGATCCTCTGCTGGTACGGCAGAGCGAACTCCTGGAACTGCTCCGGCCCGAGTATGTCACCGCTGGCGGTGGCGTCCACCAGGACGATGACGTCCGCTCCGGCATCCACGGCCGCCTTCACATACTCGACGTCCCACGCCACTGCCTTGTCCAGGACCGCCTTCAGGAAATCGGGGTCGATGACCAGGTCCATCAACATGTCCGCCTCGCCCCGCAGCTGGCCGGCCAGGGTGAACGCGGAAATGACCCCGCACATCACCGGCGATTCGTTTCCCAGCGCCTGTCGCAGGAGGGTCACGGCCTCCAGGACGACGGGGGCGCGACCGTCCCGGTGGGGGTCGGGAGCGCCCAGGAGATCCAGGGAGCCCATGGAGGATACCGGCCGACCGGTGATGGCCGGCTGCCTTCGCATCGATTCGTGGGAGGTGACGGCGCCGAAGGCCGATGCGTCCACCGCCGCATCGAACGGTACACGGCAACCCTCCAGGCCGGCCACGGTGTGGGCGGCGAGGGCCAGGCGGAACATGAGGTCGGCCTTCTCGTTGGCCTGGGGCCAGAACGCCCCGGTCGCCTTCATGAGGTCCACCGTGCCGGTCTGGGTAGGCGATACTACCGGTACGCGGTCCACCGGCCGGTGCTCCAGCACCGCCAAGAGCCGATCGCGCTCGTTCATGCCTGTTGATGTCCTCTCGGCATCATCAAGGTTGTTGATAGCTCAGGTGCCCGCCCAAAGGAACGAAGGCCCTGCAACGGACATCTAGATGGTATCGATCCGGTCGGCCCTGGCAACAATGGATCGGCGCGGTCGCGGCCAATCCGGGTATCTTTATCGTCCGGCGCCGTTCCCGACTCCCCCTGGGGGGTTCAGTCATCGTCCATCAGCGTTGTACTGGTATCGATGACGCCTTCCATCTCCTCTCCCCCCCGCTGGCGGGGAGTCCTCCATACGAGGTAAGCGGAGCAAAGGAACGCGGTCGCGGCCAATCCGAGCGCCGCCGATGGTATGACGAGGTCCGCGCCAGGGGTGGATGGAGGGGCCGGGTTGATCGAAGTATCCGCTCCCGCCGGCTGACCGACCAGCTCACCGTTCTTGTTCTCGGCCGAGGAGTTCGCCGTTCCAAGCCCTCCGTTGGATGAGGCCAAGTATACTATGATGATCACGGCCAGCATGCAGATGAGGGACGAGGAGATCAGGATGACGATCTTGGTCTTGTCGTTCGGGTTGAGGATGTCCCGGGACTTCCAGGTGAGGGCATAGTACACGAACCCATGGTCCTCGGTCCGGGCCACGAAGCCCCCCTCCTCGAGCTTCTTCAGGTGGCGATGTACCGCGGCCTTGTCGATCTTGATCGCCTCGGCCAGCTGCGAGACGGTGCGGCGGTTGGGCTCCAACGCCTTGAGCATCTCCAGCCGGGTGTCCGAGGCCAGGGCGAACAGGGACCGCTTGTCGAGCACTACCTTCATACCGACTCCAGAGACTGGCATGTGGTCTGGGGCCTTGAAACCTATCACGTTAATCCACCATCATGGGCTCGGCGGGACCGGACCAGCCGTAATAGGGACGCTTACCTTCGGCGTAGAGCAGCTCGCCCATCGGCGAGAGCGTCGGCAGGGAGTTGGCCTTCACCGTGGTATCCGATATCGTATAGAGGACGTCCCCGATGTAGAGGGAGCGCTCCACGGTGGCGTTGACATGGCGAACGCTACCGACATGGGAGATCCCTTCCGGCCCCACGTTCAACACCAGGGCCACGGACGAGGGTTGATAGTAGAGCCAACTGTCCATGGTCCAGCCGCTGTAGGCGGTGATGGGGATGACCAGCATATCTCGGCCCGGGTCATACAGTACGGCATGGTGGTCATACTGGGCGGCGGAGTAGGAGAAGCCTTCGACCACGTGGCTGCTCACCTCATAGAGATGCTCGGGGTCGGTCACATTGTATAGGGACACTTTCACCGAACCGTTCTCGAACCCTATGCCCAGAAGGCCTCCCTCGACCATCTGCAGGTATGTCGAGGCCCCGGGCACCTTGAGCGCCCCCATGACGGACGGGGAATCGGTGGTGAGGTCGATGACGAACAGCGGGTCCACCTGTCGGAAGGTCACCAGGTACAGCTTGTCGCCCAGGAATCGGCTTGAATAGATCTGCTCCCCCGGGGCGATGCCGGCCAGGGAGCCGACCTCCCTGAGCTCGAGATCGAGCACGTGAACGCTGTTGGCCGACCCCGACGAAGCCGTCGTGGTCGCCACCCTCAGCCGGTCGCCTTGCTCATCGAGGGCGAACTGGTTGAGCAGGGTCCCATCCACCTCGCCTTGGGCGGCAAGGGTCATGGCCGTTCCCTCGACGGCGACCCGGTAGATCTTGGTCGTGACCCGGGACTGCACATTGGAGAACAGGATGTTGCCGGCATTGCTCCACTGCTGCATGGTTAGGTACATCGAGGTCTCCGACATGTAGACCACCGAGGCAGGGCTGGCCAGGAAGGTGATGCTGTTCGTCCGGCCCGTACCGACGTTGAAGGCCAGGAGGTTCACGAAGCACGATATCTCCGAACAAGCTGGATCATAGCTTATGGCGGTGGCCTCGATGCTGTCGTTATCGCCGTTGGCCGAAACCTCTGGTAGATTAAGGCCCTCCCCCGTCCAGACGTCCTGCTCTGCCACGACATACAGCGTATCGTCGATCATTCGGGTGGTAAGAACGGTTCCGGTTATGCCGCCAGAGCGGAGCAGTACCGGGTGGAGGAGGTCATGAACATCATAGACCTGCACCCCGGTCCTCTGGGTGGACCAGTAGGGATAGTACATCAGGTCTGCGCCGGCATTCGTCGGTGTCGGCAGGCTGGATCGGTACTCATACAAAGTGTACACGACCACCAGATCGCCGTTCCACAGGTACAGCCCGATAATGGACGTATAATTGTTCCCGGAGGTGCTCCCCACCATGATGTCGGTGAGATTGCGCAGGGCCGGGTCGGTCCCGATAAGGTGTACGATATTCCCCTCGGCGATGAAGATGGTCGCCCCATCGGTCTTGACCATGTCCCCTTCGTCCACTCCCTGCGTCTGTGTGTTGGTCCCCGAGTAGGATGAGGCGGCCTCGGCCGTGACGTAGCCGGCATTGTCCTTGACCGCTCCATCCCGGGCGGAATTTTTCTCCAAGAAGTTGCGCAGCTCGCCCTCCGAGCTGAACTTGGTAAGGACGCTGGCCGCGGCCGGTTCGTTGAGGGCGACGACGGTGATGCCGGCCAAGAGCAACGTAACGGCGATGGCGACGGTCAGGATGGGGAGGAACTTCATCTTTACCCAATTATATTACCCGGTTCATAAACCCCCTTTCGGCGTTGACCGGTCGGTCAACGATGAGTGAGAAAAAAACCCCTGTGGAGTGATATTGATAAACACTGGCAGCGGAGCGACCTTCCGTATGGCAGACATTGAGGTCAAAAACTTTAAGAACGGCGGGATCGAATAGTGAGCGTTCGTGGAGAAGTGGACAAGGAGAATGGCAGCGGCGGCTTTGTGCCTCGCCCTATTGTTACCGCTTATGCCGGCCATCTCAGAGGTCCGAGGGGCAAGCGCCGACAGCACGATCATCTTTAGTGAGGACTTCGAGCATGCCTGGCCCGGTACCCTGCCCAACGGCTGGGACCGCTGGGACCGTAACAACGCCTCTGACATCGACTACTGGTGCCGTTCGATGTACGAAGCGGTGTCCCCGTCCCACGCCGCCTGGTGCGCCCAGATCGGATACAATTCGTTCTCCCAGAACGCCTTGAACAAGAACATAACCTGGCTCGAGGACCCCAACACCACCTACCAGCCGAAGGACTATGTCCTGCTGTACGACACCAATATGGATGCGTACATGCGCCGGCCACTGGTGGGCATCGACAGCTTCACCTCGGTGACCGTCACCTTCCGCTACTGGGCGCTCACCGGCAATTCCACCACCAGCCTGGGCGACGATTACATGTGGGTGTCGGTGACCAGCTCGGCCGACGATATGCCCAGCAGCGGCGATCGGACCGAGATCTGGAAGCAACCCGCCTCCAACTCCTCCGGCTGGAGGACGGTGACCCTGTCCATCCCCACCGACTCGACCTGGATAACCTTCAACTTCCGCTCGGGGACCGAAATACCGGAGGGCGGACCGTTCATCGGGGTGTTCCTGGACGACATAGTCGTGGAAGGCACCGATGATCAGCCGCCGACATCGAGCGTTGGGTCGCTCCCGGCGGCCACCGATCAACGGTCCTTCGACGTGCCCATCACCATATCCGAGCGGGGTAGCGGGCTGAAATATATCGAGCTATGGTACCGGATCAACGGTTCTGGTAACTTTGTCCGGTACACCGCCGCGGATACCCTGTCCGGGCGCTGGGCCTCCGGGCCGATCCCATTCCTCGCCCCTAGGGAAGGACGCTATGAGCTGTTCTCCCGGGTCGCCGACATCTGGGGGAACGTGGAGCCACTGAAGACCTCCGCCGATGCCGTGATCACCGTCGATGATGTGCCCCCTTCCTCCGTCGTCGCGGTCACCGGGATGTGGGGGGACTTCGCCTGGTACATCTCCCCGGCCAATATCAACCTCACCGGGTGGGATGATTCCAGCGGGGTCTCGCGGATCTCGTATCGCCTGGACGGAGGCTCGTGGAACGAGTACTCGGGGCCACTGACCGTGAGCGCGGACGGCCGGCATGTGGTGGAATACTATGCCACCGACCTGGCCGGCAACGCCGAACCGGTCCGTACCGCCGCGTTCCAGGTCGATATCTCCGGACCTATGGTGACCTTCGGGGAGGCCGAGGGAAGGGTCTTCTCCTCCGGCGATGTGTTGGTGTCGTTCGAGGCCACCGATCCCGTCTCCGGCATCGGGTTGGCGGACTATAGTGTGGACGGCTCGGACTTCAAGACGTTATCACAGGACGTCCAGAGGATCACCCTCAGCGGTCTGGCCGATGGATCCCATCACATCGTGCTGCGGGTCTGGGACAATGCCGGCAATCCGACCGAGACCACGCTCCGCATATCCGTGGACCATACCGCCGCCAGCACCGATCTGGCCTCGGCCGCCGCTCCCATCGCCATAACGGCCATCACCTTGCTGGGACTGGTCGCCGTCATCATACTGGCCCGCCGCCATGGCTAGAGCTTCTTGCTGACGAAGGGATCGCCCTTGACCAGGAAGCGCCACGGCCATTCCCGGCCCGGGCCGGCATAGTCGATGCCGATGCGCTTGGCCGCGACCACCTCCCCGGGGTCGTTCCCGGTCGTGAAGTAGAGTTCCTCGCCGCACAGGTCGGCGCCGTTCAGCGACCGGGTGATGCCAAAGGCCTGGCAGAGCTTGGAGGGGCCGTTGCACAGTTGCCGCTCGGTCTTTTCGTCCCATACGGGGAACCCTCTTCTGACGGCCATGAGGGCCTGCCCCTCGGTCGGTCGTATAGCTCGGAGGAACGTGCCCTGCGGTTCGCCCACCTTACCACACACCACGTTGAAGCACAGGTGCATCCCATAGATCGGGTAAACATAGGCGAAACCGGGCGGGCCCCACATCACCTCGTTGCGCTTGGTCCGCCGGCCTCCGTAGGAGTGGGAGGCGGGATCATCGAGACCGGTGTAGGCCTCGGCCTCCACCACGATGCCGGCCACGGTGCCCTCTTCCGTGACGTGGACCAGCCTCCGCCCGATGATGTCCCGGGCGACCTCCAGGGCGGGCCGTCCAAAGAACGACCTTGCTAGCTTCGATTCCATTCCCTCCGCCATCGTCGGGATGGTTGTTCAATCTATTCCTTCATGACTGGACGTGCGGGATTGCCCCTCCCGATCGACCTCTGGCGGCCTGGAAAATGAGAACGGTGGGCTTAATATCCTTGTTGCCCATGCTCAGGGAGCTTCGGTTCGGGGGAAAGATACCTCCGGAGCTCAAGCGTCAAGCTCACAACGATCTAAGGGAAAATGATGATCGATATACTCGTACTTATTGTGCTATTTGCCTTCCTGGGCGGGGCCATCAAGTTCATTGACCAGGCCTATGACGAGAAGGCGTTCTCGATAAGGGCGGCCAAGGTCGTGGCGGTGATGGCCGGCGTGGTCATGGGCTACCTCATGGCCCGGGACAGCCCCTTCTCCACCGCCTTCTTCGCGGCCATGCTCATCTCCCTGGTCCTGGCAAAGAAGATCGACAATTTCGCCTTCGCCACCGGTACGATCCTGGCGATCGCGTCTTTGATCGCATTCTATCCCAGCAGCGAGGTGTCCTGGCTCGTGCTGCCGGTCATCTTGTTCCTGGCCGCCGGGTTCGTCGACGAGATCGCCGATGACATGGTCCACAAGCACAATATCGAGGGCGTCCTGCAGATGGTCTTGAACTACCGGCCGTTCAGCGACCTCGCATTGGTAGCCATGGTCCTGCTGGGCACGTTCTCGTGGATCTACCTCCTGCCGTACTTCAGCTTCACCTTCTCCTACATGTTCGTGGAGAGATACTCGGAGCGCGAGTACTCGCTGTCCGGAGGCGTGGATTGGATAAAGCACCGGGTGCTGCGCCGGGCCAACTAGTCATTTTGCGCGGATGAACGGGCCGAGGCCGCCGATGGCGGCCCCTGGTCCGGCCGTCGGGAAGTACCCCGGCATTGCACATCCAACGCCGTGCCCTTTGGGTTGCGACCAATTATGGAAGACCCCTGTTCGTTCCTTCGGCAGGTCTCGCCGCGACACGACCGTTTACTTGCCTCGTCGCTCTCCCTCGGTGAACGGCCGGTCGTACATCTTTTCCCGAGCTTTGTTCTTCTTGGCCTGTTGCTTCCAGCCGAGATTGCCGAACACCATGTAGAGCCATCGGGGAATGCTCTTCTTGGCCATGAGCGCGACCGCTTCCTTGGGCAGCTCTTTGCCCTCGGCCAGGGCCTCCGCCGACATCTCCAGGGACCGGCGGGCGTTCCTGGTCATGCCTCCCAGCTCGGCGAGCGGTCGTCCGTCGATGGCCGGCCCGCCGCCCAGCGCCAGACCGCCCCTCCACTCAAAGCCACCGTCCCGGGCGAACAGACGGCATATGTCCAGGGCGGTCCGGTTCTGTTCCGCCTCCATGAACCCGCAGTTGGCGATCGCCACCAGGGGGGTGCGGTCGGTGCTCCCCTTCCTCTGCTGGACGATGAGCCCCATGGCCCTGACCAGCCCCGCGGGGGTCGAATCGACATAGGTCGGGAAGGACAGTATCACCAGGTCCGCGTTGTCCACCGCGCTGACCAGTGAACCGATCCCCTCTAGGGACCGCAGGGACCTCTGGACCGGAATGTCCTCGATGTCCCAGCCTTTTTTCCTCAGAAGATCCAGCAGATAGAGGCCCAGCGAGCCGGAGGTCGACCGCTCTCCCCTCGGGCTGCCGATCAGCAATATGGCCTTCATCATTCCACCCCGGCCTTGGCGAGCCCTTCCTTCACCGCTATGACCGACATCTCTGGCCTCTCGTCCAAGAACACCAGGGTCGAGGCCCATCCCACCGGTTGCATATTGTAACTGTTCCTTTCCACCAGCGCAGCGAACACCTTCTGGACCTCCTCGTCCCGGCCGGGGAGCAGTCCGATCGTCACGATCCTTTGGGCGTTCTCATATCTTCGAGCATGGTGGACCTCGCCATGGACCTTGCGGAAGAACGGGAGGAGGGAGCAGATCGACCGGTCCAGGGCCTTTTTGAGCTGGTATGAGTAGCCACCGAAGGTCACCGGGGTCAGGAACACCACGACATCGGAAGTGGAGAACTCGGTGGCCACTTTGATCGCGTCGTCCGGGATGACGCACCGCCCAGGGGTCCTGGTCCAGCAACCGAAACAGCCGGTACAGTCGGCGATCTCCTGATCCTTGAGCTTGATGACCTCGACCTGATACCCTTTCGCTCTAAGGAACTTGGCCGCTGCTTCCCTGGCCGCGCCCATTTCGTCCTGTACCGAGCCGTCCAACAGCACTGCTTTTATCGTAACCCTCCGCCCCCAGGGAGCGTTTCAAGCGTATTTATCGCTCGCCATGGGCCCTTGCTCGTGTGCTATCGACCGTTGGAATAATGTCAAATATTAAGAGCAATGCGACCATGATGGTTTTCGATGTCCTATTCCAATGCGAGGAAGCCCACCTTCAACATGAAGAAGATATACAACAAGTGGCGCCTGACGGCGCTCGGTCTGGACCTGGCCGGCCTGGTCACTTTCTTCTTCGCCCTGGGACTGGAGGGGCTCACCCTCCCGCTGATGGCCGCGTCGGTCCTGATGTTGTGGGCCGCAGTGGTGGTGTCCTATTTTTACCTGAAGATCGAGGAGGGGAAGCCGTTCGAGGTGGTGGCCCGGTTATCCCTGTTCATCAGTGTGGCCCTGGCCCTGGTGCTGAGCGTGCTCTCGACCATCACGATCCTGAACGGATAGGTAGGAACCGTCCTCACTTCTCCTGCAGCTTGCAGGATTCGCAGGTATCGGCCGTTCTCAGGTAGAGAAGCACCGCCACCAGGCCGACGAAAACGCCTATGATGACAGCCGCTCCCCCCACCACGGTGGCGAAACCTATCAAGGTCGGTATGATCAGTATCATGATGAAGGTAGCGAGGGCCAACAGCCAGGTCAACAGGTAGATGGGAAAGCGTCCGGGGATGACCGCGCCGCAGACCCGGCACTTGGAGGTCAAAGCCATGGATGGACCATGGCAACAGGACGCCCATAATCCTTTGCGACACGGGAGTTGGTTCGTGTGCTCCGCTCACCACCCCTAGCGGGCCTGGAACCTGTTCTCGACCTCTCGGCGCCTGATCTCATGGCATCGGGCGCCGATACCATTAATGGGATGGCCAGCGACGCCTGGGCAATTCGCACGTGGCATGTGTGCACAGGAAGCGAAGGGGTACGCATCGCCGTTCCTCGCCCGCCTGGCCCGGGGTAGACCGATCGTCAGGGCCCTGATCGCCGTGCAAGCTCCTCATCCCGACGGCCTTGTTCGCCCCCATCATGCCCGATCGGTGGCCCATCGGGACAAGATATATTCACGAGGGGCTCGAATAATATCCTGTGAAAAAGGGCACGATCACCGTCATACCGTCAAGCGAACGAGAGACCAGGGATCTTGGTTGGCTTCAGACGATTTGGCTATTCTCCTTTGATGATTACTACGATCCCGAGAACCTGGAGTTCGGTGTCCTCAGGGTGTTCAATGATGATGTGGTCGCCCCTGGAAAGGGGTTCCCGGCCCATCGGCACAGCGAGATGGAGATAGTGACCTACGTGCTGGAGGGACGCTTGGCCCATCGGGACAGCGCCGGCAATCAGGGGTTCCTCGGTCCGGGGGAGATGCAGAGGATGAGCGCGGGGACCGGCGTATTGCATTCGGAGATGAACGAAGGCAGAACCCCGGTACATCTTTACCAGATGTGGTTCCTGCCCGATCGAGGTGGGTTGAAGCCCTCCTACCAGCAGGCGAAATTTTCCATCAAGGAGCGACCCAACGTCCTGGTCCCGATGGCCTCTGGCGAGGCGAGGGAGGGGGTTCTCACCATGAACTCCCCGGCCACCATATACGGTTGCCTACTGGAGAAAGGACACGAGATGAGCGTGGGCGGACCAGGACGCCTATTGTTCGCATATGTCACCTCTGGACGGGTGAGCGCGAACGGTTCGGTGCTGGAGAAAGGGGACCAGCTGCGTTGCGCCGCGGCCAGCGCCATAAGGATGGTGGCGCTTGAGGATTCAAATTTCGTTTTGATCGACATGACCGAGGAGGGTTGAATGGTACGAGAGGACATCGGCGGATCGGCGGAGTTCGTTGAGGGGCAGCTGAAGAACGTGACAGCGAGTGGAAGGCCTTTGCTGGTGGCGAGGGTGGAGAACAAGCTCTACGCCATGGATGGGAAATGCTCCCATATGGGCTTCGACCTGTGCAAGGGTCGCTTGGACGGCCACCTGGTCAGCTGCAAGCTGCACGGAGCGCAGTTCGATATTAGGACCGGGGAAAGGGTGAGGAACCTGTCCGCCCACAGCATGACCGTCTACCCGGTGGTGGAAGAGAGTGGAAGGGCCTACGTGGAGCTTTCCTGATCCGCAATTAACACCTCAGGTCACGGCCTAGAGTGTCTAAATCATCTAGATAAGGCGGTCGAACTACCGTTGATATGTCGGTCGGAGAATAGTATTTCGGATGAAGGGTATGGAAAAGGTCAGCCTACGGCGGAAGCTCAACACCTTTGATGTGACCAACCTGGTGGTCGGGTCAATCATCGGTGCGGACATCTACATCGCCACGGCCGTCAGCGCCCGCCTGGTGGGGCCGTCCTCCCTGCTCCTCTGGATCATCGCCGGGTTCATGGCCATGGTCATCGCCCTGTCCTTCGCCTACTGTGTGATGATACATCCCAAGGTCGGGGGCCCCTATGCCTATGTCAGCGAGGCCTCCACCCCGTTCGTGGGCTTCGAGGTCGGGTGGGCCCTGCTGCTGGCGGAGTGGTTCTCCCTGGCGGTGTTCCCGGTCGCCTTCGCTCAGTACTTCACCGCCCTGGTCCCGGGGATCGACGATACCGGCCAGGTCATCCTGAAGGCGGTGTTCATCATCATCATCCTGTCGACCAATCTGATCGGAGCCAGGGCGGCCGGCCGGTTGAACGATTATCTCACCCTCGCCAAGCTCAGCCCCCTGGTGCTCATCATCCTCGGCGGCATCGTCTTCCTGGTCGCCCAGCCGTCCTCGGTTGCGGCCAACCTGACCCCGTTCTTCACCGGAGGCCCGGCCGCGCTCGGACAGGGCCTGGTGCTGATCTTCTGGGCCTATGCCGGGTTCGAGCTGAGCACCCTGCCGGCCAATGATATCGAGTCCCCTGAGAGGACCGTTCCGCGGGCCATCATCCTGGGCATGCTGATCGTCATCACCTTCTACCTGCTGACCAATTTCGTGGTCATCGGAGCGGTGAGCCAGGCGACGCTGCAGACCTCGGCCAGCCCCCTGATCGATTCGGCCCGGGCCATCTTCTCCCCGATCGGGCTGTTGACCAACGCGATAGTGCTGGTAGTGGGGGTGGGAGCGCTGCTCTCCATCCTGGGAGCGGACGAGTCGGGGACCATCGGCTCATCCCGCCTGGCCTACGCCATGTCCGCCGACGGCCTGCTGCCCCATGCCCTCAGCCGCATTCACCCCCGGTTCGGGACCCCTTACCTGGCGCTCATCGTAATGTGCTCCGCCGCTTTCGTGGCCTCGCTCCTCGGGGGGCTCAGCGCGCTCATCAATTCCTCGGTCTTCCTCCTCTCCCTGGTCTACCTGTCCACCTGCATCTCCGCCCTCCTGCTCGCCCGGCGCCACCCCGAGACGGCGTACAAGCTCAAGGTGCGTCCATGGGTGTGCGTGTTGGGAGCCGGGCTTGCCCTGTTCCTCATGTTGTTGGTCGATCCGATGCAGATCCTCATCTCCCTCGCCCTTCTGGGGATCGGTGTTCCCATCTACACCTTCTTCTCTCCCCGCAAGGAGCTCACGGAGGTCAAGGAAGCCTTCCTCTCCCAGGAGAGCGTGGCCCGCCAGGCGTACCGACAGAGCAGGCGATTCCTGGCCTATCCGGTGGTCCTGGTGCGGTTGCTCTATTACCGCATAGCAGGAATAGAAAGGGCGTTCATCGTCCGCCGAGACGAGAGGAGCGGGCGAGCGGGGAAGGGGAATAAATAAGACCTGAGCGGGAAATCAGGCTCATGGAGGAGTCGCGATCCCAGAGCTGCCCGAGGTGGAGACGTTCAGACGGTACATCGAGAGGACCTCGCTGGACATGATCGTGAAGAAGGTCGAGGTGGGCAATGCCCTCGTCCTGGGTAAGACCTCCGTCAAGGAGCTCCGCGAGGCGGTAGAAGGCTCCGCATTCCGGTCCGTGCACCGGATCGGGAAGCACCTGCTGGTGGAGCTGAGCAGGGGAGGCTGGCTGACCCTGCACTTCGGGATGACCGGGGAGCCGGTGTTCTTTTCCGACCAGCCCCCTCGCTTCGCCCGGGTCACCTTCTCCTTCCAGGAAGGGGCGCTGGCCTTCGACGACCCCCGCATGCTGGGGAGGGTCGGCCTTGCCCCCACGGTGGAAGAGTTCGTTCGCCGGAAAGGGCTGGGGCCTGACGCGCTGTCCGTCTCCAAGAAGGACTTCCTGGCCCGGTTCGGAAAGGCCAGAGGGGCGATAAAGGCGGCGCTCCTGGACCAGCACAAGATCGCCGGCATCGGCAACCTGTACGCTGACGAGGTGCTGTTCCAGAGCCGCCTGGACCCCCGGGCCGAGCTGAGCCGCCTGAGCTGCCAGGAACTGGAGGCCGTGTACAGGAACATGAAGAAGGTGCTCAAACGGTCGATAGCGAACGGCACCGACTTCTCCAAGCTGCCCCCGACCTACCTGCTCAGGCACCGCCGAAAGGGGGCCCCTTGCCCCGGCTGCGGAGGAGCGACCGAGATAATCACCCTTGGCGGAAGGACCACCTACCTCTGTCCGAAGTGCCAGGCTCGTGGGGGAAGATGAAGGTCCGGCTGCTGGGGACCAGGGGACACATCGAACCGACCGCTCCCGGTCACGACCTCCACGCGGGGGTGCTGGTCGACGATGTCCTGTTCGACCTGGGGGAACGTATCTATCTGGACCTCCGGCCCTCGGCCGCCTTCATCACCCACCTTCACGAGGACCACGCCTTCTTCATCAATGACGACGCGGCGGAATTCGATATGCCGGTGTACGCGCCCCAGGACTGGAACGGGAGGGGCCTACGGGTCATGAGAGGCCCGATGGAGGTCAACGGCATGACCATCACTCCCATCCCCACGGTGCACAGCGCCACCCTCCGTTCCTGCGCCTATCTCATAGAGAAGGACCTCGCCCGGGTGCTCTACACCGGCGATATCATCTCATTCCAGGACCGCTACCGGGACCGCATCCCCGAGGTGGATGTGGTCATCACCGATGGCAGCTTCATGAGGCGGGGTGGGCTGGTGCGCCGCGATCCGGTGACCGGTCGGCCCCACGGCCACACCGGCATCCCCGACCTGGTGGAGTTCTTCTCCCCCCTGGCTCGGAGGATCGTATTCACCCATTTCGGGAGCTGGTTCTACAAGGACATACCTTCATCGACCGAGAAGGTCCGGTCGCTGGGCCAGACCACACCGGTCGAGGTGGCCGAGGATGGTCTGGAACTGGAGGTGGGGCCGGACTAAGCTGGCCTGTTCCAGCGCCCCATACATTTCGTAAGTCCGTGCGGGTGCGAGACATAGGAATAGGCACCCCTCGGCCCCTCGGCAGGTTATTCGAAGAAGGGGTCATCTTAGCCGGGAGAGCAACGGCATCGGCCTCGTTCTGGTGCGTAAGACCAAAGAAAGGTCGGTAGGATAGCGTCAATGGAGGAGACCTCGCCCAGTGGGGCGACGTTCCTGCCCCGTCTGCCCGGGTTCGAGCGGGAAGGTACATAATCACGGCCGTTCGTTGTTAAATCCGTCCCATGGCCGACCGTAGCGAGGGCGTTCTTCGGGAGCATGCAACCCGCCACCGTATCGAAGAGGAGGGCCCAGCGGGGGTGGACATGCACTTCCACACCAACCATTCCGACTCCCCTACCACGGTCCAGGCGGCCCTGAGGCTGGCCCGGAAGCGGGGGATCGGATTGGCCATTACCGACCATAATACCATCACCGGGGCCGAGGAGGCCTACCGCTCGCGGGGCGAGGTACTGGTCGTCCCGGGGATGGAGGTCTCGGCGGCCGACGGGCCCCACATCCTGCTGTACTTCTATGACCTGGGGAGCATGCAGGAGTATTACAAGCACCATGTCGCCCCGTTCAAGGGCAAGAGCCCCTACCTGGCCATCGGTCTGGACAGCTGGGAAATCGTCCGCCGGGCCGCCGGGTACAACTGCGTCAAGGTGGCCGCCCATCCCTATGGGTACCTGCTGTTCAACAAGGGGCTCCAGAAGTGCATCGAGGCCCACTATCTCGAACAGGAGATCTTGGAGCACTTCGACGGCGTGGAAGTGCTGTGCGGAGGGATGGGCAGGGCGCTCAATGACAAGGCCGCTGACCTGGCCGAGCGGTTCCTGAAGGGTCGCACCGGCGGCACGGACGGCCACCTGCTGTACGAGCTGGGAAAGGTGGTCACCATCGCTCCGTCCCAGGACCTGGAAGGTTTCCTGGAGGACGTGGTGGAGCGCAGGACCAGGGCGATGGGGCGGGAGAAGAACTCGTTGCAGAAAGGGCTCATGGGGACGGTGGTGGCCTCCAAGTACATCCGGTACACCGTCCCCTCGATGCGCGTTCACTATGAGCAGAACGCCCCCCGGGTGCGCCGGTTCTGCCGTCGGTTGGTGTCAAGGAAGAAATGATCACAGCAGCGGGGAGAACACCCGGGCGAAGGAGCATTTGACCTTGATCCAGGCGGAGCGGTTCAGGTGGTCGGCCAGCTTCCACTGCTGGCAGGAACGGACGTCCCGCATGAACGCTTCCTCCTGTTCCCGGGCCAACCGACGGCAGTAGATCATGGCATTGGTCTCGAAGTTCAGCTCCAAGCTCCGGATGTCCCAGTTGGCGCTGCCCACCGAAGCGATCGCGCCGTCCACCACGATGGTCTTGGCATGCAGGAACCCGTCCTGGTAGAGATAGGCCTTGACCCCGGCCTCCACCAGCTCACCCAGGTAGGCCAGGTTGGCCCAATGGACCAGGGGATGGTCCCTCGTCATCGGCACCATGACCCGCACGTCCACGCCGGACAGGGCGGCGACCCTCAGCGCGTCCAGCACGCTCGCGTCGGGGATGAAGTAGGGCGACTGGAGATACACGCTGCGCCGGGCCGAGCCGATCATCTTGAGATAGGACTCCCTGACCAGGTCCTGACGCTTGTCCGGCCCCCCGGACACGATCTGCACCGCCCCGGTCCCCGCGCCACCCTTATGGGGGAAATAGCGCAGCGATACGTCCAGTCCACCGGCCGATGAGAAGCTCCAATCCAGAAGGAACCGGGCTTGCAGATCGAGCACTCCGCTCCCCTCGATCCTCAGATGGGTGTCCCGCCATCGGCCGAGGCGGAGGTCCTTGCCCAGATACTCGTCGCCGACGTTGTAGCCGCCCAGATAGCCCACCCGACCGTCAATGACCACGATCTTCCGATGGTTCCGATGGTTCATGCGCAGATTGAAGGCCGGGAACCGATCCCACACCGGCGGGAAGAACGAGAGCACCTTCACTCCCCGCCTCCTCAGCGCGGCGATCTTGTCCCGAGGTATCCTGGTGCCCACCCCGTCGGTGAGTAGACGGACCTCCACTCCCTGCTCGGCCTTGCGGGCGAGCATCTCCAGGAAGCGGCGGCCCAGATCGTCATCGCGGATGATGTAGTACTCGGCATTGATGTGGTCCGTTGCTCCTTCCAGGTCCTTGAACAGCAGCCGGAACTTCTCCTCTCCATCATTGATCAGTCTGACCTGGTTGCCCGTGGTGAGGAAGGATTGGTTGGCCTGCAGCATTCGGGCCAGGGGCGCGTACTCGGCCAGGCCCTCTCCGTCCAGCGCGGCGGGGGAGCCGTCGATGGCCGATAGCTGGACGAGGTCCTCGAGCCGCTGGCGGTCCTTGGCCTCCTTGGTGCGGAACGACCGTCGGGTCCAATGTATGGAGCGGCCGAACAGGAAGTAGGCGATCAGCCCGAAGGCTGGGACAAGGAATAGGATGAGCAACCACAGCACCGCCGCCCGGGGGTCCCGGTACTCGTAGTGGATGATGAGCACCGCTCCCAGCAGGTTGATCGCTCCCAGGATAAGGGAGATGTTCGAAGCCAGGACCGATAGCGGGTCCATCAGGGGTATCCCCCTTCGGACGGGTCAACAGGCACGCCAACGACTTGGGTGAAATGCAGATATAAACCTGGCTCACTTGCGCCGTGAGATCTGCTCGATCCTGCTGAGGAACTCGTCCAGAACGGCCATGAACAACTTCCGCTCCTCGGCGTGGGGCAGGTGGGAGCTTTGCTCGAACAGCCCCCACTCCGAGCCGGAAATGCCACGCTGGATCGTTTTCCCATCTCGGAGGAGGTGCACATCACACCGTAGATCTCAGGGCCATGGTCAACGTCACCGAGCAAGGTGCAGGTTCTTGATCATTCCACACTGGTTCGCCGCTCAGATATCCAGTCGCATCACCACGGAGGGGTCCTTGAGGCCCGAGCCGGTGATGATAAGGGCGATGCGATCGTCCGGTCGGTGGTCCACCTGGTCCAGAGCGGCCATGGGGACCGCCGCGGCCGGCTCGGCGAAGATCCCTTCCCGGCCGAGGACCTTGATGGCCTGGACGATCTGGTGATCGGTGACGGTGACCCCATAGCCGCCCGAACGGTTCAGAGCGTCGATGGCCGAGAGGCCGTTGAACGGCGTCTTCACCAGGATGGCCGAGGCGATGGTCTTGGCCTCCCCGGGCACACGGAGCTCGGAGCGGTCCCGCCACGCCTCTACGATGGGAGCGACGGCGGCCGATTGCACCGCGATCATCTGCGGCACCTTTCTGGTGACCCCCAGGGTGCGCAGCTCCTCGAAGCCCTTGAAGATGGATGTCAGGATGCCCCCCGTGCCGGTGGGTACGACCACCTTGTCCGGCACCCCCATCTGCTCGTACAGCTCGAAGGCGATGGTCTTCAGGCCCTCGATGAAGTAGGGATTGAGGCCGGTGGAGGCCAGATAGGCGCCGTTCTCCGCTTCCTGTCTCGCCCGCCGCACCGCCTCCGCGAATCCGCTCTCCACCGGCACCAGCTCCGCGCCGTAGGCGGTTATCTGGGCGACCTTCTCGAGCGGGATGCCGTCCGGGATGAACACCCGGGCGGCCAGGTTGGCGTAGGCGGAGTAGGCGGCCACGCTCGCCCCCATATTGCCGGTCGAGGCCACCACGGTCATGGTGTATCCCCGATTGACGGCGTCGGAGATGACCACCGACGTGCCCCGGTCCTTGAACGAGCCGGTGGGATTATCGCCCTCCACCTTCAGGAACACCTCGTCCTTGCTGTCCCGTCGCCTCACCAGCGGAGTGCTCCCTTCGGACAGGGAGATGGCCTGGCGGACCGGCAGCATGGAGCGGTATCGCCACAACCCTGCCCCCCGCGGGTCCCAGGCCATCGGGAAGCCCATGGTCAGCAGGGCCGAGTCGCAGCGGGCGCAGGTATAATGGAACTCGGCGTACTCGGAGCCGCACTTGGTGCACCGGAACATGATCACACTATGGGCGGATGGCCGGAAAATGCTTTGGCGAGGTTAGCAGGCCCGGCGATGGACCGCTTACGACCGCCGAGGGACCCGGGGGTCGGTAGAATCGGATGGCAGGTATTATCGGACCATCGCCCAATGTATGCGCGAGGCGCATGGACAAGGACCTGGAGCTCCTATCGGGAGGAGCGGAGATGATCGGGCTCATCGAGAGCATGTGGCGCAAGCTCACCCTGCACGCCTCCGGCCGCTCCGAGCATTTTCCCGAGTATTTTGCCCAGCGGACCTTCGACCAGCGCCGGGAGGAGCTGTTGGCCAAGTCCAGCAACGGTCAGCTGTACATCGATGTGGCCAGGGACGCCCGCACCGGGCAGGACCTCGGCTATTGCGTCAGCAGCGTGGGCAGCATGGGTGAGGGAGAGATCGAATCCCTGTTCGTCGATGAGATCTCCCGGGGCCGGGGGGTGGGGGACGTGCTGGTCCGCCGGGCCATCGACTGGATGGAGGAGAAAGGAGCGAGGAGAATCGCCGTCTTCACCGTATTCGGGAGCGAGGACGTGCTCCCGTTCTATGCCCGCTACGGATTCCACCCCAAGATGCTCATGCTCGAGCTCAAAAAGTGAGCGGAAGAGAGGTTGGAGCAAGCTTCATATGCTCGCTCCTGCCACGTCCGGGCGAGGATGGAAATGAAGGTCAACTGTCCCCGCAAGGGGTGCAACTATCAGACGGACGTGGATGCCGCCAAGGACGCCATGGAGGACCTCCAGATGCACCTGAAACAGGTGCATGGGATCGACGAGGTCCCCGACGACACGAAGGAGATGCTGGAGGGGAAGATCAAGACCGGCTCCCGGTCCCGGAGCTAAGAGTAGGGACCGCCCCTGTTCCATCGCTGACCTTACGACCCGATCGATACCATATCGGAGCAGTTGTGAGCCCTGACCGATGAGACGTATCGAGGGATCCACGATCCTGGTCACCGGCTCTACCGACGGTATCGGCAAGCGGACCGCCCTCGGCCTGGCCTCCCGGGGGGCGAAAGTGCTCCTGCACGGGCGGGACCCCAAAAAAGGCGGGGCCGTGCTGAGGGAGATCGAGGACGCTACCGGCAACGGAGAATTGGAGTACTACAACGCCGACCTCTCCTCGTTGGACCAGGTCAGGCGGCTGGCCGGAACGGTAGGGGGCGGGCATGCCATCCTCGACGTTCTCATCAACAACGCGGGCATCGGCACCGGAAGACGCGGTGAGGAAAGGAGGGAGGTCAGCGCCGATGGCCATGAGCTCCGTTTCGCCGTCAATTATCTGGCGCCCTTTCTTCTGACCCACCTCCTGCTACCGACCCTGCGGCGGTCCGCGCCTTCGAGGGTCCTGAACGTCTTCTCGCTGGGCCAGAGCCCCATCAACTTCGACGACATCATGCTGGAAACGAAGTATGACCCCTGGGACGCCTACGGCCAGAGCAAGCGCGCCCTCGCCATGTTCACCCTGGACCTGGCCGAGCAGCTCAAGAACGACGGGGTCACCGTCAACGCCGTTCACCCCGGATCGCTCCTGGATACGAAGATGGTCAGGGAGGCCTTCGGCCGGGCGTGGGGTAACGTCCAGGAGGGGGCGGACGCCGTCATCTTCCTGGCCACCTCACCCGAGGTGGAGAGGGTGACCGGCCGGTTCTTCGACCAGAAAAGGGAGACCGTAGTGGACGAGCAGGTCTACGATCGGGAGGCGAGGGATCGGCTCTTCCGCATCAGTTGTGCTCTGACCGGTCTGAGAACACCGCCTGCTCCCCCCAACACGGCCCTGTTCCCTACGTTGCGCTATGAAAATAGATGAGAAGAATGGCGAGCCCGGGGGGATTCGAACCCCCGTCATCGGCTTCGAAGGCCGAAAGGATAATCCAGGCTACCCCACGGGCCCAGATACGGCATTCGGCCGTACCGCCCATGCCATTAGTTGCTCCGATATAAGATTATCTGCCCAGGGACTTGGGCAGTGCCAGCGCTCTCTTGAGCACTAGCGGTAGTTTTCCTGGGCAGAATAGTGGATGACCAAACGACCGGGCATCAATAGGAATCCGGGTCCATCCGTACTTGGGCATCGACGAATGGACCACGGACCATGTCGCCCGCCTCATAGGATATTCTTGAGGTAAGGTACCCTTCGGAAAAGGTAGTGACAGAGGCCCAGGACGATCACCGAACCCACTAGGACCAGCACCAGGAACTTGAACAGCACCGGTAAGGTTGAAGCGGCGAGCAGAACTCCCAGGCCCACAATCACCGGCGTATGGAAGACGTACATCGAGAAAGCATTGTCCGAGAGTAGTTTGCTCCACCGTCCCTGCCGATCGAACCGTCGCCCGAACCAGTATAGCAGACCGAGCACGGCCCCCATGCAGAACATCTGCTCCCAGACCACCAGGCCGATGGCCTGCCATTGAAGGCCGCCAGTATAGGCGGAGGTATCTCCGTCCAGGGCTCCTCCGAGGGCCATCAGGGCGGGCCACAGGACCACGGAGAGGATGACGGCCAGATAGACCCAGGGCCGGATCAGGGAACGGTCCAAGGATGCCAGCCAGCCGTTATGGTAGGCCAGGATCCCGAACACAAATAGGACGATATACTGAGGAAAGAAGCACAACTGCATGTTCCAAACATCGGTGCCAATGGGGAAGAAGACCCGGACCGCGATAGTGGAGATGATCATGACAGTGGCCATGAGGACCAGGAGCCCCTGGGTCAAAGTCAATCGAGGCAATTTCCAGGAGGTAGCCTCACGCACTAGGAGATAGACGGCGCAGAAAGCAAGCAGGGCGATGGCGAACCATAGCGGACCGGAGTCCCAGTTCGCGGGATCGGGGAGATAGTTCTGGAGAAAGGCCTGATCGCTTCCCTGCGGCAGGAACGCGATGATGGTGAGCGGAGCTATGACCAACATGAACAGCAGAGCCGGAAGGCCCAGACGATAGACCCGGTCCCGGATGTAGCCTTTTCCCCCCTTGCGTTGGAACGAACCCGGCACAAAGTAACCGGCCAGCAGGAAGAGCAGCCCCATGAAGAAGGCCTGCATGAAGGTGGGTATTATGGTCAGCACGATGTCGCTGCCCGCGTCGGCCATTGATCGGTCGTGGTAGAACCAACCGCCGATGGGGCCGTAGGTGACCGCGGCGTGGACGACGATAACGCCCAATATCATCACCCAGCGCAGGTTGTCTATGTAGACTAGCCTCTTGCTGCCCTCGACCATTGGGAGGGTTATCGCCTCATGCATGATAGCTTTTTTTAGGATGGGGCGACCGATGATGCGAAGGTATTAACTTGGACGGAGGAATCACATGACCATGAAGAGGGTCACCATGGGCGATGGGGCCGGCGGAGAGCTCATGCATGAGCTGCTGTCCCACCATATCATCCCGTTCCTGCCGCAGTTCCCGGTCGAAGTGCCGCTGCGGTCGTTCGACGATTCCGCGGTGGTCGGGGACGTGGTCTTCACCACCGACGGCCACACCGTCAAACCACTGTTCTATCCCGGAGGGGACATCGGCTCCCTGTCGGTCTGTGGCACGGTGAACGACATCGCGGTGATGGGCGCCACCCCCCTCGCCATGGCGCTGTCCCTGATCCTGGAGGAAGGGTTGGAGATCGACGTCCTGGAAAGGGTCATGAAGTCCATCGGCCAGTATTCGGAGCTGGCCAACGTTCCGGTGGTGACCGGCGACACCAAGGTGGTGGAGTCGGGCGCGGTAGAGAACATGGTGATCACGACCTCGGCCATCGGCAAGCGCAACGCGTACATGGACCACAACCTGGCCGTGGCCCGGGAGCACCGCCCGGTGACCTCCCGATGGCTCACCGACGATAATATCCAGGACGGGGACGCCATCATCGTGTCAGGGACCCTGGGGGACCATGGCATCGCCCTGCTCTCCTTCCGTGAAGGCTATGGTTTCGAGACCGAGGTCAAGAGCGATACCGCGCCGCTCAACCGCATCATCGAGGAGGTGCTGAAACTGGGCGGGGCGGTGAGCATGAAGGACCCCACCAGGGGCGGGTTCGCCAATGCCATCAACGAGTGGTCCTCGAAGTCCGGGGTGGGGGTGGAGGTGGAGGAATCAGCCATCCCCATCGCCGAGCCGGTAAGGAACGCCTGCGAGCTCCTGGGCTTCGACCCGCTCACCATCGGCAACGAGGGGAAGGTGGTCATCGGCTGCGTCCCGGAGATGGCCGAGGAGATCGTGAAGGTCCTGCGCCGCAACCCCCTGGGCAAGAACGCCGCCATCGTGGGTAAGGCTACCCGCAAATACCAGCGGGTGGTGCTTAGGACCGAGGTCGGTGGGCACCGCATACTGGAACCGCCGGTGGGCGACCCGGTCCCCCGCATCTGCTGATCACAGCACCGATTCGATCCAGAAGCAGATCAGGAACGCCGCCACACCGGCCACCGCCATCCTCGCGCCCTGGGCCAGCGGGTTGCGCTGGCCGGCCCGCCCCATGAACGCACCGACCACGAACAGAATGCTTATGGCCAGGCCCAGGCTGATATAGGCGGCCAGACGGATGTCCTGCTCCCCCACCACCAGGAAGGGGGTGAGGGTGATGGTGCCGGCGATGACCGGGGCGGTGAAGTTGACCACTGCCACCACAAAGATGGTGAGCTTCGAAGTTCGGTGTATATGGGTGTCCTCCAGGGAGGTCAGCATGGCCCGTTCCATTTCCCGCATCTTGATCGATTGCTCCATCGTCTCGGCCTCGTAGACGCTGATGCCGGTGGATATGCCCAGGGCGACGCTGCTGGTAACGATCGTGACGATTACCAGATGCAGGTTGGGGTCGCTGGAGAAGGCCGAGGCTATCAGGATACCCAATATCACGAAGGTCGAGTCGAATATCGTGTTAACGAAGAAGCGGCGCAGGGTGGGACCGGTCTCCGGTTCGTCCAGGACCGCCCTTATTCTGACCACCAGGCTGTCATCTTTTGCCAAGGTCTTTCCGTCCGAATGAAGGATGATTAGACATATCACCCTTTCGGAGGAGGCGTTCCTGGGGCGTTCGGGGATGGACCGCCGCCATATCTATCTCTTTTTGATAGGCTACTTTTTAATAGGCATTCTTCATTCCAGAGAACACAGGGGCTCATGGTCTAGCGGTTATGATGCTTGCCTTACACGCAGGATATCGCCGGTTCGAATCCGGCTGAGCCCACTCATCTTCCTATCCAGATAATTATTACTGAGATTGAATTGGTTGGGCGAGAATTGGGTGCGGTTGAAGTTAAAACTGGCAGAAATCCCTATCGGGCCGGTTTTATCATTCGTATCTCTGGCCCCCGGTGGATCGATTTAACGTCTGCTTTTTTAATTAAATTTTTAAAGGCCAGGTTGATTTTTTCACCATCGTAGAGGATTGTTTTTAGAGACCCTGGATATCTGACACCAGAGAGCAGAACATTTCTAATCAAGGAGAGGTCATCACCTTGTAAAGGTCGATCGGAACTAATGGAGGATGGTGGATGAAGGCCATGGTATGGACCAGATACGGATCTCCAGATGTCCTTCAACAACAGGACTTGGAGAGGCCGACCCCCAAGGACGATGAGGTTTTGGTCAAGGTCCATGCGGCATCCATTAATTCATGGGACTGGGAGCTCCTTAACGGTAGGGGACGGATCAATCTAGGAGGCCGGTTGAAACCCCCATACAAGATACTCGGATGCGATGTGGCAGGAACGATTGAAGATGTGGGCAGAAACGTCACCCGCTTCCGCCCAGGAGATGAAGTGTTCGGGGACATCAATCGGGACGGCTGGGGCGGTTTCGCGGAATTCGTCTGTGCCAGAGAGACCTCCCTATCCCCGAAGATGGCGGGCTTGTCATTCGAGCAGGCAGCGGCGATACCTCAGGCGGCGGGGTTAGCCCTCCAGGGCCTTCGGGACAAGGGGAAGATCAGGTCCGGACAGCGTGTTCTGATCAACGGTGCAGGGGGCGGCGTGGGAACGTTCGCGGTTCAGATCGCGAAATCGTTCGGGACCGAGGTCACGGGCGTGGACAGGGCGGATAAACTGGACATGCTTCTTTCGATAGGCGCCGACCACGTCATCGATTTCAATAAGGAAGATTTCACCAGGAATGGTCGGGAATACGACCTGATCGTCGATGTCGTGTCCCATCGCTCGGTCTTCGATTACAAGCGTGCATTGGCACCCAGGGGCATCTGTGTCCTAATCGGGGGTTCTGGAGGTGCTATCTTCAGGTCCCTGTTCCTTGGCTCCTGGGCCCTCGGGAAACGGAAGGTCACTCTGCTTTTGTACAAGCCAGATACTCGCGATCTTGCATTGCTCTGCGACATGATCGAAGCAGGAAAGGTAACACCGATCATAGACAGGCGATACGCGCTCAGCGAGGTCGCCGATGCCTTCCGATATTATCAGGATGGTAACGTCAAAGGGAAGATCGTTGTGACCATCAATGAAATGCCATCAATCTCGACCTTCACCACTGGTTTGCGGCCGTAGCCTTACTTATTCATTTCCGGGGAGCCGGCCAATATCTCCGTGAGGATCCTTCTTTCCGCCTTTCTCAGGTGCTCCAGAAGCGTTGGCTTGCTGATGTTCACCTTTTCTGACAAGCGTTCGCTGCTTATCCTAGTGGGAATGTCATAGTAGCCATATCTGTAGGCGGCGGTCATAATCTCCCGCTGCTTGTCCGTCAGAATGGATAGGAGGTCCTTCTTCTCATAGGTCGACTGTTTGAAGGTCGTATTGACAACCTTGCCAATGTGGGCCTTCACCAGTTCAACGAATCTCGTCATGTCCTTCTGGCTGCTGATGAAGCTGACGATGATCCTGTCCTCGGATATCAGGCTGGGGGCGGTGTAGATGAGGTTCAGTTCCTTGAATATATCAGTGGCATCTTCCTTTTCGTGTCCCAATACCAAGCAGATATGCCTGTCGCCCTCTGACCTGATCACACTGAGGATGTCCATGTCGCCGATGGAGGCCAGCTCATCGATCGAAACATTCTCCTTCAGATGACATTCGATGAGATCGACATAGAGGCCCTTCAAATGATCCATCTTCAGGACCTCCAGGACCTCGTAAGAGCGGATGTGGGTGAACAGCGGCCTCTGGGCTTCCTTAGTGGTCTCGAATGGTTCTATCTCGATGATCACTTTCCGCATGGGCATATTTGCATGATAGTAGTATATCGTATATAAAGTGCCATATATGTCTGGCTCAATTTCCAAGTATTTTTCAATCCCTCCGTCCTCTTAGGTAAAAAAACCTGAGTGAAGGAAATGACAGAAAGATACTACAGAAAGACAGCAGCGATCGTGGGAGCGTTGTTCATCATCGCCACTGTAACTTCAATAGCCAGTGTGCCCCTTTTAGGCTCAGCCCTCGATGGTCCTGATAATCTCCTCAAGCTGCCCGATATCGAGAACGATGTCCTGATGTCAGCAATGCTCATGACCATCCTGGCCATCTCAGTGTTCGGTATTGGAGCTTTAATGTTCCCGATCCTCAGAAAACATGTCGAGGGTCTCGGAATGGCATATGCTGGAATCAGACTCGTGGAAGCGATCTTTATCGTTATTGGTACGGTCTGTCTTCTGGGGATGCTGTCAATGGGCCAGGACTATGCAGCTGGACGCCTGGACGAAGCTAGCTATCAATCCATGGGCGCATTATTGATCTCGTTACGTGAATGGTCCTTTTTGTTCGGGACGTTGATATTCCTGAGCCTGGGAGGTCTGGTGCTCAACTACGTCCTATATCGATCGAGGCTCGTGCCACGATGGCTATCGGCATGGGGCCTTATCGGGGACGTTGGCATCCTGATATACGGTACAATGGGTCTGTTCGGCACCGACACGACCGCGTTTGACGCCACGACCCTCTTGGCCATGCCCATAGCCATACAGGAGATGGTGTTCGCTTCGTGGCTGATAATAAAGGGGTTCGACCAACCAAAGACTGCTCCAGTCAGGGACTTGGATGGATCTCAAAGGACAACTATGGAACAGACTCTTTAACTCATGTTAAAGGCCTGGCAGGCCCTATGGGATTCGCCTAAACTCTTTTCCAGTCTTATTTTATAACCTCAATAAGGCCGTTGTAATTAAAAAAACAAAATGCTGGACGATCAGGTTAGTGAATTTGGGCAGAGATGAGCTCCAAACTCTTCCTAATGATATGTTGGGAAGTCTGTAGACATTGTCCAGTATCTTATGCTTAGTACATTACCTAATTTTCCAACTTTTTGACACGCTAGACTTGAGTCACAGAAATTGAAAAAATAAATAGGTAAGCCCAATATATTATGAAAAAGAAAGGACGCCCCACAGGGTAATGGGGCATAGTTCAAAGGGCCGGCCGCTTCGTGCTCTCGAACAATCAATTAGGTCATCATGTCTCCCATCAATAGTTCCGTTCCATGGCGACCATGCAATGCTGCCTCTTCGAGCGTATTCTTTGGCCGATCGCCCGATATGGTCGATGACGGGATCGGTATCGACACCTTGAAAAGCATGGTCAAATATCCCCCATCGTGAACAAGCTGAGCTTTGCTCTGCTGGCAATAGTGGTTGGAGCCACTGTCCTGGTGCTAAAGTTATTAGCATACCTCGCCTCCGGCTCGGTTGCCCTGCTATCGGACGCATTAGAATCCATCATAAACATCGTCGCCTCGGTGATGATGGCATTCTCCATCTGGATAGCGGCAAAGCCCGCTGATCGGAACCACAACTATGGGCACCAGAAGGCAGAGAACATCTCATGCCTGGTCGAAGGGATCCTGATAATAATCGCCGCCGTTCTCATCATCGAAGCGAGCGTCGGTAGGCTGCTGGCCCCAGCGGGACTAGGGAATGTTGATGTGGCCCTGGTGATCTCCCTCGCGGCCACCTCCCTGAATGGCATTCTCGCCGTTGTTCTGTTAAGAGAATCGAGGCGAACTGGTTCGATAGCCCTGGAGGGCGATTCCAAGCATCTACTGTCCGATGTCCTCTCTTCCGTAGGGGTGGTCATCGGTCTGTTCATCGCCAGCGTGACCGGCTGGTTCATCCTGGACCCCCTTATCGCCCTGGTGGTGGCGTTCCTCCTCATAAAGATGGGCTATGATGTGCTGAGGAAGACGACCGTTGACCTGATGGACCAGAACTGCCCCGATGAGGAGCAGTTGATCCGGGAGGCGTTGGCCAAGGTCGATGGCTATATCGAATACCATGATCTGAAGACAAGGAGGGTTGGAACCCAGGTCTATTCCGAGTTCCACCTCTGTGTCGATGGTAGTTGCTCCACCTTCCAAACCCATGCGCTCACCGAGAGAATCGAGCTTGAACTAGGTAAGGCAGTCCCGGACATCTCCATAAACATACATGTGGAAACACAGGCCCAGACCATCGGCTCTACCCCGACCGCATAAAAAACGGTCGGCTCGGCAACAATGAGCGATAAGTCAATAGGGCCATCGCTCGAATGATAGTCGAACGTATGAGGAACGCTACCTGGGTGCTGGTCTCCGCATTGATAGTGGCGGGCGTGGTGATAGCTTCGTTGCTGATCAACACGCCTTCAAGCAGGTCCGGACCGCCCATCGAGGACCGCGTGACCCTGGAGCTGGCGGCCGAGGGTCTCGTCCATCCGATCGGAGTGGCCAGGGCCAATGGCCTCGCGGACAGGGTGTTCATCGTGGACCAGATCGGCGTGGTCAGGACGCTCCTGTCCAACGGTTCCCTGCTCGCCGAACCGTTCCTGGACCTGCGGAACGAGCTGGTCGGCCTCAGTCCAGGCTACGATGAGCGGGGGCTGCTCAGCATCGCCTTCCATCCCAACTACACCGCCAACCACAAAGTGTACGCGTTCTACAGCGCCCCCCTCCGTCCGGGAGCGCCAACCGATTACGACCATACCAATTACATTGTCGAAATGACCGCCTCCCCGGACGGGTCCTCGGTCGACCCGGCCACGGCCCGGGTCATCCTGGCCATCGACAATCCTTACATGAACCATAATGGCGGCCAGGTGCTGTTCGGCCCGGACGGCCTCCTCTACGTCACGGTGGGGGACGGGGGAGGGGGAAATGACGTAGGGCGGGGCCATAACGCCACCGTAGGCAATGCCCAGGACCTGGGCTCCATCCACGGCAAGGTTCTTCGCCTGGACATCGACCGGGAAGCGGACGGACGACCGTACGCCATCCCTACCGACAATCCCTTCGCCCTGGGAGGTGGTTTGCCCGAGATCTTCGCCTGGGGCTTCCGGAACCCGGCCTACGCCTCCTTCGATCCCGTCACCAGCGCCCTCTTCGTCGCAGACGCCGGTCAGAACCGCTTCGAGGAGGTGGACCTGGTGACGAAGGGCGGCAACTACGGCTGGAGGCTGCGGGAGGGAGCCCATTGCTTCGACCCCAACGACCCACGGGGCAACCCCACCTCCTGCCCGTCCACCGGACCGAACGGGGAGGCGCTGGTCGACCCCATCGGCGAGTTCACGAACTCCGCCCTGCCCGGGGGGGAAGGGGCCGCCGTCATCGGGGGCTCCCCCTACCATGGCAACATCTCCGCCCTGGCGAACGGCTACGTCTTCGGGGCCTACCGGGCCGGAGGGAGCCCGCTGTTCGTCCTGCTGCCCTCGACGGATGGCAACTGGACCCGCCATCCCCTGCTGGTGGAGGGCCGCTCCGATGGTCTGGTGCCGGGCTACCTCCTCTCGGTAGGAACGGCCGGTCAGGGCGATCTCCTGGTCCTGGGGGCGGACAACGCCGGGCCGAGCGGGAGCACTGGAAAGGTATGGAGGGTGAGAGGCTAAGGGGCGTCCCGGTCGTCGGACCCCTCCGCGCAATGGGGCCGTTCCTTGTTCTTCCACCGGCTGTAAATGATATAGCCCAGGAGGATCGCGCCCACCGACACCAGGATGACGATGTCCCAGCCATCCAGGCTGCGAGCCAGCTCGATCCAGTACTGGCCGAGCAAGAAGCCCGCCGACACCAGCACGGAGTTCCAGATGGTGGCGCCGATGAAGGTGAACAGAGCGAACCGTTTGAGGTCCATCCGAGCTATCCCGGCCGGGAAGGAGATGACCGACCGGATCCCCGGAAGAGCGTGTCCGATGAGGATGCCGTAGTTGCCCCACTTGGCGAACCAGGCGTCCGCCCGGCACAGCGAATCGGGACCGAGGCCGAGGTAGCGGCCATACCGATCCAGGAAGGGGCGCCCCAGGGTCCGGCCGAGCAGGTAGGCGATAGTCGAGCCGCCCACCGCGCCCAGGGAGCCGACCAGGATGACCAGGATGATGTTCAGCTCGCCGGTCGAGCACAGGTATCCGGCGAAGGGCATGATCAGTTCGCTCGGGATCGGAGTGAGGATACCCTCCACGAACATGGCAACGAAGATGCCAAGATAGCCGGCAGAGGAGATCAGGGCCAGCATCCATTCGTTGATCATCTCGATCAGGTTCATCTACAAATCCGTCCAGGCTTGTCAGGTTAGACCGGAACCGATAAAAGAGCTTTTGGCTCCCAGCCGGGGACCGGTCCTGCTACGCAACCCTCATGAATGGGGGAGTCATTACCGGGAACGTTCCCTATGGTCGACTTCCGCCCCTTTTCCGGCATCCTACCGCACCTGACCAAGAACGAGGACATCGCCGACCGCGTGTCCCCGCCCTACGACATCATCTCCGTCGAGGAGCAGGCCAAACTGCAGTCAAAGCCGTTCAACATCACCAGGATCACCCTCGGAGCGGTGGACGGGAAATATGACAAGGCGGCCAAGCTCCTGGACTCCTGGATCGCCTCGGGCAAGCTGGACCAGGACAAGGAACCGTGCTATTACCTGTATCGACAGAGCTTCCAGGATGGCGAGAAATGGCTGACCCGCAACGGCATCATCGGAGTGCTCAAGGCGGAGGGCTACGAGGCCGGGAACATCATCCCCCACGAGGAAACCTTCCCCAAGGTAAAGGAGGACCGTTTGAACCTCCTGCGGTCCACCGCGACCCACTGCGAATCGATCTTCGGCCTGTACGATCGCTCGGAGATCGACCTTGACCAGATCGCCAAGGCCGCCACGAGGTTGTACGAGTGCAGCGACGTTTCCGGCACCAAGCACCAGCTCTACCGCATCGCCGACCCCGCGACGGTCGATCGCGTCCGGAGCATGCTCGCCCTCAAGAAGGTGCTCATCGCCGATGGTCACCACCGGTACGAGACCTCCTACAAGTACTCCCAGGAGAATCTGCTGGACGAGAGGAGATCGTATGTCCTCTGCACCATGGTCTCCTCGCAGGATACCGGCATGTTCGTTCGGCCGACCCATCGCCTGGTCAAGAACCTGAAGTTCCAGGAGAAGGAACTGTTAGATGCCCTGGACAAGCAATTCACGGTGCGAGCGGTGAAGGACGCCAAGGCCGCCGAAGAGGCCATGGACACGGCGACCGCCCCCACCTTCGGGCTCCTGTTGCCCAGCGGAAAGACCCTCCTTGCCGAGTTCACCGCGCCCCCCGGGGACATCCTGTGGTCGGTGGACACCTACGTCTGCCAAGAGGTGATCCTGAAAGGGATCCTGTACGCGATGCCCAAGGGCAACGAGCTGGAGATCGAGTACGATCATGACCGCCCGTCCGTGGAGAGGAAGGTGCAGGCCGGAGGGATCGACCTCGCCATCCTGGTCCGCGCCCCCTCCCTGGACATGGTCTGGAAGGTCGCCCAGAACGGGCGCAAGATGCCCAAGAAGACCACCTACTTCTGGCCGAAGATCTGGTCCGGGTTCGTCCTTTACCGGATGAAATGACAATCAATATCCATATAGATATTAATTAAATGAGCACAATCTATATGTAGCTCCGGTTCCCAGAAAGTACCGTAGACGGAAGGTCCACGGGGAAAGGGAAGGATAGATGACCGCATACGGCTCGGAGCTGGCCCACCAGAAGAGGAAGGGCATCATGCTGGCCCTACTGGTCATCTTCCTTCTCGCAGTGCTGTTCATCGTGGTCCCCGGAACGGCCTGAGGTCTGCTAGTCCTCCACCTTTTTTCTTTTTTCTTATCTCACCGCGCAGGTCGATTCCACCGCCCGCTGCATCTCGATGAACCGCTGGGGGTTGTTCTTGAAGGCCTCGAGACACTGGGGGGAGCAGAAGTGATACTCCTGACCATCGTAGGCGATGAAGAAATTGGTCTTCTTGGTGTCCACCTCTACGCCGCAGACCAGATCGACGATCGCCTTCCGGGCCTTGGTGACCATGACTCGGGCGCCCATCTCGTGACAATGGACGATCTCGTCGGCCCCGGCCCGCTGCAGCTTGGCCACGTTGCGGTTCTCCTCCACCTCGGAGATTATCCTCAGCTTGTCATTGAGCATCCGGGCGGTGATCACGACCATCAGATTGATCGGGTCAGGCATGGTGGCCAGAAGCCCTTTCGCTTCCCTTATGTTGGCCCGCTCGAGCACTTCCTCGTTCTCGGCGTTGCCCTCGATGACCGGGATGTGCGCCTCCACCAGTTCCTCCACCTTCCGCCGGTCCTTCTCTATGATGATGAACCGTTCGCCCTTGGCGCTTAGCTGGTCCATGATCTGGTGACCGACGTTCCCGAAACCGCAGATGATGTAATGGTCCTTCATTTTGGTCCTCCTCTCCGGCAGGCCCAGCTCGGCTCGTATCTCCCTCCGCATGGCCAGGTCGAAGGTGGTCTGGAAGAAGGAGAGCGCCGCTCCGATCCCGACCACCATCACCACCGAGGCCACGACCCTGGACTCAGGAGTGGTGGGGATGAAATCCCCGTAACCCACCGTGGTCATGGTCACCAGGGTGAAGTAGAGCGCGTCCCACGGGCTTTTTATCATAGGTTCCACTAGACTGAAGCCGACGACCCCGAACGTGACGATGGCCAGAATGACGGCCAGGGAGATGAGTATGCGGTCCTTTTTGCCTAACAAGGTCGATTGAACAAAACAGCGGTGCCGTATTTATCCGTTCGTTATGAATGGAAAGAAGGTTGGAAGGGGTTCAGGGCTTCCTGGACACACTCTTCTGGGCCAGAACGAGAAGCAATGAATGCTTAGAGGTTTGAAGGGAGGGATCAGACCAGATCGTCCAGGTCCTCATCCTCTTCGTCATTCTTCTTGCGTCCCTTGCTGGCCCTCTTCTGCATCTGCTCCATGCCCTTCCACGAACGGGCCGGCGGACCCTTCTCCTTCCTGCGGCGATGGCTGAAGTAGATCAATATGGCCACGATGGCCACCCCGGCGATGGCGGCGATGATCCCGTAGATGGCCAGAGGGTTGCTGGGGGCGACATTGAACGATCCGATGCCCACCGATTGCCCCGGCTGGACGGTGACCGGTATGGTCCGGCCGTCCCACCCGGATTTGGACAGGGTCAGGTTATGCGGTCCGGCGCGGGCATTGAAGGTGAACTCGCCCAGATCGTTGGTGACCACGGTGGCCCCCCCGTCCAGCGTCACGCTCACCCCCGCCAGCGGCTTCCCGTTGTTATCGACGACGACCCCGGAGATCGTTCCCATATCGGTGGTGGTGAACGTCCAGCTATCGGAGATCGACGCGCCGACGAGGTCCCTGCCGGTCACCGTGACAGTGTAGCTCGTCCCATAGGCCAGGTAGCTCGAGGGGGTGAAGGTCAGGACGGTCCCGTTCCAGCTCATGACCCCGCTCACGCCCGGGATGGTGATGTTGGTGGCCAGGTGGTCCATGGGCTTGGTGAAATTGACCACGATGACCGTGTCCACCGGCTCCTGGTCGCCGACCGGGAGCCCGCTCTCTATTCCCGGGGCCACCGTGTCCACCAGGAAGGTGACCTCATCGCTGGCGGTGCTGTTGGCGATGTCCACCGCCACGATCCGGACGGTGTGGTAGCCGTCGGTGTAATTGCGGGTGAACTGGTTCTCACTGGGCGCGGCTGTAATCATCTTGACCCCATCGACCCATATCTCATAACCTTGGAGATTACCACCTATCGCTTCCCCACCGGTATCGCTACCTGACCAGACCACCGTGACATCGGCATGATTGAAACCGGTGAGGTTGGCTGGATGAGTAATGTGGAGTGTAGGGGGGCTCGAATCGATCAGGACGGTAATCGTCCTCGATGTGCTCTTGCCGGAGCCATCAAAGGCCACCACGGCGTAGTCATGGTAGCCGTCGAGGACGGCAGGGAAGGTGTGGGATGTTTCGGTAGGGATGATGGGGGCGCTCCAGGCCCCTCCATCCATTTGGACCTTGTACTGGGTGATCAACGAGGGATCGCTGGCCTGCCAGGTGAGCGTCACATTCGAGTGGTTCAAAGCGGCGTTATTGCCGGGAGCCAGGATGTTAAGCACCGGAGCGGCGGTATCGACGAAGAACACTACCGAATCATCCGCTTTTTCTCCGGTGTTATTGACCGCAATAACGGTGAAAGTATGGCGTCCATTGGTGAGGTCGGTGAAGGTCGTTGCATTTTGGGTGAAGTATTGTGGCGACAGCCCATCTATGGACACGATGTAGTACGATATCTGATTGGCCGGTTCATTGGCCTCCCACTTAACGACCACTGTGGACGCGCCTAGATATTGGCCATCATAGGGTTGAGTGATGTTCACGCTCAGCGATCCGGTGCCCGCCCCGGATGCATTGAACGTGGTCGGCGGCACCACTGCGGCCGCTGCGCTGAAGACTACAAGCAAAGCTAGAATTACCACTACTGAACGTCCCATCCCGAATCCCATCCTATTACTGAGGCTGGAACAGAATCAAAATATGAGGTATAAAAAGTAATCCAAACAAAAATATGAGATGGTTGTGGAGCCACTGGAGGGAATTGAACCCTCGACCTACGCCTTACCAAGGCGTCGCTATACCACTAAGCCACAGTGGCGGATGGAGACCATCAATCCCCTTTTCGTTAATATAGGTTTCGTCGTGGCTGGCTGCGAAGCGCGGGTTCAGCCGGCCATAGGAGTGGACAGTATGCCCAGCGACTCGTAGCTGTACACCACGATGTTCTCCCGGCCTCCCTTGTTCACCCGGTCCATCATCGAGAAGTAGCCCTCGTTGGGGACGATGACCGCGACGTACAGGCCCTCGTCCGCGGCGTCATTGTACTCATCGACCGCATCGCCGCGCACCCAGCTGAGGTCCGATTCCACAAACTCGGCGCCGATGGTGACCAGCTCGCTCTGGATGGTGATCACGCCTCGGTTATCAGGGGCGATCAGCTCGTAGTCGGTATCCAGCTCGGGGTCGTCCTCCTCCAGCTGCTCGATGCGCTGCAATATGACATCCTCGACGTCGATCAACGCTAACCCAGACCGAGCTTTGAATATAATTAGACTTGGCTGGCCGGGCGACCCTGGCCGATCGGAGGAAAGTCCACTTTAAAAATAAGGAAAGAGGAAGGGGTTTGAAACGGGTTTACTTCTTGTTCCCGGCGCTGCGGCGGTACACCACGAAGGCCGCGATCAGGACGATCACGATCGCCAGGATGGCCAGGACCCACACCCACATGTCGATGCCAGGAGCCTTGCTCAGGCCGATGGTGCCGCTGTCGGTGCTCAGGTCCGGCAGGATGGTGACCTGCTTGGTCTGGTCGGCCATGCCCGGCGCCTTGATGGTCAGGGTGTAGTCGCCCTGAGTGGCGTTGAGAACATACCGGCCGCTGCTGTCGGTGGTGGTGTTCTGATCGCCCAGGAGGACGGTCGCCCCGGCCACCGGCTTGCCATCCGGACCCACCACGAGGCCGGTCAGCGTCCCCTTACCCGCGATGGTGCTGAAGCTCCAGGAATTGGCATAGAGCACGTTATCGGTTAACGTCGTTACCGTCGCCGCAAAGGTCGTGTTGTACGACAGATTGGTGTTCGGGGTGAATACCATCTTGTTACCGGTCCAGGAGATCGTGCCGGTCACACCGTTCACCAGCAGCGAGGTGTTGGCCTGGTCCATGGCCCCGGAGAATCCAGCGCTAACGGTCGAGGTTATTGGAGCGGAGCTCCCCTCGGGGGACCGTGTGATAAGCTCCGGAGCGCTGGTCCCGATCTTGACGATCAGTGTATGGGTGAGCTCGGCATTGCCCGCGATATCGGTGGCGTTGTACTCAAGTATGTTGACCGATCCACCGGACAGGACGATGGACGGACCATAGAGGCTCCAGGCTCCGCCGTTTATCCGGTAATGGATGGCAGCCACTCCGCTCACATCATCGGCAGCGACCAGGCCTACGGTCACCTGAGTGGCGTCCCCGCCCGAGGTCCCCACGGCCACGCTATAGGTCATGGAGGTCACCGGGGCCACCTTATCTATACCAAACCGGAACAGCTTGGCCGTTTCTAGGTTGCCGGCCATGTCAGTGGCATGGTATGATAGAGTGTGGTTACCAGATGTGCTCACCTCGAAGATCCCGGTGTAGTTCTGCCAGCCCGACCCGTCCAGTTCATATTGGATGGCCGCCACTCCGCTGATGGCGTCAGAAGAGGCCAGGCCGATGATGATCGGGGACTGATACCAGCCATTGGTACCGGGGGTACCGGTCACGGTCATTATCGTGGCGGGCATGGTCGTATCGACCCTGATCTCCAGATCCTTAGTTACCTCAACGATTCCAGAGATGTCGGTGGCGTTGTACTGCAGCACATGGATGCCATCGGTGTCGAACGCCAGGGCCGTGCTGTAATCCTGCCACGCTCCGGTTGTCCCGACCCGATACTGAATCTTGGCCACCCCAGTGTTGTCGGTGGCGGTCAGGGTCACCGAGACCGGGGACGTGTACCAGCCGTTGGTGCCGGCGGTGCCGGTCACATCGGCGGTGGTCACCGGCGGCGAGGCGTCCATGGTGAAGGCTATGGTCATCGTCGGGCCCCAGTTGCCCACCGCGTCCACGGCCCAGACCTTCAGCATGTGGTTACCACTGGTGACCCCGGTCAGGGTCACGGCCTGCGAGCTGGCGGTGGAGATCAGGTTCTGACCGGCCAGCGAGTCAAGGCGGTACCAGTGCGATGCGATGCCTAGGCCGTCACCATCGGTGGCGGTCCAGGTCAGGTCGATCACGCCGTGGGTAAGGTCGCTGCCCGAGGCGGGAGCGATGGCCGTTATGGCCGGGCCGACCGAATCCAGGGTGAAGCTGAGGGAGATGATGCTCGCATTACCGGCGAAGTCGGTGCCCTTTAGCCAGGAGGTGTGGGGGCCGTCCTGCAGGGTGCTGGTGGTATAGCTGTTCGCCGGGCCTATGCTTCTCCAGGCGCCATCGTCGACCTTGACCATGAACTGCAGGGAAGGTAGCGGGGTGTACGGGTCGCTGCTACCCGCCCAGGTGAAATGGACCTCCGGCAGATTGGTATTGCCGTTGTTCTCCAGGTCCGAAGCGATGACCAGGCTTGGTCCGACACTATCCACCAGAAAGTCATAGCTGATCATCCTGAGATTGCCGACAGCATCCGCGGCGTAGATGGTGACAGTGTGCGTGCCGCCGGTCAGGTTGACCGGGAACCCCAGGTCAACGGGGCTCTCGTACTCCCTGTACGGTGTCGCCGCATAGCTGTTATTGGCGATGAGCGCACCGTCCAGGTAGACGGTGTCGTTCACGACCCCGGTGCCCGGGTCCGTGATGCGATAGCTGAGGGGCACCGAACCGTTGACGAAAACGCTCTGGGCGTTCAGGTTACTGCTCACGAAGGGCGCGGCAGTGTCTACATAGAACTGTACCATCTGGGTCTCGAACTGGCCTCCGATGGGGTCCCTCGCTTCAACGTAGACCGTGTAGGGCTGCCCGAAGTAGGTGTCAGCAAGGGTGACCGGTATGATATAGTCCAGATTGGTCGTGCTGGCCCAGGTCCTGCCCCCATCGTAGCTGATGGAATATATGGTCCCTCCCGCGGCGGTGGTGGTCCAACCGAGGTTGACCGTCCCCGATGTGAGGTTCGCTCCGTTAGCGGGGGAGGTGATGGAGAAGACCAGCTCGTTGGTGTTCTCCGGTGGCAACGTGACAATGATGCTCGGACCGTAGGGGTTCTCCAGACCACCGGTCGAGGCTTTGACGATATAGGTGTAATCGAATCCCGCGGTCAGATTGGTGTCGATGAACTGGGTTGTGCTGGCAGGGACGGTGGCGATGGGGGCTATGGTCCCGTTCCGGTAGATGTTGTACTCGTCGACCGAGATATAGGTCCCGTACAGCGAGGGCGACCAGGTCAGGTTCACCGTTCGGAACCCATGGGTCTCAGATAAGGTCAGGGCCGGCCCGATCAGGAAACTCAGAGGGTAAAGGTCCTGTTGTGGCGTCATGGACCCGGCAATGGTGTAAGGCGTGTCAACATACCCGTCGGGTTCGCTGTCCGGCGACGTGTGATCGCTCCAATAGTTGCCCTGGCCGCCCGAGAACCAGGAGTTGGCGTCGCTAGGCCCCGTATCAACGGCCTGTGAGGTACCCCCTGGGTTGTTGCCCTCGAACGAGTTGAGGTATATGTTGTTCCCGGTCGAGCCCATTATCAGGTACAGACCATCCCAAAGGTTGGCCGACAGTAGGTTTCTGGTAATGGTATTGTTGTTCGATGACACCACATACATTCCGTAGGTGGCCATGCCGGACACCATGTTGCCGGTGTATGTATTGTTGGACGAGTATCTCAGATCGAATCCGGCGCTATTTGCGACTGCGGGTGCATAGATGATATTCTGGGAAACCGAATTGTTATTAGAGTGGTCCATAGCCACTCCAAAGCGGGAGCCTACGATGGTGTTCCCAGAGATCTCGCCGCTATCATAATACGATACAACTACCCCGTATTGGTCGGTATGACCGATCTGGTTGTCCAGGATGCGGTTGTTGGCTGCTGGTGAACCGGCCGATCCCTGGACATATATGCCGCTGGAGAATGAAAAGCCCGCACCGATGGTCCCAGGGGGCAGGGTGATGAGGTTGCCTTGTACGATGTTGTCCGTCGCTCCAGTGGTGAAGATAATGATGCCATCATTTCCCGTCGAACCGTAAATGACATTGTTGGTGACCTGGTTATGCGAGGACTGGAGATTGATGCCGTTGACACCATACGAGCAATCGTTGGAATCGATCACGTTGTAGTTGTTACCGGTCGTTACCATTAACGGGGAGGGATTATGGGACAGGGTGTTGTGACTGACCACGTTGTTGACGGTCCCCGATACCGGCAGAGTGGTGGTACCCATGATCGCGAGGCCCATGCCACCATCAATGCCAGTGAACTGGCAGGTGTTATACTGAACGCTCCCTTTCTGGAAGTTCATCAGCAGAATGCCGGCCTGACTATTGGCATTGCAGATGTTCCTCTCGATGTTATTGGTGTGGCTGTTCGGCCCAAGGTTTACCATTATCCCGATGCGGTCCCCGTTGCAGACATTATCGGCGATATTCGCCCCGACCAGGATCTTGGTCGGGACGTTGACCTCAAGACCGTTACCGCTAACATTGGAGCAGTTATTGCCCACGATGGCCAGATTGCGCATGGGGGCCGAGCTCTGGAAGTTCTGTTCGATCCATATGCCGGTACCAAGGACACCGGTCACGTTGTTGCTCCGGACAGTGACGTTGCTACCGCCGATGAGGTGGATCGCGGTTCCCGGGAAGTTCTTGAGGTCGTTGTCCTCGACCACCGAGGCGGCCGTGCATTCCTTCAGAACGATGCCGTCATTGTTGGTCAGGGAACGGAACCTGTTGCCGTCGATCCTAAGGGCGGCCACCGAGGTGGCCTGTACGGCATACTTGCTCACGGCATAGGTACCGCCGAAGGAGTTCCGGTATAGGGTCACGCCTGCGGAATGAGATGGGAGCGTGGTGATGTTGTTGATGACCACTCCCGCACCGTTGTTGTAGAACGAGCACTGGCTTACCAGGATGTCCCCGCCGCCGTAGATCACGATGCCGACCCTGTTAGCGGAAATATTGCTGTTGAGGACCTGTCCTTTCTCTGAGTTGTAGATGGTGATCCCGGCCCCCTGGTCATAGGGACCGGTGCCCGCGCCGTTGGCGTTGATGACCTGGACGTTCCTGATGACGAAATATTTCGCCGTCACATTGCCCATAAAAATTCCGTTAGCACCGCCGGCGGCATCGATGAGCACGTTCTCGAGGACGCACGGATCGGTGACGACCGCTCCGGACCCGGTGAATCCCTGAGAGGCCAGGTCCGCGTCGCCATTGACCACTACGGGCGCGTGGGGAGCGAGAACGGGTAGCAATGCATCGCCTGGCGCCGCCGCCTGAGCGGGGAGCATGACCGATAGACCGGCGGCCAGTAGCAAAGCGACCACTAATAGTGAGGAGATTGCCTTTTTCAAGAAGTTCACACCCAATCCGAGGAATTAGCTCGCAATCGCCGCCCATTAATAAAACATTCAGTAAAATTGAATCAAATAAGATGTATAAATCCACCTCCGTGGAAAGCTCATACCCAAATGATTTCAACCAGTTTTGACATGGTCTAGACGATGAAGGAAGAGATGAGCGCGTTCGACATCCTGGCCATGACCGGGGAGATGCAGTCCCTGGTGGACGGGTACCTGGACAAGGTGTTCCACTGGGATGTCAAGAACGTCCTCCTGCGGATCAATACCCAGGCCCAGGGAAAGAAGGAGCTGGTGCTCCAGGACATGCGGTGGCTGTACGTCGCCCCGGAAAAGCCGGAGATGCCGGACATGCCCTCCCAGTTCGCGGTGAACCTGCGCAAGTACCTGACCAACTGCCGCATCACGGCCATCCGTCAGCAGGAGTTCGACCGCATCGTCGTCCTCGAGATGGAGAAAGGGCCGAACCAGTACAAGGTCATCATCGAGCTGTTCGGGGGCGGCAACCTGGTGCTGGTATCGGAGGGTAAGATCCTCAATTCCGTCCATTCCCACAAGTGGCGGCACCGGGAGGTCCGCCCCGGGCTCGATTACTCCTTCCCGCCGTCGCGGTTCAATCCCCGGGCCATGGAGGAGGAATCGTTCCGCAAGGCCATGTTGTCCTCGACCTCGGACATCGTGAGGACCATCGCCACCGCCATCAACGTCGGAGGGCAGTACGCCGAGGAGACCTGCATCAGGGCCGGCCTGGACAAGGACCGCAAGGCCAAGAGCCTGGCCCTCGAAGAGGTGCACAAACTGTACGAGACCCTGGACCTGCTGCTCAAGGAGGCCCTGACCAACCTCCGACCCCGCGAGATCATGGAGAACGGCAAGCCCATCGACGTGACGCCGGTGCCCCTGATCCAATATGTCGGCCGGGAGGTCCGCGAACATCCCACCTTCTCGGACGCCATCCACAGCTACATCTCCGAACGCGAACCGCCGGCCGGGCCGGTAGAGGACCCCGAGGCCCAGCGGCTCCGCCGCCAGAGGGACCAGCAGAGCTCCGCGGTGGAAGCGCAGCTGGCCGAGGCCAAGGGCTTCGCCGAACAGGCCGAGGCCATCTACACGGACTACATGGGCGTGGAGGCGCTGCTCAAGCAGCTCAAGCAGGCGACCGAGGGTCTGAACTGGGAGGGGGCCCGGGGAGCGCTGTCCGCCATCCCCGGACTGGTCAAGCTCCTGCCGGAGGAGCATAGCGTCGTTACCGTCATCGCCGGCCGGGAGGTCACTCTCGACTACACCCTGGGCGTCGAGGGCAACGCCAACGCCCTCTACCAGAAAGGCAAGGAGTGCAAGGACAAGATGCAGGGCGCCCAGGAGGCGCTGAAGGAGACGGAGCGCCGGCTGGCCCAGAAATTGAAGGAGGGGGAGAGCCGGAAGAAGGAGGCCAAGAAGGCCGTTCGCAAGACCAAGGAATTCTGGTTCGAACGGTACAAGTGGTTCATCACCTCCGGCGGCAAACTGGTCCTGGCCGGCCGGGACGCCCACAGCAACGACCAGGTGGTGAAGAAGCACCTCAAGAACACCGAGCGGTTCGCCCACGCCGATGTCCATGGGGCACCCAGCGTGGTGATCGTCAACGGGGCCGAGGCCGACGAGCAGGAGATGACCGAGGTCTGCACCTTCGCCCTGGCCCATTCGAAGGCCTGGATGGCCGGGGCCTCGGAGGGAACCGCCTACTGGGTCCTGCCAGACCAGGTGAGCAAGATGGCCCAGGCCGGAGAGTTCGTGCCCCGAGGAGGGTTCGTCATCAGGGGCAAGAGGAACTACGTCTACCACCTGCCGCTGGAGCTGGCGGTCGGGGAGATCGTCCACGAGGGGGAGAGGAAGATCATGTGCGCCCCGCTGCCCGCGATGCAGGCCCATTCGTCGAAGTACGTGGTCATCCGCCCGGCCCGGGGGGTGCGGGGCAAGACCGCTTCCCTGCTCTCCAAGCAGTTCGAGGTACCGGAGGAGGAGATCTCCCGCATCCTGCCGCCGGGGGACGCCGAGGTGGTGCGGACCGAGGGCATGGACGAGGAACCGGAGGAGCTGGAGGAGACCTAGACAAGGGTCCAGGAAAGACCGCGTACAGAGGTCTGGAGAAGAAAGGGACGATCGCGGTGAGGGGGGAGGCGAAAAGCGCCCGAGCCGGGATTCGAACCCGGGTCTAAAGATCCGCAATCTTTTAGGATATCCAAGCTACCCCACTCGGGCAATGTCCTGTATTATCTCCCCCTTTAATTCATTTTCCCTTGGACCCGCCCTAAAACAGGCCGCTGGCAGCTGGGAACACCACCTGATTATCATTCCATATAACAGAATAGGAACGTCCTTAAATCCTGCCAACGTCGAGCCCATGGGTGGGAAAATAGACAAGGATTTCCGCATCTGGGTAGAGCTTGCGTCCAGAAAACGCAAGTGTCAACGTTGTGAGAACGCCATCCTCAAGGGGGTCATGTTCGTCCGCATGGGTAAGAAGGAGAAGGCCAAGACCTCCGCCTCCATGTGCGCCCCCTGTTTCGAGCTGGTGATGAGCGAGCTTTCCGACGAGTTCCAGGGCTTTAAAGAGATGGCCGTGGCCTCGACCAAGGAGGCGGTCCCGGAGGAGCCGGCGCACGTGGACGCGGGCCCCCATTGCTTCGGATGTGGACTGGTACCGGAGAAATGCCGGTGCGCCTGGGAAGCGTATCGCTAGTACGACGTGGTCATGTCGATCTTTCCCTTTTGCCTGGCCACTTTGTCAGCGTAACGGAAGATGGCGATCGAAAGCCCCAGGAAGGCCAGCGCGGACACGGCCAGGAACAGCAGTATGGTGGGGGCGGAGAACGCCCCCAGCCCGCTGATGGCCTCGATGCCTCCCCCGGGGTACATTGACCGGCGGACCAGCTCCAGCCAGTAGGTGATCGGTATGGACAGCCCGATGACCTGTCCCCACACCGGCAGGACGGTGAGGGGGAAGACCGTCCCGCAGAACAGGTAGAACGCCCCACCGATGCCCTCGTTGATGCCGGCGCTGTGCTTCGCGGTGAGGAAGGAGACCCCCGCCAGGGCTATGCCGATGGTGAGGATGCACCCCAGGCCGATGGCCATGGCCAGGGCGAACAGGGGCCAGTCGACCCGCCCCAGGTCCAGGGGCAGGCCCAGGGCCACCATCCCGAAGGCGATGGAGATGATCACCGATAAGCTGGTCAATGCCAGCTTGCTCATGGCTCTCCCGATGATGTACACATAGAACGAGATGGGGGCGATGTAGACCTGCTTGAGCGTCTGGTAATGCTCCCGGTCCTCGTGGATCACATAGGTCACGCCGAACAGCACCTGGGCCACGAACATGTAGAACGCCGCGCCCAGGTAGACGAACGAGAAGAGGGCGGGATCGCTGGCCACGTCCTGCTTGATGATGACGAACATCAGCACCAGGATAAGGGTGGCGGCGATCGGCCGGGCGATCGAATAGAGGAGGAAGAGCCAGGGCTGGGTCCAGTTCGACTCCATCTGCCAGCCCAGCCAGGCCGCGTTGCGGAAGGTGCGGAGCTGGTCGCTCATTGCCATCGGAGGGTCAGCCTCCCTTCCCGGCGGCCCAGGTTCTCCATGTAGCGGAGGGAGTGGCGGGCCAGCACCAGGAACATGATCGCCAGGACGCACAATATCGCCAGTTCGGTGGTCACCGGCAGGAAGCCGTTGGCGACCGGCCCGAACAGTTCCTGGCGCATGGCGTCCAGGCCGAGGGTGATGGGTATGATGGAAGCGGCGGCGCTGATCCAGATCCCCAGGGACCGGACCGGGAAGTAGAACCCCGAGACCAGGTAGATGGGCTCCTGCATCAGATTGGAGATGTTCCAGGCGTCCCGGCCGTACAGCATGAACAGGGAAGCGAACATCATCCCCATGCCGTAGATGGCGATGAGGGTCACCAGGAACACCGCCACCAGCAGGAGGGGCTCGACCACGGTCATCTGCACGTTGAAGATCAGGACCCCCAGCACCAGGGTGGACAGGGCCCGGAGGCCGGCGGAGAGCATGCCCCCCAGGGCCATCCCGGCCAGCAGGGCCATGCGGGACATGGGGGACACCATGAACAGCTGCATGTTGCCGGTCTCCTTCTCCCAGTAGAACTGAGCGGCCATGCCCCACAGCACGTTGAGCCAGAAGGCGGTCATGGCGCCCCCCAGCACCACGAACCCTTCGAACGAGGGGTCCGCCCCCAGCGAACGGTAGTAGAAGATGTAGGCGGCGATGCCCATGAGCGGCAGGAAGATCTCGAAGAACGCCCAAGACGGTTCCCTGGCCGCTCCGATGACCCGGGGATAGGCCCGCCCTACGGTGGCCCGCAGGTTCAGCATCCAGTCGACTATCCCAATCCTCTCCCCACCATCTTGATGAACACGTCCTCCAGAGTGGCCTCGCTCTTGCTGAGGGAAAGGACCTTGGCCCCTTGGCCGACCACGGCGGAGATGACGTCGGAGATGGCGGACTCGTCCTCCAGGACCAGGCGGACCTTCTGCCCGCCGTTCCCGTCCTCGGCGTTGACGCCCTGCACCCCGCGTATCGATGAAAGGATGGAGGCATCGAAGGGCGTGGTGTCCAGCAGGAAGGTCGTGGAATGGTCGATCCCCCGCTTCAGGTTGTAGGGTGAGTCGCAGGCCAGGATGGTGCCGCGGTCGATGATGGCCACCCGATCGCACAGCTCCTCGGCCTCCTTCATGTAGTGGGTCGTCAGCAGGAGGGTGCGGCCCTCTTTGGCGTGCACCCAGTCCCGGATGTACTCCCGGATGACCCGGCTGGTATTGACGTCGAGGCCCAGCGTCGGCTCGTCCAGGAAGATGAGCTGAGGGTCGGTGACGAAGCCCCTGATGATGTTCATCCGCTGCCGCTGCCCGGTGGATATGGTGCGCACCTTTGCATCGGCCTTGTCCTCAAGGCCGAACACCTTCAGCATACCGTCGATGCGCTCCTTGGCCACATCGCCGGGCACGCCGTAGAACTGGGAGAACATCCAGAGGTTCTCCCGGACGGTCAGCAGGCCGTAGCCGGACACTTCCCCCCCGGACACCATGTTGATGCGCGGCCGGATCCGGTGCGCTTCCTTGGCCACATCATGGCCGAGCACCTTGGCCGAGCCGGAGCTGGGCAGGAGAAGTGTGCAGAGGATCTTGATAAGAGTGGTCTTGCCGGCGCCGTTGGGACCGAGCAGGCCGAAGATCTCGCCCTCCTCTACTTTAAGGTCAAGATGCTCCAGGGCGACGACGCTGTCCTTCTTCCCCGAGAAGACCCGAGAGAGGGATTCGACCTCCAAGGCGTAGGCCATACGGCCGGCCAGAAGCTTGTTGATAGAAAAAGGTATCGTGCGGTATTACTTGTCCATGTGCTGCCAGTAGGTGGTGACGTACCCGGCGATGCGGTTGCGCATCATTCTGCTCTCAACGGTGGTCAGCTTGGATACCAACATCTTGTTGTTCTCGAAGTCGGCGTTGAAGACGGTAGGATACTTCTGGCAAAGATCGATGGCGATCCTCTTGATGTAATTGGGGCGTATGTTTCCCATGAGTGGCACCTTAAGTATCTCCGGTTAAGCTGAAAGTATATATAATCCTTTTTCCCGCGAGCGGAGGGCGAGATATCTCCCAAAGCCAGCACGTTCTTTATATCATCCGATGGCCCAAAGTACAAGGGCATGACCTGGACCAGTGAGCTGTCCCACGACCTGCGCCGCCCCTTGCTGGCCTTCGGCTGCATGTTCCTCGCCTTCATTCTGGCGATGCTGATCCTATCGGCGGCCGTCGGCATATGGCCACCATTCATGGCCGTGGAATCGAAGAGCATGCAGCACAGCGATGACACCAGCCAGGTGGGGGTGATCGATACCGGCGATGTGGTGGTGGCCCGCCGCGCCTCGGGGCCGGACGACATCAGGACCTATGTCGGGTCGATCGTCGATGGCCATCGGAGCTATGGGGAGTACGGCGACGTCATCGTATACAGCAGGCCGGACGGCGAGATCCCCATCGTCCACCGGGCCATCTGCACGCTGGTCTACAATGGCAACGGGGGCTTCGATATCCCCGAGCTATCGGAGGTGCCGACCCATCTCTGGAGCGCTCCCGAGGGGAGATGGTGGGGGCTGGAGCAGAGCGTATACCTCTACGAGGTCGGTTATTCCCAGGTCACGGTGCATATCGATCTGGCCTACCTGCTGTCCCTCATGGGGTCGTCCCCTCACGGAGGACTGATCACCATGGGTGACAACAACTGGCTCGACCAGGGCGGGGAGAGGTTCGGGCTGATCGACCAGGGCAGCATCGTGGATGGCCCGTTGGAGTGGGAATGGGTCATCGGCAAGGTCACCGGAGAGATACCCTGGATAGGTTCGCTGAAACTATGGCTGACCGGCACCGCTCCGGACTATCTGCCTCAGAACAGCATCATGATGCTGGGCGCGGTGATCGGCGCCCTGGTCGCCCTGCCGGTGTCCCTCTGGGCTCTGGCGAACGCCTTCGAGAGGAGAGCGGCGCGAAGGGAGCGCGAACGGAATGTTCGATGAGGTCCGTCCTCAGGAACGCCGTAGCTCGGTCCGGGGCTTCCCGCAGGACATCTTGCCCTCGGGGCACCGGCCGCGGGAGAGGCAGGGCGGTCCGGCGTTCTTGAAGATGAACGGCGAGGCCTCCTGGGCCAGCCGGAGCATCTCATCGGCCATCTCCCGGATCTCGTGCTGAGCGCGCCGGCAGGTCCGGAGCTCGAAGAAATGCCACAGTTCGCGGGCGTTCATGGTGACCGTGATGTTGGTCGTGCAGGCGTTGGGAAGAACATAGCGGGCGTCCTCCACCGGCACCTTCTCGGCCAGGGCCTCGTACTCCGACCAGATGTGGTCCATCAGCGCCCGGTAACGCGCCTCCAGGTCCGCGTCGGCGGCGATGGTCGGCGGGACGACGTACCCGGCCTCCTTCATATCCACGTACCGCTGGGACATCTGACTGAAGGACGCAATACGGTGTCTGACCAGTTGATGGGTCAGTGTCCTGGATACGCCTTCGATCGAGAAGGTGTAGGAGGCGTGCTCGATGACCGAGTGATGCCCGCTGGCCAGGGGATTGCCCAGCCACTTGGCGCCCTTCTTCTCGTCCCACTCCTCCATGAGCTCGCTCGCTCCCTTGTCCGAATAGCAGGAGTGGGCCGCCGACGCGCACAATCGATCGGCGTCCTTGGTGTATGAAAGAAGGGTCACGCGCACGAGGACCAGTATGGCACGGACAAGTAAAAACTATGCTATTGCACGGAGCGTTCGAAGTGGAACCGGGCCTGGGCGTTGTTGGGCAACTGCCGGGCGGCCGACGGTCCTCCCTGGCTCCGGATGTCCTTGAGGCGGTAGACCTTGACATCGTCGCGGTCCAGCAGCTTCAAGATGCCGTCCACGTGGCCATCGCCGATGACCGCCAGCACGACCGGATAGCTGGAGGCGGCGTGGTCGATCCGCTTGGCCATGAGCTCGTTCCGCTCGTCCAGGAGGATCCGCTTGAGCGTGGGGAACTGCTCGCCCATCTGCTCCAGATAGACGTCCTCGTTCTCCTGGAAGTTGTCCAGCTCCTTCTCGATCCTCTTCCTGCTGATGAACAGGGAGGTGACCGCCGACAATGAGAGCTTGAGCTTCTCCATGACCGGCATCTCGCTGTAGAGCCGCCGGAACATGAGATTGGCGTCCGCGTCGATGAGCAGTACCTCCGCCCCCAGCGCCTGGGCGGCCTTGGTGGCGGCGAGCATCTCGCTCCCGACCTCTCCCCCATACTGGTGGGCAAGCCGCTTCTGCATCTTGGCCAGCAGACGGTAGGTGAGCCGCGCGTTGGACGGCCCCCCGGGATTGAGGAGGGCCTGATAACGGGCCTGGTCCAGCTCGACGCCGACCACGTCGGGATGTTCCTCTTCGATGATCCGCCCGACCTGGCAGGCGATATCGAATACATGTCCGACGCCCAATATTATTATCATCGCTGAATTCATGACAAAAGGTCATTAATAAGCTTTTGATACAGTTTCCACAATGGATTCTAGCTACGACCTGGTGGCCTTCGACATGGACGGGGTGCTGGTCGACTACACCAGCTCCTGGACCTGGGTGCACGAGCACTTCAAGGTCGACAACGAGGCTTCCCTGGTCGCCTACATCGAAGGAAGGATCGACGACCGGGAGTTCATGCGCCGGGACATCGAGCTGTGGCTGCGGGTGAAGAACGACCTGTGCGTCCATGACGTGGAGGAGATCCTGCGCCCGGTGCCCATCATCGCCGGCATCAAGGAGACCGTCACCGCGCTCCGCCGCCGGGGCATACGGTGCGTCATCGTCAGCGGCGGCCTGGACATGACCGCCCGGCGGATCGCCGAGGAGAACGGTTTCGACGACCACATGGCCAACAGCCTGGAGTGCGATGCCCAGGGCCGCCTGACCGGCGAAGGGGTGCTGAGGGTCGACCTCACCAACAAGGGCAAGGCGCTGCGCCACTTCCAAGACCAGTACGGCATTTCCGAGGAACGGACCGTGGCCATAGGCAACAGTTTCGTGGACGTCTCGATGTTCAACGGCTCCGGCCTGTCCATCGCCTTCAATCCCATCGACGACTTCGTGGAGAAGAACGCCGATGTGGTCCTCCGCTCGAGGGACCTGAGGGATGTGCTCCTTCCGATACTGGGGAACCATCACTCCCGGTAGCCATGCTCGCCTATGAGCGGCACGAAGACCACCGCGCCCAGGGGCGACTGCCGGTATTCGTTCCCCTCCCGCACGATCACCGTCAGCTCCTGGAAGCTCCTCCCGCCCACCGGGATGAGCAGCATGCCCCCGTCGGCCAATTGCTCCTTGAGCGGCTCGGGGACATAGGGTGCTGCGGCGGTGACGAGAATGCGGTCGTAGGGAGCATGTTCCGGGAGGCCGTTGGTCCCGTCGGAGATGATGACCTCGACCACATCCTCATAGCCCAGGTCTTCCAGGACCTGCTGCGCCCTTCGCCCGAGGTCCGCGATCCTCTCGATGGTGTAGACCTTGCCCCCCGGACGGACCAGCTCCCCCAGCAGGCTAGCGTGGTAGCCCGACCCGGTGCCGATCTCCAGGACCTTCATGCCCGGAGCAAGGTCCAGGGCCTCCAGCATCATGCCCACCATGTGGGGAGCGGAAATGGTCTGCCCCTGGCCGATCGATAACGGGGTGTCCTGATAGGCGACGTCCCAGGCCTCCTCGGGAAGGAACTCGTGGCGGGGGACCCGCTCCATCGCTTCCAGCACGCGGGAGCTGCTCACATAGCCGTAGCGCTTCAGGCGCTCGACCAGTTCGTGCCGCTCCACCTCGTACATGCTCATCAGTACTTAGTGGTACGCACCGCCTTGGTATAAATCCTGACGATGTCCCGGGCCGGCACGCTGCCCCGGCGCACCGCGCCCTCCTTGGCCTTGATGCTGTGGATGACCACCTGCTCCTTGCCGACGGTCATGAGGTCCCCGACGAAGAACTCCTCATCGGGAAGGGCATCGATCTGGGTCGGAATGGTCTTGGTATGCTTGTTGATGGAGATCTTGACGATGACCCTGTCGAACTTCTTGGCCCATATGGTCGAGATCGCCTTGATATCGCATTTCTCCACCCGGCGGCCCTCGCATTCGATGCCGGTGACCAGGAGATGCGTCTCCCCCAGGTACAGCTCGTCGTTCAGGCCGAGCTTCTCGCCCGCTTCCAGTTCTATCTCCTCCTTCTTGGAGGAGCCCAGCTCGGAGACGATGATGGGCACCTTGATCATCTCTGGCTCGCGGACCACGGTGGAATAGGTGTGCTCGCATTCCTGGCACTTCACTGTCGCCTCCATGCTATCCTGCTTCTTGCTGATCTTTCCCTTGAGGACCTCATGGACGGCATGTTCCCCGCAATTGGGGCAGTCCAGGTAGAGTGCGTTAGGTACAGTCATCTCAATCCAACTTCAACCATGAACCGTATGAGGGAATAAAATTATCGCTCAAGCCGGTCGGGAAAAACGTACGACCGGGAACGGGGCGCCGTGACCGGGAACGACCACCTCGGCCTCGTCGACGATGCGGCGCATGCTCTCCAGGGCGGTATCCGCATCATAATTGAGCCCCGGGGGCACCCACCGTTCGTAATTGTCCCTGGTGGGCAGGGCGTCGCCGGCGATCACATACCGGGCGTCGTCGGCCTCCACCACGACGCTCATGGAGCCCCGGGTATGGCCGGGAGTGTGCAACAGCCTGATGCCGGGTCCCACCACGCGGTCCTCCCCCACCGCCTCGTAATCCGGTCCGGGGCCTTCTTCCGATCGGGCCAGCTTCATGGCCCGGGGGAACAGGTCGTTGTTGCCCACGTGGTCGTGATGCAGGTGGGTATTGACCACGGTCTCGATGGCCCCCGGTTCGACGCCCAGGGACCGCAACCCTTCCAGCAGGCGGGGTCGGCGCTCCCGGCTGGAAGTGTCCACCAGCACCAGACGGCGACCGCTGGTTATCAGAGTGGAGGTGGAGTGCGCCTCCAGGACCATGCCGTTCTCCTTACGCAGATATCCTTCACAAACGATGTGGACCGCGATCACCGGATCTCGACCTCGTTGCCGCACTGGCATACGAAATGGTCCTTGCGGAACTTCATCTTTCCGCCACAGTTCGGGCATTGGGCATGCTCGGCAAAGTACTCCAGCCACGCCTTGCGGACGTCCTTGTGGCTCTCCTTCCGGATGTTCTCCAGGGCGTTGCGGAGCTGCGGGGTGGTGGCCAGCGGCTCCAGTTTCGAATAGTCCAGGGGGGTCTCGTCCTTCCGGCGCTGGTCCTCGACATGGCGGCCGATCAGCAGACCGACCACCAGGCCGGCCATGAACCCGCCGATGTGGGCCTCCCAGGAGACATGGCTGGGTATGATGATCGCGAGGAGCACGGAGAACAATAGCCAGCTCAGGGCCGAGAGCCACACCGGCACCCGGGGCAGGAAGATCGGCCCCAGGAGCATGGGGATCTCATCGCGCGGGTAGAGGACCAGCAGCGCGCCGACCGCTCCGGAGATCGCTCCCGACGCGCCGACCATGTAGACGTAGGGAGTGTTCCCCACTACCAATAACGATACCGCGGCCAGCAGCGCGCCGACGATGCCCGCCGAGAAGTACACCACGGCGAACCGGCGCTTGCCGATCCTCGCTTCCAGGGGAGAGCCGAGGAAGAACAGGAACAGCATGTTGCCCATGACGTGCAGGAAGCCGTCGTGCACGAACATGCTGGTGAACACGGTGTACAGGTCCGTTCCGTTCTGCAGGTCGATCGGCTGGAAGGCCAGGTCGGCGTACAGCCGTCCCTGGTTGGCGAACAGGCTCACAAAGAAGATGGCCAGGTTGCCCAGCACCAGCAGGGGGGTCAGGTCGAACCTCTTGAGCGACCCCAGGGCCAGCGTGGCGATGACGATGGCGATGACCAGCAGGGAGAATGGGTCCATTGCGGAACGCCGATTACTTAGCCGGGTTAAGTCGATTTCGCTGCGTCCTGCCGTCTTTCCGGGAGCGGGGGGATGCATGAGAAGACCTTTATCCAGGGATAGGTCATTGCCAGGGCCATGGTCCGGTCGGTCCACATGCTCTTCCTGAGGATGCGGGTGAACCCCGCGTCGGTTGGTCGGAAGGGCGCCGCCCGGTTCAACAGGGGGACACGCTGAGATGGAGTATCGGAAGGAGATCGACATCGCCGAGTGCAAGCTGGTGTACCCACCGTTGGAGGATACCTTCCTGCTCCTGGAACAGCTTAGCGTCAACCCCGGCGAGAGCGCGCTGGAGATGGGGTGCGGCACCGGATTGATCAGTTGCCACATTGCTTTCGCCAAGGCCTGGCTGACCGCCGCGGACGTCAATCCCCGGGCCGTGGCCTGCACCAGGGAGAATCTAAAAAGGAACGGTCTGGCCGGCCGGGTGATCGAGAGCGATCTCTTCTCCAACGTGCCTGGTCGCTATGATCTCATAGTGTTCAACCCGCCCTACCTGGCGGCCGAGGAGGAGGGCGTGCTGGAGCGAGCGTGGGCCGGCGGAAAAGAGGGGCTGGACGTCCTGGCGCCCTTCCTGGAACAAGCGTCCGGCCATCTGGCCCCGGGCGGTCGGATGGTGGTGCTGCTCTCGTCCGAGATGGATGCCGACGGGCTTGACCGCCTGCTGAAGCCCTTCCGTCAGACCCGCCGGGGCTCCCGCCATCTTTTCTTCGAAGAGCTGTGGGTCGTGGAGCTTGCCCTCGGTTAGACCTTCCAGGCGATGGCCAGTATCCCGCCGATAAGACCCAGGATGAACCCGAGGATGAAGCCTCCTCCCACCAGGACCAGGCTGACCACCGAGAACACTATGATGACCGCCCCCCAGCTCATATGCTCGGTCGGCTGGGCGTTGAGGCGGACCGCCGCGTAGATGATGATTACGCCCAGCAGGACGCCGATCAATCCGAAGGCGATGCCGCCGCCGAACACCGCGATCCCCAGGGTCGCTCCGACCCCCAGGAGAAGGAGGCCATTGAGCACTACCAGTACGCCGGCGATGAGCGATAGTACGTAGGCGACGGTGGGCGGGGCCGCCACCGTTCTTGTGCCCGTGTCGTTGACGGTCATGCCCCCACCTACCCCTGCATGATGGCCCAGAGCCCACCGACGATGCCCAGCACCGAGCCGATGATGAAGCCCCCGCCGGCCAGCACCAGGGCCAGCACCGATACGATCACGATCACCGCACCGTAGGCCACGTGCCGCACCGGGTCCGCCCTCAGGCTGTACGCCGCCCAGGTGACGATCAGGCCGAAGACGAGGATCACGATGCCAAAGATGAGCGTCCCGAAGCCCAGGTCCCCCGCCGTCGCCAGGATCGGGCCGGCGATGGCCACGATGATGCCCTCGATGAGGATGAGCACCCCGCCGATGAGGGCCAATATGTAGGGCCAGGGCGCATATCCCGTCCGGGTCGGATAGGTCGTTGTCCCGTCTCTTGCCAACTTTAGAACCACCGCCGTTCCCATTGCCGTACATCTCACGGTCTTGGTAACTGAATACGAGGCCAGCGTTTGCTAGAAAATAGTTGTTCGAGCTCCGGGCGGCCCATGGGGTAAAAGTCGAGGAAATAACGAAAATGGGTTTGTTAAATGGTTTGAGGGTGCCCGCTATTTGCTTTCCAGGAGCTTCTCGATCTCCTTGCGCAGGAGCTCGCTGGCCGCTTTTCCGTCCAGCTTGCCCTTCAGCTCGGCCATGACCACGGCCATCAACGGTCCGACCGCGCCGGCGCCCTTCTCCCGTACGAACGCCTCCCGTTCCCTGATGATGCGGGCCACCACGGCCGAGGCCTCGTCGGCGCTGACCACGGATATGCCCAGCTCCTGGATCGCCTCGGGCACCTTCTTCCCCTTGGCCACCAGCCCGAGGACGCCGGGCACCGCTTCCTTGGCGAACTTGTTCTCCGATAGGGCGATGAACACCTCCCGGAGCGCCGGCTCATCGAGCTTGGCGAGGTCGGCGCCCTGCCGCTCCAGCTCCGGCAGCGTGGACAGCAGGGTCCTGGCGGCCACCCCGGCCAGCTCCTTCGACCGCGCGACCTCCTCGAACAGCTCGTCCCAGCCGTCCCGTACGATCTGGCGGGCCTGCTGCTCATGGATGCCGTAGGAAGAGGCGATGCGGGCCACCCGGACCTCCGGCAGTTCGGGCAGGTGGGAGGCGATGCGCTGAAGATGCTCTTTCTCGAGAGTGATCGGCGGCACGTCCGTCTCGGGGTACATCCTGGCCGCGCCGGGCAGCGGCCTCGAATAGGAGCTGGAACCGTCCGGCTGGGGGTCCCTGGTCTCTTCCGGCACGCCGTTCAGCGCCTCGTAGGCCCGGCCGATGGCGGCGTTCAGTGCCGCTTCCGCCCGCCGTCCGTCGTCGGCGCACAGGACGAAGGCGTCGTTCGGACCCAGGCCCATGATGGCCCGCAGCTGATCGATATAGCTCTGCTCGATCCCGTAGTTCGGCAGTTCGTCCGAGTGGAAGATGCCGGCCACGCCCTTGGTCCGGGCGTACTGGGCCATCTCCGCGCCCAGCCGCAGCTTGGCGTCGGGAGAGCGCATCACTCCGGCAAAGCCGGGCAGCGGCGCTCCCAGCACCACGCCGCCCTTCTTGATGGCACCGGCCATCACCTTGGACGGGCAGGCGGCGAAGAGGGCGGTATGGTCCCTGATCTCTGCCGCGACCTTGCTGACCCCCCGTTCCTTGAGCATCTCCCGGATCTTGAGCAGAGAGCGCTGCCGCTCCACCTCCTTCTCCACGTAGAGGGGCAGCAGCCTCAGCTCCTGTACTCCCTTGATCTCCACCCGGGCGCCGCCGGGGATGGAGATGTTGACGTCCTCCCGGATGGTCCCGATGCCCCGCTTGACCTTGCGGGTGGCGCGCATCATCGACCCCAGGCGTTGAGCGGCCTCCTTGACCTCCTCGGGCGTGTGCAGCTCCGGGCCGGTGGCCACCTCGATGAGCGGTATGCCCAGGCGGTCCAGGCGGTAGGTCACTTCCCCGGCCTTGGTGTCGACCTTGCGGGCGGCGTCCTCTTCCAGGCAGAACGTGGGCACCGATATCTTCCGCCCGTTCACCTCCAGGAACCCGTCCATGGCCACCATGGCGGTCCGCTGGAAGCCGGTGGTGTTGGAGCCGTCGATGACCAGCTTGCGCATGAAATGGACCTCGTCCACCGGACGGGCCTGGAGCATCGCCGCGAGGGTCAGCACGATGTCCAGGGCCTCGGCGTTGGCGGCGTGGGGCGGCTCCTCATCGGCGTCGACCAGACAGGACGATCGATGGGGGGCCTGATAACGGAAGCGCATCTTCCTCTCGGCCTGCACCAGCGCGGCGCGGTCGATCTCCCCCAGCTCCGACTGGGTGGGGCGGAGCCGGCGGGTGATGGTATCGCCCTCCTCCTCCACCAGAACGGTCTGGCAGTCGCAGAACAGCTTCTTGGTGTCAAGCTGCTGGTGGATCTCCAGCCCGCAGATCAGCTCATGCTCAGTCATGTAGTTCCCTCCTTTCGGTGAGCTCGCCCCGCAGGTCGGCGGTCATCAGCTCGGCGATCTTCCTCTTCTCCCCGGTCTGCCCGAGGACCCACATGAGCTTGACGTAGGCGGTCTCCGGCAGCATGTCCCCGCCCGGGATCACCCCGGCGGTCACCAGGTCCCGGCCGGTGTCGTAGACGCTCATGTCCACCATGCCGTGCAGGCACTGGGAGGTCATCACCACGGTGGTCCCTCCGTCTATCGCCTTCCGGACCGCCTTGACCATGTCCGAGGACACGTGCCCCAGCCCGGTCCCGGCGAAGACCACGCCCCGGCTCTGGGTGAGCACGCTCTCGAAGGTCGATGGGCTCATGCCCGGATAGAAGTGGAGCAGCGAGACGTTCGGCTCCATGGCCGTGCGCACGTTCACCTTCCCTTCCGAGCGCCTGCGATAGGGGGCGAGGTACTGGGTCCCGCCCTCGAACTCCACCCGGGCCACCAGCGGCGAGTTCACGCTGTGGAACGCGTCCCGGCGCGAGGTGTGCATCTTCCGGACCTTGGTGCCCCGGTGGACGGCCGCGGCGCTGTCCGAGGAAGTCTCGTGCATCAGGACGAAAACCTCCGCCGCGTCTGTCTCCACGATGAACCGGGCGGCCGATACCAGGTTGGTGTAGGCGTCCGAGGACGGGCGGTCCGAGGAGCGCTGGGCCCCCACCAGCACGACCGGCCGGGTGAGGTCCTCCAGCATGAACGAAAGCGCTGCTGATGTATAGCCCATGGTGTCCGTGCCATGGGGGATGATGCATCCCTCCGCTCCGGCGTTGATGCGGTCGGCGACCGCCTCAGCGATGCGCTGCCAGCTCTCCACCTTCATGTTCTCCGAGAAGATGGAGAACAGCACCTCCGCCCGCACGTCGCAGATATCGGCGATCTCCGGCACGGTGGCGATGAGGTCCCCGGCCGACAGGGCGGGATGCACCGCCCCGGTGCGATAGTCCACGTAGCTGGCGATGGTCCCCCCGGTCCCCAGCACGGCGACCGGCTTCTTCCCTTGTCCGCCCGCGGCGGCACGGGGCTTCTTCTCCTTGACCTCGCCCTTGGAGACCAGGACCACTTCGGACGCTTCCGTGACCTTGACCCCGACATTATAGCCGCTCTTCAGCTTGAGGACCAGGACGTCGGGATGGCTGAACTCGTGATGGGGCATGAGCGTGCCGGTGCGGGCCTGTCCCTCGCTGCTTACCTGGAGGACATCGCCTTCGGCCGAACCCAGCCGCCGTAATAGTTCGCTTACGCGGGGAGAATAGCTCATTAAGCTGACACCAAGGCCAGAGATACGATTCCTTACTATATTGGTTATTGCAAAAAATAGAAAAGGGAAAGAGGTTTGGAAAAGGGTTTTTACTTCTTCCGGGCGAAGTACAGCGCACCGATAAGGACCGCCGCGATCACCAGGGCGATGCCGCCGATGACCAGGGGGTCCATGCCGAATATGCCGTTCTTCTTCATCGCCACGGTGACGCTGGCCGAGGTGGCCTTGTCGTCCATGACGAAGTTGCTGCTACCGGTGGCGTTGTCCTTGGTGGCCGAGGCCGTGTAGGGGTTGATCGAGGTGTTCTGCAGCCCGTCCGCGAGGATCGCGTACGAGGGCATGAAGACCTTTAACACTCCCTTGCCGTCAGAGACGCCGGTGGCCCAGACCTTGCCGGCCGCATCGGTGATGTTCACCGTTGCGCCAGCAATGCCGAAGCCGTCCTGGTCCTTGACCATCAGGGTCAGCAGGTTCTCGATGTACATCACCGAGGTGTCCTCGACCTTGTACTTCTCCCAGGTGCTGCCGTGCACTCCAACGACCGAGCCTTCCATGAGGTACAGGTCGAAGTCGCCGGCCGCGAAGGTGGTGTCAGCGATCTCGCCGGTGCTCGCCTCGAGGAACAGCGCGTCGTCCAGGCACTCGATCGAGGCGCCAGACAGCACCACGTCCGAGTTATCCGCATAGATGCCGTCATAGACGCTGAACGGCAGATCGAAGGTGTTCAGCGTGCCGTTGGCGTTATACCACGAGACGGTGAAATAATTCGTCTCGACGACATCGCTGAATGTCAGGGAGGAGCCTACGGAGTAGACGGCGTACTGCAGCACACCGTAGTCGTTGCCCTGGGCCTTCACGGTCGAGTCGACCATATACAGACCGATGTGACCATCGATCAATCCATGGATCGCATCTTCGGTCAGGTCGTACATGCCGAGGTATTCGTATATGAGGTCCTCGAGGTTGTTGGTGTTCGACCGCACCTGGAATGTGTCCATGACCGCCTGTATGACGATCGACGAGTACGGCGAGTAGCCGCTGATGACCTTCGCGTACCCGATCTGGTTGTCCTCGACGGTAACCGTGCTGTCCATGACGAATATCTCTCTGTAGTTGAAGAGGAACACGTTGTCATGGATCTTGCCGGTCACGTTCTGGGCGTATATGCCAGCCACAGAGTTGTCTAGGAAGATGTTGTCAACGACGTACTGGAGGTTGGTGTTGCTGGCGTACAGACCGCGCTCGTTGCCATGCACCAGGCATCCCTTTATGACGGGGTTGGCGTCGGCACCCATGACGACGATACCGTCCTTATCAGAGTACTGTATGGTACAGCCGCTGATCTGGGGGGAGGAACCATCGATGGTTATGCCGTTGCCAGCCGCATAGGTGAACGAACTGGTGTCTATGGTCACTTGGGAAGCGGGGCCTAGGTACAGCTCCATGGCGTACATGACCGAACAGTCGATCATCTCCATGTTGCCGTTGACCAGGAAGAGCCACGGAGCTCCATAGTAGTTATAGAAGTTGGTGCTGGTTGCGACCAGGCAGCCGCCTTCCATGACCTCGATCCTGCTCAGCTCTTCGCTGGGACCACGAGCCATGACGTCGTATCCATCATCATAGCCGTTTCCGCCGATCAGGAAGTCGGACACATAGTCGAGGGTAAGGGTAGCACCCTCATAGACGTATATCGAACCCATGAACTGCGCGTCGTTGTTCTTGACCTCCGCGGCCGCATCGACTATCCACTGATTGTGGTAGCCGCCGTAGACCGCCAGCCCGAAGTTACCGTTGTCATTGAACACGCTGTTGTAGATGGTCACATAGTTGCAGTTCTCTACCACCAGGCCATCGTTCCAGTTGTTCTCGAAGGTGTTGTTGCCGATGATGACCGGCTCGTCCCCGTTGCCGCAGTCGCTGGCGTACATGCCGTTCATCTCGTTGTTGCTGAAGACATTGTCTTCAACGATAAGGAGGTAGACATCCTCGAAGTACGCTCCATCCCCATTGTAGGTGACGCAATTGTTGGTGAAGGTGACATTGTCGCCATATCTGATCACCAGGCCACCGTTCGTGTTGTAGGAGATGTCGTTGTGGGCGAAGAGCAGGTTCTCGACATAGTCGACATCCATTCCGTCCCCGTTGTTGCTCACGAGGTTGTGGGTGAAGGTCACATTGTAACCCATGTAGATGTCCACGCCCTCGTAAAGGTTGTCGGTAACGATGTTGTCGGTGAAGACCAGGTCCGTGACATAGTTCATCTCCACACCGTTCTCGTTGTTGCTGAAGATCATGCCGGAAATGGTCATGTTCTCAGCGTAGCTCACATACAGAGCACGGCCGCTCTCGGTGCAGGTGTTGTCGGTGACGATCACGTCCTCGACGTCTTCCAGATAGATGGCCGCATCGTATGCTTCGGTCACGATGTTCCCGCAGATGGTGGCCTGCATGGCATCATCGATATGGATGCCGTAGTAGCCACCGGTAACGGTGTTGTCCTGGACCGAGACCTCTACGTCAAACAGACCGGCGCCGTTGTTGGAGTCATAGCTCACGTAGGCGTTCTCACCAACATAGATGCCAGTACCTTCGTAGTCATTGGTCAGGGTTACGATGTTGCCATCGACGCTCAGGCCACCGAAGACGCAGGCGGAGGCCTCATCGTAATAGACGCTCACATAGTACTCAACAGAGATGCCGTTGAGCCCATTGCTCTCGTAGTAGTAGTCCGTGGCTTCCAGGCTGATGACGTTCTCAGAGACCGTCATGGCCAGGTTCAGGACCGCCACTCCGTTCTCGAACGAGGCGGAGGCGGATGCATAGAGGGCCTCGACGTAGATGCCCGTGCAAGACTCCGCTGCGCTCATGGTCACGGTGTTGCCTACGATGTTGAAACCGTTCTCGACGGTTAGCTCCGCGCTGTCACCATACTGGGTGATGGCGTAGATCGAACCTTCGCCGAAGTCGACGAAGATACCATAGCAATCATAGGCCTCGGCGAATGCGACCTCGTTGCACGATACATCGATAGCGCCGATGGCCAGAGAAGCATCGCCCTCATAGCTCTCGGCGTACAGGTCGTAGATGTACACATAGATGCCATAGGCATCTTCTGCGTACTCGCTGATAGCGATGCAGTTCTCTGCCACGACCACGTCGCCCAGGACCGCACAAGCGTCGCCCTCATCGGTGTATGCGTACACCTCAGACAGGCTGACATAGATGCCATAGAAGTCCTCGACATAATCAGCGGTAAGCACGTTGTTGCAGACCAGGACATCGCCCACGGTGAGGGTAGAGCTATAATCATACGCCTCAGCGTAGAAGTCGTCCAATCTCAGAGAGATGCCGGTGCCGTCACCAACATAGTAGGTGTTCACGGTCTCGATGGTCATTTCGTTGGCCATTAGGATTATGTTCCCGACCGCGACAGTGGCATTGGCGCTTCCGCTATCGGCATAGGCGTCCTCGATGTAGACGTAGATGCCGTCGACATACAGGGAGCCCTCGTCGACGTAGAAGTCGATCTGGTTGGCGCTGACGTCGAACACACCCATGATGTGGGACGCGTCGCCGCCGTCTGCCGCTGCGTACAGCTCGTCGAAGTGGACGTTGATACCATCGTAGTTGGCGATGTAGGCCTCATAACAGGACGCTTCGATCGTGTTGTTGAACACGACGAAGTCGCCGTTGGTGAGAACTGCCTCGCCCATATTGTCGATCGAACCTACTGTGGCGTAGTTGTCCTCGACATCAACGATAATGCCTTCGAAGTCGAAGGAACCGTCGCTGTCGTAGTAGCTCATGTATCTGGTTTGCCCGCTGATGACGTTGTTGTCAATGCATATCGAGCCGAATTCGGCGGTTGCCGATCCGTCTCCATCCACATCAGCGTAGGCGGAATAGATTTCGAAGTCCAGGCCGTCCATATTGACATCGTAGGCGTACTGGGCATCGAGCGTGATCACGTTGTTGTTCAGAGTGAACACGCCGGCGGCGAAGGATGCGTCGCCGTAGTAGGCATCTGCATAGAAGTCCTCGACGTATGCCTGGATCCCGTAGAAGTCAAGGTACTCGACGTACTCGCTGCTACAGGAGACAGTGTTGCAATCTACGGCGAGGTCGCCCACGGTCGCACAAGCGTTACCATAGTTGCCCTCCGCGTATAGGTTGTCGAAGGAGACATGCATGCCATAGAGTTCGACATTGTAGCTTTCGTTGGCAGAGATGTCCACCGCGTTATGGGATACACATATGTCCCCCATGGTGAACGCTGCCTCTCCACCGTCGGCCCCCGCATAAGCATCTGCAACATCAATGTAGATGCCGTAGATTAGGGAATATCTTACGTATTCGCTACCATAGTAGTAGCTGTAGTACCCGTTGACAGCGCTCTGTTCAACGCTCACTACATTGTCCTCTACGGTGAACGATCCCGCGGTCAGGGTGGCATTGCCATCCTGAGCATCGGCGTACATGTTGTCGATGTTGACGTAGACGCCGTAGATGCTGTTGTAGAGTTCGTAGCCGTAGTAGGAGTAGTCGTAGTAGTCATAGTAGTACCCGTTGACAGCGCTCTGTTCAACGCTCACTACATTGTCCTCTACGATGAACGATCCCGCGGTCAGGGTGGCATTGCCATCCTGAGCATCGGCGTACATGTT
>CAYZEV010000007.1:0-6146 GCA_964477865.1 uncultured Methanomassiliicoccaceae archaeon | reverse complement strand
GTCGATGTTGACGTAGACGCCGTAGATGCTGTTGTAGAGTTCGTAGCCGTAGTAGCCGTAGTACCCGTTGACATCGCTCTGTTCAACGCTCACTACATTGTCCTCTACGGTGAACGAACCGGCGGTCAGGGCCGCCTCGCCAAATTCGGCGTTGGCGTAGTTGTTCACATAGAGGCCCACTCCGTAGACCTCACCGTAGAACACATAGTCTACAGTTATGGAGACTATGTTGCTGATCAGGGAGACATCGCCGGTCTCCACGGAGGCCGAACCAGTGTTGGCATCGGCATAGGTGTTAACTTCGAGGTAGACGCCCTCGATATATAGGTAAGAGTTTTCGATAGCAGTGATGGTCACTTCGTTGTTCTGAACGCAGAAGGTACCTTCCGATACGGACGCCAGGCCATCGTAGTTTGATATGGCATAGTTGTCGTCGATATCAAGGAACACACCACATGCGTACGCATAATATTGTTCCTGAGTCTCGATGGTAACTACATTGTTCTCTACGATGAACGAACCGGCACTAAGGGTGGCATTGCCAACCGAAGCATCTGCGTACATGTTGTCGACGTACACATAGATGCCATAGAGATAGCTCTCATCCCCATAATACCCGTAATAATCGCTGATGATCGATACCTCGTTGCAATCGACCAGTACGCCACCGACGGTAACATATGCGCTTCCGTTCTCGCTGTTATCCGCATATACGTTAGCGTAGACCTCGATGCCGTACACATCGTAGCTCTCGTTGACAGCAACGGTGTTATCGTGTACTTTCACGTCGCCGAACCTGGCGGTCGCGGTGGTGTTACCGTAATCGCTGGTAGCGTAGACATTATAGTAGACATAGATGCCATCGTAGTTGGCGGAGCTGTTGACCAGGTTGTCCTGGACGATAATATCGCCATCAAAGATCGCATGGCAGGTGACACCATAGTAGTCTGGTGTTGCTTCCACGTAGGCGTAGATCTCAATACCGGCGCCGTACGGATAGCAGACGATGGTGTTGTCGCTAACGGTCACATCACCGGTGACGCTCACCGTGGTGTTGGAGTCGTAGGCGTCCAGGTAGTCGTAGATGTACACTCCATCGCCGTCGGTGGTCTCGATCGCGTTGTTGACAATGCTCAGTGGCCTGGTCACGAGGATCGATGACTCTTCCGCAGCGTAGAAGTACGTAATGACCTCGATGCCAGAATCGCAGTTTTCGGCCGCGTTGTCAGTGATGGAGATATCGATGTCCAGGTTTGCAACCGCGTTCCCATAGGAATATATGAAGTCATAGTCGACATGGACGAGCGTGGAGCAGTTAAGGGCCAGGTTCTGGCTCATCGCAAGGGCGCTGTCAACGTTCACAATGCTGTCGCCTACGGCATACACATACAGTTCGACGTAGAAGGCGTCGTAATCCCAAGCCTCGCTTACGTCATTCCCGGTGATCTCGACGTCACCGAGAAGGTTGGCGGTACCCCAGAGATAGCTTTCCACATCGCTGTAGACGCGCACACCGTAATCGTAGTTCTCAGAGACGATGACGTTGTCAGCGATCAGCACCGCGGCGTTCACGGTTGCCGAGGAGTTGTAGCTCTCAGCGTGGACGTACCTCTGCACATCGATCCCATTGTTGAATCCCCAGGCACCACCATCTAACATATAGATGAAGTTACCAGAGACCTCGATCCCGCCGATGACCGAACAGGATGAGTTCTGGTAGGCATAGGATCCAGCTTGAACATATATAGCGTCCATTCCCCAAATGGCACCCCAGTTGCTGGCGATCTCGTTATCGGTCACTAGGACAGCGCCACCCAGGGTTAGGGTGCTGTTGTCTAATGAGGTCGCAACACGGGAGACCACTATGGAGTTGGAGCCGTTCAAGAAATTATTGGCAATGGTCACGGGGACCGAGTAATCGGAATGCTCTTCACCGGCTGATTGGGCGATCACATCAACTACGATGGATTGCCAAACATCCTCGAAGTAACATCCGCTTATGATTACGCTACCGTTCATGTTGATGTAGGTCGCGTGAACACCGTAGTAGACGTTGGTGAACTGACAGTTGGTGATCTGGACCGTGCTGTCGGCCGCGTAAACACCATAGTTGTCGACGTTGGTGAACTGACAGTTGGTGATCTGGACCGTGCTGTCATAGATATTGACAGCGGTCGAAACGTTCTCCAGGACCACGTTCTCGAGATAGGAGTTTTCGCTGGTCGCGGTGAACTGGATACCGTTCCAATACCATCCGTCGAGATCATCGGTGAAAACGATCGGCAGGTCACTGGTGCCGTTCGCTACCAATGTTCCATCTACGACCAATGAGGTCCCCGAGCTCATGTTGACCTGAACACCGGGTTCGATGGTCAGGTTGACACCGCTCTGAACCGTTATGGTCGCATTCAAAACGAATGGTGAATCGCTCGCATGCCAGGTGGTGTCCGCTGTTATATCGTTCTCGACATAAGTCGGACCGGCCGCGCTGGCGCCTCCTAAGCTCAATACGGCCATTAGCATGGCCAATAGAGCCAGGGTGCCTAGCAATACCAGCGACTTCCGAGGGAAGGCCGGCTTGCTATTTGGCAAGTCATTTACATTTTTCGAAATCATAATCCTCACACCATATTTACCGGGCCGTCTCCCTGCGTCCAGGGGGAGAGCCAGGATGTGGGTGTGATTAAATTGCGTCTACTTAAAGATAATCTTAATAATAGAGAACGCTGAATGTTTACAACCTTAGAGTTATTGATGGGGAGAAAACATCATCCTTCGGAGGAGCGGACCCGATTAGGGGAATGATAAATAACCCTGGAGCTTTTAATCGCCCTCGTGCACAAGGTATCCGATATCTCCATGGAAGCTGACATTCTCGCCGAGAACAGGAAGCTGGGTCATGAGAACCATCATCGCCTCAGGGCCCACGGCATCCGTTCCCTCGACGTGATGGGCTCGATCGGCTCGGGAAAGACGCTACTCATCCAGAAGATGGCCGTCCGTATGAAAGAGAAAGGATTGCGGGTCGCCGTGCTCGCCGGCGATGTCACTGGCCAGGACGATTTCGACCGGTTCCAGAAGGCCGGGGTGGCCGCCATCAACGTCAATACCGGGAAGGAGTGCCACCTCGATTCCCATCTGGTCGACCACGCCATCGACAAGCTCGACCTGGACAACCTGGACTTCCTGTTCATCGAGAACGTCGGCAACCTGGTATGTCCAGCGGATTTCCCCCTAGGTACCGACATGCGCATGGTCGTCATCTCCGTCACCGAGGGCGATGATATGGTGAGGAAGCAGCCGATGATCTTCGTGGAATCGGACCTGGCCGTCCTGAACAAGATCGACCTCTTGCCTCACATGGACATCGATGCCAGCCTGCTGGATCGGGACTACTCCCGGATCAAGAAAGGCGCCAAGCTGCACCGGACCAGCGCCAAGACCGGAGAGGGATTGGACGAGCTGTTCAAAGCTCTGAACATCCAGCTGTGAACTACCCCGCCCTTTCGGGCGGGGCTTCTTTTTTCATCCACCCGACTTGCAGACCATTCACTGATGGCTGTAGAGGTCGAATGTCCAAAAGCGTGAGTTCCGGTCGTTCCGACCGTACCTTCAGTAATCCTCTCTCAAGGATCACAAGTGAAGAGTTATGGTCACGACCGAGGACCAACCCGCAGGCTGGGCAGTCGTGGACCCGTTGCGATAATGCTTTAGGCACCATGGTCCCGCAGCCGGAGCACATCTGACTCGTGTTCCGTGGGTCCACTTGAACGAACAGCTTACCAGCATTTTCAGCTTTGTAAGCTATCTTCTGGTTCAGGTTTCCCCATGCGGCGTCAGAGATGCCGCGGGCCATGCTATGATTCTTGACCATTTTGCCGATGTTTAGCTTCTCGGTCACAATCAGGTCATAGTTGTTGACGTAGTTCCGAGCGAGCTTGTGCTGGAAGTCATTACGCTGGTTCTGCACGCGCTCGTAGGTGCGAGCGACGATTATTCGTTGCTTTCTCATGTTGTTACTGCCCTTCTGCTTGTGGCGGAGAGCACGTTGCTCCCGGCGAAGTCGCTTGAGATGATGCTTCAAGTGCCTCGGGTTCTCCACCTCGTCGCCGTCGCTGTCGACGGCGTAGCAGGTCAGACCAACATCGAGGCCGACCGCCGAGTCGATAATGGTCCGCCTTGACGACCCTTTGCCATCATCGACTTGCAAGAGGGCGTACCATTTGCCAGAGGGCATGTGCTTGATGGTGACGCCTTTGATGGCCCCTTCGACGGCCCGGTGCAGTCGAATGGGAATGTCACCGATCTTGCTCAGATGGAGGATGCCGAACTTGTCGTTGTTAGGCAGGAGCTTGAACCCCGACTGATTGTAAGTGATGGAACGGAATCGGTGTTCGGGCTTGAATCGTAGCTTACCTACTCTGCGACCCCGCTTCTTTATCTCGGCCAGGGCGGCCAGGTTGGAAAACAATCGGTCCCGCTCGGTCTGGAGGCACTTCGAGTAGACTTTGTTCAACTCGGGCCACTCGGTCTTGAGCTGGGTCAGGAAGCGACCCATGTCATTGGAGGTACGCGGTCCGGCGTTGTACTCTTCCAGCATACGATTGTAGGCCAGGCGGCATAGATTTTTGGTGTACAGAAGCTTCCGCTCTTCCTCGTGGTTGGGGTAGAGGCGGAACTTGTAGATCAGCATGTCAGAGTACCTGATCTTCCGATGAGTTTCGCATATAAACGTCTAACAGGGAGGTCACCGAAAGTGCTAGCTTTCATCCCCCCGCTTTCGCAAGGGGACTTCCCGCACACGGAGCTAAAACCAACCACTTTTTATGAGCCTCCCCCTTTACCCTATTCAGGTGCTCTAATGAAGGTCCTTGTAGTAGGCGGAGGGGGACGGGAACACGCCATCGCCTCGGCCCTGTCCCGAAGCGGTTCGGTCGTTTACTCGGTGATGAAGAACCACAACCCCGGCATCGCCCGCCTGGCCGACGATTTCAAGCTGGTCAAGGAGACCGACGTGGACAAGGTCGTGGAATACGCCCTGTCCCGCTCCGTCGACATGGCGGTCATCGGTCCGGAATCGCCGCTGGAGGTCGGGCTGGTGGACACCCTCGAAGCGATGGGGATCAAATGTGTGGGGCCGACCCGGCTGGCCGCCCGCCTGGAGATATCCAAATCCTACGCCCGTTCGATCATGCGCAAGCACCAGGTGCCCGGCAACATCGACTTCGCCACGTTCGACAACCTCAAGGACGCCAAGAAGTACGTCATGGACCACGACGCGGACCTGGTCGTGAAGCCGGTAGGGCTGACCGGGGGTAAAGGGGTCAAGGTCATGGGAGAGCACCTCCTGACCAAGCAGGACGCCATGCACTACCTGGAGGAGATCTTCGACCAGAACATCGGCGGTGGCGGCGTGGTCCTCGAGGAGAAGCTCATCGGCGAGGAGTTCACCCTGCAGGCCTTTTGCGACGGTAGTAATGTGATACCGATGCCCCTGGTCCAGGACCATAAGCGCGCCTACGAGGGCGACGTCGGTCCGAACACCGGCGGCATGGGCTCCTACTCCCAGGAGAACCATCTTCTCCCGTTCGTCAGCGCCAAGGACCGCGACACCGCCCTGGACATCATGCGCCGGACGGTGGCGGCCATGGCCGAGGAGGGTTGCCCGTACCGCGGCGTGCTGTACGGCCAGTTCATGAACACCCGCGATGGGCCGCGGGTCATTGAGTTCAACGCCCGCTTCGGGGACCCCGAAGCGATGAACGTGCTGTCCATCATCTCTTCCTCCTTCACCGAGATATGCGAGGGCATCACCGACGGGGGGCTGTCGCCGAGCAAGGTCCAGTTCCAGCACAAGGCCACCGTCTGCAAGTACGTCGTGCCGCGCGGCTATGGCACCGAGCCGATGGCCGGCATGGAGATCAAGGTCGATGAGAAGGCCATCGCCCGCGAGGGGGCGCGGTCCTTCTTCGCCATGGTGAACGAGGAGGGCGGTCGGATCCTGACCACCACCTCCCGGGCGGTGGGAGTGGTGGGCATCGACGACACCATCGAGGCCGCGGAACGGGCCTGCGAAAAGGCGCTGACCCATGTGACCGGCGAGGCCATCTTCGTCCGCCATGACATCGGCCGACCCGAGGTGCTGC